>LGFX01000001.1 GCA_001508335.1 candidate division TA06 bacterium 32_111
CAATAAAACTATGGATTTGAGATATATACAGGGGAGTTTAGGGCATAAAAGTTCAAAAACTACAGAGATTTACACCCAAGTTAGCACAAAAAATCTTTCTGCAATAAAGAACCCTCTTGATGGCATTTTAAAAGGATATGAGATATGAGGATAAAAACACAGAACAATGGTCATCTAAAGGGGCATATATGCGAACAGTTTGCATATACTCCTTATTTGGTAGGGTATCCGAAGTGTTCGGATATGAACGAGTTATATGACATGGCGGCTCAAATGCTCACAATAAAAAATGGAGGGAAGTAAAACATGGAGAAAATATCTCTATCAATCAAAATCTATATTGGTCTTATCATAGCTCTTGTCATCTTGGGGGCGATTAATGTCTTTTTACCCCAAGGTTCTTTCTTACCAAATCTTCCAGAACAAGAACTTCCAGCTTCGAGACCAGTGCTTGCCCTTGTAAATGCAGCCATTATGCTTATTCTATATGGTGGTTTGGGTTTTCTTGGATTAAGACTTTCACAAAAACTTGGCTTTGCCGATATCTGGGATTTGGGAGTTTCTAATAAACAAAGGTTTTTAATTCCTGCTCTTGTTGGGATAGCTATTGGTGTATTTTTTATTTTTGCCGATGCCTTTTTGAGTCAATTTTACAAATTAGGCCCACTTCCTCATCCACCGTTTCCTACTTCTCTCCTTGCTTCGGCTACTGCTGGTATTGGAGAGGAAGTGATATTTCGACTATTTTTCATCTCATTTTGGGTATGGCTTATTTCTTGTGTCATCCTTAAAAATAGATGGCAAAACCAAATTTTTTGGGCTGTCGCTATTTTCTCGGGGCTTGCATTTGCCTTTGGTCATATTCCCTCGGTAATGATTCTTTTTGGTTTTAATACTATTATTGAAATCCCATTTGCTCTTATGACTGAGATTATTCTTCTTAATGGAATACTTTCACTTTTTGCTGCTTATTACTTCAGAAAATTTGGATTTTTGGCTGCAGTTGGTATCCACTTTTGGGCAGATATAGTCTGGCATGTTATTTGGGGAGTGATTTAGTTATGCCGCCACTTCATATAACACAGCATAAAAGGTTTGTCCGCAAGTGGCGAACTCACCCAAATTTTTGCTTCGCAAAAACTTCTTTTATACTGAAACCGTTATATGAAATTCCGAACCCCCTTTAAAATAGGAAGAATATATGAAGGCCAAAATAATTTAATGGGGAGGTAAAATTATGGAAAAGATGAATATAAAACACTTTGGAGTGACCATCCTTTGTGCAGTGCTTTTAATTTCAGTTATATTAATAAGCGGATGTATAGAACTAACTCCTACCGAACCAGAAACAATTGTTCCAGTGGATTCTCCGCAACTCCCATCAAGAGGATTCTTTATGGGAATTTTGCCTACTACTGCTCAAAGTCAATCATTTGATGATGCTTATGCACAAGCTGCTCAATATTCGGAATTCGTTCCTGTGTGGGGCAGACCTACACCATTCTACAACCTTGCATCTGACTTAAGTGGAAGCTGGGGACAGACATTTGTAGAACAACTTATTCGCGGCAATGGGATGTTTCCAATAGTCCATATTTCTTTTATAGGTAGCGGATTAACTCTTGTCACGCCGCCGGGGATGGAAAACGCAACTTTAAGCGACTCTATATGGAGAGCAGCATATAAGCAAGCGGCACTTGATGTTGTGAAGGCGACTCGTCCTCTTTACTTATCATTGGGGAATGAAGTCAACAGGTGGTATGAAAAATATGGTGATAATGGGCCTAACGGTTTCACAAATTATGTGAGTCTCTATGAAGAGATTTATGAAGCTGTTAAAGAACTATCCCCAGAGACGAAGGTCTTCTGCATTTTCGCCAGAGAAATTGTTTCCGAAAACCGGGAAGCAAATCTTGATGTCTTGAAGCTATTCAACTATAGTAAAATTGATTTACTTATTTTTACTAGTTATCCGTATTCCGTGCAGGGTATAAACAGTCCATCTGATATTCCAGATGATTATTATTCTAAAGCAAGCAATTACATGCCTGGCAAACAATTTGGCTTCAGTGAAATTGCTTGGTCATCACTTGATGCACTTGGAGGTGAACAAGCGCAAGCAGATTTCATTGTACAAGCTACGGGCCGACTCACACGAGATAAAGGAATAAATTTGCACTTGTTTGGATGGTCATGGCTTCATGATTTAGATGAAAATGATGCAGTAGGCTTAATTAAATTCGATGGTACTGAAAAACTTGGTTACGCAGCCTGGAAGAACATTTCCGGGAGATGATGATGAAAAATTTTTATGGGGTTCACGACTCTGCGGTTGCTTTGCAACCTTGCCCTTCGGGTCATATAACAGCGGATAAAAGGCTTCGCTACGCTTCGCCCAAATTGCCTTCGGCAACTTCTTTTATCAGTAATGTGTTAATTAAATTTTGTAACATGGAGGAAATAAAATGAGAATTTATATTACTCACTGTTCAGCCAAAAAGGACCAGTCATTAAAAGTTAGTGGTGATAAAGTAACTCCAGATAAGTTATACACTGCAAAGCCAACTCAACATTTTATGAACGAATGTAAGAAGAAAAATGTCAACTGGGCTATTTTTTCAGATTTATATGGCGTTTGGTTCCCCAAGATAAAACACGAGTGGTATGATAAACATCCTAACAAAGTTACAGAGCAGGAATTCAGAAACCTTTTAAATGATTTTGATCAAAAACTCCAAGGCTATGATGAAATATGGTTTTATTGTAACCCTGCGCGTTTTCATAAATTGTATAAGAGGTTATTAAAGGAAACAAAACTAAAAAAAAGAATAAAACTATTTACTCATTACAAAGAGATTATATAAAAAAGAGGTAAAAGTGTCAAAAATGTGTAAATGGTTACATGAACAATTAGAACAACTGCCGATAATTAAGTATCCTTTCAAGTTAGAAAAATTGCCCGAAAATGGAATATATTTCTTTTATGAAAAAGACGAAATTTGGGGCCATGGGAAAAATAAACTAAGAATAGTTAGAATTGGCACTCATAACAAAAATGAAAATTTCAGAAACCGTATTAAGGAACACTACCTTTTGGATGAATCAAAAATGAACTTTGATAAAAATAAGCCTAAACCTTCTGATAGAAGCATTTTCAGAAAAAATATTGGAAGAGCATTAATAAAAAAACAAAATATAGAGTATTTGCCAATTTGGGAGATAGATTTTACGAAAAGTAAAAATATAAAATGTTTTGGAAATAAACGAAATATAGCTAAGGAAAAAAGAATAGAATCAGCAATTACAAAGACACTTAGAGATAGATTTTATTTTAGATTCATCAAAATTGACACTCAATCTGAAAGAAAAACACTTGAGAGATTGCTTATTGGAACAGTGGCAAGTTGCGATTCGTGCAAAAAGTCTGATAGGTGGTTGGGGAATTACTCTCCTAAAATGCAAATAAAGAATAGTGGTTTATGGTTAGTGCAGCATCTAAAAGCAAACGGAATAGACGAAAACCATAAAAAAACTATTTTAGAGGCAATCAAGAGCACTAAAAAATGGATAAAAAAACTTATAAAGAACCATAAAAAGATTCTTGCTTTAAATCGCTCATCCAAATTTTTACTTTGAGAAATCTTCTTTTATGATAAGGGAGGTTAGGATTATGAAAAAAGAAAATCTTGAAAAAATTCAAGGAACGCTTGAATTAATAACTCGCAAATGGTGGTTTTTAGTTCTTTTTATTCTGGTCGGAACGATAAGTCCACCGATTGTTACAGAAGGATTTGATCCTTCCAAAATAGGCGAAATTATAATCTATATACTCCAAAATTCTTTGCTTAAATTTTGCTCTCCTCTGTATCCTGTTTTCAAGATTATTCCAATAATTCTAGTTCTTACTTTAATTTTGTTTGGAAATCGAAGTGGCAGAATCTTTTCTTTTTATGTTGGTATTAATTATCTTCTTTTTGCATTCCTTCAAGGTATCGCGATAACTGATAAATATGGTTTTGGAATGGTGACAGGTAATTTCATCCTCATGATACTTGTTTCCATCTTCTGGTTCTGGGAGGCATCTGTTAATAAAAATAATTTCATTCCTCAAAAACTACCTATTACAAGATATTGGGTTGTTCCATTAGCATTTTTAGTCTTCTGGTATCCAGTAAACCTTGAATCAATGAAACCTGATTTTAATCTTGTTTATTTATTCACAAACCCAGCGGGTTTAGCCTTTTGTACCATGACGCCTGTATATCTTGGAATACTCACTCTTTATTATCCCAAGGTTAATATCGCAACCCTTAGGGTTACAAGCCTCGTTGGAATAATCATTGGTTTCTGGAATATGGTAGAGAATTTTTTGATTAAGCCCGATATTTTGTGGTGGAATGGAGTGTTACATCTCCCCTTGCTCTTTATCTCTATCTATGCTCTCGTCCTTTCTTTTAAAAAGATACAACTGGTAGAAGCCACAAAGGAGGAAAAGTGATGGATATAAGCCAATTGCATATAATAGCGGATAAAAGGCTTCGCTACGCTTCGCCCAAACCCATCCCTCTAAGCCGTAAGCAAGGGCTGAAATGTAGAAACATACTCATTAGTAATTTTAATGGCTTAAAAGAAAAATCAAAATGCATAGAGGGCTGGGCTTCTTTTATCCGCAGAACGTTAGTTGCAATCCTCCCAATCACCAGAAGTTTTATAAAATCTGTCGTTAAATTAACTTATGAAAATTAGAAAGTTTACTCAAAAGGATAAAAGAGTTGTTTCCGAACTTTATTATAACCTTCACCCGGTTGAAGAGAAAGGAAAAAAGGAAAAAGGTTTATTAATTCCGGTAGA
The DNA here is from genome assembly GCA_001508335.1 of candidate division TA06 bacterium 32_111. GTDB lineage: Bacteria > Hydrothermota > 32-111 > 32-111 > 32-111 > 32-111. Next base: position 4,852 of record LGFX01000001.1, read on the forward strand.
AAAATCTAAATTAAAAACAATTCTCTTAGTTGCAGAAGAGAATGCCCGCGTAGTTGGATTTATTTGGGGAAATCTTATTATCTATGGATTTTTTAGATATGGTATTGTTGAAGAACTATTTGTTAAAAAAGAATTTAGGAATAAAGGAATTGGAAGATCATTAGTTAAAGAAATTATGAAACAATTTAAGAGGTTGAAAGTTAAAGTTGTTTTTGTTACAACAGAGAAAGAAAATAAAGAAGCGATTGATTTATATAAAGAACTTGGATTCAAATTGGACAAAGCCCCCTGGTTTTATTGGAATCCAAAAGAAGGTATACCGAAATAATTTTCGGCTCGCGGCGGACTTCTCAGCTCCTTCGGAGCTTCGACCCTTTCGGGGCATCTAACAGTGGTTATGAGGTAAAACTTCGCTTGTTTTGACCCAAATTTGTCCTTTCGAACGAACTTCTCATAACTGCAATTCGTTATATGAAATCGTGAACTACGGGCGACCATTGGGAAGGTATAAAATAGGTAACAGGAGGTAACAAAATGAGCAATGAATTTGAAAGAAAGCATCGTCACTCTGGCTCTGGCCATTTCAGGGGCCATTTTAGCAGCCTTTTCGACTCCGAAAAGGCTCTTAGAGCAATTGGGCTCAAAAGAGGCGACACCCTTTTAGACGCTGGATGTGGGGAGGGGCGTTTTTCTATTCCTGCCTTAGAGATTGTCGGAGACAGGGGGAAAGTATATGCAGTAGATATTTCTGAAAAGTCAATAAAGATTCTTAAAGAAAATATCAAGAAAAGCGATATCAAGAACATTGAAGCCTTCGCCGGGGATATAACTAAAAATCTGCCCATAAAAAACGAAAGTATAGATATATGTTTGATGGCAAACGTTTTACATGGACTTGTCGCAAATAAGGAGGTTGAAAGCGCACTAAAAGAAATGTATAGAGTGCTGAAACCTAATGGGAGCCTTGTTATAATTGATTTTAAAAAAATCGATGGCCCGCCGGGACCTTCGAAATCTATTAGATTGACGCCTGAAGAAGTTGAGGAGATTATCGGCAAGTATGGATTTAAAAAGAAAAAAGTTTCTGAGATAGGAGAATATCATTATGCAATCACATTTGTTAAAAAATTAAGTAGAGAAGGATAAATATGTCAAACTTAAAGAGAATACCCAATTTTGCTTTGAAGATGATGTTCTTTATGCACGATAATCCATTTCTCTGGATATTTAGAAATCCTTATAGGCTTTTAAAAGCTGCTGGGCTTAAACATGGACAAAAAGTTCTGGAAGTAGGGTGTGGCACCGGCTTTTTTACAATTCCGGCTGCAAAAATAGTAGGTGAAAAAGGAGTTATTTATGCGTTGGACAATCATCATCTATCTATAAAAAGAGTTCAGGGGAAGGTAAAAAAAAGAAGGGGTAGAGAATGTCAAAAACATTCTTGCTGATGTAAACAGGACTAGATTGCCGTATGAAAGTATTGATGTTACATTTCTTTTTGGTTTCGTTCATCATACTGGAGGTCTGGAGAATATTTTTCCCGAGCTGTATCGTGTTTTAAAACCTGAAGGTATACTTTCTATTGAAAAAACTCCTTGGCTATCAGAGAAAAAGTTGGTTACGGCAGTAGAAAGAAACGGATTTATTTATTTGGGTCAACAAGAAAGGGTTTTCTTATTCACAAAGAGAAAAGCGTAGAGGATCTTAAGCAAATAAAATATGAATAGAAGAAGAAAATGCTTGTATTAATGTCGCCCTACGTTCACAACTCTGCGGTTGCTTTGCAACCTTGCCCTTCGGGTCGCTTAACACACAGATATGTGGCTCGCTACGTCTAAATTGTCTTCGGCAAATTCTTTTATTCGTAAAACATTAGGCGAAATACCTTAATTTAGGAATGTGGTAAAATGGAAATAACTTTCCTTCCACTCCGAAACGAGAAAACTTTGTTTTCTCCTGATGATAAATGGAAAATATTTTACATTGTTATGTCTACTAAAAATTTGTTATCATTAAAATAACACCATCCATTCGGAGTAGGAAAAAGAGATTTAAATTTTTCTTATCCTGACAAGATGGAAGGGTAACTTAAGAGAGTATGAAAAAACGTCAAGTTAAGAGAGTTAGATTATATTTTTTTCATTCCATTCAAACTCATCCTAACATGAAATAAAAGAAAACTTTCATTACCTTTATGATTTACAATAAAAATGATAAATTCCAGTTGAAAGGAAAAGTTTTATGAATTAAACTTGACTTATGGTTTTATGTTGTTATAAATTTTTATATAGTGTCATAGAAAGGGGTAGAAAAGTAAAATGATATTCGAAAGAACGTTACCACCTTTGCACAAAAATCTGCTTAATGATTTTAAAAGAAAGAAAGATTTGAAGATAAAAGGAAAGAATAATAGATTTCCAGAAGGCAGTAAACTTAAATGGTTCAGATTCATTTCTCTAAATGTAGAACGTCGAGTTGATTTGGATAAGAAAGAGTTAGCATTAGTTCAAAGGAATTAAGAATGAACAAATATTTAAGTGAAAAATTGCGAATTGTTTCATTTGTATCAATGATAATGGTAGTTTTTCTCCATTCTTATAATTTGACTATAAAATTCTCATCTGGAAATATCAGGTTTGATAGCATGTATAATATTTTTATTCAAAACTTTTTCAGTCAGGGGATTACAAGGGTTGCAGTTCCAATATTTTTCTGTATATCAGGTTATTTGTTTTTTCTAAATATTAAAGGAAAAATAAATGAATTTGTTGTAAAATATAGAAAAAGAGCAAAATCTTTGTTATTACCATATCTTTTTTGGTCCTTGTGGGGATTAATGTTTTACTTTTTTTTACAGATTTTACCTCAATCAAAAAAATTTTTTACAAGCGATCTGATTGTGAATTATTCCTTTGCAAAACTTTTAGAGAGAATATTTATTGATCCTATCCCATATCAACTTTGGTTTCTAAGGGATCTTATGGTGCTGGTGATTTTATCACCAATGATCTACTGGTTAACAAAATATTTTAGGGCTATTCTGATTATACTATTTTTTATTATCTGGCTTGAATTTTTTAGATTTAGTTTTGTAATTGTAACTAACGAATCTATTTTCTTTTTTTGTTTGGGAGCTTACTTTGCTATAAACAAAAGAGATTGTTTGTTGAAAAAATTTGAACAGAAATATTATTTGATATTTGCATTTTTTTGGATTTTATTAGTTTTTTTAAAGACAGGATTAATATGCCAAAACTCTGATCAGAAAGTTTTAATGTTGCTACTACATAAATTGAGTATTATTTTCGGATTGATAGGTATTTGGAGTTTTTATGACATTTTGATGATAAAAAAGATGAATCCCAATAAGATGATTTTTAATATTTCATCTTTCTCATTTTTTTTATACGCCTTTCACGAACCGTTGCTAACGCTTATAAGGAAAGGACTGTTTTATATCATGGGAACACGCGAGATTGTATCTATAATAATTTACTTTCTCGCTCCGATAGTCACAATAATCGTTAGTGTCTTGTTAGGTTATTTTATCAAAAGAAATTTACCAAAATTTTATAAATTAATTACTGGAGGAAGATAAAAATAGGATAAAAATATTTTTGGAAATATGTCTCAAACCAATTATATATAATAAGGTAATTATTAAAATTGAAGAGTAATACTTGATTTCCCATTTTACAAGTTTAAAATTAAGTCAAAAATGAAACGAATAAAATATTTGAAAGAAAAAGCAAGAAAAATAAAAAGTGATATCACAACTCTTTTTTATGCTTACAAAAATCCGAAAACAAAACTTTTACCAAAGATAATAATTTTTATTACCTTGGGTTATGCTTTAAGCCCGGTTGATCTGATTCCTGATTTCATTCCAGTTTTAGGCTATTTGGATGATCTTTTAATAGTTCCATCTTTGATAGCTCTTTCGATAAAACTTATTCCAAAAGATATTATGGATGAGTCAAAAGAGAAAGCGCTGAAAGAACCTGTAAGATTAAAAGATAACTGGCTTTTTGGATTGATATTTATTTTAGTATGGATTTTGTTGTTAACTTTTATTGTTATTAAAATTTTAAAACTTTTTAGTAAGTAGTTAAAAAAAAGAAGTGTTAATATTTTGTCTATGCCAATTCCTCTAAAAAAATTTTCAAAAAAAATGTTTTAAACTTATAAATAACTTTTTAGTTAAATAAAAATTTTTTAGTCAATCCATTATTAAGAATTTTGAAAATGCATTTTATTTCTATTGACTAAAAATGAATTAAGGGATACAATATATTTATGAAAAAAATTAATACAAAAAATATTTTAGCATTTCAGTTCAGTTTAAATTTTGGTAAAAGATTTTGATAAGGATATAAGAAAAGTTCTATAAATGAAAATTTTATTCGGTTGGGAATTTCCTAAGTTTAATTTAAATCCTAAAATAAAATCAAAAAATCTCAATTCTACTCTCTTTTACTGTTTTACCAATATTTTAAAAATTAAAAAAATTGTTGAAAAGTTAAACATTTATTTTTTGTTTTACTTTGAAGAAGGATAATTAAAAATGAATTTTATCATCATTTATACAAAAATTTCCCTTTACAGAAAAGGTATGAAAAATTTCTAAAGGCAATTTTTTAAGTGATGAAAAGTAAAAAAAGGAGAATTTATGGATTTGAAAAGTATACCACAATTAAAAATAGGTAACCTTATAGCGAAGATACCTATAATTCAGGGTGGAATGGGAGTAGGAATCTCTTTGTCAAGGTTAGCTTCAGCCGTTGCTAATGAAGGTGGAATAGGAGTAATAGCAGCAGCAGGAATTGGAATGCTTGAACCAGATTTTGTTATGAATTTCAAAGAGGCGAACAGAAGGGCTTTAAGAAAGGAGATAAGAAAGGCTAAAGAGAAAACCGACGGCCTAATCGGAGTTAACATAATGATGGCTCTTACAGATTTTAACGAACTTTTGCTTATATCTCTTGAAGAGAAAGTTGATCTTGTTTTTCTTGGGGCTGGTCTCCCGCTTTTAAATCCAAACATAATTCCACCTGAAAAATTAAAAAATTCAGAAACAAAATTTGTAGTAATAGTATCTTCAGCAAAAGCTGCAAAAATAATTTTTAGATACTGGGAAAGGAATTATAACATAATTCCAGATGCTGTTGTTGTTGAAGGTCCTATGGCTGGTGGACATCTTGGCTTCAAAAAGGAGAATTTGTTCAACCCAAATTTCAAACTCGAAAAGTTGGTTGAAGAAGTTATAGATGAAATAAAAGATTTTGAACAAAAATTTGGGAAAGAAGTCCCTGTTATAGCTGCAGGTGGAATATACACAGGATACGACATTTATAAATTCATTAAACTCGGAGCATCAGGTGTTCAGATGGCAACAAGATTCGTTGCAACTTACGAATGCGATGCTTCGGATGAGTTCAAAAAAACTTATATTGATTGTAAAAAAGAGGATATCGTTATAATAGACAGTCCCGTTGGTTTGCCGGGAAGAGCTATAAGAAACAAATTCATTGAAGATGTTTTTTCTGGAATAAAAAAGCCATTCAAATGTCCATGGAAATGTTTATCAACATGTGATTTTAATAAAGTTCCATACTGTATTGCATTAGCTTTGACAAACGCTAAAAAGGGAATGTTAAAGGATGGTTTCGCTTTCTGTGGAGCGAATGCATATCTTGTTGATAAAATAATGTCTGTGAAAAAACTTATTGAAACACTTTTAAAAGAGTTTCAGGAAGCTGCATCGGTTTCAGTTGAAAGTAGTTGTTGAAATTTCTTGTGTTATAAAAATATTTTGTAAGTTAAATTCTATTTGAAAAAATGAAAAGGTGCTTTTATGGAAACAAAACCAAAAATCCTTGTAAGTAAATGTCTTGGGTTTGATGCTTGTAGGTGGAATGGAGTTATTATTGAAGAACAGTTTATAAAAAAGTTGTCTGATTTTGTAGAATTTATTACAGTTTGCCCTGAAGTTGAGATTGGTCTCGGAGTGCCGCGTGATCGTATAAGAATAATAAAAAAGAATGGGGAATATTTTTTAATCCAGTATAAAACGGAAAAGGATATAACTAAAGTTATGGAAAATTTTTCAAAAAAATTTTTGAAAAAAATTGAAAAGGAAAATATAGATGGAGTTATTTTAAAGGATAGATCTCCATCATGTGGTATAAAAGATGTAAAGATTTTCAGTGATAAAAATGTTGTGGTACAGAAAGGTTCCGGCTTTTTTGCTAAAGATGTTGTTAACACTTTTACAAATATCCCGGTTGAATCGGAAGGAAGATTGAACAATCTATACCTAAAAGAGAATTTTTTAACAAAGGTTTTTTTAATATCAAGGTTTAGAAATCTAAAAAAGGAAATGAAAGAACTTGTCAAATTCCATTCACAGAACAAGTATCTTTTTCTATCATATAATCAAAAGATGTTGAGGGAACTTGGCACAATAGTAGCAAATCTGAAAAAAGAAGATGTTGAAAAAGTTTTCAAACGCTATGGTGAAACATTGTTATCAGGGCTTAAAAAAAATTATAGAAAGAATTCATACTATAACACTCTTTTACACATTTTTGGTTACTTTAAAGATTCTTTAAAAAAGGAAGAAAAAAATTTTATTCTAAAAAATATTGAAGATTTTAAAAATGATAAAGTTGGACTTTTGACAACGTTGATACTTTTGAAATCTTATGTAATAAGGTTTGACATAGATTACCTTAAAGAACAGACTATTTTTAAACCATTCCCTGAAGAGTTAATTTAACAAAGGAGTAATATGTGGTTTGCTATACTATCTTCATCGCAACTTAAAAACAAACCTGTTGGTTTAAAGAGGCTTGGTAAAGATATAGTTCTTTGGAGGGATGCTCAAAAAAAAGTTAACTGTCTTGAAGATATCTGTGTTCATAGAAAAGCGAGACTTTCAAAAGGAAAGGTTGTAAATGGAAGTTTACAATGCCCTTTTCATGGTTTCGAATACAATGGTGATGGGAAAGTAACACTTATTCCAGCTTATGGTAAAAACTATAAAGTTGAAGATAGATTTAAAGTTAAAAATTATTATGTTTTTGAGAAATTTGATTTCATATGGATATGGCTTGGTGAGGAAAAACCTGAAGGTGAACCCAAATTTTTCGACGATATCAACGATAGTTTTTCATTCTCAGATTATGGTGAGTTATGGACGGTTCCTTTCACAAGGTCAGTTGAAAATCAACTCGATGTTATGCATCTTCCATTCGTTCATCACAATACTATTGGAAAAGGTGGAAAAACTGTTGTTAATGGTCCAGTTGTGAAATGGATAGATCAGGATAAATTCTTCTTCTATGTTTTCAACGAAAAAGAAAAAGGGGTTATAGCTAAAAAACCTGAAGAGTTAAAAATCGAAGATAGTTCTATTTATCTTGAATTTATCTTTCCAAATGTTTGGCAGAACCATATTTCTGAAAATGTTAGAGTTGTTGCTTTTTTTGCACCTGTGGATAAAGAAAGTAGTATAGTTTACATCAGATTCTATATGAAATTGAGTGGGATGAAATTTTTTGATAGTTTTGTTTCAAAAGTTGGAATGGTTTTTAACAGAATTGTTCTGCATCAGGACAAAAGGGTTGTTGAAACAGAAAAACATAATATTTTTGATGATCTTTTAGTTCAAGGTGATCTGCCAATAATGGAATTCAGAAAAAGGATAGTTAAAAACAGAGACCTTTTTAAAGATTTTATCCCTTCATAAATTTCAAAACATTCTTCTGGATAATTTCAATTTTATATCATGTTTGTAAAAATAAAATTTAAAAGTAAATATTTTGTATTGTAAAATAGCAAAAAAAAAGTAAAATAAAAATATGGATAAAAAATTTTTTGATCAGATAAATATTGGCATAACTGTTTGTGATAGGGAAGGGAAGATAATATATATGAATGAAAAATCAAAAGATATTTTTAAAGATTATGGAGACATCATTGGTGAATCACTTTTAGATTGTCATCCTGAACCAGCAAAAAGTAAATTGAAAAATCTTATGGAAAAAGAGGAACAAAATGTTTATACGATAGAAAAGAACGGTATAAAGAAATTGATTTTTCAATCTCCATTTTATATTGATGGGGAATACTCTGGTTTTTACGAACTCTCTTTGGAGATACCTTCACAGATAAAGAATTTTAATAGAAATAAGGAGTGAATATGAAAAGAAAATTTAACAATCTTTTTCTTTTAGGGTTTTTAGGTGTGATAATCGTTGGTTCCTTTTTCGTTGTCGACATTTGGGGAACATTTTGGGGGGATAAGAATATATATTGGACTGCAACGAATATGATGCTTCAATATGATCAGAGTTCAAACGATTTTGAAGTTTACGTTAAAGGTGATCTTTTGCAAAAAGCTCTTGATAAAAATAAGTTGCTATACCTTGAAGAGGATAACACATACTCTAATCTTTCAATTGAAGATTTTCAATACAGGTTGAACAACTATTATAAAGTTAAATCTTCAAATCTGACAAAACTTTTATTCACATCATTCTTTACCGGATTCTTTTTAGCTTTCCTTTTTACAGGTTTTTTCAAATATGTCCCGCAAGTTCAAGAAAAGCCAGTTGAAAAGAACGAAGATACAAAGTAAAAGAAAACTCTTTGATGAGTTTAGATAGTTTAAAAGATTACTTTTCAGATTTAGAGACGAAAAATTTTTTACTTTTCTTTTTACTTTCAAAATACAGGTTCAAACATTTTTCCAAAAAGGATATAGAGAATTATCAAAAGGTCAAAAGGCAGTTTATTGTTGATTACGCTTTTAGGAATTCTAAATTTTTTAGAAAACTATATGAAAATTGTGATTTGAAAGATTTTGATAAACTTCCAATTATAAACAAAAAGATAATGATGGAAAATCTTTCAGATTACAACACCTTGGGATTAAAAAAAGAAGAGATAATAAATTTTTGTTGTGAGATTGAAAAGAGTAGGGATTTTTCAAGGAGATTAAAAGGTCTCAACATTGGGATGTCCTCTGGGACGAGTGGGAACAAGGGAGTTGAGATTGTTACAAGAAGAGAAGAGATGTATATGAGAGCTGCCTTCCTTTCAAGGTTCGATTTCCCTGAAGGTGAAAAAATGAATGTAGCTTTCATTTTGAGAGTCAGTGCACCAGCATTCAATCTTAACATTTTGGGAAACAAACTGACATATATAAGTCAACTCGATAGTATTGAAAACATAATGAAAAAACTTGAAGATTTAAATCCTAATATAATTTCAGGACCTCCATCTATTTTAAAACTTATCGCAAAAAATACTATAAAAGGGAAATATAAAGTAAAACCAAAAAGAATAATCTCCTACGCTGAAATTTTGTATCCAGATGTAAAAGATTTTCTAGGAAGTGTTTTCAACTGTCCTGTTCACGAAATTTATAAAGCAACAGAAGGTCCTATAGGTATAACCTGCGAAAAGGAAAAACTGCACATAAATGAGGATCTCGTTTATGTCGAAACTTTAAACAGGGATTTGAGCATTACTCCACCGGGAAAAGAGTGCGAAAAACTTGTTATAACAGATCTCCATAAATGGGGTCAGCCTATAATAAGGTACAACCTGAACGATGTTATAACTATAAGTCCTAAGAAGTGTTCCTGTGGGTCCAATTTCAGAGTTATAGAAAAAATAGTAGGAAGAAGTGACCACCTTTTTTATGGTAAAAGGAAGGATGGGAAAGACTTAAATTTCATATCTCCAGATTACATTTCGAGAGCGATAATCTCAAGTTCTGAAAAGATTGAGGAGTATCAGGTTTTTGAAAAATCACCAGAAGAGATCCTTGTGATGATAGAGTTGAAAAAAAATGAAAAAGAGGATTCTTTTGAAAAAGATATTCTTACCAAAAATCTGAAAGAAATTTTTAGAAAGTACAACTGTGAAGAGCCTGATATTAAAATTTATTTCGAAGATATTACAAACAGGAAAGATTTTAACAAATTTATAAGGATGAAAAGGGAATTCAAGGTTAAGGGGGAGATTTGAAAGAAAGGATTTTAACATTCGACCTTATAAGGGGCATAGCGATTATATTTATCATCTTCTTTCATTCTTCGATTTACAACTATGACAAAATACATCTTATTGACTTTTCAAATCCACCACTTTTTATAGTTCTGATAAGTTTTATGGCTCTCTGGGGTGGAATTTTCATAATTTACTCTTCGATTTTAAACACTTTTATTTATTTGAAAAGAGATGAAAAAAATGAAAATAGTAATTTTTTAAAACTTTCTTTTTTTACTTTTTTATTTTATATTTTGATTCACTTTTCTTTAAACCTGGTTTTTGGAAGATGGAATATAGATTTTGTTAACAACACTCCTTCCCTTACATTTATGGGGGCATTTTTAAGAGATAGAATCTCCCAATTCCATCCATACGAGAAACTTTTCGATGGTTCCTCAATATCAACAATAGCTTTTAACATACTTTTTATTACTTTTTTGCAATCATTTTTCAAAGAAATCAAATTAAAAAGAAATGTTATTTACATTTTTTTATTTTTAACCTCTTTTATAACTATTTTTCTTTCTTTTACAAGAGTGAGTCTTTACGGTTATTTTTCCATTTTAAAAGAACGAAACAATTTTTTACCATCTTTACTTTTAACATTTTTCCTCTCTAACCCTTACCCTTTAATAACATATTTTTCTTATGGGCTTTTTGGAATGTTGATAGGTTATCTTATCTTTGATGGAAGGGATGATATTTTGAAAAAGATAATTTTGCCATCGTTAATCCTGCTTATCCTTTATGGAATTTATGGGATAACAAAATTCCCCAAAACTATTTCGAAAGCTGATTACTTCTGGTACTTCAAAACCAATTTTGAACTTGGATTTTTTATTTTGAGTATTATTTCATTCTATCTTATTCTTGAAAAAAGAAATGCCCCTTTAAAAAAATTATCTTTCGTATATAATTTTAGTAGGGTAAGTCTTTCAGTGTACCTTTTGGAGGTTTTGCTCTCTGAGTTGTTTAGAAAATTTTATCTAAAAGTTAATGAAGGATGGAATATGGATATGAATGCAACTTTTCTCTTTGGTTTTTTTAATGTCATTATTTGGGTGATTATTGTTAATATCTGGAGTAAATTTAATTTTAAATACAGTTTTGAATACTTCTGGGTGAAGATTTTTAAAATATTAGGAAAAGATTCTACAAAACTGAAAATCTGAAAGGAGATTTATATGAAGAAGATATTTTATATTTTGATTTTTATTTTTCTTCTTTTCTCATGTGCTAAGGCTGATAGCGGTAAAAAAATTGAAAAGAAGGAGAGTGATTTCGGTAAGGGAGAGAACTTCTATAATTTTTTTGGCTTTGACCTTTTGAACAGGTTGTTCTATGAGGATGAAAATGTCGTGATTTCACCTTTCAGTATCTCAACTGCACTCGCTATAACTTATGAAGGGGCTGGTGGAGAAACTGAAAAGGAGATAAAAAGGGTTTTTCATTTTCCAGATAAGGAGAGTTTGAGAAAAATCTATTCCAACCAGATAAAAAATTTTGATAAGGAAAGCAAAGAGATAACCATAAAGATTTCAAATGGACTCTGGATGGAAAAGTCATATAAATTCAGAAAGGATTATCCTGAAAGGATAAAAGAGAGTTATAATTCCTTTGCACAAAAACTTGATTTTATAAATGAAACTGAAGAATCAAGATTGAAGATCAATAAATTTATTGAAGAGTTCACTGAAGAGAAGATCAAAGATTTTATCCCTAAAGGGATGATAGATGAATCTACTGCACTTGTGATTACAAACGCTATATATTTTAACTCTCTATGGGAAAAGCAGTTTGAAAAGAAATATACTTTTGAAGAAGATTTTTTTGTTAATAAAAATAAAAAAGTTAAATGTAAGATGATGTCAACTAAACTTGAAAAACCTTTAAAATATTTTGAAAATGAGAAATTTTTTATAGTTGAATTTCCTTATGCAGATTCAAATTTTTCAGCATTCTTTATTGTTCCCAAAGAAGAGATCAAAACTCTTTACCCACTTAAATATAGTGAAATTGAAAATAGTATAGATTCGATGAGGTATGAAAAATTCGACAGAATCTCTTTCCCAAAATTCAAACTTGAAAAAAAGTATTTACTAAACGAAATTTTGATAAAGATGGGAATGAAAGAGTCTTTTACACAAAATGCTGATTTCTCATTCATAACGGATTTTTCTGATCTTTATATAAGTAATGTTATACATCAATCCTTTTTAAAAGTTGATGAGGAGGGAAGTGAGGCTGCAGCAGCAACTGGCGTTGTAATAGTTAAAGAAACCGCTGTAATACCTAAAAGAATTTTAAAAATTGATAAACCATTCCTCTTTATAATTATGGAGAAGCAGACAGGTAATATGCTTTTCATAGCAAAAGTAGAGAATCCACAATTTGAAGAGTAATATTTATCTGACAGTGTAATTTTTAAATTATCGATTTTTTATTTTAAAATTTTTTAAAACAACTAATAGTTTAACTTAAATTTGGCATAATTTTTATTTATAATTTCTTAAAAGGAGTTTTTATGGATGAAGTAAAAAAAGATATCGATGAACTCATCCAGAAGGTTGAAGAAGAGGAGGATAAAAAAAGTAAAGAGTTGAAAAAGGAAAGTAACAATTTAAGACGTATTTCACTTACTGTTACTTTTTTCGTTTTTCTTTTTCTTTTTGTATTTTCAATTTTTTTTAACATCAAAAGATTTGAAGATTTGAATAGTTTGAATTTAACTGAAAGTGAGATTGAAGAAAACAAAAAAGTTTTCCTTTACCTCACAGTTATGAAGATAAACAATTTTAAAGAACAGAGCGGTTTTTTACCTAAAGATTTGAAAGGTCTTGTGAAAGATGAAGATTCAATTTTATATAAAATTTTAGATGATTCAATTTTTCAGCTTGAAATCGAGAATAATGGCAAAAAGATAATTTACAATTCTAACGAAGATCCTGTTACACTTCTTCCAGATAAATTTAAAAATTTAATTTTAAGTGGGGAGAAAAAATGAAAGGTGGATTTTCTCTTATCGAGTTGATGGTAGTTATTTTGATAATTTCCATTCTTGTAAGTTTTGCTGTTCCATCATTCTATGAAGCTAAAAAAAGTGCTGAGGCTGCGAAAGTTATCACAGATTTTGAGGTAATAAGAGATGCTGTTGTTGCTTATTATGCTGATTATGGGAAATTTCCTCCAGATATGGGACCCGGAATAATACCTAAAGATTTAAAGAAATATTTACCTAAAGGATTTAAGTTCGATTATAGACCTAAAAGGGATATCAGGTATGATTGGGAAAATTGGGTTGTAAACAATAAGCCTAAACATCCAAAAACTGGAATACTTTATGGGATTTCTTTAACAACAAAAGATAAAGCTTTAGTTAAAAAAGTTAAGGGAATATTCAGAGGGGCTTTTCAATACTCACTCAACAATAATTATACTTTTGTTCTTGAATATATTTCTAAATAAAAGGTTGATTTAATTTTAAAAGTGGAATATACTATTCTTGATGTTGAAAAAAATTATTATATTTTTTTTAATAATTTCATTGAATCAACTTTTACTATATCCACAAACGGAAGAATCGGATAGTTTAAAATCTTTAAACAATAAACCTTTGTGTTGTCTCCAATTCCCATTTCTTTCAAATAATCAAAATGTAGCGAAAGACAATCTAATTTTTGGATGTTGTGTTGGTTCTCCTGTTGCAGGTTCAATAATAGTTTCCGCTGTTGGGTTTGTTCTCCTTCTCCTGATTGGAATTTTAGAATTTGTATTCTCCTTGGGGCAGAGTAAAAGTGTTATAGACTCTATAGGGAATTTTGGAATTCCAACTTTTATTGTACTACTTTCATTTTCAACTCTATTGAGTTTACTATCTATAGTTTTTACTCCTTACTATGATTACTCTTCGAAAGAGATAAAAAAAGGTTATAAAAATTTTATTGTTCTGTTGGAAAGGGGAACAGGATGTCTTGGTTCAACTTTGCTCTCTTTACTAACAGTTTATCTGATCTTCAAAAATAGCGAGGGAAATTAATGGTTGTTGTGAAGGTAGAAAATTTACAAAAAAACTTTGGAAAGGTAAAAGCTTTGAGAGGGATAAGTTTCGAATGTTTTGAAGGTGAAATCTTTGGACTTATTGGACCAAATGGTGCAGGGAAGTCAACATGTTTGAGAATCCTTTCAACTATTCTTTCAAAAAGTGAAGGTGAAGTAAAAATTTTTGATTACGATGTATCAGAAAAGATGAAGATAAAAAGGATAATATCCTACCTCCCAGAGGATGCAGGTGCTTACAAAAATCTCAAAGGTATAGATTATTTGAAATTTTTCGTTAACTTTTTCACAGATGTACAAGATAAAGATAAAACCTTAGAGTATGGGATAGAGTTATCCTCTCTCGGTGAAAGATTGAACGATAAGATAGAAACATACTCTAAAGGGATGGTGAGAAGATTACTAATAGCAAGGAGTTTGATGATAAACCCTAAACTTGCTATACTCGATGAACCAACCTCAGGGCTTGATGTAATAAATGCTACCCAGATAAGGGATATTATAAAAAATAAGGCAAAAGAAGGAACAACTTTTATAGTTTCTTCTCACAATATGCTTGAAGTGGATTATCTTTGTGACAGGATATCTCTTATAAACAACGGGTTGATAGTTGAAAGTGGAGATATAAGAGGATTGAAAGAGAAATATAGAGCCCAGAACATTGAGGAGATTTTTGTTAAAGTTGTTGGGGTTAAAAATGATTTTTAATATTATTAAAAAAGAGGTTAGAGAACTTTTAACGAGATCAACTATAATCTCACTTGTTTTTGTTTCTTTTATGTTGGGTTATATTGGGAATTTTGTTTCTAAGGCTGAAGAGGGAGTTTCAAAGAAAAGTGCTAATATAATTGTTGAAGATAAAGATTCAACAGACCTATCCCACCTTTTCTCTTCTTTACTTTTAAAATTTTCAGATAAAGATTTTGCTAACAATAGTTTTAATGAAAGAGTTGAAAAACTTAAAAAGGATGGTGGGGCCATCGTAACACTTGAAAAAGGTTTTCAGGATTCAATTTTGAAAGAAGGGAAGGGAGAGGTAAAAATAGAATGGGTTTTAAAAGGTACTGGACTTTACGATTTTATTTCTTCAGACGTCATCAAAAATGGTTTAAATTACACAAAGAATGAACTGATAAAATATCTTCTTTTGAGAAAAGGTATAAAAAATGAGAATATTTTAGAGCCGTTAAAAATAAAAAATGAGAATGTAGAAGTAAAGGGAAAAGTTTTTAAATCGGTTGATCCAAAATTGCTTTATTCATTTCTTGGTAAACAAACGAACTTTGTGCCTGTGATAATTATGATGCTTATAATAATGTCTGGAGGTATGATAATATCTTCTATGGGAATGGAGAAGGAGAATAAAACTTTAGAAACACTTTTAACTATGCCTGTTGAGAGAAGGGATATAGTTCTTGGGAAAATAATCGGAGGTGGATTGGTCGGAATAATAATGGCTTCAATATACATGATTGGATTCTATAATTATATGAAAGGTTTTACAGGAAACATCTCAAGCAGTTTTGATATCAAAGTTTTTTCTATTCTTGATTACACATTGGTTGGTGTATCCATTTTTTTATCATTGCTTTCAGGACTTTCTCTATGTTTACTTTTAGGAATCTTTGCAAAAAATTACAGATCTGCACAGACATTAACGATGCCTGTATCTATTCTCGCTATAATACCCTTCTTTTTAACTATGTTTAAAGATTTTAATTCCCTTTCATTACCTTTTAAAATTGTAGTTTTTCTGATACCATTTTCACATCCTATGATGGCGATGAAACTTATTTTTTTTGAACAGTACAGGATGCTCTTTTATGGAATAGGATACAATCTTTTATTCTTTGTAATCCTATCAATTATTATTGTAAAGATTTTCAACACAGATTATATAATAACTGGTAAAGGGTTCGAAAAGTTATTCAAAAGAAGATTTTTCTAAATTGAAAACCCCATAATTAATATGGGGTTTTTTAGTGTATATTTTTCTAAAAAGAGACGGTATTATTTCAATATAACGATCTTCTCTTTGTAAATTTCATTCCCATTTTTTATAAGTAAAAAGTATTTACCATTTGGAAGAGAGTTTACATCACATTTTATTTCTAAACCATTTATATTGAATATATGTATTTGTACATCCTTTCCAATATTTTTAATATCTATAGTTTTTGAGATTGTTACCGGATTTTGTGGAGGAACAGGATTTGGTGGGATTATATTGTGTCTTCTCCTATCAGGAAGAGAGTTTAACTGAGTTGAATTGTCATCATCAGGAATGACAGGTTGAGGTGGGATTACGTAGTTTCTGTGTCTATCAGGAAGAGAGTTTAACTGAGTTGAATTGTCATCATCAGGAATGATAGGTTGAGGTGGGATTATGTAGTTTCTGTGTCTATCAGGAAGAGAGTTTAACTGAGTTGAATTGTCATCATCAGGAATGACAGGTTGAGGCGGGATTATGTAGTTTCTGTGTCTATCAGGAAGAGAGTTAACAAAAGTGTTATTATCCTTAACATTTCCATTTGCAAAAATTGTAACCGTTATTAACAACAGTAACGAAATTGTTAAAAGTTTTTTCATGAGACCTCCTTTTTTTTGTTGCTTATGTAAATACAATAATTGTGCCAAATTTTAAATTCACAAAAGAGGGGAGTTTACTTTTTTTGTTGACAACTTAAATGTAAAAATTTATTTACAGGTGTCTATGTTGATGTCATTTTAAACCTATTGATTTTTTCATGTTATATGTTATACTTCAGCAAAAAAAGGAGAAATAATATGGCTAACAGATGCGAAATTTGTGGAAAAGGACCTCAGTTTGGCTCAAGTGTTTCACATGCTCATAATGAGACAAAGAAAAAAAGAATGCCAAATCTTAGAAGGGTAAAAGCAAAAATGGGCAGTCAGGTTAAATATATCTACGTTTGTTCAAGATGCCTTCGTTCAGGTGCTGTTAAGAAAGTTGTTTAACTATTGACATAGATGATTTATTCAATTATTATCCTAATATAAAATATTAGGAGATTATAATGAAAAAAATTATATTACTTATAACTTCGATCTTTACATTCGTACTTATCTTTTCAACCGCCTCCCAGGCAGGTGCAGTTTTCTTGCTCATATATCCAGGGTCAAGGGCAGTTTCCCTTGGAAACTCCTATACTGCAATATCTGATGATGCACTCGCTCCATATTATAATCCTGCAGGGATGGGTTTGCAGGAAAAAAGAGATATAGTACTGATGCATGCCCCCTGGCTTACCGGGCTTGGGGAAGGTATGTATTATGAATATCTTTCAGCAGTTATTCCAACCAATTATGGTGTTTGGGGTGGAAGTATAATCTACCTTACAACGGGAGAAATGTCTGCAGAGGAGAACAACGACCCAACAGCCATCTGGAATACTTTTGATCTTGCTATAAATCTTTCCTACTCCTATAGGATACGAAAAGATCTATCCGTTGGAGTTTCAGGCAAATTCATCTATTCTTTTTTAGCACCAGATTGGATAATACAGAGATATATGGGGGAAGAGAGGGGTGGACAGGGACAATCTGTTGCTCTTGATTTAGGTTTTCTCAAAAAATTCGGTGAAAAGACATCTCTTGGGATCTCCCTATCAAATTTAGGACCTGGATTAAAATACCTTGCTGATGGTTCAACTGATGATCTGCCAAGAACATTGAGAATAGGTTTTGCACAGACGATAATTGAAAATGAGTTGAACAAACTTCTTTTCACAACCGATCTGACAAAAGTTATCGCTGGAATAAAACTGGATTCCCTCTCAAAAGAGGATTTCACATTCGAATTAACAAAAATCATCGCAAAGTATAATAGAGATGTTGACCCTGTAACCGGTGACACATTACCTCAACTTTCTTTGCTTGAAGCTGAATTTCTTGATACCTGGCTTGGGGCTGGTTTTGAGTACACCTATTACAACCTTCTATCTTTAAGGTTAGGATATTTTCTCGATTACTATGGACAGAGGTATGGTTTCACATTCGGTGGTGGGATCATTGTAAAAAACAGTTTCAGGCTTGATCTTGGAATAGATTCAGATATCTATTCCTTCCCAACAACGAACTACAGGATCTCTATTGGTTTCAGGTGGTGAATAAAAGACTAAATCTTATTTTTAACATAGACAAAGAAGAAAATATCCCATCTTTTAAAATAGTAAAAAGGTTTCGAGATATTTTCAAGGAAAAGAAGGTCGGTTTCCTTGGAACCCTCGATCCTTTCGCCTCAGGTGTTTTACCACTCTTCTCAGGGAATTTCACAAAACTTATAAGATATTTAGAAGGGTGTGATAAGGTTTACGATGCAAAAATTGAGTTCGGTTTACTTACAGATACCTTTGATATAACAGGAAAGGTAGTTGAAAAGAGAAGTAAAATTTTAAATTTTGATTCAAAGGAGATAGAGAAGGTAATCGAAAAGTTTTTTTTGGGTGAAAGGTTGCAAATTGTCCCTGATTATTCTGCAACGAAGATAGATGGAGTTAGATCATACAAACTTGCAAGAAAAGGATTTAAGTTGGAAGAAAGAAGAAAAAAGGTTATTTTGAAAGAGTTTACTCTAAAAGATTTTGATGGGAAATACCTTAATGTAAGAATAAGGGTAAGCAAAGGTTTTTATGTCAGGTCTTTTGCAAAAGAACTTGGAGAGAAACTTGATACATTTGGAACTGTTGTTAGTTTAAAAAGGATAGAAAATGGACCTTTCAAGATAGATGATGCAAAAAGGATAGAAGATGTAAAAATTGAGGATTCAAAATTACCAGAGGAAATTTTACAGGAATATATGGACACTGTTGAGTTGGATGGTAGAAGTTTTGAAGTTTTGATGAATGGAAACAGTTTAAAATATGAGTGTCAAAATCAAAAATCCTTTCTTGTTAAAAATGAAAGGGGTTATATTGTTGTTGAAAGTGATGGTGGGTCAATATACCCGAAAAGGTGCATAATATGAACATATATTATGGTTTAGACAAAATAGATGAAAATTTGAAAGGAAAGATAATAACATTGGGCTCATTCGATGGTATTCATAGAGGGCATAAAAAGATACTTGAAACTTTAAGAAGGATATCTTTAAAAGAAGGTAAGGAAAACCTTCTGATAACTTTTGAGCCACATCCAAGAATGGTTCTTGAAGGGATTAAGGAGAATTTTCTTTTAACTACCCTTGAAGATAAAATGTATATTTTTGAAACTTCCAATCTTATCGATAATCTTCTTATAATACCTTTCGATAAAAGTTTTGCCCAGATATCTGCTGACGATTTTGTTGAAAGGATAGTTGTTGATAAACTTTCGCCCTACATATTCGTTGTAGGTTATGACACACATTTCGGTAAAAACAGGAAAGGAGATATAGTAAGATTAAAATCAATACTCTCAAAAGAAAGGATCAAAATAGAGATAGTTGAACCAGAGGTGGAAGATTCACAGATAATATCCAGTTCGATTATTAGAAAGTTTATCAAGTTTGGGAATATTGAGGAGGCTAACAAATTTTTGGGCTACAAATATTTTGTAAAAGGTTCTGTTGTGAAAGGAGAGGGCAGAGGGGCTATACTCGGTTTTCCCACTGCAAACATTGAGTTCGATGAGAAGATAAAGATGATGCCACAGAATGGAGTTTACGCTGTTGGTGTTATCTATGAAGGGAAAAAGTACAAGGGTATGATGAATGTTGGGAAAAGACCTACATTTGATGAGAAACTCTCCCTTGAGGTTCATATCATTGATTTTAATGAGAACCTTTACAATAAAACTTTGAAAATAAATTTCATTAAAAGGTTGAGAGATGAGGTTAAGTTTCCAAGTGAGAATGAACTTATAGAACAGTTAAAAAAAGATAAAGAAGAAATAAAAAATTTAAAGGAGGAATTATGGCTTTGAAAAAAGAAAAGAAAAAAGAGATCATTCAGAAGTTCGCTGTTAAAGAGAATGATACAGGTTCACCAGAGGTTCAAATAGCTCTTCTGACTGAGAGGATAAATCAGGTCACGGAGCATTTGAAGAAGTTCAAAAAGGATATCCATTCCAGGAGGGGGCTTCTTCTTATGGTAGGAAAAAGGAAAAGACTATTAAACTATCTTATGCAGAAAGATTTTGAGAGGTATAAAAAGGTAGTAAAAGAATTAAATTTAAGAAAATAAGCGGGGTAAGTAATGGAAGAAAAAATAGTGAGCGGACCTTATGGTCGGTTCAACCTTGAAATATCAACAGGAAAGTTGGCTAAACAGGCTAACGGTTCTGTTGTAGTGAAACTTAACGAAAACATACTTCTCGTAACTTCAGTTGCGTCGAAAATGAAAAAAGAGGGACAGGACTTCTTTCCACTAACAGTAGATTACAGGGAAAAATATTTTGCAACTGGAAAGATTCCAGGTGGTTTTTTCAAAAGGGAAGGAAAACCGAGAGATAGAGAGATACTCGCAAGTAGATTAATAGATAGACCTATAAGGCCTCTTTTCCCGGATGATTTTATAAATGAAACGCAAATAATAGCAACACTTTTTTCCGCTGATGGTAAGATGGATACCGATGTTTTGGGGGTCATTGGAGCGTCCGCATCTTTGATGATTTCAGATATACCTTTCAAAGGACCAGTTGGAGCATGTAGAGTTGCACTTGTTGATGGACAACTTATCGATTCTCCAACTTTTGAGGAACTTGGAGATGCCGATCTTGAACTCGTTCTTGCAGGAACTGAAACAACTGTAACAACAATCGAAGCTTCAGCAAATGAGGTATCTGAAGAGGATATGTTGAAGGCTATCGAATTTGGCCATAAGATAATCAGACAGTCTATTGAATTGCAGAAAAAACTGATATCCCAGTTTGAAATCAAAAAGATGGAGTATGAACCTTTCGTTATTCCACAGGAGTTAAAAGATAAAATTAAAGAGTTAACAACTGAAAGGTTGAAAGTTTTAAACAATATTTTCGAGAAACAGAAAAGGAATCAGGAGTTCGATAAACTCGTTAAAGAGGTGGTGGATAAACTTAAAGATGAGTATGAGGATTGTGTCGGTCTCATTCCTTCCCTGATAGAAGATAACCGGAAGGAGATGATAAGGGAAAGGATAATCAAAGAGGGTATAAGGCTTGATGGCAGAAAGGTAAATGAGATAAGAAAGATTACATGTGAAGTTGGAATAATGCCGAGAACACACGGTTCAGCATTATTTACGAGGGGTGAAACCCAATCTTTAGCATGTCTCACCCTTGGAACAGCATCGGATGAACAGGTTATCGAGGATCTTGAGGGAGAATCGAAAAAATCTTTTATGCTCCATTACAACTTCCCTCCATTTTCAGTTGGGGAAGTATCACCTTTAAGAGGCCCGGGTAGAAGAGAAATAGGGCATGGATTCCTCGCTGAGAAATCCCTTCAGGCTGTTATACCTTCAGAAGAGATTTTCCCTTACACTATAAGGATAGTTTCTGAAATACTTGAATCTAACGGTTCTTCAAGTATGGCTTCAGTATGCTCAGGCTCATTATCTTTGATGGATGCTGGAGTCCCTATCAAATGTCATGTTGCAGGAATAGCGATGGGACTTATAGTTGAAAAGGAGAATGAACCTGTAATCCTTTCAGATATAATGGGTGAAGAGGATCATTATGGAGATATGGATTTCAAAGTTGCAGGGACAAGAGAAGGAATAACAGGTTTACAACTTGATACTAAAATCGAAGGAATAAGTATAGATATTTTGAGAAAAGGCTTCTATCAGGCAAAAGAGGGGAGAGAGTTCATATTAAACATAATGGAAAAAACAATATCAAAACCGAGAGAACAGTTGTCACAGTACGCTCCAAGGTTAATCCAGTTCACAATAGATAAGGATAAGATAGGACTTGTTATAGGCCCAGGTGGAAAGATGATAAGGTCAATAATAGAAAAGACTGGAGTTAAAGTTGAAATAGATGATACCGGAAAGGTAACTATAGCATCAACCGACCTTGCAAGTGGTGATGAAGCTAAGAGGATGATAGAATCTTTGGTAAAAGATATTGAGATGGGGGAGATATATGAAGGAAAGGTAACAAAGATAACCAACTTTGGTGCTTTCATCGAACTTTTACCTGGTAAGGAAGCTTTGATGCATATTTCACAGTTCTCACACGAAAGGGTAAATGACCTTAATGAGCATTTAAAAGTTGGAGACAAAGTATCTGTAAAAGTTATAAATGTTGATGATAATGGTAAAGTCAATGTTTCAAGAAAAGTTTTGATACAGAATGACAACCCAAATCAGAATGAAGTTCAACCGAGACATCATTACAGAAAATTTGGAAGAAAGGATTACAAAAAAGATGGATCTTAAACAGAATGTTTCTATAGAAAAATTGGAGAATGGAGTAAATTTCGTTGGAGAGCAGATAAGAATATTCCATTCTCTGATTTTTGGTTATTATGTTAGAGTTGGTTCAGATTATGAGAGTGAAAGGTTAAACGGGATAAGCCACCTTACAGAACATCTTTTTTTTAAAGGAACTAAAAAAAGAAAATCTGACGAGATTTCAAGAATTATTGAGCATTATGGCGGAAGTGTAAACGCATACACTTCAAGGGATCACACTACCTTTTACTTCAAATGTTTACCTGACAATTTTAAAAAAATCCTTCCAATATTTCAGGAGATGATTTTTGACCCTCTTATCCCTGAGGAAGAATTGGAGAAGGAAAAAAATGTTGTGATAGAAGAGATAAGGTCTGCTGAGGATGATCCAGAGGATCTGGTTTTTGAGAATTTAAACAGGATAATTTTTAAGGGTTCACCTTTTGAAAAAACTATTCTTGGAAGTGAAGAGATAATAAAATCTATAACAAGAAAAGATGTTATAGATTTTATTCAAAAAAATTATGTTTGTAACAATTCCTTCTATTCTTACGTAGGACCTCTAAAAATTTCAAAAGTTAAAGATCTTATAGATAATAAGTTCTTTAGAAAAGGTGAAGTTAATTCTAAAATTTTTGATCAAAAAGTTAAGGATAACTTTTCTCAAAAAATTTATGTTTACAAAAATTCTTTACAACAGTTCCATGTCGCTTTAGGATTCAAAACTCAAAATTACTCTTCCGATGAAAGGTACCCTTTAACTATACTTTCCGCTATTTTGGGTATAGGTATGTCTTCCAGACTTTTTAAAAAGTTGAGAGAGGAAATGGGACTCGTTTATACGGTTTACTCTTTTATCGACATTTTTAAAGAGGCAGGTATGGGTGGAGTTTATTTTGTTTGCTCTCCAGATAACTTCAGAAAAACGATGGGACTTATCGAAAAGGAGATGACTGACATAATAAAAAACGGTGTTAAAAAGGATGAGATGGAGAAAGTCAAGAATCAGATATTGGCAAATGTTGTGATGAGTTATGATTCCCTTTCTGGGCGAATGGGATTCAACTCAAAATCCTTTCTATATAAAAAAAGAATTCAAAGTGTTAACTCTGTTATAAAAAAATTCAAAAATGTTAGTTCTGATGATATAAAAGAAGTGGCGAAGAAATATTTAAAATTCAACAGGTTGAACATTTCTATAGTTGGGAACAAGAAAGATTTTAAAATATGATAAACATAAAAATTGAAATTTCCGAGAATGGTTTTTTGCCAAAATACATGACTGAAGGTTCTTCAGGTGCTGATCTGTACGCTTCGAGCGATACCACTATTGAGCCTTTTGATGTTTCTTTGGTTCCAACAGGAATAAGAGTTCAAATACCTTCAGGTTATGAGATACAGATAAGACCAAGAAGTGGATTCTCCTTGAAAAATAAAATATTGATTTTAAACACACCCGGAACTATAGATTCAGATTATAGAGGTGAGATAAAAGTTATAATGTTCAATCTTAACAGGGAAAAGTTTTACATAAAAAGGGGTGATAGAATAGCACAGATGGTTGTTGCTAAAGTTGAAAAAGCCAATTTTGTTGAAGATAAGATCGATGAGACCGAAAGAGGAGATGGCGGTTTTGGCCATACTGGATAATGTTTTTATATTACTATTTTAGAATAATGTCTGTTTTTTTATTTTTCGTTCCATTCGAGGTGATTGATTTAATATCCCTCGTTATTGGTAACATCATTTTTCTTTCAAAAAACTGGAGGGTTAAAAGCATTTCCGAAAACCTTATAAGGATCGGAATAGAAAATTTTGATGTTAAAGAAGTTTTTATCAATATGACAAGAAACCATCTTGATCTTTTGAAATTCTATTATACTGATAAAAATTATCTTTTTCAAATAACAGATTGTTCTGAAGTTGATCTTGAAGAGATACAAAAAGGTAAATATATTCTCGTTACAGCGCATTATGGGAATTGGGAACTTGCCGGAATGCTTTTTGGTTTTCTTGTTAAGAAAAGTGTTACCGTTGCAGAACTTGAAGGAGTTGGTGAAAAGAGGTATGAGATTTTAAAAAGGTTTCGGAGTAGAACTGGGATGAAAGTTTTGCCTCTTGAAGAAACTTCAACTGGGGCTCTCCTTGAAGATCACATACAGAAAGGATACATTCCTGTACTCCTTTTCGATAGAGATATAAATAAGAGTGGAAGTTTATCAGAATTTGGGAAAGCAAAAGTTTTTATTCCAAAAGGTCCATTCTATTTTTCCAAAAAGTATTCGAGAAAGATTTTGTTAGGAGTTTTTTTCTACGAGAAGAATAAAAGGTACAGGTACAAGATACGTGCCAGTGAGATTGAAAGGGATGAGAATTTGAGAAGATATTCTAACAACGGTTTAAATGCACTGTATAAAGTTATTGAAAATAAACCTGAGGAATGGTTTGCCTTTTCTATGAGATGGGAGTGAAAAATGGCTGATAGAAAAAAATTAAAAATTTTAATGGTTTCAGATATGTACTATCCTCTCCCAGGGGGTATTTCGGAACATATACATCACCTTTATATAGAGATGAAGAGAAAAGGTCATACTGTTCATATCCTAACTGGGAATCCTCTTTTTAAGAGTGTTAAAAATGAAGGTGGTGATGTAAAGAGGGTTGGACACTCTATCTCAATTCCAGCTAACAAATCTTTCACTCAGATTTCTTTAGGTTTGAAAATGATCTTCGATGTAAAAAATCTTCTCGATAGGGAAAAATACGATATTGTTCATATACATGGAGCCCTCGCTCCAACTTTACCTCTGATTACTCTCTTCTTCTCTAACTCAACTAACATAATAACATTCCACGCAGCGTTTGACAGATCTATAGGTTATGAAGCTTTAAGATCTCCACTTAAAAAATTTTTTGAGAGAATAGATGGAGTCATAGCTGTTTCAAATGAGGCGAAAAGATCTGTTTACAGATACTTTCCCGGAGATTACACTATTATTCCAAACGGTGTTGACCTTAAAAGATTCTCACCTTTAAATCCTAAACTTGAAAACTATATTGATGGAAGGATAAATTTACTTTTTGTAGGAAGACAGGATCCGAGGAAAGGGATCAAGTTCTTATATAAAGCGATGGATTATATTGTTGATGAAATAACCGATGTTAGGTTGATAGTGGTAGGTAAAGGATTTTTGAAAAAATATTATGAACTTTCCATAAGTGATAAAGCGAAGAATCATATAATATTTGAAGATTATGTGGATTGGTCGCTTTTACCATTATACTATAACACAGCGAATATTTTTGTTTCGCCAGCAACAGGTGGAGAGAGTTTTGGTATAATACTACTTGAAGCGATGGCATCTGGGACTCCCATTGTTGCGAGTAACATAAGAGGTTACAGACAGGTAATAAAACATAAATATAACGGGTACCTTGTAAAACCTAAAGATCCAAAAGAACTCGCCTATGGAATAATTGAAGTTTTGAAGAATAGAGAGTTAAGAGAACAACTTAAAAATAATGGACTTGAATTCGTTAAGAGATTCTCCTGGGAAAATGTTTCCAACGAAATTTTGGATTTCTATTACAGAAAGATTGAGGAGAAAAGTAAAAACAAAGAGAACAGGTTGAGAAAATGGTTTTAAAATATATTTTGCCTGTAATTTTCGTGTTTTCACTTTACATCTATGGATGGTTCTATTGGTATTTAAAATTTTACAGAAGGAAAATTTATGCGAGTAATATATTCTCTTTTCATAAAATTTCAAAATATCCAGAATTTGGAGGAACAACAAATCTTTTGTTTCAATTCGAAAACTATTTGAAATTTTTAAAAGAGAACGGATTTAAAACCACAACTATAGATGATTTTTTAGAATCTAAAGATGATAGAAAAATTCTGATTTTTTTTGATGATGCCTATGAAAATGTTTACAGGTATGCTTTCCCTATTATGAAAAAATATTCTTTTACTGGTGTTCTATCACCTGTTGCAGGTTATATTGGAAAGAGAAATGTCTGGGATGCTAAGACTGGAAAGTTCAAACATATGGACTTAGGAATGTTGAAGGAGATGGGAGATTATGGGTTCGAGATAATTTCACATTCTTTCTCACATAAGGATTTAAGAAAACTAAATAACGAAAAACTTGATCTTGAAATTCTTGTTTCAAAAGAGATACTCGAAAAATCTTTAAAAAGAAGGATAGAATACTTTCTTTACCCTTTTGGTTTAACAAACGAAAAAGTTAAAAGAAAGGTAAAAGAGGCAGGATACAAGGGAGCTTTTACTTCCTATACAGATAAAGAGGATTTTGACATATATGAAATTCCAAGAAACACCCTTTACATAATCGATACGAATCTAACTTTAAAAACTCTACTTTTTAGAAAACCTCTATTTCTTTTCGGTCATTTTGATATGAAAGGAAGAGTAACAAACTGGTTCGGTAGATTTTCACCTATTATAAAATTATGAAAAGGAAAAGTATCTTTATAGATTATCTATTTCTTTTAAGACCAACGATACAGGTCGCTCTATGGACTTTTTATTTTATAGGTGTTTATTTGGGATACAGGGATTGTAAAGAATTGAAGATCTTTAACTTTGTTTTTGATTTCAAAGTTTACTATATACTGTTTGCTTACTCTCTTCTTATGGGAGGAATTTACATACTCAATCAGATAACCGATATAGAAACTGATAGATTGAACAAAAAACTCTTTCTTTTACCTGAAGGTATAATAAGTGTAAAAAATGCTTACATCACTTTTGTTATAGTTGTTCTTATTGGTTTTAGTTTGGTTTTTTTCAACTACACGGTTCAAAAAACGATTGTCATTCTTTTCATAATTTCTTTCATTATGGGATATCTATATTCTGCGAAACCTTTCTATTTCAAAAGTAGACCATTTCTTGACCTTTTATCGAATGTGTTAGGGTATGCTTTTGTAGCCTCACTTATAGGTTATCTTTCTGTTTGCGAAAAGATTCCAGATCTCAAGATCTTTTTGCCTTACATATTTTCCATGGCAGCAATTTTTATTAACACTACTATTCTAGATTATAAAGGTGATAAGAAAGTTGGCTTGAAAACAACTGGAATTTTTCTTGGAATAAAAAGTTCACTTATTCTATCGACTACTTTTATGCTCTTTGCATTCATCTTTGGTTTTTACTATAAAGATTTTCTTGCAATTATAACAACATCATATTCACTTATTTTCTTCATAATATCAACAGTTTTTAGAAAAGAAAAATTTATAAAATGGTCTGTAATGTTTACATCACCTTTCGTCTCTTTTTCGCTTGGGATAATTTTCCCATACTTTCTTTTCTTGTGTATTCTAACATTACTCATCTCGATAATCTACTATAGAAAAAGGTTCAAATACAATATAATATGAAAAAATTTATTTTGATCGTTTCCCTATCATTTTTTACAATCTCAATTTTTCCCTATCCTGCGTACAAGGAGGATGTCGATACAATAGTTGACCTTTTATACAAACAGGATTATGAAAAAGCCATAAAACACATTGAAAGTATAAAGAAAAAATATTCACCGGTTCTATACCATTTTCTTAATGCAACTGTCATTTCAACTTATATGAGTGATTTTGAAACCGATTCTTTATCCTATTTACTTTTTTCAAGTGCAGATTCAGTTTTAAAATATGCTGACTTAAAAGATTCTTATGATAACTTTTTCGTTGGTGGAGTTTTTCTATACAAAACATATTACTATGTTGATAAAGGGAATTATCCTAAAGTTATCAATAACGGTTTGTCAGCGTTAAAATTTTTTAACAGGTCAATAGATATAGATAAAACCATGTATGACAGTTATCTTGGAAAAGGTGTTGTCAGTTATTTCGTTAACAGATTCAAAGACAGGTTGCCTTTTGTTTCAGGTAACGATGATGGTATAAAGTTGATAAAATTCTCTGCAGACTCAGGTATCTTTGTTCAGTATCCTGCATACAACGTTTTGGCGGTACTTTATCAGTTGGATAAGAATTATAAGGAAGCTGAAAAAACATGTGAAAGGTTGAGGGAAGTTTACCCTGATAACAGGATGTTCCTCTTTACACATATAAAGATCCTTCTTGAGCAGGACAAATTCAAAGAAGCACTGCTGTTACTTGAAAAGTTAAAGGAAAAGGTGGAAACTGAACAACCAAAAACTTATGTGAATCTCTCCTTCGTATATTATAACCTTTCTTTGGTTTACACAGAGTTGAAAGATTTCGAAAATGCGAAACTCTATCTTAGAAAACTGAATAGAGTTTATATGTTGTCACCTCATAACAAAAAGGTTAAAGAGTTTTATAGGAAGGGAGAAATATTAAAGAAAAGGATAGATGGGTAGAAAAAAAGTCCTTTTGATCTCATACTATCTTTATCCATTCTATAACTATGGAGGAGGTAGAAGATTCACCTCTTTGATAGATTATTACAAAAATTCAAAAATAGATTATCGTGTAATAACTTCATCTTTCAAAACTTTTGAAAAGGAAAAGATTCTTTTTATAAAAGACCCTTTTGTCAAGGATAAGATGATCGATAGAAAAGAATCTACTTTAAGATCTTTTAACCCTCTGCCTGATTCAATGTTTTTATGGTCTTTTGAAGTTTTTAAATACATTAAAAAAAACAAAGATAAATTTGACAGAATCATAATCTCGTCACCCCCATTCTCTTTACCTTTGATTCTATCTTTGAAACTTAAAAAAAATGATCTTGATAAGTTTGTTCTCGATGTAAGGGATATCTACTATAATGGGACTTTGAGAGATTATAGAATCATTTTTATTAAATTTATCGATTATATTTTTGATAGAATGATATTCAAAAAATTTGATAGGATAACAACGAATATCCCGCAATTTGTTTCTTTGATAAAAAAAAGGTATGGGAAAGGAAGGGTAGATCTTGTTTTGAATTCTATCGTTGAAGAAAATTGCGAAAGGGCTGATTTAAATTTAAAAGAGAAGTTTTTACTTTATTCTGGTAAACTTGATAGGTACAGGTTCAACAGAGATTTTTTTGAGGAGTTTGAAAAGACCTATCCAAAATTAGGTTTAAAGATTTTTATTATAGGAAAAGTTGAAGAAAGGATAAAAGAATACCTTCAAAGAAAAGAGTACATAAAATTTTTAGGTGAAATGGATTATGATAAAACGGCTGATTACATCTTATCCTCCGAAATTTTTCTTATAATGCATCCTTTTGATCTTAAAGATGGAAACTCAATATTTTCATCAAAACTCCTTGATGGAATAAAATTCAAAAAAAAGATTCTGTATGTTGGTCCAGAAAGTGAGGTATTTAAATTCATCAAGAAATATAACATTGGGGAAACTGTTAAAAAATCTGAAATTTACAATCTCGAAGAGAGATTGAAAATTTTGATTGCAAGAGATTATACCTATGATAAAAAGGTAATCGAAATGTTCAAACAACCTTTTAAAAACAGTTATTTTACTGAAGGTCTTTGTTGAAACTATCAGGATGTGGAGATTTGAAAACAAGTAGGGAACTCTTTCTTTCAGAATTATTTTCAATTAACATTCTGTCGTTAAGATTTACCAGAAATATTGAACCCTCCTTTAAACTTTTTTTTACACCATTTAAAGTTATCTCAACCTCTCCCATTATAGGAATTATCGTTAGATACGAGTTTGCGTAATGTTCTTTAACAGATTGTTTTGGGTTCAACGCTATCTGAAGTATCAAACAATAGTTGTTTTCAACAAGTTTTCTGTAACCAAAATTTTCATCCTGAAAAGGTATATTTTCAAAAATATTCATAAGACCTCCTTCATTTAATTATCTTTTGTTTTTCCTTAATGTCAACATTTACAATCCTTGAATATTTAACTTAATATTGTATAATAAACTTATGGAAACTTTAATTTTGCATACATGTTGTGGTCCAGATCTGACTTACTCTTACAAATTTTTCAGTAGAAGATATAATGTAATCTCCCTTTTTGTTAATGACAATATTGACTCTGAAGATGAGTTTAACAGAAGGTATGAGGAGGTTTTTAAGGTTGCAAAATATTTTTCTTTTGAAAGTATCAAATTGAAATATGAGAATAATAATTTTTTGGAAAATATTACCGGACTTGAAAATGAACCTGAGATGGGAAAGAGATGTGAGATCTGTCATCTAATTAATTTTAAAAAGGTTGCAAAATTTTGCAAAGAGAATGGTTACAATTTATTTTCAACTACCCTAACTATAAGTCCACATAAGAATGTTGAACTTATAAACAGTGTTGGTGAAAAGGTTGCTAAAGAGTTTGGAATAGTTTTTATTAAAGAGAATCTCAGGAAGAATGATGGTTTTAAAGAATCGGTAAAGATTTCCAAAGAGTTGAACCTTTACAGGCAGAATTATTGTGGTTGTATTTTTTCAAGGGGGAAAAGTGGACAGAGAGTTAAGATTTAAAAAGTTCCTTAAAAAGATGGAAGATTGTGAAGGCTGTCCTATGAGAAGTTATGGAGAACCTGTATTTTCAGGTAATATTTTGCAGGAAATTATGATAATAGGTTATGAACCTGAAAGTCACAATTTTTCAATAGATTCGAAATTGATTGCAAAAGCATCTTCACTTCTTACTCTTTATGAAACTGAGGTTAAATATGGAGCCTACATAACCTATCTTTACAGATGCTCACTTATAATCCATGGTGAATTAACGGATGAAGCTAAAAAAAGATGTAAAAGGTATCTTGAAGAGGAGTTTGACATAGTAAAACCAAAATACCTTATTGTTTACGATGAAAGGGTTTTAAAGGAACTTGTACAGGATTATGAACGGGTAGTTAACTCTGATACTCAACCAGTTGAGTGTAATGTTTTCGATAGAAAAGTAGAAATATATTTTATAAGATGAAAAAAGTATTTTCTTTTGAAATAACAGATTATAATGTTGAAAAGATTGATGAATCTTTAAGAAAGGTTTTCTCCAGTTTAGACCTTACAAAAAGATTTTCAGATGGGAAGAAGATAATTTTAAAACCTAACCTTCTCACAAAACCTAATTCCACTTTAAACATTATAACAACAAATCCAATAGTTGTTGAATCAGTTATAAAGATTCTTCTCTCAAGTGGGATCCAAAAAGAAAAAATATTTATTGCTGATGGCTCATCAGCGATACACAAAGATATGGAGCAAATTTTTAAACAGACAGGTTTCTGGGAAGTTTCAGAGAAGTATGGGATAGAACTTGTCAATCTCAACAGGACAAAATACTTTATCAAAGATAAGATTAAGGTGAGCGATTTTATTAAAGATAACCCCCATATAATAAACATAGCGAAGTTGAAAACTCATATGCTCACAAAGTTAACCTTATCCGTTAAAAATCTTTATGGTTTGATTCCGGGTGAAAGTAAACTTTACTATCATACGAGGTATCCAGATCAAGAAAGTTTTTCAGATTTTTTATCAAAACTTTACAACTCTGTAAGACCTGAACTGAACATAGTAGATGGTATCGTTGGAATGCAGGGAAATGGACCTGGTGGTGGAGATTACGCTAAAACTGAACTACTTTTAGCATCTGAGGATGGTTTCGCTTTAGATGATTTTATAGCATCCCTTTTAGGTTTCAAAACCTCCGACATACCTTTTTTGAAAATGGCTATAAGAAACGGTTTCTACGATGGTAGATATGAAGTTTTGGGTTCATTCCATAAACTTGAAATGAGGATGCCTGACAGAAACAAATTTTCTTTGTCGCTAAATTTTGCTAAACAAAAATTTGTAAAACATTTCACATCCAATTTTCCTAAAGTAATTACAGAAAAATGCACGAGATGTTACAGATGTTACAAATCTTGTCCCGCTGGTGCAATAAATCTTGTTGATGGGTATCCGCATATAAGGGAGAGATTGTGCATAACCTGTTACTGTTGCGTTGAGGTCTGTCAATTCAAATCAATAAGAGTTAAAAAGAGTATTCTTGAAAAATGGTATGAAAAATTTAAAAAATGACCTCGTTGTTAAAATCTCACTATTCCTTCTAAAATATTTACCTTTAAGGTTATTGATAGTACTGGCTAAATTGATCTCAATACTATTTTACAATTTCGGAATAAAAAGCAAAAAGAGGGTGAAGGAGAATTTAAAAAAATGTCATATAAGATTTTCCATAAAAATTTATCTTAATAATGCTCAGTTTTTAGTTGAAAACCTTTATCTTTTTTACCATCATCCTTCTGAAAACAGATTCGAGTTTCATAACCTTGAATTACTTGAAAATTTATTGAGGAAAAATGAAAAGGTGTCTATCATTTCAGTCCATTATGGAAATTGGGAGGTTGTTGGTCAAATTTTACAAAGAAAAGGTTTCAAAATTTCAATTGTTTATCAGAAAAGGGATGAATGGTTTTATCATTATATAGATAATATAAGGGTCAAGTATGGGGTTAAACTCATTGAAAAGAGTTCTCCTTTATCTGTTTATAAAGAACAGATAGAAAATGGTAGAATTCTTTCTTTTTTAATAGATCAAAAATTGAACAACATTACAACAAAAAATGTTAACTTTTTAGGTATCGTTCAAAACTTGCCTTATGGCTGGTACAGGTTAATTGAAATATTTAAATTACATCCAGTTTTGATGGTAACGAGGTATGAAAGAGGAAAACATAAAGTTTACTTCTATGATGCTTACTCTTTTCCCTATGAAAAAATATACAGATTTTTCGAAAACCATATACGGAAGGATATTTTTCAGTATGATTTCTTCAGTAAAATATTTCAGGATAGTAACGGTTAGTATTTTTCTCTTTCTTTTATTCTGTGAAAGAGAAAGTATCGAAAAAGTTGAAAAAATTCAGGAAGATGTTGTTACAGATTTCAGATCAGAGTATTTCCAGAAAGATGTTAAAATTTATTCTTTAAAATCTGATACAGGTTACTATATAGATTCTTTGAAGATGTATATACTTAAAAATGTAGAGTACAATAGGGAGGATGGAGAAAAAGTTACAATCTTTGCGGAAAGTTCAAGTGTTTTTGAAAAAAAGATAGAGTATTTTAAGAATGTTCGAGTTGTTTTCTCAGACTCTATGATTCTTCACTCTAACTACCTTCTTTACGATATAGATACCGATACCTTAAGAACCGATGATTCGATAATTATAGAAAAGAAGGATGATAGAATGCTAACTAAGGGTTTTATCTGTTTTGACAATTTTAAAAAAACAGTATTTCTCTCTCCAGTTTTGATATATGATGAAAAAAGATAAAATTTTGATTTTGATTCTATTCTTTTTTTCACCAGAGATTTTCTTCGCTTATACTCTCTATTCTGAAAAAGCATCCATAATTGGTGATACTATATTTTTCTTTAAAAACGTTGATTTCAAATCTGATGGTTACTCCCTTAAAACTGATTCATCCTTTATTCTAAAGAAAGATTCTTTAATCTTTTTTCCAAAAAGTTTTATTTTGAAAAGAGATGATTCTGTAAAAATTCTTGCAAAGTATGGGATCTATCTTATCAAGGAAAAAAGATTCTATATTAATTTTCAAACAACTGAAAAAGAGAATAGATTCTCAATCCAGAGTGAAACTTTAGAAATTTTTCTTGATGATTCTCTTTTTATTTTTACCGGAAAACCTGTTTTTGATAATGCTGATGAAAAGTTAAAAATTTTTGGAGAAAGAGTTGAGTATTTAAAAAATCTTGAAAGGATTTATTTTAAAGGTAACTCTTTCCTTCAAAAGTATGATTCTTCTTATTCTATTATATCTGGTAACATTTTAATAGATGATAAAGATTCTGTTAATATTTTTTCAAGCGGAGTTGAGATTTTTAACGATAGTTTCACTATAAAATCAGATTCGGTGAATCATTACAGGAAAGGATCCTTTTTTAAAACTTTGAAAAGGGGAGATATAGTTGCAAAAAATTCCTTCTTTCAGGGAGACACTTTTATTTTCTATTTTGAGAATGATAGTTTGAGAAGGATGGTTGGTAAAAATAATATTGTATTTAAAAATGAAGATGATAATATTGTTAAAATAGTTTGTGATTCACTTGATGGAACTTTTAAATCATCAAAAGTTGATATTCTTAAATTTTATAAAATCAAAGAGAGTGAACTTTTGAAAAAGGAAAAAGATGGTACTGAGAAGTGAAAACCTGGTGAAGTTTTACGGGAAGAGAAAGGTTGTAGATCAACTCTCAATCGAAGTTGAAAATGGGAAAATTATAGGGCTTTTGGGTCCTAACGGTGCCGGCAAAACTACAACTTTTTACATGATGGTTGGAGTTGTTCAGGTATCTTCAGGAAGGATCTTTCTTGACCAAAATGATATAACAAACCTACCAATGTACAGAAGGGCAAGATTGGGGATAGGATATTTACCTCAGGAGAGTTCAATTTTCAGACAGTTGACAGTTTATGAAAATGTCTACTCGATCCTTGAGATGCTTTACAAGGATAAAGAAAAAAATAAAAAAAGAACTTTCGAACTTCTTGAAAAATTTAAGGTTTCGCATTTGAAAGACCTTCCCGCTTATAAACTTTCTGGAGGTGAAAGAAGGAGGGTTGAAATAGCGAGAGCTTTAACTTCCAATCCAAAATTTTTACTTCTCGATGAACCTTTTACTGGTATAGATCCAAAAGTTAAAGAGGATATACAGAATATGGTAAAAGAACTCGCTCGGGAAGGTATAGGTATTCTGATAACTGACCATAATGTAAGGGAAACACTTGAAATAGTGGATGTTGCTCATATAATATATGAAGGAAAGATACTCCTATCCGGTGATGCTCACCAGTTGATAAACGACGATAAAGCCAGACAACTCTATCTCGGAGAAAGGTTCAGATTATGAGACAAAAACTTGAAACCTCCCTGAAACAGGAGATTAAGTTAACACCGCAACTTCTAACACTTGTAAAGATACTTCAACTGCCACTCCTTGAATTACAGCAGGTTATTACGAATGAAATAGAGCAGAATCCGTTTTTAACAGATGATATTCTTGAAGAGGATGAGGTTACCTATGAAGAGGCTGAACCTGAACTTCCTTTGAAGGATGAGATAGATTATGAGTACTTTTTCCATGATGAGTGGAAAAAAGTCTCTCTCCCATCGGAAAGGTATAGCAGGGAGGATGAGGAGTTCGATCCTATTGCAAATATAGAGGAAACGGAAAGTTTACAGGACTACCTTCTAACCCAATCACATATTTTTTTCAATGATCCGGATGATATAAAAATTGCTGAAGAGATAACTTTTTCCCTTTCGGATGATGGACTATTAGAAGTCCCTTTGAGTGTGATTTCTGAAAATCTTAACCTTCCACTTGAAAAGGTTGAGTATGTGCATTCAAAGTACAAGTTCTTAGAACCGGTTGGAATTGGAAGCAGGAGTGTTCAGGAAGTTTTACTTACCCAACTCGAAAACCAAAAGAAAGAAGAAACATTGGAATACAAAATTATAAAAGATTTCTATGAGGAGTTTTTATCAAATAAACTCTACATAATAGAAAATAAACTCAAAATAACAAGAAGTAAACTTGAAAAGGCTTTGGAGTCAATAAAAAGTTTAAATCCGAAGCCTGCCAATGGGGTTTGGGGAAAGAGTACAGATTACGTAATACCTGATGTTATAGTTGAGCAGAGGGGAGAGGAACTTTATGTATCTTTGAACCTTCAATCGTTTCCAGAAGTTCATCTTAGTAAAAGTTATTTTGACATGTACAAAAACAACGAAAAACTCTCACAGGAAGAAAAAAGATTTTTAAAAAACAAATTCAATGCAGCTTTATTTCTCCTTGAAGGTATATATAGAAGAAACAATACACTTTTAAAAATATCTGAAAAAATAGTCGCTGTTCAAAAAGATTTTTTCTTTAATGGCATCTCTTCTTTAAAACCTTTAACTTTAAATGATATAGCGAGCCAGATAGGAATGCATGAAGCAACGGTATCAAGAGCCATAGAGAATAAGTATATGGATACCCCTTCTGGAATATTTCCTTTAAAATTTTTCTTTTCCAAAGGGGTTAAAAACGTTTCAGGTTTTGAGGTCTCAAACAAAAAGATCATGAATATTATCAAAGAGGAGATTGAAAAAGAAGATCCAAACAATCCTTACTCAGATTTAGAACTTGTTAGAATACTTGAAGAAAAATATTCTATTAAAATTGCAAGAAGAACAGTTTCTAAATACAGAGAAAATTTAAATATTCTCCCTTCAACAAAGAGGAAAGGGAATTTCAGGAGGTAAAATGAAATATCTATTCTTATTCTTTTCAATCGTTTCACTTTTTAAAGTTTCATTCGGGCTCACAATTTATGATGTTCAATACACTGAAAATATTTCTGGAGCATCACCTTATGAGGGTCAAACTGTTACAATCTCCGGAATAGTAACACGAGTTTTTGGAGTCAATGTATATATTCAGGATGATACCTTGCCTTGGCATGGAGTATTAATTTACAACCCTCCGACACCTGTTGAGGTTGGTGATTCTGTAATCGTTACCGGTCAAGTTGTTGAATACAATGGGAAAACTGAAATTTCCAACCCGACCTCCCTTACCGTTCTTGCCAAAAGTGTAAAGGTTCCGGGTCCAGTTCTGGTCAAAACAGGTGAGGCTGGTAAAGAAAAGTATGAAGGTATGTTTTTACAGGTTGAGAACTGTACCGTTACGCAGATAACATCAGAAAGGGAATGGCAGGTTGATGATGGATCTGGACCGATGATAATCTATGAGGATAACTCTTACCCTGTAACTGTTGAAGCTTTGAACGATACTTTTATTTTTATAAGAGGTTGTATGGATGAATACAACGGAAAATTTGAGTTAAAACCTTATGGTAACGATGACGTTTTAAAAACTATCGATGGGAGTGGATTGGTAAATGTTAATCCAAAATTTTTCAACGATTCATCCTATAACGATATAAGGGTTGATCTTATTCCAAACGTTGACACGATATATGGAACCATAAAGTATTTAAAACTCGTTTTCAACAAAAGGTTACTTGCAGATTCAATAAAGGTTTTGTGTGATTCTTCATTTATTTTATTTGATTCCTCTAAAATAACAATCGATACAACATCAACCACAACAACCGTCAACATAAACGATATTCTTTTTAAGGACACTGTAAAGATTTATGTTAAAAATTATTATTTCACAAACAGTGATACTGTAAAACTTTACACCGGAGTTAGTTCATCACAA
The DNA here is from genome assembly GCA_001508335.1 of candidate division TA06 bacterium 32_111. Lineage (GTDB taxonomy): Bacteria > Hydrothermota > 32-111 > 32-111 > 32-111 > 32-111. The sequence goes on from LGFX01000001.1 coordinate 42,582, forward strand.
CTTCTACCGGTTTCATCCTTTTTCATAATGAAGGAAACACCTTTTTCAAATGTTATGAATATCTCGGAAGTTCAGTCAACAAATGATGGTTACAACTCAAAATATGTTAACCAGGTAGTTTCAGTTAAAGGTGTTGTAAATGGGGCTTCGAATGTTTTTTCTCCAACCGCAACCTCTACAGGATTTTTCATTCAGGATGAAAGTGGTGGAGTAAACATATATTCATCATCGGATCCTGCAAATCAAAAATTCAAAGAGGGTGTTGAAGTTATAGTTAGGGGAGTTGTTACAGAATATAACGGTTTAACTGAAATAAAATATTCATCTCCAGATACAGATGTTTATGTGATAAATGATACATTTGCCTATATCCAACCTGAAGAACTTAAAAATTCTCAGGGTATATCAGAGATTGTTGAAGGAAAACTTTTGAAAGTAGTTTACGGAAAGATCTTAACATATCCTGTTGATGCTGGAACAGGTAAAAATTTCCAGGTTCAGAATGGATACTCTGTTATTGATGTCAGGATAAACCAGTCAACAGGTCTTTACCAGGATGAAATAATGGATTCTATAGTACCAGGTAAGATAGTTGATGTTGTTGGTATAGGTGGCCAATATGATAGCCAATCACCATACACATCAGGGTATCAACTACTTGTTAGAAAAAAATCTGATATAAATATTTTGAGTTTACCGGAAGATTCGAACACTTCGGTTTCCCTTTTCCCAAACCCTTTCTCTCCAGATTATGGACAGGTTTTAAGGATAGAGGTAAAAGGATTAAATGAGGAAAGGTTCACACTGAAGGTTTATGATATAAATGGGAAACATGTAAGAACTTTAGGAGAAAACCAACCTGGCTCAGGAATATACCTCTGGGATGGTAAGGATAAAAATGGTGGTTTATGTAATCTAGGAATATACATTTTAAATGTAACCAGAACAGATAGTAAAGGTTACACCAGTTCTATAACAAAACCTGTTGTTATATCAACAAAATTAAAATGATGAGGTAAAAAATGAAGAAGATTATTTTAATTTTCATAATTTCTTTTTTAACTTTTATCTATTCTTTCGCTGCTTTTGAATATATACCTGGTAATGTTCAGACGAAAGGTATGTCCTATGCTACAACCGGTATGTTATCAGGAATAGACAATATTACTGTAAATCCAGCATCAATAATGGGGCTTGAGAAATATCAGGTATCAGTATCCTACGAAAATCTTTACAGGTTCATACACGCCGCTTCCCTATCGGGAGGATACTTTTCAAATTATGGTAACATCGGCTTAAAGTATTCTGAACTTTTCGTGATAGGTGATTATTCTAACGGTGATTCCTTGATAAGTTCGAACACGAGGTTGCAGACTGAAAGGGTTGTCCAGTTAACATACGGTCTTGAATTTAACGATGTAATATTTCTTGGAACAAATTTGAACTTTCTTTTTATAGAACAGAAGATGGAAGGTGTTGATGCAAACAACAACATATTCTATTCTGCTGATTTTGGAATAATAGGTAAGATATATGACAGATGGTTTCTTGGACTTGCAGTTTCAAATTTCACAGATACCTATATCGTTGGTGCAATGAGTAACCAAAGATATTATATAACGAGGAAGGTCTCCGCAGGTTTAACCTTCCTGCCTTATCAAAGTTTAACCACAAACTTTGATGTTTCAAAAGTCAGTGGTGAACCCACATCTTTCGGTTTTTCATTGAAATACCAGATGATAAAGAATTTATTCACAATTTACTCTGGAGTAAGGAATTATCCAACAAATCTTGGGATAGGATTTGAAATGAAGATAAAGAATATATCGATAGATTATGGTTATACAACCGTTGTAAATCTTCCTTCGAGAAACCATATACAGTTATCCTACTCTTTTTAGGAGTTTTTTATGAAAAGAATATATACTTTTCTTTTAATACTTGCGTTTTTTTCTATATTATTCTCTCAGGATAAGATAGATATAAACAATTCCGATTTGTCTGCACTAGATACCCTCTTTATTCCTGATGAAGTTATAAACAACATCAAAGTTTATTTGAATAGTCATGGAGAGATTAAATCCATATATGAACTTATGGAAATAGAGGGTGTTGATTATGAGATCTTTTCTATATTGAAAGAAAAACTTACAATAAGACCAGATACGAGTATAGATTCAACCTCCATCTATATTCTTAGAATGCAGGATAGATTGGCTGGTGAGGAAAACCCTTCAAGAGGTGCAATTGACCTATGGGAAAGGTTGCTTGTTGAAAAGTTGAATGTTAACAAGGTTGGTTTTGAAGAACTTTCACAGATATATGGTGTGAGGCTAACAGATGTTGAAGCTATAATGCAGGGTAAAAAATCGAGAACGTACAGGTATCTATCAGATCTTAGAAGGACCCCAAACCTCACCTACTATGCCTACTCTAATTTAAGAAACTATGTTACTTTCAAAGATGAAAAGAGAAGTTTTTTTGATCTTTCAGGTTATGTAAGAACAAAGATGAAATACTCAAACGATGATAGTTATGGTTACTCATCCTTTTCAGCACTTGCGAACGAACTATCATACAGGTTGACTCAACTTGAGGTTATAAATCCTGATTCGGTAAATTTGAGAAATACTCTTTTGAAAGCGGGGTACACTTCAGAGGAGGTTGATTCTTTGAAAAGTAGAATCGAAAGTGAGTACTCACAACTACAGAAAAGGGAGATAGGTTCAAACCTTTATAATAAGATAATTCTAAATGTCGGCAACAATCTTTCTTTTGGGACTTTGTTTTCAGATTATTCAACCATTGGAGAAAGAAATTTTAAAGGATATTTCCAGGTAAGGAATATTCCTTTTATCAAAAATTTGATATTTGGGAATTATAGGGTAACCTTGAATGATGGTTTAATCTTCGATAACACTGATGAGAAGAGTTCAAGGACATATGATAGGAGTTCAGGACTTTTCGTTGATCTGAACGAATCTTTCGCGAACAACCTTTTCGGTGTAGCTTTGGAGGGAAATGTAAAAAGGTTGTACTATATTTTGTTTTTGTCCCAGATGAAAAGGGATGGAATTTTAAACAGAGATTCAACCGTAAATCTACCTTTTCTAACTAAAACGTATATAGATGAGTTTACGGATGTTTATGGTGAAAAAACTTTTGGAGGTAAAATCGCTTTGAATATAGGAGGAATTTTTAACCTACCACTTGTAACGCAGATAGGTTTTTCAGGTTTTAACTCTATGTTTGACAGAAATTTCAGACAGGATAGTTTAACCTTAGACATACCTTTCGATAAGGACAACCTAAAAATACCTGTCTATCTTAACGAATTTTCAAATGATAGGTTGAATGTTTACGGGATTAACTTTCAAACAGCTTACAAAAATATTTTTCTACAGGGAGAGTTCGCTTTACAGGATAAAAGTAGAGCTTATGTGATTAAAAGTGGTTTGGTTTACAGTGATTTTTATTTCGTAGGCCTTTTAAGAAGGTACGATGTTGGTTATTCAAACTTTTATTCTAGACCTTTCTATGAACAGTCGAGATACGATGATACAGAGTTTGAAAAAACCTATAGACTCATAGATCCACTTTTCACATACATACTCGATGACCCTAGGCCAAGACCTGAAGAGGGTATATATCTTGAAACAAGGTACAGGATACTATCAAATTTAACACTCAACTACACTTACCTTGATATATGGAGAACTCTCGATTATAACCTTCTCAACTATAGGTTCCAAACCGAAATCGAGTTAAGACCCGTATTCCCTGTTAGAATAAGGTTGAAGCATAAAATACAGGAGAAAAATATATACAAAAATATAGTTTCAACGAACTCTGTTACCAACGAAACAACTTTGAGAATCTTCACACTTCTTTCAAACAACGATTACCTTAATTTTGAAGCAAGGTATGGAATGGTTAGACTGACAACTGGAGGAAACACTGATAACAGTTTCATAGATGGTTCATTTGTAAACCTTTCCTATGAAAAGAGAATAACGGATTACTTCTCAGTTCTTGGTGGTTTTGCTACATGGAATACAGATGGTATGAGTCAATGGATACTTGAGGATAATGGGATAGATTTTCTTTATGGAAAGGGTGACAAGATGTATTTGAGTTTTGTCGATAGGGTATCCGATCTTCTTTCCATGAGGATGAAACTCTCATTAAAAAATCAGGAGACCACATTTTCAGGTATATCGTTTTATAATGACAAATACCGTTACATAGACTCAGATTTTCAGGTTATCTCGGATTTCGATGAATACAAAAATCTTATAGGTATATCATGTCAGGTAGATATCAGATGGTAGGAGGAAAAATGAAAAAGTTTTTTTATATTGTTTTAATCTTTCTTTTCTCTTTAACTCTTTTCCCTTACACTTCACTTTACAGAAGTGGACTTGGAGATTTTAATACATCCCTTTTCAGTAAAGGCGCAGCGTTAGGTAACAATGACTTCTTTTTCAACCCTCTCGTTAACCCAACCGTTGAATGCAAAACCCAAAACTATTTTGTCGCTCTCGGATTCTATGGAATCCAGACAAGGGAAACGAGGTCTAAATATATTTTCGATTCCTATGAAAACAGTGTTGCAAAAAAGAATGTTTATGATAACAATTTCCTTTATGGCGAACCTGCATACATCTTAGGTTATATGCCTGTATCCAACTTCGGTTTGTACATAGGTTATGAAAATTACATAAACAACGATTATACATACAGGCAGATATACAGAAACGATAATTATGTTCTTTTATACGATGAGAGTCAGATCAGGATTGGGAATGTGAATACATATTTTTTGACTTTGAATTACAAGATTTTAGGTTTTACCCTTGGAACAAACTTTTCAATTATGCAGGGTGACGGTTCAGATGATTATTCAAAACTTTTCATTGATCCTTCATACATTGATTCAACCTATTCAGCGAAAGAGAATTATTCTGGAATAAGAGGTAATTTTGGCCTATCATACAATTATAAAGATAATCTTATCCTTTCATTAGTTTACAACATCAGAACATACCTTACAGTAGACAGGGTTACAGATATTATAGCGTCAGATACCAACCTTTTGACTGAAACTTCCTATTACATAATTCCAAATATATTCTCCTTTGGAATAGAGTACAGGGCAAAAAATGTCGCACCAGCAATCTTTTACTCTTCGATAACCTATGAGAGATGGAGTGAATTGAATGGTGAATTTATCGATTATAATGATCTTATAAAATACAATATTGGAGTTTTACATCAACTCAACAAAAATATAGATATGATGTACGGTTTTATGTATGAACCTTACAGAAAGGACAACAGGTTGGTTGATATTGGTTTTACAACAGGTTTAACTTACAAAATCGGTATGACGGATTTTACGATTGCTCTAAACTACAGGAATGTTAACTATGAGAAGGAAGAAGTTTACTATACGGATAGGGTTATAAAGTTGGTTGGTGATGTTTCTATAAAATTTTAGGAGAATTGGGAGTATTATGAAAAAGATATTTTTAACATTTTTCATCTTTATTATTTTTCTCTCTCTAATTTCGGAAGAGGAGATAGGTTTACTTCCTGTTGAGGGAGTTCTACCTATGAACAACAGGGATTACACTCCAACTCTGATAAAACTTTTTAACAATGCTCAGAAAACTATACATGCTGTTATTTATCAGGCTGGCTATTACCCAGATTATTCTGAAGGTGAACCTACAGAACTTCAGAATAGTTTGATAGATGCTGCAAAAAGAGGAGTTAAGGTTGTTTTACTTGTTGACCAGTCATCATGGAATCCATCCCTTTCAATAAAAAATGAAGAGTATGCAAAATATATGAGAGAGTTCGGTGTAGAGGTTTACTTCGATATGCCAGATATAACAACACATGCTAAATTTGTTGTAATTGATTCTTCAATAACTGTTGTTGGTTCGACTAACTGGAGTTTCTATGCTCTAGCAAAAAATAACGAATGTGCCGTTGCATTGAAATCAAAAGAGATATCGCTAAAGTATGAGAATTTTTTTGAAAAGATTTACATTTTCAGATCTGACACTTTAACAATAACACCTTAGGAGTTAATATGAAAAAACAATTTTTTCTTATTTTCTTTTTGTTAACCTTCGAATTTGTTCTTTCGGATAGTTTGAATTTTCTACCGGCGGATGGTGCTTTTACTATGAACAACAGAGAGTACCCAAAAAACCTTATAAAACTAATAAAAAATTCAACGAAAAGTGTTCATATAATGATGCTTGAAGGTGGTTATTATCCTGAAAGAGAAGAGGGAGTGAACCAGAAAATTTATGAATCCCTTTTTGAAGCAGTAAGAAGGGGAGTTGATGTCAAAATAATACTCGATCAATCAGGTTTCAATCCGAATCAAAGCATACGGAACAAAGAACTTGGGGATTTTTTAAAAAGTGGTGGAGTGAAGGTTTACTACGACGATCCTGAAGCAACCCTTCATGCAAAAACAATTATAATAGATTCTATCTTCGTGATAGTTGGTTCAACAAACTGGAGTTACCATGCATTGGATAAAAACAATGAAGCTTCAGTTTTGATAAAATCTGATACCTTAGGTAAAATCTATGAGAGTTATTTCACAGAGATACTTGAAAAATCTGTTGACAGAATAACAGTTTTCTAAGGGGTGAAAATGAAAAAGATTTTTTACTTTTTATTAATTTTTCTTTCTTTTATTTTAACTTTTTCAAAAGAGATAGTTATATTACACACTAACGATATAAGGAATGTTCTTGAAAGAAGGGAGGCAACTTTCATAAATCCAAACTTTCCACCAGTTCTCGGTGGAATATATTCACTTTCAACCGCTGTAAAGTATGAAAGGGAATTAGCGGAAAAAAGAGGACAGATTTTTTTACTTTTCGATTCAGGTAATTTCGTTTACAAATCTGTGGATTTGGATTCTGTTGATTTTGTTAAGCCATCCTTGTACTTTAACTATATAGGTTACGATGTTGTAAATATTGGTGTTGATGAAATAATAGCGGGACCTAAATTTTTAAAAGAAGGATACAATTTGTTTAAACCAAAAATGATTTCATCCAACCTAACTATTTTGGATTCTGATATTCAACCACAAAAGTATGTTATAATAGAAAAAGAGGGAATAAAGATAGGAATCTTTGGATTGGTAACAGAGTATGCCATATTGAATATGGATGAAGAGGTGGCGAAAAATTACATTATTGAAAAAGAGATTGAGAAAACTAAAGAGGTTGTTGATGTGTTGAAAAAAAATAGATGTTCAATTATAATAGGTATTACATCTGTTGGGCTTGAGCATGATAGGGTAATTGCGGAAAACGTTGAAGGAATAGATATTATATTTGGTGGATTCGAAGGGGTTGGTTTAAGAAATGCTATCGAAACACCTTTAAACCATACAATAATTATGAAAGGATATGGGGAACTTTCAAGTTTTGATAAACTGATCCTTAAAGTGGATGATTTTGGAAGGATAATAGATTACGAATCTGAAGTAGTCACACTTTTTGAAGAGAGATACCCTTCAGATTTAGAACTCGAAAAAATTTTAAAATAGATTGGAGGTTTTATGACTCAAAAATTTAAAAATTATATCAACGGAGAATGGGTTGATTCCGTTACAAAAGAAACTTTCGAAAGCAGAATGCCTGCAGATTGGAGTAAAGTGATAGGTGTTTTCCCTAAATCGAATAAAGAGGATGTTGACCTTGCGGTTAAAGCTGCTAAGGAAGCGTTTAAAAGTTGGAAAAAGGTCCCTGCAGCTAAGAGGGGAGAGTTGTTAGGAAAGGTTGGCGATATAATGGTAAAAAGAAAAGAGGAATTAGCCAGGCTTATGACGGAGGAGATGGGAAAGATAATGAAGGAAGCGAGAGGTGATACCCAAGAAGGTATAGATACAGCATACTACGCTTTCGGTGAAGGAAGAAGATTTTTTGGAAGAACATCCCCATCGGAGTTACCCAACAAGGTGGCTATAACATTTTTAAGACCAATCGGTGTTGCCGGTCTTATAACTCCATGGAATTTTCCTATCGCTATACCAACTTGGAAAATGTTTCCCGCATTACTTTCAGGAAACACCGTAGTTTTAAAACCAGCATCTGATACACCTGCTCTTGCAACAAAACTGGTAGAGATAATGGAAGAGGCAGGATTTCCAAAAGGTGTTGTGAACCTTGTCCATGGACCAGGTGGTTCGGTCGGTAATGCTATTCTTGAACATAATGATGTTGGAGTGGTGTCCTTTACCGGTTCATCTGAGGTTGGAAGACATATAGCATCGGTTTGTGGAAGGACTTTGAAAAAAGTTTCTCTTGAACTTGGTGGTAAGAATGCTCAGATAGTTATGGATGATGCTGATATTGATCTTGCTTTAGACGGTGTCCTTTTCGGTGCATTCGGAACCGCTGGACAGAGATGTACTGCTACATCGAGGTTAATACTTCATGAAAAAATTTATGATCTTTTCATTGAAAAACTTGTAAAAAGAACCGAAGATTTGAAACTTGGTTACCCATGGGATGAGAGTATAGATGTTGGACCGGTAATCAACGAGGCTTCTATGAAAAAGATATTGGAATATGTTAAGATTGGAAAGGAAGAGGGAGCGAAACTTGTAACAGGTGGTTATAGGTATGAGGAAGGTGTTTGCAAGAATGGATGGTTCGTAAAACCTACTATTTTTGTTGATGTTAAACCTAAAATGAGAATCGAGCAGGAAGAGATATTCGGACCGGTTCTATCAGTTATCAAAGTAAATAGTTTTGAAGAATCTATAGATGTTTTAAACGATGTGGAATACGGACTCTCAAGTTCAATTTACACTAAAAATGTTAACCTCGCTTTTAAAGCTATTGAAGATATTGATACTGGAATAACTTACGTTAACGGTCCAACTATAGGTGCAGAGTGTCATCTACCCTTTGGTGGAACAAAGAATACAGGAAACGGGCATAGAGAGGGTGGTTGGACAGTTTATGAAATATTCACAGAACAGAAAACTGTTTACATAGATTACTCCGGTAAACTGCAAAAAGCACAGATAGATATTAGTATTGAAAAGTGAAAGTAAAGGGGGGAGTTTTCCCCCTTTTTTAAAAAAAGGAGAGTTATGAATAAGTTTCTTTTCTTAATAATTTTAGTAGTTTTCTTTTTTTCTTCCTGTATGTTGTTACCTCTCCCTCAGAGTGCTGAAATTGAACTCACCTATACACCAAACCCCGTCACCGATGGTTACTATGATGGAAATTATGGATGGTCTTTTTACTCTGATATAACTATAAGTGAAAAGAATAACATTTCGGTAACTCTTGGAAACTACGGGCCAAACGGATGTTGTTGTTATGGACAACTTATAGTTAACGGAAAGATAGTTGAAACATACTACTATGATGAAAGTGATGTTGAAAGTTGGTTTGGAACTTTAACCATCGAAGGTGGTAGTTATATAAAAGAAAATGATGCACTTTTCACAACAGGTAACTACCCATCAGCAAAGATGAGTGAGACATACTATGGGAAGGATGAGAATGGAAATTTGGTGAGTTGTTCAAATACTTTAATACTTGACGCATCAAAAAAGAAAAAAAAGATATGAAATGTCCATACTGCGGTTTTGAAGAGAATAGGGTTATAGATTCGAGGGCAAGTAAAGATGGGCAAAGTGTAAGAAGAAGGAGAGAATGCCTTCAATGCAAAAAAAGGTTTACAACCTATGAGTACGTTGAAAAGACACCGCTTCTCGTAATAAAAAGGGATGGTAGAAGAGAACCCTATACGAGGGAGAAACTTATTGAAGGCATAAGAACAGCATGCAGGAAAAGGCCTGTTTCTAATGAGATTGTTAACAGAATAATAGAGGATGTTGAAAGAAAATTATTTTCAAAAGAATCTGATGAGGTTGAGTCAAAGTTTATTGGAGAGACAGTTATGGAACATTTAAAAGAGGTAGATGAGATTTCATATGTTAGATTCGCATCTGTATACAGACAGTTCAAAGATATGAATGAGTTTATTGAGGAACTGAATTCACTTTTGAAGAAAGGAGAGAAAAATGGTGGTAAAGGAAACAAACGTAAAAGAATTAAGGATGATTGCAAAGGGAAAAGTTAGAGATATTTACGAGTTTGAAAACGATAAACTTTTGATAGTTACAACAGATAGAATATCAGCATTCGATTATGTTCTTGAAAATGGCATAGAATCTAAAGGAAAGGTATTGAACAAGTTGTCTAAATTCTTTTTTGATTTAACCAAAAAGATAGTTTCCAACCACTTTCTCTACGATGATTTTGACGCTCTACCTAAAGATTTGAAAAAGTATGATTACCTTAAAGATAGGTTCATGGTTGTAAGGAAAGCAAAACCTATCCCTTTCGAGTGCATAGTTAGAGGTTATATAACTGGAAGTGCATGGAGTGAATATTTGAAAACTCAAACTGTTGGAGGTACTTATATAAGAGGCGGTTATGTTGAATCTGAAAAGTTTGATGAACCACTTTTTACACCAACTACAAAAGCTGAGAAAGGACATGATGAGATAGTTTCTTTTGAACATATGAGAGAAAAATTAGGTGATGAACTTGCAAATAAGATTAAAGATCTTTCTTTACAACTGTACAGATTCGGTTCAGAATTCCTCCAAGAAAAAAATATTATTTTAGCTGATACGAAGTTCGAATTCGGTTTACTTGATGGCAACCTTATAATCATAGATGAGATCTTTACTCCAGATTCTTCAAGATTCTGGTCTGCTGAAACTTACCAGGTTGGAAAGAAACAGGAACCATTCGATAAACAACTTATAAGGAATTATCTCCTTTCAACAGATTGGGATAGGAAGTCTCAGCCTCCACAACTTTCTGATGAGATTGTTCAAAAAACTTCCGAGATCTATAAAAAAATTTACAAGATTATAACAGATGAAGAATTATCCTGATAATTTATTAAGAAAGGTTAAAAATCCTTTACAGTATATAGGCAATGAGTTCAATTTTATTAAAAAGGATAGTGAAAATAAAATCAGGGTTCTCCTTTCTTTTCCAGATCTTTACTCTATAGGTATGTCCTCTTATGGACATCTTTTGAATTACCATTATTTCAACTCTTTCGAAGATGTTTATGCTGAGAGAGTTTACGCTGTTGAAAATGATATGGAGGAACTTTTAAGGAAGGAGGACATACCACTCCTTTCACTTGAAACGAAAACACCACTTAACGAATTCGATCTTGTTGGTTTTACCGTTGAATATGAATTAACATTCACAAATATACTTCAGATACTTGAACTTGGGCGAATTCCTTTATTATCAAAAGATAGGGATGAAAAATCTCCAATAGTTATCGCTGGGGGAACTGTAACTTACAATCCACTTCCGATAAGAGATTTCATAGATGTTTTTTTTATAGGTGAAAGTGAAGGTATGGTTGAGGATATAGTTTCTATAATGAGAAAATTAAAATGGGGAGAGATAACAAGATATCAAACTCTTCAACTTTTTGATCAACTCGATTATACATACATTCCACAACTTTCAGGTAAAAATAAAGATGTTTACCAGAGGATAGATGAAAATTTCTTTGAAAGAAAAAGTATTCAAAGTCCTTTAGTTCCAATAGCAAGAACAGTTTATGAAAGGGATGTTGTTGAGATAAGTAGAGGGTGCACAAGAGGTTGCAGATTCTGTCAGGCAGGTTATATTTATAGACCTTTAAGGGAAAAGAAAAAAGAGATAGTTATTTCAGATTGTACCGAAATCGTTAAAAATACCGGATACGACGAGGTAACACTTTTATCACTTTCAGCAACCGATTACAGGGAACTTTTCCCTCTTCTAAAGGGTTTGAAGAAAAACCTTTCGAGAAACAAGATTTCAATATCTTTACCATCTTTAAGAATAGGTGAAATAAAAAATGATCTTTTAAGTGAGATATCGGATATTAGAAAGTCAGGTCTAACCATTGCTGTGGAGACTGGCTCTGAAAGGTTGAAAAAGGTGATCAATAAAAATATCTCTACTGAAGAAATTTTTGAAACTATAGAGAGAGGAAAAAAATTAGGCTGGAAGCATGTCAAACTCTATTTTATGATAGGACTTCCCACTGAAAACGAAAGTGATTTAGATGAAACCGTTAAACTTTTGAACGATCTTGGAAAAAGATTTAGAGAACTTATTTTGAACGTTTCAATCTCTCCATTCGTAGCGAGACCTTTTACCCCTTTCCAGTGGTTAAAGCAGGACGATATCGAAACAAGCAGAAAAAAGATAGAAAGAATAGTTCATGGAGTTAAAAGTAAAAATGTATCTATAACTTACAGGGATCCGAACATATCCTTTCTTGAGGGAGTTTTTGCAAGGGGAGATGAAAAACTTAACAAACTTGTTTTGAATGCTTACAAGAATGGCTCTCGACTCGATGAGTGGAGTGAATTTTTCGATTTTAAAAAATGGGAGGAGGCAGCAAAAGATTTGAATATCGACCTGAAAGGGTATCTAAGGGAAAGAAAAATGGAAGAAAGTTTACCATGGGATTTTATCAATTGTAAAGTTTCTAAAAGTTATCTTAAAAAGGAATTTTTAGCATCACAGAAAGAAATTCTTACCGAAGATTGCAGAAGGGATAGTTGTACAGGTTGTTCCGCCTGTAAAGGAGAAATAGCTGGAGAACTTATAAAAAAAGAGGGTGTTCACTTTTCGAGTGTGAGTGATTTTGTTAGAAGAAAACAGAAAAAATTGATAAACCCTTTGATAAAAAAAACAAAGGTACTTTTGTTGTACTCTGTTGATAACAAATTACAGTATTTATCCCATCTTACCATGATTAACATTTTAAATACTGGCTTTAGAAGATCTAAACTTCCTTTCATATACACTCAAGGTTTCAACCCAAGAATAAAAATGAATCTTGGATACCCCAAACCTGTTTTTGTCTATTCACAGATGGAGATGGTTGAAGTTTATTTAGATGGCTTATTTGTTCCCAACATTTTAGAGAATTTAAACTCTTCCTTCCCTGAAGGTATAAAATTTTTTTACGCTAAGGAACTTTTAAACGAGAAGGATTCTATTATATCTAGAGTTAATAGATTGAAGATGGTGTTCGAATTTGATGTTGGAAGGGAGAATTTAGAGGGTATAAAAAAATTTCTTGAGAGTGAAAAGTTCTTGGTTGTAAGGAATATCAACCAAAAGGAAGAGGAAGTTGATATTAGAAAATATGTTGATATAATAGAAGTAGGAAAAGGGTATGTTAAAGTTGTTTTGGTATTGGGAAAGGATGGTAATATAAAATTCGAAGAATTGTATAAAAAAGTTCTTTTGATAGAAGAGTTAAAAGATGTTAACGTTTATAGAGAGAAATTTTTTATATTTGAAAACGGAAAAGTTGTAGAGGTTATTTGATGAATGAACTTTTCATTTCCAAGTTGGAAAACAGTACAATTATAGCACTAAAAGAGGACTCAAAACTGGTTGAAATATCTGTCGAGGATACAACGAAAAGTTCTCTTGTAGGTAATATTTATAAGGCAAGAATAGATCATATTGCAGGAGGGATACAGGCAGCCTTTGTTGATATAGGAGAAAAGAAAAAAGCTTTTCTTCCTCTGAACACTCCAGATGGAAAGGTGAAGTTTGAGTATTTTGGTGAGATAGATGAGGACATTGAGAATTATATGGAGATAAAGAAAGGTGATGAGATACTTGTTCAGGTTATCAGGGATGAGATCAACGCAAAAGGTGCAAAGCTTTCATCCTATATTTCAATCGCTGGTAACTATCTTATACTTGTTCCTTTTGTTCATTTCGTCGGTGTATCAAAACAGATAAAAGATAGAGAGTTCAAATCATCAGTAAAATCTTTTCTATACTCTTTTTTACCGCCAGATATGGGAGTTATAGTGAGAACCGCTGCAATAGATGCAAAACCTACTCTTTTGAAAAAAGAATTCTATGAACTTCAAAAAATCTGGGATAAAATAGCAAAAAATATTGATAAGAAAAAATCCCCTTCATTACTTTACAGGGAATCATCCCTTGTTATAAAAACTATAAGAAACCTTATGAAAAGAAACCTTGATGTGATTCATATTGATACGAGGGAGGTATTCAACGAGGTAAATAACTATTTAACCTTTTTCAACCCTCTTCTGAAAAACAAGGTTAAACTTTACAAATTCAAAATCCCGATGCTTGCTTATTTTGATATAGATAAAGAGATAGATAGGATGATAAAACCAGAAGTATATCTTAAAGGTGGAGTGTCCATAGTTATTGAAACAACCGAGGCTTTAACCGCAATAGATGTAAACTCTGGGAAGATATCGAAAAGCAGGGATGATGTTAACCTTGTGAAAGATATAAATCTTATGGCAGCGGAAGAGATAGCAAGACAGTTAAGGTTGAGAGATATAGGTGGGCTCATCGTTATAGATTTTATCGATATGGGAGATGTACAATCAAAAAAAGAGGTTTTCAACTATCTTAAAAAATGTTTGAAGAACGATCGCTCAACAACAAAAACTTTGAAACTCTCACAATTCGGTTTAGTTGAGATGACAAGAAAAAAGATAGGTCCATCAGTTACGATGAATTTTGTTGAAAAATGTCAATGCTGTGATGGGAAAGGTTATACAGCAAAGCCAATACTGTTGGGTATGAAACTCATAAGATGGATAAAAGAGAATATAAAAAATTACTCAAAAGATACACTCATTATAAACTGTAACAAAGAGTTATCCGATGTAATTGAAAAAGATCTTTACAGGTATTTTGAAAGTTTGATGAAAGATTATAAGGTTAACATTAAAATTGAAAACACAGAATCTTCAAAAATAGGATTTGAAATATACTCTTTGAATAAACTCGAAAAAATAGCGTATGTATTCTAAAAAATAGGAGGTGTTATGTCTATAAGAATAGGTATAAATGGTTTTGGTAGGATCGGGAGACTTTTCACAAGGATAGCCTTGAAAAGGGAAGGGCTTGACATAGTTGCAGTAAACGATATCACTGATGCTAAAACACTCGCACATCTTTTAAAATACGATTCTGTTCATGGAATCTATGACAAAGAGATCAGTTCAGATGAAGGAAACATTATAGTTGATAACAGAAAGATAAAGATTTTTTCGGAAAAAAATCCAGAAAATCTAAAATGGGGGGATCTCGGAGTGGATGTTGTTATAGAGGCAACAGGTCTTTTTAGAAAAAAGGATGATGCCTTAAAACATATTAAAAATGGTGCAAAAAAAGTTATTATAACTGCACCAGCAAAGGATGAGATAGATGCTACGATAGTCCTTGGGGTAAACGAAGAAGTTTACGATAAGAATAAACACCAGATTATATCAAACGCTTCATGCACAACAAACTGTCTTGCGCCACTTGTTAAAATTCTGCTCGAAAATTTTGGAATAGTTAACGGCCTTATGACTACCGTTCATTCTTACACTAACGATCAGAGAATTCTTGACCTGCCACATAGTGATTTAAGGAGGGCTAGAGCTGCGATGCTTTCTATGATACCAACTTCAACAGGAGCTGCAAAAGCTTTAGGGCTTGTTATACCTGAAGTTAAAGGAAAGATGGATGGGATTTCGATAAGGGTGCCAACCGCTGATGTTTCAATAGTTGATCTTTCAGTTATAACGGAAAAGAAAACATCGGTTGAAGAAGTGAATGCAATTTTTAAGAAATACTCTGAGAGCGAAAGGATGAAGAATTACTTAAAGTATAATGACCTCCCATTGGTTTCAGCAGATTTTTTGGGTTCCACTTACTCTTCGATATTTGATGCACCATCAACATTCGTTAAAGGTAATCTTGTAAAAGTTTTCTCCTGGTATGACAATGAGATGGGATACTCATGTAGAGTGGTTGACCTTGCAGAATACATAATGAGGTGATTATGAGATTTAAAAGGATAGATCAAATAGATGTAAAAGGAAAAAATGTACTTATAAGAGTAGATTACAATGTCCCTATAGAAAATGGAAAAGTTTTGGAGAACAAAAGGATTGTTGAGAGTTTGCCAACGTTGAAATATCTAATAGAAAATGGATCAAAAATAATTATACTTTCACACCTTGGAAGACCTAAAGGATTCGATAAAAAGTTTTCCCTTTTCCCCGTGAAAGAGGAACTTGAAAAACTTTTAAACATTGAAATTCTTTTCATAGAAGATTTTTTAAAGGATGGAGTTAAAGAGAAGATAGATTCTCTGCCTTTTCCCTCCCTTGTTATGTTTGAAAATGTTCGATTCTTCAAGGGAGAAAAAGAAGGTGAAGAACAATATGTAAATAAACTTTCCTCTTTCGGAGATATTTATGTGAACGATGGTTTTGCAGTTTCACATAGAAAGGAGGCATCCATTTACAATCTACCTTTAAAGATGAAAGAGAAATGCGCTGGTTTACTACTTTCCAAAGAGATAGAAAACCTTTCCAAATTGAACGAGAATCCATCAAAGCCTTATGTTTTTGTTGTTGGTGGTTCAAAAGTTTCAACCAAACTTACAATTATTGATAACATTATGAACAACGCATCAACCGTAATAATAGGTGGTGCCCTATCTTTCACATTTTTAAAATCACAGGGCTTTTCTGTAGGGAAATCTTTAGTAGAGGATGATATGTTGGATGAATGCAAAAAGATTTTCAAAATGGCTAACGAAAAGATGGTTAACGTACTTTTACCTCTCGATTTTGTAGTTGCCAAAAATCTTGAAGGTGGTGGGAAGAGAATTGAGAAAAGGGAATCTTTAAAAGAGGATGACCTTGGACTTGATATAGGTCCACTTTCAATTGAGATCTTTAAAGCATCCTTGAAAGATTCGAAAACAATAGTCTGGAATGGACCTATGGGCTATTTTGAAAACCCTCTTTTTGTAAACGGGACATTTGAAATAGGGAAAGCGATAGCAGAGGAAACTAAAAAAGGTGCATTTACGGTTGCTGGAGGAGGGGACAGTTTGCTTGCTATAGATAAACTCAACCTTTTCTCTTCTTTCTCATTCATCTCTACAGGTGGAGGTGCTATGCTTGAATTTTTGGGTGGAGTTGAAATGCCTGGTATTAAAGTTTTAGAGGAGGTTTTATGAGAAAGGTTTATGTTGCTGGAAATTGGAAGATGAATCTCATCGATGAGATCCAGCCTCTCAAGGAATTTTCAAAAGATATAAAAAATGATATAGAGGTTATAGTTTTCCCACCATTCACACACCTTCAGAAATATGGAGAGATTTTAAAAGGAAGCAAAGTGAAAGTTGGGGCTCAGAATGTTTTTTACGAGGAAAAGGGTGCTTACACGGGAGAAATTTCTTACAGGTTCCTTCAAGAGTTTGGGTGTGAATACGTTATTTTGGGTCACTCAGAAAGGCGTAACATATTCAGAGAGAGTGATGAATTGGTATCTTTAAAGATTAAAAAGATTCTTTCTTCCAGTATAAAACCTATACTCTGTGTTGGTGAAAGAGAGGAAGAAAGGAGTTTAAATAAGCAAAAATTCGTAGTAGAGAACCAGTTAAAAATCTCTCTTGGGGGTATTGAAAATAATTTTAAAAACATTATAATAGCATATGAACCTGTGTGGGCAATAGGAACAGGAAAAAATGCTTCGCCTTACGATGCACAGGAGATGCACTCTTTCATAAGAGAGCAACTTTCTTCATTATTTGGGAAGAAAATCTCTTATGATATCTCCATACTATACGGTGGGAGTGTAAACGAAGAGAATGTGAAAGATCTTTTCAGAGAGGATGATGTGGATGGGGTTTTAGTAGGTGGTGCATCCTTAAAGTGTGATAAGTTTATAAAGATAGTAGAGATAGTTGATAAAAGTTTAATTTAGGAGGTTTTTAAATTGTTTACTCTGATTTTAATAATCCATATTTTGGTATCGGTTCTTTTGGTAGTACTGATACTTCTACAGCAGTCAAAAGGTGGGATGTCTGAAATGTTTGGTGGTGGAGGACAGGAAAACCTTTTATCTGGATTTGGTACTGAAAATATTCTTACTAAAACTACAGCAATACTTGCGGTTGTTTTCATGCTTACAAGTTTTTCCTTGGCAATTATGACAAGTAAAGTTAACAGAACCCCT
Organism: candidate division TA06 bacterium 32_111; assembly: GCA_001508335.1. GTDB lineage: Bacteria > Hydrothermota > 32-111 > 32-111 > 32-111 > 32-111. The sequence goes on from LGFX01000001.1 coordinate 60,713, forward strand.
CAGATTGAGAAAAAGGTACCTATCCAAAACAATATTCCACAGAGTACACCAGAACAAAATACTCAACAGCCCAATCCAACAATACCATTAAATAATTTACCCACAAATGAAGGAGGAAAATGATGTTTGCTATAGTAGAGATCAATGGGTTTCAATACAAGGTCGAAGAAAATCAAACTATCAAATTGACCAAGGTTGATAATTTTGAGAAAGGGAAAAAGATAGAAACCGATAAGGTTCTTCTGCTCTCAAACGATAAAAGTTTAAATGTAGGTAAACCTTACGTGAAAGGTGCGAAGGTTATTTTTGAACTCATAGGAGAGAAGAAAGGAAGGAAGATCGAGGTTATGAAATTCAGAAGAAGATCAAACTATAAAAGGATAAAAGGATATAGGGACAATTATACTCTTGCAAAAATAGAAAAAATAGTTACCCCCTAAGGAGGATTTATGGCACACAAGAAAGGAGTAGGGTCATCGAGAAATGGAAGGGATTCCAACCCCAAATATTTAGGTGTAAAGAGATCTGAAGGAGAGTTTGTTAAAGCGGGGACGATTCTTGTGAGACAAAAGGGAACAGTTTTTCATCCTGGGAGAAATGTTGGAATAGGCTCTGATAACACTCTCTTTGCTCTTATAGATGGGGTCGTTAAATTTCACAAGTATGGAAAGTTTAGAAAAAGAGTATTCGTTGAAGGGAAGGAATAATGAAAATTGTGTGGTATGGCCACGCATCATTTCAACTCAACATAGAGAATAAAAAAATGATTTTTGACCCGTACCAGAAAGATGGATACGGGTCATCTTTCAGGTATAGAGGGAATTTTGAAGATCCTGATATTGTAATGATTTCCCACAACCATTCTGACCATAACTTTAGAGATTTTAAGAACTCCCCTAAAATAATAGATAAAGAAGGGGTATTCAATATCGATAACATTAAAATCGAAAGCATAAAAACATTCCACGATAATGAAAAAGGGAAAAAGAGGGGAGAGAATTTAATATTTATTGTTTATTCTGAAAAGGGTAAGATAATACATTTCGGAGATTTAGGCCACATACCCTCACCTGAAACTTTAAAAAAACTCTCTGATCCTTACGCAATAATGATTCCAGTTGGGGGATATTTTACTATAGATCACAATGATGCTAAAAAGATAATAGAGAACATTTCTCCACTTTATATTTTCCCAATGCACTACAAAACCGAATTTGTTGATTTCCCGATAGAACCGGTTTCCAAATTTCTTGAAAACAACCAAAATTACAAGATAAAAAGAAAAGATTATTTTGATGATTCTTTGGAAGAACTTGAGAACTCTATTTATATTTTAAGTATCTCCTGATCATTCTTTGGAGGAAAAATGAAACCATTCAGTATCAAATCCCTTTTTAATTCATTTATATCAAACGATATCGCTATAGACTTAGGAACAGCATCAACTTTAATATACATGAAGAATGAGGGGATAGTATTGAATGAGCCTTCAGTTGTGGCGATAGATTTAAAGACTAATAAACCTCTTGCCATCGGTTTTCAGGCAAAAGAGATGCTTGGAAAGACACCTCAGGAGATTAAAGCTGTAAGACCTATGAAGGATGGTGTTATAGCTGATTTTGAGGTTGTAGAGGAGATGTTAAGATATTTTATTACCAAAGTTGAAAAATCGAAAATAATAATAAGACCAAGAGTAATAGTATGTGTCCCATCCGGAATAACAGCGGTTGAGATGAGGGCTGTTAGAGATTCAGTTGAGCATTCTGGTGTTAGGGATGTTTTTCTCGTTTCGGAACCTGTTGCAGCCGCAGTTGGAGTTGGACTTCCAGTTGAAAAACCCAAAGGAAGTATGGTTATAGATATTGGAGGGGGAACAAGTGAGATAGCTGTAATAGCCCTGAACGGTATAGTAACAAATAACTCTATAAGGGTTGGTGGTGATGAAATGGATGAATCTATAATCCAGTACGTTAAGAAAAACTATAACCTTCTTATAGGGGAACAAACAACTGAAAAGATAAAAACTACAATAGGTTCAGCATACAAACTTGAAGAAGAACTTGAACTTGAAATAAAAGGGATAGATCTTGTTGAAGGTATTCCTAAGACTATAAAGTTGACTTCTGAGGAGATAAGGGATGCTTTAAGGGAGCCGGTTTATATGATAGTTTCTGCTATCAAACAGACTCTTGAAAAAACTCCACCAGAACTGGCATCGGATATTATAGATCAAGGTATAGTTATGACAGGTGGGGGATCCCTTTTAAAAAATTTTGATAAACTTGTTTCCAAAGAGACTGGATTGAAGGTAACTATACCTGAAAACCCTATAGAGTGTGTTGTCAAAGGAAGCGGAAAGATCCTTGAGAATCTTTCCTTTTATGAAAAGATCATAATTCAAACATCAAGATAAAATGAACTCAAGAAAAAAAATCTTTTTCTTTTCCCTTCTGTTTATCTCTTTTCTTTTAATGATTCTTTCAAACAGGTTCACTTTCTATTCTTTTAAAAGTGTTCTTCTATATCCCTTAAAACCCTTCAATTTTATTGTCGATTACATTGGATTCACTTTTCAGGATAGAAAAATATTCAGGGAAGAAATGGTAACTATATTTCAAAAGAACCTTGAGATAAATAGATTAAAATTCCTTGAATATGAAAATGAAAATTTGAAAAATCTTTTAACGATTAAAAATAGATTCAAAGAGGAGTTAATCTTCTCAGAAGTTATTGGACAGGACAAGTTGGCAGGTGAGTTTTTAACTATCGATAAAGGGAAAGTGGATGGTGTTGAAGAAGGGATGCCTGTTCTATCTTTAAAAGGTATAGTTGGGAAAATAGTTTCGGTTGATAAATACAGTTCCGTTGTTGAGACCTTCAACAACTCGAATTTCAGAGTTGGGGTTATGGATAGAGAAAAAGAACAGTTTATGTTATGCTATTTTTATAGAACAGGATTTTTGAAAGTTGAAAATGTTAAATATGACTCTAAATTGAAAATCGGTGACTCAATTTTTACAAGTGGATTTGGTAAAATTTTCCCTGAAAATATACCTGTTGGGAAAATCATCAAGATTGAGGTACTTGAGGATGGGGATTTTTTTTATGTTGTTGAACCTTTTGAGAATATTTTTTCCATAAAATATGTTTTTCTCATTAAAATGGATAAAGATTTTTATAGAAACAGATTCGAAAGAGCAAAGAAAAGAGAGTTAACAAAGTTTGGATGGTACACTATTTACAAAAGGACTTTTGAATGAAATATTTTCTTTTAACTATTCTCTCCATTATTTTTATATATTTTATTTCCACAATCCCTCCCTTTTTTTCAATAGATGGTGTAGTTCAACCAGACCTTATAATAATACTTGTAATCTTTGTTTGTTTTAACTTCAACGAGATTTTTTCTTACCTATTCTCTTTTATTATAGGTTTTTTCTGTGATGCTATTTTGGGAACATACCTTGGTTTCCATTCATCAGTTTATCTGATAATCTCTTATTTTACTTCAAGGTTTGGGAACCTTTTTTATAAAGAAAAATTTTTTAATAAACTTCTTTTGGTTTTAATATCCGATATATTTTACAGGATCATTCTACTCGTCATAAATTTTCAAAAATCAAAAAGCATAATTACAATTTTTGTTTTTGTTTTCATCATTCCATTCTATACAGTCTTTTTATACTTTCTTTTCCATTATCTTAAGAAATTTTTGAAGAAATTTTATGTTACGAGATAGGTTCTTAAATATCATATTCCTTATAGGATTTCTTTTCTTTATACAGGTTATCTTTATTATCGATTTACAGGTTTTTGGAAATCGTTATTATAAAACTTTATCTGAAGGGAACAGTTATAAAAGGGTTATTGTTCCTGCTATTAGAGGAAACATAGTAAGTTCTGATTCTGTTGTTATAGCCACATCAAAAAAATATTTTTCGTTGTTCTGTAACCTTGATAAATTCGATATAACAGCTGATAACATTCTTAACATTGCAAAAATTATTGAGGTCGATCCTGAATCGATCAATCAGATGATCGGTGATGCGAAAAGAAACAATGAGAAGGAAATATGTCTTAAAAACAATTTGAATATTGAAGATGTATCTTTCATAGAGGAGAATAGAAAAAACTTTCCAGAATTCGATATAAGGTATCAGCCCAAAAGGTATTACCCTTATGAATACCTGTATTCTCATATTGTTGGTTATGTCGGAAAGATCACAGGCAACGAACTCTATGAGTTGAAGATAAAAGGTTACAGTATTTCAGATTTTGTAGGTAAAACTGGAGTCGAAAAAAGTTATGAGAGTTTTCTAAAAGGAAGAAACGGAATTAAATATTATGAAGTTGATGTGATGGGAAATATTGTAAGAGAGGTTGAACAACAAAATTCTTTAAAAAAGATAAATGGAGATGATATTTTTTTAAGCATAAACCACAAATTGCAAAGTTACGTAGATACTATTTTTAAAGATTTTCAAAGTGGAACCGTGATAGTTTTGGATGGGCAGAACGGAGCGATACTATCACTCTACTCAAAACCATCTTTTGACCCTAACATCTTTATAACAGGGATCAGGAATGATGTTTGGGAATATTTGAGAACAAACATTTTATCACCCTTTCTTAACAGGGCTACAAATGGATTGTATCCTCCTGGTTCAGTCTTTAAAATAGTCACATTTCTTACAGCACTTCAGGATGGGAAAGCTGATTCCAATACATTTTTCCAACCATGTTATGGTAGTATAATGATTTCAAATAGAATTTTTAAATGCTGGAAAGTTCACAATGAACTCAACCTTTTCGATGCTTTAGTGAATTCCTGTGATATATATTTCTATCAACTCGGGATGAAGGTTGGCGTTGAAAACCTTTACAGTGGAGCGACGGAACTTGGTTTAGGGTGTTTAACTGGAATAGATATATTGGAAGAGAGTAAGGGAATAATTCCAGATTCAAGATTTCTTAATAAAAAATATGGGAAAAATATTTGGGGGATGGGTCAACTTGCCAATATTTCTATTGGACAAGGGGATATACTTGTCACTCCAATACAGGTGGCATCAATGTTTTTAATGCTCGCAAACGATGGGAAATTTATCAACCCCCATGTTGTTGATTCCGTTAAAACGAAAAAAGGAGAGAAAGTATTTGAGTATAAAAAAAAGATAAAAGGGGAAGTGAAGTTTGAAAAAAAATATTTAAACCTTTTAAAAAAAGCTCTGTACAATGTTGTCAATTCTGATGATGGTACTGCAACTCTTGCAAGGATGGATAAAAATTTGGGTTATATAAGTGGAAAAACTGGAACGGCTGAAAATCCAACAGGTGAACCACATGCGTGGTTTGGTGGGATCTATACCGATAAAAAAGGTAACAACAGATTGGTAGTTGTTGTTGTAATTGAGAATGGTGGACATGGTGGAAATGACCCCGCGAGGTTAACTAAAATGATAGTTGAAAAATATCTTAGGATAAAAAATGGATTTTAAAAAAAGGTTCGATCCTTTTATTATTTTCTCTTTGTTAGGACTTTCAGTTTTCGGTCTTATGGTTTTGTTCTCAGTTGTTTGTAATGACAGTATATCAATTTTCTATAAACAGTTCATCTGGTTTTTTATCTCTTTTTTTCTTTTTATCGGTATACAGTTTATCCCTATGAAAATATTTTATATAAGTTCATACCTCCTTTACTTCTTTTCGATTACACTACTTATTTTTTTGAAAGTTGTAAATAGATCTCCAGTTGAAAGATGGCTGGATTTCGGAATAGCATACATCCAGCCTTCCGAATTCGCAAAAGTTTCTTTGATTCTTGCACTTCCAAGATTTCTGCTATCGATGAGGGAAAAACGTGACAGTTTTATAACACTTTTTGTCTCATACATTTTCGTTCTTGTTCCATTTTTGCTTATCTTTCTCCAACCTGATCTTGGAACATCTATTCTTTTTCTAATAATCCTATTCATTATTCTTTACCTTTTCGATGTGAAATTGATAAATCTTTTCATACTGATCACACCAATACTCTCAATAATTTTTTCCTTTTTCCCTCTATTTTGGATCTTCTATCTTTTTTTTGTGGTTTTTGTGTTATATTTTTCAAAAGTAGATTTTATAAAACTTCTCAAAGTGTTTTTCGTAAACATAATATCTGGAGGTATAGCACCGATTGTATGGCATAGTTTGAGAGATTATCAGAAGAATAGAATAATCTCTTATCTCTCTCCACAGAAGGATATTCATGGTTACGGATGGAATCTTTTACAATCAAAAATAGGAATTGGTTCTGGAGGAATTTTTGGAAAAGGATTTTTGAACGGAACACAAAAAGGCTTAAATTTTGTTCCACAGCAACACACTGATTTTATATTCTCTGCAGTTGGGGAGGAGTTTGGTTTTTTAGGTTACCTTTTTATCCTTACGATGCTTTCAATAATTTTACTTAGAGTTTTATACATCGTTAACAGAATAAAATCAAAATACACGAAAATCGTTGTGTACACTTTCACGACCTTCATTATCTTTGAGTATTTCTTGAATATAAGTATGTCCTCTGGTTTGATTCCCATAGTTGGAATTCCATTACCTTTATTTTCCTATGGTGGTTCTTCATATTTAACAACATTTATAATGTTTGCTATAATAAATAGAGGAATCAATGAGAAGGATAGATATTGGTAACCCTCTAAAAATACTTTTTCCTGATAACTGCATTGTATGTAAAAAAGAGAGGTTTATTAAGGATATACCTTTGTGTAAAGATTGTTTTGTCGCATTAAAAAAGGTTGGAGGAAATTTATGTGAGATCTGTGGGAAAAATATAGATGAAGATGAAATTTTGTGCGATAGATGTAAAGATAAAGAATATTTTTTTGATTATGTTAGGTCGGTTTACTACTATGATAAAACAACTTCAACGATCATAAAAAATTTCAAATACTATAACATAAAATCCTTGAGTTCATTTATATCGAACTCCCTTTATATGAAATTACAGGAGGATATTAATTTTCAGGATGTAGAATTCATAACCTACATACCACAGAGTTTTTTTAAAAGTTACAATAGGTATTACAACCAATCTTTTCTTCTAGCAAAAGATCTATCTGAACTTACAGGTATTCCTCTTGCTGAAAACATTTTAAAACAGAAAGAAAGGATTGTAAATCAGGCAGTTTTACCGAGATTTCTAAGGGAAAGAAGAGGAGAAATATTCTATCCTTCGAAAAAAGAGTTTACCTGTTTTTCAATTCTTATTGTAGATGATGTTTTCACTACAGGTAAAACTTTGTCCGATGCGGCAAGGGTTTTAAAATCGTATTTTAAAATCGATAAAGTCTTAGGGATCACTTTTGCGAGATCTTAAATGCCGAAGGCCGGAGTCGAACCGGCATGATGTTGCCATCATCGGTTTTTGAGACCGACGTGTCTACCAATTCCACCACTTCGGCATAGAAAGAATATTAACAAAAAAATCGTTTTTGTCAATATAATGGTTTCCATCAAAGGGGAATGTATTAAATATTTTAAAAATTGTTTAAAAATGGATAGAATGAAAATGTTGTAAATATTGAATTAGAATTTTTCTATGATAAAATTTAACGTTAGGAGAAGTAAAATATGTGTAAAGAATTTTTTTGTTTTATTTTTTTATTCTTTTTCTTGAAAATATCTGCTTTTGAACAAAAGAGTTTCACTATCCCTTCAGATAGTTTTAGAAATATATCAGATCTTTTAGATTACGCTTCCCAAAACGATTTAAAGGATATTAAAGTCAATATTATCTCGAATTTAGAATATGATAGTATTGTTATCAATAAACCTATAAAAAATTTAGTCATTTTAGGTATAAACACTCCTTCCAACTGCGATCTTGGAGGAAGTGTAATAATTAACCTATCTGAAGATGTCTCAATTCAGATGGAAAATCTTTCTTTCAAATCTTTTATAAATAAGGGTAGAATTGATTATTTTTCATTGTTTTTTTGTATGTGTGAGAATTTAATAAATGAAAACCTTGTTAGATTTTCTGATATTTTTGGATGTGAAATATCAAACAGTTTCAACTGGCTTTCAAATGGTTATCTGGCATCATCTCAGGGTAAAAGTATAGGGAAGAATTTCTGGGGTATAAAATCTATACTCCACCAAACGGATGGGGATAGTTTTGTAATATTTGGAAATAGAAAACAGAATATTCTCCTTTTAAAGAAGAAGGATGAGATACATAATCTTTTACAGATGGAAGGTAGTGTAATCGCAAAGGATAGGTACATAGCAAAAAATTTTGTTGATTCATCAACCTATGCAGCATCCTTTATGCATCTAAATGGCGAGATGAAGGTCAAAGGTAAAAAGGATTCTATCTTTTTCAGTGGAGAAGATGGCTCTTTTACACTTTCAGGAAATCTGAATGTTGGAAAAGAAATCAATGTTGGGGGTAAGGTTAAATTAAATCTTTCCAGTAATGGTGATTTCTCTTTTGTTTCAAGTATAAGGGACACTATAACATTTAAAAATAACAGATTGGATATGAAAAAGGTACAACTTTTTACTTCCGAAATTTATACAAAAAATTTAACAAATTTTTCGGATCAACCTTTGATAATAAGATACAATAATGGAAAAAATCCAAATATCAGGTGGGGATTTTCAAATCTTGAAAAAACAAACGATTTTTCCTTATTTGAGGATAGTTCAAATAGCATAATTTTTAGAAGGAATATTGTTGTTGATTCCAATTTACCTTTTATTGAAGTTAATCTAAATACTCCTTTGAAAATTTTCACTTTAAGAGAAAAGGATATTCATAAAAATAATTTTAAAAAGTTCAAATTTCAAGATGTTTTTTTGGAGAACAACTCTGAATCTTTTAGAGTTTCAGAAAATGATGGGGGTAGTTTGTATTTTTTGAGAAGTGGTTTTTATAGTATTTCATATAGAGTCACATTCTCATCCAAAAAAGAAAAAACCGATTTGTTTTTGAGAGTTAAAATAAATGGTAGAGAGGTTGCTCAGTTAAACTCTGGTTATAGAGGGACGATAGAGAAAGGAAATTTTATAAATTTGAGTGGAATTGGAATAGTTAAGATTGAAAAAGGTGACAGTTTGATATTTGAATATTTTACGGGTGACGACTCTCTATATTTTGGAAATTTTGATCTTTTTGAGAATAGGGAAGGCGTTTTTCTATCTATTTTAAAGATAAATTGAGATTGTAAATGGAAAAGTTTATGGTATAATGCTTTTTTAAAAAGGAGAAAGGATGGCTAAAATTCTTGTTACAGGTGGTGCTGGATTTATTGGAAGTAACCTCGTAAAAGCACTTCTTGAGGATAACAATGAAGTCAGGGTTCTCGATAACTTTTCAACAGGTAAAAGAGAAAATATTCTACCTTTTTTAAATAGGATAGAACTCGTTGAAGGTGATATAAGAAGTTATCATACAGTTATGCTCTCTCTTAAAGATATAGATTATGTTTTCCACCAGGCAGCACTTCCTTCAGTTCCAAGGTCAATAAACGATCCAATTACAACAAACGATGTTAATATTGTTGGAACTTTAAATCTCCTGCAATGCAGTAAGGATATGAATATTAAAAGGTTCATCTTCGCATCATCTTCTTCGATATACGGAGATAACCCTATAATTCCTAAAGTTGAAACACTTGAACCTAAACCAAAATCTCCTTACGCTCTAACAAAGTTAACAGGTGAATACTACTCCTCAATTTTCTATAAAATTTATGGTTTGAAAACTATTTCACTTAGATATTTCAACGTTTTTGGAGAGAATCAGGATCCAATGTCACAGTACTCGGCTTTTATACCAAAAGTTTTTTCATCCGTTAAAAACAAAAATTTCATTACCATTTTTGGTGATGGAAACCAGACGAGAGATTTCACCTATGTCTCGAATGTTGTTCATGCTAACATACTTTCACTTAAAGCATCCGAAGAAGCATTTGGAGAAGTTTTCAATGTTGCGTGTGGCGAAAGGATCTCTGTAAACGAACTTGTGGAATATGTCTCAACCATAACAGGTTATAAGATAGAAAAAAAATACCTTCCTCCAAGAGCAGGCGACGTAAGGGATTCTATGGCTGATATAGAAAAGATAAAAAGGATTATGAAATATGATGTTCTTGTAAGGGTAAAAGAAGGTTTAAAAAAATCAATGGAATTTTACCTATGAAAAAAACTGTTGATCTTATAATAGGAGCAAGACCTAATTTTATAAAAGTTGTAAAACTTAATAGAATTTTAAGGGAAAATTTTAATGTAAGATTAATTCATACCGGGCAACATTACACGAAGGAGATGTCAGATATATTTTTTGAGGATCTTTCAATTCCAAAGCCAGATTATTCTTTTGACGTTAAAAGTGGAACTCATGCTTACCAGACATATAAAATAATGGTTGAATATGAAAGATTACTCTTAAAAAGAAAACCACACCTTTGTGTTGTTTTTGGTGATGTGAACTCAACAATGGCAGCAACGATTGCAGCAAAAAAACTCTATTTGAAAGTTGCTCATGTTGAGGCGGGTTTAAGAAGTTTTGATAAAAGTATGCCTGAAGAGATAAATAGAATAGTTACAGATTCACTTTCAGATTTTCTATTCGCTCCATCACAAGATGCTGTTTCCAACCTTTTAAAGGAAGGGAGAGAAAAGAGAAATATTTTTCTTGTTGGAAACATAATGATAGATACCCTAAAAGAGAATCTTGATAAAATAAGGAGCATCGATATCTGTAAAGAGTTTTCCGTTAAAAGAAAAAATTTCATCTATCTAACATTACATAGACCTTCAAATGTTGATGATAGAAAAAGGTTTATAAAAATTTTGAATTTTGTTAAAATTCTTTCAAAAGAGTATCCTGTAATACTTCCCCTTCATCCAAGAACTGAAAAGATGATAAATCTTTTCAATTTAAAAAAATATATATCAGAAAAAATATATTTTATAAAACCTGTGTCCTATCTTAAATCAGTTGCTCTTGAGATGAATTCGAAATTCGTTTTAACCGATTCTGGAGGTATTCAGGAGGAAACCACATTTTTGAATGTTCCTTGTTTTACATTGAGAAAGAACACTGAAAGACCTGTTACTCTTACAGAAGGAACAAATACCCTTTTAGAACCTGAGGTTGAAAGTATTGAAAAAATTTTCAATACTTCTGAAAGAGTAAAACGAAATAGAATTAAATATTGGGATGGCAAAACATCAGAGAGGATTTCAAGAATTTTAGAAGAATTATTATAAACGTAAAAGGGGTTTTTATGAAAAAAAAACTTTATCTTCTTTTTATTTTCATTTTTCTTTTAGTTGATAAAATTTTTCCATCAAACCAACTTGCGGATCCGGTCTATACAGGTAATATTCATTTTCAATACAATCTTGCTTATGCCGGGTATTTTTCTGAAGATGATAAAAACTTAGCTGACTCTTTAAAAGAGAGTAAAGGTTATTGGGGCTTTTCTTTCAACTATGGACTCGCAAAATATCTTGATCTTGTTGTTGGATACCAGAGTAATTCTGCAGGTTTCGGTTTAAAATACTCTCCTGATTTTAAAATGCCTTTAAAGTTGGCTCTCCAAAGTGATCTTTATACGAATGTGTCAAACGTTTTGGTTTATCCAATATTTTCCGGTATAATAGGTTACCATATTAGCCCAAACATATCTTTTACAACAGGTATTTCAACGTATCTCCATTTTACCGAAAGGATAAAGAATGAGTTGTTTTTAACTCTTGACATAGAAAGGGGAGATCTCTTCAAACATAAAGTCCCAGATTTTTTCGTTAACATTTTCATCCCAAAATCTTTCCAGATAGATGTTACATATCCATTCTCCGATCAGGCAAAGAAGTTGTATATAGGTTTTTCAATAAGGCACGAATTCGAATTGAATTCTAAGGAGGAAAGTATATAATATACTCTCGCGCCCGTAGCTCAACTGGATAGAGCACTTGACTACGGATCAAGAGGTTGGGGGTTCGATTCCCTTCGGGCGCTATCTTGAAAGTATAATTTTTTATGATAAAATATTATAAAAAGGTGGGCTTATGAAAGATTTTTCTACATATTTTAACCCCAGAGAGGTTTTATATTTCAACTCAGCATCATCTGGAATTCCTACAAAGGAAAGTGTTTCTAAAGCGCAAAAGTTACTTGAACAACTTTCTTTTGAAGGGGATGTACCTCTTGAAACATATTTTTCTACCATAGAAAATTGCAGAAAGGAAATCGCAAAACTTATAAACTGTAAACAAAACAGTATTGGTCTGGTTCAGAATACAACATCATCCGTTCATATCATTAAAAATGGATTTTCCGAAATAAAAAAAATTATTGTATATGGAAAAGGTTTCCCATGCACTTTAGTTCCATTTCAGAAAGATGATAGATATTCTGTTGAAGTTATAACTAAAAATCCAAACAATCTTGATAGGGAATTATCTAAATACAAAAAATGTTTAGTTTTTGTTGATCTTGTAGATTATCTTACAGGTGAGATGGTTGATTTGAACGTTTTACTTGAAATAGTTCATAGTAGAAATTCTCTCATCGCTGTAGATGCTATACAGGCAGCAGGTTCCGTTCCAATAGATCTCGAGAAAACACCGGTAGATTTTCTTTTCGCTGGTGCTTCAAAATGGCTCTTGGGTCCACAAGGTATAGGGTTTTTATATATGGATGAACAACATATAGATAGAGTTGTTAAGAGAAACTGTGGATGGCTTTCTTTAGATTACAAAAATTTCGATTCTTTTGAAAATTTACCTGATTACAGGATCAATGGTTCTGGAATAGAGAGTGGAACGAGAAACTTTTTAGGTATAACTATGATGGGTGAGAACTTAAAATTTTTAAACAGCATAGGCAAAGAAGAGATATATTCTCACAATCTTGAAGGAATAAAAAATATAGGGCATATGCTTGAAAATTTTGGTTTTCTTTCTCAAAACTTAATAGAAATAAAAACACCGATAATCTCTTTCAAAACGAAAAAAACAAAAAACTTTTTCAACTACCTTATCGAAAAGAATGTCAGAGTCTCTTTCAGAGATGGAATGGTTAGGTTCGCTTTCCACATTTTCAACAATGAAAATGAAATTTTCAGATTGAAAGAGATAATGGATAGATTTAGTTTTTAAGCAGTTTTTTGTAAAAATCCAAAAGTTTATCTTTCTCTTTATTCCAGTTGAATTCCTTCTGAACTTTTTTATAAGCGTCTTCAACGAGTTTTTTAGAAAATTCTTTATTCTCAAGTAAATACAAAATTTTTTTCTTAATATCTTCCGGTGATAATGGATCGAAAAAGAATGCAATATCTTTGAAGGTGTTTTTCCAGTAATCGAAATTTGACATAAGAACAGGGATTTTACACAGGAAATATTCGAAAGGTTTGTTTGGAAGTGTTGTGAGATGGTTCTGGGCAGGTAAAAAGGGGACTATTCCTATATCACCTTCTTTGATGAATTTGAAATGTTCACCGTAAGGGAAATTCCCTAAATATTTTGTATATTTATAACCTTTCCTTTTTTCACAATCCTCTTTTAATCCTTTATCCTGCCATTCACCTAAAAGATGTAGTTCAACTTTCCCATCCAAAAGTCCAACAGCATCAACAAGTTGTGTGATACCTCTTATATAAGTTAATCCACCGGAATAGACTACTATAGGTTTTTCGTTAAATTTTTTTACTCCATCCTCTATTTTAAAATCTATATCTGGAAAATTTCTAAACACAAGGATATTTTTGTTTTTATAAAGTTTTTCAAGATCAGGTCTTGCTACAATAAGACCATCGAAAAAATAGGATGTCACCAGTTCGAAAAATCTTACAGATTTTGCTATCAAAAATTTTAAAATATAGGGCTTTAAATATGTTTTTTCAATTATAAGACCATAGTTGTTCTCATGAGAGTCGAATACCACTTTCTTCCCAAAGATTTTAAGGAGGATTCCTGTAATTAAAAGTTCAGGGTCGTGGAAATGGTAAAGAGAATAATCGGTCCCAACAAGTTGGAAGAAAGTGTCAAAAGGTGAGAAAATGATCCTTAAAAATCTGTTCTTTCTTTTTTTAAGTTTTTTTAAAAAAATATTTTCATCCTCTTTTTTCTCTTCTTCAACATTTGGGTTAAAGTAAAAAATTTTATAAGAATCTTTAAGCGCTTTTATCTCTTTATGAAATATCCTTACATCGTAAACTTTATGGACTGTTGAAAATATCGCTATACTTTTCATAGATAAAGAATTTTAGCAACATTTGCAAAATAATCAACATATTTCTATGCTCTTGACTTTAATTTTTAATATGATATTTTATAGATTCAAAAAAGGAGTGTTTATGAAAAAATCAAATAAACTTTTTGAAATGGAAAAAAAGTATGGAGCAAACAATTACCATCCGCTCGATGTTTGTTTAGCAAAAGGGAAAGGCATATGGGTATGGGATACAGAAGGGAAAAAGTATTTAGATTTTTTGAGTTCATATTCTGCTGTAAATCAGGGACATTGTAATCCAAAGATTGCACAAGCAGCAATAAAACAGATGAAAAAACTAACATTGACAAGTAGAGCATTCCATAACGACCAACTACCTTTGTTCTATGAAAAACTTTGCAAACTTGCAAAGATGGATAAGATGTTGCCTATGAACTCTGGTGCTGAGGCTGTTGAAACCGCTTTAAAGGCTATAAGGAAATGGGGATACACTGTAAAGGGTGTTGAAAAGGATAAAGCTGAGATAATAGTTTCTAAAAACAATTTCCATGGTAGAACTATTACGATAATTTCTTTTTCATCTGAATTCCAGTACAAAGATGGATTTGGACCTTTAACACAAGGTTTCGTAGAGATACCTTTTGGGGATACGGATGCCCTTGAAAAAGCTATAACACCAAACACTGTTGCTTTTTTAACTGAACCGATACAGGGAGAGGGCGGAATAATAATACCACCTGATGGATTTTTGAAAAGGGCACAGGAGATATGTAGAAAAAATAACATCCTTTTCGTTTTAGATGAAATACAAACCGGTCTTTGCAGAACGGGAAAACTTTTCGCACACCTTTGGGAAGAAGGGGTAAAACCTGATGGACTTATACTAGGAAAAGCTCTCTCTGGAGGATATTATCCTGTTAGTGCATTCCTTGCAAAGAAAGAGGTTATGGATGTATTCAAACCAGGTGACCATGGTTCAACATTTGGTGGAAACCCATTGGCAAGTGCTATAGCAGTTGCTTCTCTCGATGTACTTATAAAGGAGAAACTTGATAAGAACTCTTTGAAGATGGGTAACTATTTTATGAAACTTCTAAAATCAATTAAATCCGATTATATAAAGGAAGTTAGAGGAAGGGGACTTCTTATAGGTGTCGAATTGAATGAAAACGCTGGTGGTGCAAGGAGATTCTGCGAAGCCTTAATGAAAGAGGGACTCCTTTGCAAAGAGACACACGAAAATATTATAAGGTTCGCTCCACCACTTGTCATAACCAAAAAAGATATTGATTGGGCATTTAAAAGGATTGAAAAAGTTTTTAAAACTATATAAAAGTATTGACATTTTTTATAATTTTGATATAAAATGTTTTCAAAGAGCGGGAATAGCTCAGTTGGTAGAGCGTCACCTTGCCAAGGTGAATGTCGCGGGTTCAAGTCCCGTTTCCCGCTCCATTTTTTTCCTGGCGGTATAGCCAAGTGGTAAGGCGACGGTCTGCAAAACCGTTATTCTCCGGTTCAAATCCGGATGCCGCCTTTTGCCGGAGTGATGGAATTGGTAGACATAGCGGACTTAAAATCCGCTGGGACTTCAATCCCGTGCCGGTTCGAGTCCGGCCTCCGGCACTTTATGAATATGTTTAAAAAGAAAAAAAATTATCCTTTTATCCTTTTAATTCTTTTAGTTGTTCTTACTGGTTGTTTCCCAAAGAATGACAGGTACCTTTCATTTTTTAAAAGCAAGGTTGATAAGGATTATCCTTTTATGAAAGGTTTAGAAAAGAAGAATGTTATTACAAAAAGTGATGTAGCTTACCTTTTTGGAATATATTTCCCCCAGCAGATTTTCATTTACAGTAACGAGATCCCTTTTGACATAAAAATGTTTCCAAAAAGTGAGATCCTGTACGCACAGGTAAAAAGGGGAATTTTACCACCACTTCCAGATAATACATTTAAGCCTGAAACCCCTATCTTAAGGTACCAGATTGCGGTATTTTTTTATAACTTTATTTTGAAAAATGGGTTCCTTTCCAATTTTAAAATGAATGTAGTAGATATTAAGGATGTTGACGAAAAATTTTTTGCATACAAACCTATTTCGAATGTGATTTTTTTAGGGATTATGGAAGTTGATGATGGGTATTTCAACCCTTATAATACAATATCTGGATACGAGTTGATAAAATATTTTTACAGGTTAAACAATCTCTTTTTAAGATAATGTCAATAAAAATTTCAAAGATAAAAAAAGGTTCCATATTTAAAAAGCACTCCATATCTGTGGGTGATAGAATAGTTTCGATCAACGGAAGGGAGATATTCGACTTTTTAGGTGTACTTTTCGAAACTTCTTTTGAAAAGATGGTTTTTCTTGTAAAAAAGAAGGATGGTGATTTTATAGAATTTGAGGTTTCAAAAAAAGATTATGGTAAAATAAAAATTGAGTTTGATGAGTTTGAAAGGAGGAGATGCAACAATAAATGTATTTTCTGTTTTGTTGATCAGAACCCAAAAGGTCTTAGAAAAAGTTTATATTTTAAGGATGACGATTACAGGGAATCTTTCGAGTATGGTAATTTCATAACTCTTTCCAATTTGAATGATAGGCTGCTTCTTAATATAGTTGAGCATAAAATATCTCCACTCTACATTTCTGTCCATTCCGTTGATAACGTTTTGAGGAAAAAAATTTTTGGAGTGGAAAACGGAATTGAAAAAATTGAAAAGTTGATAGATGGGGGAATAAAAATACATGGTCAGGTTGTCCTTATGAGGAATATAAATGATGGTAAATATCTTGAAGAGACAATAAGGTATGCTGCGAGTAAAGGATTTTTATCACTTGGTATCGTTCCTTTAGGTTTAACAAAGTACAGAAAAGACTTATCAAAATTTACTCCCATAGATAGAGATTATGCAAAAAATCTTATTGAGTATGTTGAAAATTTGAAAAAAATTTTTGGATACAAAAAAGTTTACGTAGCGGATGAACTTTTTCTGAAATCTGGGATGAAAATCCCTCCAAAAAGTTATTACCATTCTTTCCCACAGTATGAAAATGGGATAGGTATGGTTAGGAACTTTATTGAAGAAACCAAGAATTTTAAAGATAAAAAACTTAAAAAGGGTTACGCTATTATAACAGGAAAAAGTTTTGGAGATTTTTTGATAAAAAATTGTTATTTTAAATCTGAAAGGATTTTGCCTTTAGTTAACACTTTTTTTGGAGAGATCGTTACGGTAACTGGCCTTCTAACAGCATTTGATATTGTAAAAATAATGAAAGAGACAGATTATAAAAATTATCTTATACATAAAAATGTTTTTAACATTGATGGTTTAACACTTGATAATTTCACAAAAAAAGATATTATTAAAAGCAGTGGGAAAAACCTTATAGTTTTGGAAAAAAATATTGATATTAAAAGGTATCTTTTATGAATGTTGTATCTATAATAGGAAAACCTAATGTTGGGAAATCAACACTTTTCAACGCCCTTTTAGGTAAAAGAGAGGCTGTTGTTCATTCAACACCTAACCTTACAAGGGATAGGCATTATGAAAAAATAGAGATAGATGGTAAAGAATTTGTAATCATAGATACTGGAGGAATTGAAGAGAATCCAAAGAATGTAACTTTCAGTGACCTTATAGAACAGCAGGTTGATATTGCGATAAATCAGTCAGATATAATACTGTTTGTTGTAGATAACAGAAATGGTATTACAGGTGATGATTATTATATAGCTGAAAAATTAAGACGTAGAAAGAAGGATGTTATCCTTATCGTTAACAAATGCGATAAGTATGATGATTTCCCTGATCCTGATATTTTTAAACTCGGTTTTGGTACTTATATTCAAACTTCGGCAGAGCATAAGTTGAACCTTTCTACATTAAAAGAGATGCTTGTTGAAAGGTACAGGGAACAGAAGAAAGATGGGTTTTTTAAGGAGGGATTAAAGATAGCGATAGTAGGTAAACCTAATACAGGGAAATCCACCATCGTTAACTCTCTCCTCAACGAAAACAGGATGATAGTTTCTCCAATACCTGGAACAACGAGGGATTCTGTAGATTCTTACCTTGAGTATAAAAAGAACCATTTTGTTCTTATAGATACCGCAGGAATAAGAAGGGCATCTAAAATAAAAGAACCTACGGAATACTATACGATTTTGAGAAGTAAACTCGCCATGGAAAGGGCTGATGTTGTTGTAGTTGTAATGGATGTAAAAGAGAAAGTCACCCATCAGGATAAAAAAATTCTTGGAGAATCTCTGTTACTTTTAAAACCAACTGTAATCGTTTTTAACAAAACTGATCTTGTAACTGGAATTGAAAAAACGAAGTTTTATAAAGAGGTACTTGAAAATTTGGAGTTCGGCGATTTTTTGCCAAAACTTTTCATCTCTGCAAAGGAGAAAAAACACATATATAGAATACTCGAAAAATCTTATGAACTAAGAGGTAAATTACCTATCAAGTTTAAAAACAGTTTACTGAACACGGTACTTTTTGAAAAGATAATTCCAAATTTCAAACATCCAGTTTTGAAGAGTGGAAAAAGACCAAGATTCTACAGTTTAACACAGAAATCTCAAGACCCTGTAATTTTCATTTTGAGAGTTAACGACCCAGAAAATATTGACAGAAATTATATTAGATATATAATTAATAAAATAAGAGAGGTTTTGAACTTATCGGAGATTCCTTTCGATGTTGAATTGAGGAGAAAAGATGATAATTAAGATAATAATATTTTGTTTATTATCATATTTATTTTCAGGTATACCTTTTGCTTTTGTCATTTCAAAATTGTTTTTGAAAACAGACATTAGAAAGGTTGGTAGTGGTAATGTTGGAGCCACAAATGTATACAGGATTGGAGGGTGGAAGTATGGTATACCTGTGTTTATTCTCGATTTTTTAAAAGGTTTCATCCCTACTTTGATTTCAGTTTTTTATTTTGATAAAAATCTTGAGATATCAACAATAGTTGCCATCACAACAGTTTTAGGGCATATGTTTACACCTTACCTTAAGTTTAAAGGTGGTAAAGGTGCAGCAACCTCATTTGGAAGTTTTATTGTCCTTTTCCCTTTTGAGATTTTAGTTTGTGCAATATTTTTCCTAATTTCAGTAGTAACAACAAGGATTGTTGCTGTTGGGACTATAGTATCAGCATTCTTCCTACCAATAGTTTATTTTGTTATGGGAAAACTTTTAAATATAACTTTTCCTTTTAAAAAATTTTCAAATATAGATTTTTTATTGATTATAATTGTGGTAATTTTTATAATTTTAAAACATAAAAGTAATATTGAAAGATTGATTAAGGGAAATGAAAACAGAATATAGAAATAGGAAAAGATACTATTCTATAAAAGAAGTTTCTCAGATGACTGGTCTCAGAAGTTATGTTTTGAGATATTGGGAAACAGTTTTTCCTAAGTTAAAACCTTTGAAACATTCGGTAAATGGAAGAAGGATGTACACTGAAAAGGATATAGAAATTGTAAAAAGGATAAAAGAGTTGCTTTATGAAAAAAAATATACTATAAAAGGAGCGAATGAAGTTATGAATTCAAAAGTTGAAATCGTTCAGTTAAACTTTGATTTCAAAAATGATAAAAATTATATAAAAGGGGAGATAAAGAGGAAGTTGAATGAAGTTGTAAACCTATTAAAGGGGGAAAAATGAGAAATAAAATTAGAGTTTATATTCTTGATGACAGTATAACTGTTACAACATTTGTCAGTAAATCATTGAGTTCTTTAGGTTATGTAGTTTATGCGGATAATGACCCGAACAAATGTATAAAAAGGATAAAGGAATTTTTACCTGACATAATAATTTTAGATATAGATCTAAACGAATTCAACGGAATAGATATCTGTAGGGATATACAAGAGGATGAACAGTTAAAGGAGATCCCTGTAATATTCCTTTCACATCTAACCGATACATCAACCGTTGCTGAAGGTCTTGAAGCTGGTGCTGTAGATTACATATACAAACCTATAGATATAAATCAACTCGATTCAAGGATAAGAATCATTTTAAAGATGATAGATGATATGAAGGATAGTGTAAAACTTGCTAAAATGAACATTATAAAAGCATCCGTAATAACAATGCATCATGAATTGAACCAACCACTTTCCGTAATACTTTTATCTACCGAGACCCTTGAGAAAAGGATGGGAAACAAGTTAACTGATAAAGAGAAGAAATTGATTGAGAGGATAAAGAACAGTTTGAACAAAATAAACGATATACTTAAAAGGTTCGCTATTTTACATGAAAATGATCCCGAACTTATTCCTTACTCCTCCGATTCGAAGATGATAAAATTACCACCATCTGAAACATCTAAAAAGATTCTTATTATTGATGATGAAGATGAAGTTAGAGAGTCGATAATAGACGTTTTGAATGAGGAAGGTATAGATACTATACAATCTGAAAATATAAAGGATGCTATTAAACTTATAGAAAAAGGTAAAGAGAAAATTTCTATAATATTCTGTGATATAAGGATTAAAAATGAGTCTGGCTCAGAGGTTTTCCACCTTGTAAGAAAAGATTATCCAGAAATAAAATTCGTTTTTATAACAGGTTACTCTATCCCTGCTGAAGTGAAAAGGATTATAAGAGAGTTTAAAATACCTCTTTTGAAAAAACCGTTTTCAAGAAGATCTATACTTTCACTTTTGAAAAAGATGAATCAGTAGGGAAGAAGGATATCTTTATCCAAAATTTCAAAAGAGTCTGGATAGATCTTTTCTAACTTTGATAAAGTTTCAGCATTAACATATATTTTTGCTTTTACCCTTTCTTTGAAATCTTCAACTAAAATTTTATGTTTAGTTCTTTCAATAACATGTAAAATTTTGTTGTATTCGTTATAGTCGGTTGAAATCTCCAAAAGATAAAATTTTTCAAGTTCCTTTATAATAGAGTTTTTCAAAGTTTCAATAGCGCATCTTGAGTACGCTCTAACCAAGCCTGACGCACCAAGTTTTATACCACCAAAAAATCTTGTTACAGTAATCAATGAGAAGTAAAGGTCATTCTTTTCTATAACGTTGTAAACAGGAAGACCTGCACAATTTTTTGGTTCTCTATCGTCGGTGTAATAGAATTCGTTTGATGTTAACCTGTAAGCGTAAACTATATGAGTATAGTCTTTATCCTCATTCTTCAAAGATGAGATAACCTTTTCAACATCGTTTTTATCTTTTACGAAAAAACCTCTACCTATAAATATAGAATTTTTTTCAACTATCGATATCTTTTTTGATTCCGTTATAGATTTCAATTTTTTTCCCCTTTTTAAAATCTGTCAAGGATAAAATTATCAAAAATATGCCAAAAATCTGAATTGGGCTCAACTTTTCTTTTAACAAAATCACTGAAAGTGTTGTAGCTATCAATGGTTTTAGGAAAAAGAAGATAGATCCATCAACAACATTCAACCTCTTAAAACCTTCATAGTATAAAAGGTATCCGAATCCGGTAACGAAAAATCCAAGGTATAACAGGAAAGGAATGTTAAAAGAGTTAAAATTTAAAAGATGGTTCTTTTTGTAAAAGAAAAAAGGTAGTAAGAACAAAATACCTGAAAAGAAAGATATGAAGTTTATGATAACCGGACTGTTATCCTTTAAAAATTTTTTTGAAAGGAACGTGAAGAGCGCAAAGAAAAATGATGATAAAAGACCGGCAAAAGATGATAGATAATCGATTCTATTGATTTTTTTAGAAAAGAGTAAAAGAAGAGATATTCCGATTATACCTGTTAATATTTTAAAGAGTTTGGTTCTATCAAACTCTTTTGAAAAGATTAAATTTAAAATGTATACGAATATTGGATGGCTACCTATAAGAACCGCAGCAACAGAAGCGTTACCTTTCTCAACAGAATATTGGAGAAGAACCATTGAGAGAAAAACATTTATAAAACCTAAAGAGGATATTTTTATAAAACTTTTCATTTTTAAATTTCCAAGTTCTTTTTTTAAATCTTTATTTAGTAGGATAAAAAAAATGAAAATGAAAATTCCCAGAAAAAATCTCAAAAAAGTTAACTGTAAAAAATTGAAATCACTTGAAATAAATTTAGAGGATATCTCCATAGTTGAAAATAGAAGAACTGAAATGAAAAGAAAAGTTACTCCAACCATAATTAGGATAATAAACTTAGAAAACAAATTGTCAACATTTTAAACGTTTGTAATGTGTTTATAACGGGTTAATAATTCTAAGTTCTAAAATAGAACAATTTAATTTGGCACATATAATGTATTCGATTGGATAAAAAAGGAGTAATTATGAATATAGGAATAATCGAAGATAATGAAACTTTCGCAAACGCTTTAAAGGATATACTTGTATTGAAAAAATATCAGGTTTACCTTTTGGATAAACACCCTCTTTTTTTGAAACCAAATGAGATCGAGAACCTTGATGTTCTCATAATAGATATTTTCTTAGGTTCCAACAGTAGCTTAAATATCATAAACCAACTGAAAAAGATGGATCTTTTTTTAACCTTTATCGTTGTTACTGCAAGTTTAAATCAAAAAGTAAAGGATCTTTTAAAAGAACTTGATGTGAGTTATATAATTGAAAAACCTTTTCATTATGAACAACTTGACAGGATACTTAAAGAGGTAGAGGAGTACAAATTCATAATAGAGAATTTTTTGAATGATGGCAGGATGGAAAAAAATATTTTGCTTTTAACCAGAATCCCTGAGATGAAAATTTTTAAGAGTTTAAAATGGATAAAAATTGAAGATCTTGAAAATACCTATCTTGATAGGATAAAAGAAGAAAATTTTTACCTTGAAATTAAAAATTTAAATACTCTTAACAACTACCTGTTAATAAAAAGATTAGAAAGTTTACCTGAAAGTAAAAAATTAATATTAAAAATAAAGGTAAATATCGATGAACTGAAAAAAAGTTGTGAAAAAAACCCCATTTTGAAATCCTTTATTGTTAGAAAATGTTATCTTGTTACCGAAACTTTAAATGTGTCATAAAATTATGACTTTTGCAAATTTCGTATAAAGGTTATAAATTGTTAGAAATAAGTAACTTAATTTGAACCCCTTTGCAATTTAAAAAAAAACATAATGTCATATAATTATAACATAATGAAATTGTTACACTTATATTTGGCACTTTTTTTGTTTATAAAAAAGCAAAAAGGAGGAAAAGTGCAAAGGAAGATGAGGGTTTTAATAATAGATGATAATAAAGATCTTGCAAACTCTTTAAAGGATGCCTTGAACAACTATTCATCAGATTATGAATGTCTTGCTTTTTACGATGGTAGTTCAGCAATGAATTATATATCAAACAGTCCCCCTGACATTGTCTTTACGGATATAATTCTTCCAGACATTTCAGGTCTTACCATTTTAAAAAACATTAAGGAGATCGATAATGATATTCAGGTAATAGTAATGACAGCTTACGCTTCTCTCTCAACCTCAATAGAAGCTTTGCAGTATGGTGCTTTTGATTACATTCCAAAACCTTTACATATAAATCAGATTATGAACGCATTGAAAAGTGCTATAAATAAGAGAAACAGTTTACTTGAAAATAAAAAAATAATTGCAGATATTATAAACAAAAAAGAAAAAAGTTCAGAGAGTGAAGAATCAAGAAAGGTTATTGAAAGGTTAATAATTTTGAAACAGTTTCAAAAAAAGATTTCTAAGATAGATGATGTTGAAACTCTATTTAAAATATCTTACCTTGAATTTTCAAAAATTTTTTTAACACAGTTCATATATTTTTTTGTAAGGGAGGATAACTTTTTTAAAGAGATAGTTGGTCCTCCGGTTGGTGAATTTAAAATTGGAGAAAAAGTTGATCCTAAGTTACCAATATTTTTTGTTCCAGTTAAAAACAATATAGGTTGTATATTTGCTGGTTCAAAGTCGATGACTTCGGTTATGAGTTATGAAAATGATATTTTGGGAGTTGTTTACTTGAAAAGGGAGAACGATTTTGTGGATACGGATCTTGAAATCGCTGAAGTTTTGTCTTTTGTCCTATCGAACAAATACTCTGAGATAAAATTGAACAAAAAGTTGAAGTCAACAAGGTTTGGGATAATATACACTATGCTCACTTTGACTGGATTATCGGATAGTTTTCAAAAAAAGTTAATAGAGAAAAAATCGAAATATTGTGAAGATTTTTCCTCTTTTTTAAAATTGGAAGAGGAAAATGTAGAAAAGATTAAATACTCATCTGTTCTTTTCGATATAATTCAATCTTTAGGAAAGGATAAAAAAAGTAATTCCAAAGAGGTTTCGGAAAAGTTCAAGAATGTTTTTGAGGATATTGAGTTTTTGAAGGAACTTGAACCCATAATAAATTCAATAAGTGAAAATTATGATGGTTCAGGTTCCCCAAAAAGATTGAAAGGGGATCAGATACCACTACAATCACAAATAATTAAACTGGTTCATACCTATTTACTTCTAACAGAAAATAAGAATTATAGGGATGGTGTTGGGAAAAATGATGCTTTTGAAAATCTACGGAAATTAGCTGACAGATACTTCAAAAAAGATTTAGTGGAAAAATTTATAAGGTTTGTGGGAGAATATGAAAGCACAAATAATTGATTATTTAAAAAATTTTCCGGAAATCTTTCAAATTTATCAGAAAGAGAGTGAATCAAAAAGTTTTGATCAGATAAAATTTTTTACAAATCTATTATCTGAAGGGAAATTAAAGGTGGATGAAACACTTGCAAAAATTATTGAGGAGAATTTTAAGATAGGTTTTGTTGATTTAAAAAAAGTTCAAATAACTGAAGGTTTGCTGTCACTATTCATACCTACTTACCTTAAGAAAAATAGATTCTTGCCTTTTGAACTGAATCAGAAAACTTTAAAGATAGTATCGGATAATCCTTTCAACGTTGAACTTATTAAAGATGTTCAGTTTATCACAGGTCTTGATGTTGATATCTTCATAACTACTACCGAAAGCCTTGAAAAGAAATTTATTGAAATCTTTGGACAAGAAAAGTTCTCTTATGACCTTCCTGAGAATATACTTAAAATAGATGATTATGAAGATATGGAAGAAGATGTTGTGGAGGATGACGAGATTAGTTCAAAACCTATAGTTAGACTTATAAACTCTATAATAATAGATGCTATAAAATTGAACGCTTCAGATATACATTTTGAGCCGCAGGCGAGTAATCTTATCGTCAGATACAGAATAGATGGATTTTTAAATGAGCATTTGAGGTTACCAAAGAAGATAGAAAAAAGGGTAATTTCAAGAATCAAGATAATGGCTAAAATGGATATAACCATAACCAGAAAAGCACAGGATGGAAATATACAGATAGTTGTTTCACATAAAGATATATCTTTAAGGGTTTCTACAATTCCAATAATGGACGGAGAGAAAGTAGTGATAAGGATTCTCGATAAGAGTAAAATAAAGGTTTCACTTGAACAACTTGGTCTAACTGAAGATAATATTAAAATCATCAGGAAAAACTCAGCAAAATCTCAGGGAATAATTCTTGTCACAGGTCCAACTGGAAGTGGAAAGACAACTACTCTCTATTCGATTTTGCAGGAACTGGATTATAAACATTTGAACATAACAACCATTGAGGATCCGATAGAGTACACTATCAAAGGTATAAATCAAACACAGATAGATCCTAAAAACAATGTTACTTTTTCTTCAGCTTTAAGAACTCTTTTAAGGCAGGATCCCAACGTTATCCTGCTCGGCGAAATAAGGGATAATGAAACGGCTCAAACTGCGTTTAAAGGTGCCATTACAGGACATCTTCTACTTTCAACTCTACACACAAACAGTGAAGTATCAACTCTTATAAGGTTGAAAGATTTGGGTGTTGAACCATATCTTATTGCTGATGCTTTGCTTGTTGTTATAGCACAGAGGATAGTTAGGAAAGTTTGTAAATTTTGTTCACATAAAGTTAAGCCGGATGAGAAGGTAAGAAATATTTTAAAAGTTGATGAAAATTTTGAAATCATCGAAGAGAACAAAAACGGATGTGAAAAATGTAACTATACTGGATTCTCAGGTATAATTGGAATTTTTGGAGTTCTTGAAATTGATCAGAAGTTGAGGGAACTGATTGAGAAGGAAACAGATTTAAATGAGATAGTTCATTACCTAAAGAGTATAAATTACAAAAATGTTTTTGATGATGGACTGGATAAAGTTAAAAAAGGTATAACAACATTTAGTGAAATAGAAAGGGTTCTTGACGTTGATAGATTTCTTGTTGAAAATGAAATCTCTTCCAGAACGGAAAACAAGGAGTGTGGAGAAGATAAAAAGAGTATACTTGTTGTTGATGATGTAAAAACAATAAGAACGGTTATCAGTGCACTTTTTAAATCGGAAGGGTTTTTAACTTTGGAAGCTGAAAATGGTAAAGAAGCGTTAGACATCTTGAGAAGCAAAAATGTTGATCTTGTTATCACAGACCTATCTATGCCGGAGATGGGAGGATTTGAACTTATCGACAGGATTAAAGATGATAAAAATCTATCCGATATCCCTATTGTTGTTCTCACTTCAAAGTCAGATTCTGAAAATGAGATTGAGGGGCTTTCAAAGGGAGCTGATGATTACATCCCAAAACCTATTGATCCTCAGAAGATTTTATTGCGAGTTAAAAATATCCTGAAAAGGGGGGAAAGGTGATTTTAAAAACTGTTAACGAGATAATAGATATTTTACAGAACTCTTTTAACATAAACATAACAACATCTTTGAATGTCAAAATACATGATCTCTACAATCTTGGGAAAATTCAGACAAAAGAGGATTTTGAAAAGATTCTCTTTGCTCTTTACAATTATCAAAATATATTTTTTGAAAATGAGGATATCAGAAAGATAACAAAAAATATTTTTGAGAATATTGAAAAGGATAATTTAAACATACTATTTTTCTCCTCGGATATTGGTAGTTCTTTACTTTCCTTCGTTATAGACAGTGAACTGGCTCTAAAAAACCTAAAGAAGAGAAAAAATGTCAACTATTTTGCAGTTTACCCATCATTTTTCATTGTTGAAAGGATAAAGAATTGTAAGATAGAATATCCACAGCTCATAAAAGCGAATGATGACGAGCTTAAATATTTTATTGATATGATAGAAAATTACACTATAAGAGCAGACCTTTTAAACAGAATAAATTTCATAGTTACGAATCCCTTTAACAACTCCATAAAGAGTGAATTTTTTGATATGATAGTTGTTAACAATTTTTCCAAAATATTTTTGAAAGAAAGGTTAGTGAATTTGTCGAAAGAGAGTTACAGGTTGTTGAAAGGTGGTGGTTATGTCATATCAGATTTCAAAGAGATAAACATTTTCTCAACTGGTTTGTTTGAGCAAGAGATTTGTGAAGATTTATTCTACTTTAAAAAACCTGAGAGTGATGATTTTTTAGTTTCAGATTATACTTTTGAGGATGCTTTAAATTTTTTTAAAGAAAAAAAATACAATGAATCTTTAGGTATCTTGCAGGCACTTCTTGGTAAAGATGATGAAAGGAGTGTTGAAATTTTAAAATTGATGCTTCTCATATTTACAAGGCAGCACGATATTATGAAAATAGAATTCCTTGAGAAACAGTTACAAATGAACGGAATTAAGGATCCAGATTTCGATTTCATTCTTGGAATATACTACTTTGACAGATTGAACTATTCTATAGCAAAACTCTATTTTCAAAAAACATTAGCACAAAACCCAAACTATATATATGCTCTATACTATCTTGCTCTGATAGATAAAATGGAAGGGAAGAAAAGATCATCGATTGAGAATTTCAAAAGAATAGTTGAACTCATTGATAGTAGAGATTCGTACATACCAAAATTGTATACAGGAGACATATCAAAAGATATGATACGGTATATTGCGGAAAGTGAAATTGAGGAGGGAGTCTTATGAAACAGATTATAATTTTCAAAGTAACGCATGATGATATTTTAGAATCGAAAAAGTTGAATGAGAACAATTTAATATTCGAAGATGATTTTGCTAAAATAGAGGGGATCTGTGCTGAGGTGAAAATCGATATAATTTTAACATCATCAAGTGGAAAAATTTTAAAAGATACAAATCTTTTAAAAAGGCTCTTTTATTTGAAGATCCCTATTCTTGTAATTTTAAAAAAAGATGAGGATATTTACAGGTATAAAAACCTTTTTGAATTTCCCTATTTAGATTTTATAAAAGAAAATAATTTTGAATACGAATTTGAATATAAGTGTGAAAAAATTATTGGTATAAGAAACTATATAGTTTCCGTTGAGAGTATGTCATCTTTGCAACATGAAATAGGAAAAATTTCAAAACTATCTGTAGCCGGGGAATTGATCTCAAGTATAAGTCATATGATAAATAATCCTATTACATCGATAATCCTTCAACTCGATGTATTAAGGATGGATAAGAGTTGTCCGAAGGAATTGCATAAAAAAATTGATATGATTGAGCAGAATGTTGATAGAATAGTTTCCATAGTTTCAACTGTAAGGGAACTTAAACTTGGGATCTCTGAAAGGATGGAACTTGTAAACCTTGAGGATGAAACTTTAAAATTTTTACCAATAATAAAAGATTACTTTATCAATCACAATGTTGAAATTGAATACTCTTATGATAAAAAGATACCACCTGTAAAGTTGCCACATGGATTTTTAAAATATATTTTCCTTGAAATCATGCTTCTTCTTTTCCACAGAAGTGAAAAAGTTAAAGGTAATAAAGTCTCTATAAATTTTTCTCTATTCGATGATAACATAAATTTGATTTTCAACACAAATTTTAAAACAGGGTTGGAGACACTTTCAGAAGATGTTGATAATAAAAATAACAGATCGGACCTTTTGACTATTAACTCTATTAGATTCGATCTTGAAAATGTTTCAGGAAAATTGTTCATGAAAGATTATGAAAAAGGGACTGAATTAAAAGTTGTTCTTCCTTTGCCTACGATATAGGAGGTCTTATGAATATGAAGAATATTTTGATAGTTGATGATGATCCTTTCATTCTTGAATCCGTTGGAGAGATACTAATTGAGAACAGATACAAAGTTTATAAATCATCGAATGGTGAGGAGATGTTTAAAGTTTTGGAAAAAAATTCGATAGACCTTATCTTACTTGATGTTAAGTTGCCTGACAGGACCGGAATAGAGTACCTCCCTGAACTTAAACATTTTTATCCTGATATATCTATAATAATAATAACTGGAAACGCTGAAATAAACGATGCTGTTAAAGCGATAAAAATGGGTGCTTACGATTATCTTAAAAAGCCCTTCAAAGGAAAAGAACTACTTTTATCGATAGAGAAGGCTTTGAAGTGGAATGAACTTTTATTTAGAAATGAAAATCTTCAGGAACAGGTTGAGAAGGATTTTTCTTTTCAGGGGATTATTGGAAAAAGTTCCAAGATGAAAGAACTTGTTAAGATGATCAAACAGGTATCAAAAACTGACTCAAATATTTTGATTACTGGTGAGAGTGGTACAGGTAAAGAACTTGTTGCAAAAGCTATTCATTTCTCTGGAAAGAGAAAAAATAATCCTTTCGTTCCAATAAACTGTGCTTCTCTACCTGAAACTTTACTTGAAAGTGAACTTTTTGGATATGTTAAAGGTGCTTTTACAGGTGCATATAACAACAAAAATGGACTCTTTAAAGTTGCAGATTCTGGAACAATCTTTCTTGATGAGATAGGTGATATGCCTTTAAGTTTACAAGCAAAAATTTTAAGGGTTATTGAAAGTGGAGAGTTTACACCTCTCGGTTCAACCGTTGTTTTAAAGACTGATGTAAGGATAATTTCTGCTACGAATATTAACCTTAGAGATAGGATAGTTGAAAACAGGTTCAGAGAGGATCTTTATTACAGATTGAATGTTGTGAATATAAATATCCCACCTTTAAGGGAAAGAAGGGAAGATATATTGCTGATTGCTCAACATTTTCTTGAAAAATACTCTATCAAGATGAACAAGAAGATAAAAGGTTTTTCAGAAGGGGTTAAAGAGATATTTTTGAGGTACGATTGGCCTGGTAACGTGAGGGAACTTGAAAACGCTGTTGAAAGTAGTTGTGCTCTGACAACTGATGAAATAATAGATGTAAAAAATCTACCATCACACCTTTTCGGTAATATAATGCGATCAAACAGAAATGAGTTCATTCCTATAAACAGGCCCTTGAAAGAGACTATTGATTACTACGAAAGAGAATACCTTGTTCAACTTTTAAAATTTTGCAATGGGAATGTGACGAAGGCGGCACAGATTGCTCAGATAGCGAGGCAGAACCTGCATTCGAAATTGAAAATTTATAATATAAATGTAAAGGATTTTAGAAAATGAAAACGATTTTAAAAATTTTCAAATTCGAATTCAAAACGGACTATTTTTCGAAATTTTCAACCAAAGAAATTTTCCCGATTTTAAAATACAATTTTCTGATTTTTTTTGTTTTTATAGGTTTAATTGGGACTTTCTTTTTAAGTTCAAAATATCTTTTTACAAAATTAATTTTAACAAATTTTTTGGTAACATTTTCTTCCTTCATTCTAAACCTTTTACTTCTTTTTTTCCTGATAAGAAAGAAAAAGGTTGAAATTGTTGGAAGGATTTTAGTTTATTTTTTATTTTTTGTTAATCTATTCATTTTGTTTTTTACAGATTTAGAATCAAATAGAAGAATTATTGTTTACATTTTCCCATTGATATCTTTTCTTTCGATTTCATTTTGGGAAAGTTTCATTTTGTCTTTCATTGTAATGTTTTTTATTATCGCAAAAATTCCTGATTACTACGATATTTTCACTTACGATAGGACATTAAATTTCAGTTTTTTGATAACCTACATTTCAATATTTTTAATTACTGCTGTCTACAAATACTTTTTAGATATGTTTCAAAAAATTGCTGTTGAAAACGAAGAGAGACTTGATTATGAAAATAAAGTTTTAAAAGTTTTGAAAGAGAATTTTCAGAAAAAAAATAGTGAGTTTCAAAAATTGTTCGAAGTTGTTCCGAGTGCTGTTTTTATTACTGATAAGAATGGAAAAATAATTTCAATCAATAGAAGAGCACTTGAGATATTAGGTTACAAGGAAGATGAACTTGTTGGAAAAGAGTGCACTTTTTTTGCTCTTGAACCATGTAGGAGTGGATGTTCTTTGAAAAACAAAAATGATGACACTCCAATTTTAAACAAAATATGCAAGATCGTTACGAGTTCAAAAAATATTAGAATAATCTCAAAAAATGCTCAGATTTTGAAAGATGAAAATGGAAACTATTCTGGTTCCATTGAGGTTTTCGATGATATAACGGAAAAATACAATTACGAAAGAGAGATTGAAAAGTTGATGTTTTCAGTTAATCAGAGTCCAGCAAGTGTCGTTATAACCGATACGGATGGTAATATAGAGTATGTTAACAAAAAATTCACTGAAGTTACAGGATACACATTCGAAGAGGTGAAAGGTAAAAATCCAAGAATTTTAAAATCAGGTGAAAAAAGTAAAGAGGAATACAAAGAGTTATGGGATACAATAAAATCAGGTAAAGAGTGGAGAGGGGAGTTCCATAACAAGAGAAAGGATGGGACACTCTATTGGGAAATGGCTCTTATCGCTCCAATAATTGATAAAGATGGTAAAATTATAAATTTTGTTGCTGTTAAAGAGGATATAACTGAAAGGAAAAAGGTTGAAAATGAACTGTTTGAAGCAAAGTTGAAAGCAGAACAGGCTACGAAAGCGAAATCAATTTTCCTCGCAAATATGAGTCATGAGATAAGAACTCCCTTGAATGGTATTGTTGGAATGGTTGATCTTTTACTTGGAACTAAACTTGACAAGGAGCAGGAGGATTTTGTAAAAACAATTAAATACTCATCCATAACTTTGCTTACACTTATAAACGATATTCTTGATTTTTCAAAAATTGAGTCTGGGAAGATGAGTTTTGAGGAAATAGAGTTTGACCTTTACCAACTTGTTGAACTTTCTTTAAAACCTTTAATTTTTGAGGTTTCCAAAAAAGGACTTGAGGTTTTGGTCGATATAGATAGAAATGTTCCAAGGTATATAAAATCTGATCCTGTAAGGTTAAAACAGATTATTCTTAACCTTGTTGGAAACTCTTTGAAATTCACTGAAAAAGGTGAGATACTTGTAGAGGTGAAACTTCTTGAAAGAAGAGAGAATGATGTTATCCTGAAATTTATAATTTCGGATTCAGGCATAGGAATAGATAATGATAAGATAGAAAAGATATTTCAGCCGTTTGAACAGGCTGATAATTCGATAACAAGAAAGTTCGGTGGAACAGGTTTTGGCACTTCAATTTCAAAATATATAGTTGAAAAGTTGGGTGGACAGATATATGCCACCTCACCTTCGAAACTTTCAAAAGATGGAGGTAGAGGGAGAGGAAGTGAGTTCGGTTTCACGATTAAAACTGTTGAGGTTTCAGCTGATGATATTAAAAAAACATTTTCAAAAATAAAAGATATTGAGAAGGTTCTTGTAATAGATGATAACAAGTTGAATCTAAAAATAATGCAAAATATGTTATCTGTTTGGAATGTGGATTGTGAAACCCTTACAACTTTTAAAGGTTTTGATAAAGATTTAAAAAATTATGACTTAATTTTTGTTGACTATGTTATGCCTGATTTCAACGGACTTGAAGTTGCTAAAATGATAAAGGAGAGAGATGAAAAAATAAAAGTTGTGATTTTCACATCTGCAATTTTGAAAGAGGATAAAGAAAAGTTCGATTCGATAGGAGTTGATGGTTATCTACAAAAGCCAGTTACACAGTCCTCCCTTTACGATCTGCTTGCTTCTATGTTCGAGGAAAGGGAAAAAATCGTCGAGAAGAAAGAAAAAAAGAAAAATTTAGAAAAGAAAGATGTTAAAATTCTTGTAGCTGAGGATAATCCTGTAAATCAGAAGGTAGCTAAAAGTATGTTGAACAAGTTAGGATACGATGTGGATATCGCTGAGAATGGGACTAAAGTTTTGGAGAAGATGTCAGAGAACAGTTATGATATTATTCTTATGGATGTTCAGATGCCTGTTATGGATGGACTCACAACAACCAGGATAATAAGGGAGGTTGAAGATGATCTTAAAAATCACAGAAACCTTTCCTATAACCTTAACCTGAAAAAAATTCCAATCCCTATCATCGCTCTAACGGCAAACGCAATGAAGGAGGATCGTGATATATGTTTGGCTAATGGGATGAACGATTACCTTTCGAAACCTTTAAATTTAAATGAACTTAAAGAGGTTGTTGAAAAATATAGCGGAAGTTGATATAATTAATAAATGTTTTCTAAAGTATATTTTCTTGATATACAAACATTTTCAGGTAATTTCAAATTATTCGAGAATATCCTTATAAAAGAAATCCGTATACAGGAAAAATTCAAAGAAAAAGATATAATCGGAGTAAAAATACATTTCGGTGAAAAGGGTAACAGGGCTTACATAAAACCGGTTTATGCTAACTGGTTTTGTGATTTTTTAAAAAGAAGAGGTTATAAGCCATTTTTAACTGACACCAATACACTTTATAAAGGGATGAGATCAAACTCTGTGGATCACCTTTATAACGCATTTTTCAACGGATTTTCATATTTTCCAATTATTATAGCTGATGGATTGAGAGGGGAAAGTTATGTTAAAGTTGAGAGGGAATTGGAAATTTTAAAAGAGTTCTATATTGGGGCTGATATATTTTATTCCGATGGTTTGTTGTTTCTAACACATTTCAAAGGTCATGAGTTAACAGGTTTTGGAGGAACGATCAAAAATATGGGTATGGGATGTGCAGCCAAAAGAGGAAAATTGGTTATGCATTCAAACCTTACTCCCCATGTAGATAGAAATAGGTGCAAAGGTTGTTTCAAGTGTTTAAAATGGTGTAATGTAAACGCTATAGAAAATGTTGATGGCCTGGCTAATATAGATAAAAAGAAATGTGTAGGATGTGGGCTCTGTCTTGAAGTATGTGATTATAAAGCTATTAACATAGATTGGGAAATCGAGAGTTCCCTTATGCAAAGGAAAATGGCTGAATACGCTAAGATCACGGTTGAAAAGAAACCTTCAATTTTTATTAATTTCGTTATAGATATCTCTCCAGTTTGTGATTGCTATCCATACAATAAAAGTCCAATAGCGAAAGATGTTGGGATACTTTTTTCTTCTGATCCTGTTGCTTTAGATAGAGCATCATACGACCTTGTTTGTGAAAGAACAGGTTATGACCCTTTTAAAAAGACTCATCCTTCGATAGATTCTCTTATCCAACTTGAACATGCTGAAAAAATAGGACTTGGAACAAATGAGTATGAACTTGTTCAGATCACTTAAATTAACATTCGTCCTTCTTTTCTCAATAAAGTTATTATCTTTTGGTCAGTATTTTGATGACTCCGAAAATGTAAAAAAATTTTTTGAAATGGATTTAGATTTTAAAAAAGTTTTAAATACAAAGAGTATAAAGGAACTTGAAAGGTTATCTTCCTTGGAAAGGGTTATTTGTTATAACGATTCTTTGTTTAGTAATTTAAAGTCTCCTGAGAATTATGTTCAGGAGTATCTTTACCTTAAAAATCTTTTTCATGAAAAAAATTATGAAAAGATAATTTCATACAAGCCAGTTTTTTTAAAAGATTCGATCGGACTAGTTTATAAGATTTTTCTTGGGTACTCTTTTTTATATCTGAAGGATTATGAGAAAAGTATTGAAGTCTCATCAAAATTTAGTGGTGATTTCTCGGAGATCTTAAAAATAATTTGTCTGTACAGGTTAAACAGGTTTGATGAATGTATAAAATCTATTGAGAAATTCCAAAACTTTTCAAGTTATCCAGAGATACTGAAATTGTATATCCATCTTAATTACACAAGGAAAAATTTTGAAAAATTAGATGATCTATGTGATCTTTTCTTTGAAAAATATAAAGGTGATGAAGATTACAACTATATCCTTTACATAAAAGGGCAAATACTTTTCAAAAAGGGATATTTTAAAAGATCCCTAAAATTCATAAATCAGGTTATCTTAAATGAAGTTAAGGATTCAGTCCTTATAGGTAACGCCTACTATCTTGCCGGGAAAAATTATTTTATGCTTGGTGATTACGATAGGATGGAAAACTATCTGAATGTTTTTAGAGAGTCGAACATTGCTTCAGATTTTAAAAAGAATGCATTATTTTTGGATGGTAAAGGATTTTTTCTGAAAGGTGATTATAGAAAAGCCATAAAAAAACTTAAAAATTTTTCTAAAGATTTCCCCGATGATGAACTTTCTACCTACGCTGATCAGATGATAGCAGAGTCCTATTTCAATCTGAAAAATTACAAAAAGTTTAAAGAATACCTTAAAAAGAGAAACTATCCTGATTTTATAAATGAAAAGTTAATTTTTTTGAAATATTTTGTGGATTACAAAGATGGCTTGTATCCTGATAGTATAAGTTCCTATATATCTTTTATAGAAAACGAAAAGAGTAATCCTTTTAGAAAGAATGCATATGAAAGAATCATTGAGGAAACAAACTCAGATTCTATAAAACTTTTTTATCTAAAAAATTACCTGATTGAATTCAACGGAGCAGAAAAGGTTTATCAGATATTTGAAAAAAGTTTAGTTTTTTTGTATGAGAACACAAGTTATGAATTTTTTCTAAAATTTTTCAAAAATATGGATTTTTCCAGTGAGAGGGTTGATAAACTCTTTTTACTTCTTATAAGTGAAATTTATAATAAAAAAAAGGATTACCTTTTTGTTGTCAAAATGACCCAGAATTTTTTGGATAACATCAAATTTTATAAGGATGAAATAGAATACATCTTTATAAAATCTCTTGGTAACTTAGGTAACTATGATGCTGCCCTGACTCTAATAGATAAAAAGTTAAAAGTTAAAAATGATTTTTATGATTCTTTATATATGTTAAAATTCTCTATCTACTCTGAAAAGAATGATGTCGAAAATTTAACAAATGTTGTTGAGAGTTATGATGGTGGGAATATTTATCTTGAAGCCGAATTGAATAGAGTTCTTGCCGAAAAGTTTTACTCAATAAAAATGTTCCAGCAGGCAAAAGAGTATTTTAGAAAGGCTCTTGTTCTTTACGGAGATGATAGGGAAAAGGTGGCTCTTGTTTTGACTGAACTTGCTGAAACTCATTATGCTCTTGACGAAAAAGAGAACGCCTCTATAATTGCTCAGCAGGCTTTATTTTTTACGAGAGATGTAAACCTTATAAACAGGATAAAGTTGATAATTGAAAAATAAAAAAAAATATTCATTTTTTCCTTTAACTTTAGGTTGTTCAAAAAATCAGGTTGATATGGAATACCTTTTAGGTGAAATAACAAAAAGGGGACACATTATAGTTGGGGATATGGATAAAGCGGATTTTGTTCTTTTGAATACATGCTCTTTCATTCATGAAGCGAGAGTGGAAAGTGAAAAGGTAGCAAAAAGGTTGTCGAAAAAAAAGAAGGTAATACTTCTTGGATGTTATGTCCAAATGTTTGGGGAAAGGGTTTTTAAAATATTCCCCGAGATAGATCTTTTCTTTGGAACTGAGGGTGGAAAGTTCACAGAGAAAATTCTTGAAAATTTAAATGGAAAGAAAAAAATTTTAAAATTGAATGGTAATGAAAATATTTTTTACAGTTTGGAAAGGTATCCTTTGAACAGATTCCACACATACATTAAAATTTCAGAAGGTTGTATAAGGAGATGCTCTTTCTGTAATATACCTTCCATAAGAGGTGGATTGAGAAGTAAAAAAATCGATGAGATACTGAAAGAGGTTGAAAAAATGGTAAGCATGGGTTTTCAGGAATTTGAGATAATATCAGAGGATACATCTTTGTATGGAATTGACCTCTATAAAAGAAGGATGATCTTAAAACTCATCGAAAGTTTGACTAAAAATTTCACAGATAAAAAATTTCGGCTCCTCTATGTTTATCCTGATAAAAGCATCTACGATATTGTCTCTGCTGTTAAAGAATCAAAAAGTTTTATCAAATACATTGATGTCCCGTTTCAGCATGTCTCTGAAAATGTAATAAAATATATGAACAGGGAAAAAGTAGATGTCTTTGAAATATCAAGGATGATAAAAAAAATGGGACTTGTTCTCAGGAGTTCTTTTATCGTAGGTTTTCCCGAAGAGAAGGCAAAAGATTTTAAAATGTTGAAAGATTATATAAAAGAAGGTTATGTTGATAAACTTGGTCTTTTTATGTACTCTGATGAAAACGATAGGATTAAAGATACAGTAGATTACTCGAAAAAAATTGAAAGGTTTAACATCTTGATAAATATTAACAAAAGATTGGCTTTAAAGAGAATGAAAGAAAAAATTGGCAAATTTCATGAAGCAGTTTTTTACCATTCTGATGGTGAATTTATCTATGGGAGGTTACTTGAAGATGCTCCAGATATAGATGATGTGATTGTCTCAAATAATATTAAGTTGCAAAGATTCAATTTGGTAAAAGTTAAAGTTAAAGATATTAAATATTACCATTATATTTGCTGAAAGTTT
The DNA here is from genome assembly GCA_001508335.1 of candidate division TA06 bacterium 32_111. GTDB lineage: Bacteria > Hydrothermota > 32-111 > 32-111 > 32-111 > 32-111. The sequence continues at coordinate 98,654 of LGFX01000001.1, forward strand.
TCTTGACATTAAAAAAGTTTTATAGATAATACTCTTATGAATTTAATCAATTACGACCTGATCGTGGTAACCGATGATAAAAAGAAAAAGGCGAAATACAATTTCCTTAATGGTGAGGAAGTTTTATTTAATCACACGAGATTCAGAATTAGATTGATTAACAAATTCATCTATTCTGAGACGGGACTTGATAGGTTGATGTATGATGGAGTGATAGTTGATGTAAAACAGTTTGAGGATGATATAATAAACACACTACTTTTTTACAACAACCAGAGTGAAATATTTATTTTTGATTACAAGTTTAAGCCCAACATAGCAAATAGAAATACAAAATATTTTTATGAACTTTCACATTTGAAAGATCTTATAATACAATTTTTTTATGAGAGAAGGTACAATACACCATTTTTCAATGCTTTAAAGAGGTTGGCAAGAAGTAAAAAGCAGAGATGGCATACACCTGGTCATGTTGGAGGGGAAGCGTTTGAAAAATATACCTCTGTAAGGGATTTCAAAAGGTTTTATAAGAACAACATCTTTTTAACCGATACATCAGTTTCTGACCCATCTTTCGGTTCACTGCTTTCGCATAACAGTGTTTTCAAAGAGGCTGAAAAACTCTTATCAACTGCTTATGGAACGTTGTACTCATTCATAAATGTTCATGGCACATCTACCTCCAACAAAATAATTTTTATGACTCTTCTTGATAAGGGTGACAAGGTTATTGTTGACAGAAATATACACAAGTCAACTATACATTCAATAATAGTTTCAGGTGCTTTACCTATTTTTTTAAAAGCCAATTTCAACAGAGAGTTTGGAATAATTCTTCCAACAAGAAAAGAGGAAGTTTTAAGATGTATAGAGGAAAATAAGGATGCGAAACTTCTCGCTTTGACAGTTCCAACTTACGATGGACTTAGATACAATCTTCCAGAGATAATTTCTCTTGCCCACAGGTATAAGATAAAGGTTCTCGTAGATGAGGCTTGGGGAGCACACATGCATTTCCATCACGATTATTACCCTGATGCTTTACAGAGCGGTGCAGATTATGTTGTTCAATCAACACATAAAGTTATGGGCGCTTTTTCTCAAGCATCTGTCATACATGTTAACGATAAGGATTTCAAAGAAAAAAAATATGAGTTTTTTGAAAATTACATGTTTTTTTCATCAACTTCACCATTCTATCCTATAGTTGCCAGTATCGATGTTTCAAGGAAACTACTCTCCTGTGAAGGCAAAATGATCCTTGAAAAGGTTAAAAAATATTATGAACAACTCGTGAGTGAAATAGATGCTTTGAACGATTTCAAAGTTTTAAAGAGATCATATCTTAAAGATTATTATCAGGATAAAAACGAGATACTACTTGATTACACAAGGATCCTTGTCAATTTTTCAAAGGCTGGGATTGGCAAGAAACAGATTTACTCTTACCTTTTGAAAAACAAAATAGTTGTTGAAAAAATAAATTACAATAGTTTCACGTTGCTTCTCGGTGTTGGAACAACCCAAAACATGGTAAAAAGGTTGATTAAAGTTTTAAAAGATTTTAAATATGAAAAAAGGGATTTGGAAGAGAAAAGTATACAGTTTATATGGAACGATCTTGAGGCAACTATACCTCCATTTGAAGCTTACCAATCTAAAGGGGAATGGATAGAACTAAAAAATGCAAAGGGAAGAATATCTTCCAACATGCTTGTTCCATATCCACCTGGTATCCCTTTGATAATACCAGGGCAGATTTTTACGGAAGATCTTATAAACAACCTTCTCGAGATAACATCTTTCGATGAAATAGAAATACATGGTTTGATAAAAGGAAAGGTGAAGGTGTTGAAATGATAAAAAGCAAAGAGTTATTACGAGAGTTTGAAGAACTTTTCGATTCTTTAGGAATTGTCATAAAGTATGATAACATTAAAAATGATGGTGGATACTGTAAGTATAAAGAAAAAGAATTTATTATTATAAACAAAATATTGCCGTTAAAAAATAAACTCAAAATCTACAAAAAGATTTTGAAAAATATTTTACAGGAGAAAGGTGATATTTTCATAAAACCTTTAATAAGGGAGTTTTTGGAAGATGATAAAGATTCTTGAAAATTACTTTTTGAAAAGAAAAGTTAAAAAAATGGAAACATCATGGAAAAGACAGATAAACACTTCTTCGATTTTTAATGATGTCAAAAATGTCGTTGTTCTATTAAACGATGATTTAAAAGAGATCGAAGATTTTTTATCATTTGATAGGAGTTTAAAAAATAGGTTGGATAATCCAAATGTTTTATATTTCACCTCTTCATATTTCACACTTTACAAAGATCTTTTCAAGGATAATTTTGAAGAAATAAAAAGTCCAAAACCTTTAAAATTTGAAGAACTTGACCAGATAAATGGATTTTTAAAAAGGGTAAAACAAATAGACTTATATTTTGATCTTTCATCTTATGAAAATTTGAAAAGAAAACTTTTTATAAGAACTTTTAAACCCTCAGTCTCAATAACCTTTTTTGAAGATGAACTTGAGGAAGATTTTAACATACTTTTTAAAAGTTCTGATAGAAGGATGTTGAAGATTTTGAAACTATTGAATTTTGAAATTGTTTCTGAAAATTTCTCTTCTTTTTTGAAAGATAGGATAAAACAACTAAACATAACTGTTTCCCCTGTAGTTTTAATAGGAAAATCCTCCAAAGTTATAAAGGAAAAGAAGAGAATGGAGAAAGAGGGAAGAAGGTTCCTTTATATCAAAAACTTGAAGGAGGAACTGAATATTGTAAACCTATACCATATTTTAAATACAAAAGAAATTTTCTTTGATGAGGAACTTTTTCCCGATGTAAACTTTCTAAAAAAATTCAAGGTGTAAAATATTGACAATCACTTTTTAACCAATATAATAGAGAAAGTTATAATTTTAGGAGTGTTTTATGAACTATAATCTATACTTACTTTTACCATTTTTTGGTTCTCTGTTATCTTTAACTTTTGCTTTTATTTTTTATAAAACTATGCAATCACACCCAAAAGGTGATGAGAGAATGGAAGAGATAGCATCCATAGTGAGAAAAGGTGCTTTCGCTTATTTAAAAGAACAGTATAAGTCTGTCGGAATTTTCTTTGTTTTCGTTTTTGTGATACTTTTTATTGTATCGTATTTTTTTAAACTCCAATCACTCTGGACTCCTTTCGCCTTTTTAACTGGTGGTTTCTTCTCTGGTCTTGCCGGCTTTGTTGGTATGAACACTGCAACACAGGCAAGTTCAAGGACAGCGCAGGCCGCAAAGAAATCTTTAGATGAAGCTTTAAAAGTAGCTTTCAGGGCTGGGGCTGTTATGGGACTTACTGTTGTTGGACTTGGACTTTTAGATATAACAGTGTGGTTTTTTGTTTTGAGGTTATTCTATCAAAATGATCTTTATATAATAACCGCTACAATTTTAACTTTCGGCATGGGTGCTTCATCACAGGCACTTTTTGCGAGAGTTGGTGGTGGGATCTTTACTAAAGCAGCAGATGTTGGTGCTGATATAGTTGGTAAAATAGAATCGGAAATTCCAGAAGATGATGCGAGAAACCCTGCGGTTATAGCAGACAATGTTGGTGATAATGTTGGTGATGTTGCGGGGATGGGTGCTGACCTTTACGAGAGTTATTGTGGTTCAATATTATCAGCAGCATCTTTAGGTGCAGCAGTTGCAATCCCTCTTTCCCTATCAACAACATTATCTTTAAAACTTGTTTTACTACCTCTTTTGATTGCAACGGTTGGAATAGTTTCTTCAATAGTTGGAATCTTCTTTGTGAAGACAAAAGAGCATGCTGATCAGATACACCTTATGCAATCTTTAAACAAAGGTATTAATATCTCAACGGTTATGATATTCACACTCTCCTTCCTTTTGATGTGGCTTATGTTTAAAAATTCTTCTATAAAGTATTTCAATTTCTGGTTGTCTTTGGTAACAGGACTTTTGGTAGGAATTTTTATAGGAAGGATAACTGAAGTTTACACTTCTTTTTCATACAAACCGACAAAATTTGTTGCAGAGCAGACAAAAACTGGAACAGCGACAGTCATACTTGCTGGTCTTGGTGAATCTATGATATCTACAGGTTTTGTTGTTTTGGTTATAGTAACAGGTATAATAGTTTCATATCTGTTCTCATCAAACTTCGATTTTAAAAATGTAACTTTAGGGCTTTACGGTATCGCTCTTTCTGCAGTAGGAATGTTATCAACTTTAGGAATAACCCTTGCTACAGATGCTTATGGACCAGTTGCTGATAATGCCGGTGGAAATGCCCAGATGAGTAAACTCGATAAATTGGTAAGAGAAAGGACTGATGCTTTGGATTCACTTGGAAATACAACCGCAGCAACAGGAAAAGGTTTTGCTATAGGTTCTGCTGCTTTAACTGCACTCGCTTTTATAGCAGCATTTTCCGAGGCTATAAGAGCTGCTCTTATCAGAATAGCACAAAATACTAACGGATTCGTTGATATTGGAAGCAGATCCCTATCTTTGGCAGATATAAAATCTATGGATATAGTTGATGTTTTACTCGCTTACGAAGTTCACCTTATGAACGTCAAAGTTATTGTTGGTATTATGATAGGTTCAATGTTGCCTTTTGTGTTTTCAGGGCTAACTTTGAACGCAGTTGGAAGAGCTGCAACCAAGATGGTTGATGAGATAAGAAGACAGTTCCATACTATACCTGGAATACTTGAGGGCAAAAATAAACCTGATTATGAAAGGTGTGTTTCTATAGCAGCTAAAGCTGCTGAGAAAGAGATGATAATTCCGGCTCTGATTGCTGTAATAGCACCCATTTTTGTTGGTATAACTATTGGAGTACCGGGAGTTTTTGGACTTCTTGCAGGTTCACTTGGCAGTGGTTTTGTTCTCGCTATTATGATGGCAAATGCAGGTGGTTCTTGGGACAATGCGAAAAAATTTATAGAGAGTGGAGAACTTGGAGGAAAGGGTAGCGAAAATCATAAATCTACAGTTGTTGGTGATACTGTTGGAGATCCTTTGAAAGATACCGCTGGTCCATCTTTGAATATACTTATAAAACTTATGAGTATTGTTTCAATAGTTACTGCAGGACTTGTAGTTTTCTTCCATATATTTTAGTTCTTTTTAAATGGAGAGGTGTCCGAGTTGGTCGAAGGAGCATGATTGGAGATCATGTATAGGGGAAACTCTATCCTGGGTTCGAATCCCAGCCTCTCCGAACTTTTAAAAAGAGGAGGAAAGATGGTTATTTTGATAGTTGTTGGTATTATTCTTCTCGTTATAATACTTGCCGTAATAGGAATTTACAACAATCTTGTAAGGGAAAGGAATAGGGTAAAGAACGCATGGTCACAGATAGATGTTCAACTTAAAAGAAGGTATGATCTGATACCTAACCTTGTTGAGGTTGTAAAAGATTATATGTCCTACGAACAGGAAACTTTAACGAAGGTTATTGAAGCAAGAAATTTCGCTATGAATGCCAAGGGAGTCAAAGCGCAGGCTGAGGCAGAAAATATGCTTTCCGGTGCTTTAAAATCTCTTTTCGCTGTTGTTGAGAATTATCCAGATTTAAAAGCGAATGAGAATGTTATGAGGTTACAGGAAGAGTTAACATCAACTGAAAACAGAATCTCATATGCAAGGCAGTTCTATAACGATTCTGTTATGCAGTTTAATACTATGGTTGAAACATTCCCTGCAAATATTGTAGCAGCGATTTTCAATTTCAAACAGATGGAATTTTTTATCATACCTGAAAGTGAAAAAGCAAATGTTAAAGTTGACCTAAGGTAGAATATGGCAGCAAAGGTTTGCCCAAGATGTGGCTTTTACAACAATGTTAAGAGAAAAAGATGCTCCTTGTGTGATGCACCTTTGGACGGCTCACAGATTAAAGATCTTTCTTACAATAAAAAGGAAAACTTCTACAGGATACAGAGTTCAAACAAAAGAAATTCGGTTCTTTTAATAATATTTCTTTTTATTTTTCTTATAATTTTAGGTTTTATTTTTGGATACATTTTTGACATAGGTTACACAGGTCCAATACTTGCTCTAATAATTTCGACAGTTACCACTCTGATATCCTACAATATGGGTAAATCCATAGTTTTGAAAATATCTGGTGCAAGAAGGGTAACAAAAGAGGATGAACCTCAATTTGTAAATGTTGTCGAAGAGATAGCTATTGCTGCTGGACTTCCCACCCCAGAAACTTACATTATAGAGAGTAACGCCTTGAACGCTTTCGCAACAGGGAAAAATCCAAATGATAGTGCTATCGCTATAACAAGGGGACTTTTGAATAAACTTAACAGGGAAGAACTTTCAGGGGTTGTTGCACATGAAATGTCACATATCTCAAATCTTGACATAAGATTTTCTATGCTTGTTGGAGTTATTGTAGGAACTATAGTTATGCTTTCCGATTGGCTTTTAAGATACCTCTTCTGGGGAAGGAGAGGAAAAAGGAATAGAAGGGAAGGTGGTGGAGGTGCTGAGATAATTATACTTCTTATAGCTATCCTACTTGCTATAATAGCACCGATTCTTGCAAAACTTATTCAGATGTCCATATCAAGGAAAAGGGAACTTATGGCTGATGCAAAAGGTGTAGAGTTTACGAGGAATCCAGAAGGGTTGGCTTCGGCACTCGAAAAGATAGCCCAATCTTCTATAAAACTTGAAACAGCAACCAGAGCGACGGCACACATGTTCATCTCAAACCCTTTTAAAGATTTTTCAAAAAAATCATCAGCATTGTTTTCAACGCATCCTCCAATTGAATCAAGGATCAGAATATTAAGAAGTATGTAATGGATAAAGTTCTCGCTGTTGTTTTAAACTATAACGGTGTTTTTTTTACAAGAGATCTTTTTTTAAAATGTATAAAATCACTCAAAGAGCAGAGTTATAAAGACCTAAAAATAGTTGTTGTTGATAACTGTTCAACTGACTATTCTATAAAACTGATAAAACATAACTTCCCTGAAATAGATATTATCCAACTTTCAAAGAACCATAAAACTTGTGCATACAATTTCGGTTTAAAATACGCTTTAAAAAATGGATATAAATACACACTACTTTCAAATAATGACATAATCTTTAAAAGTGATTTTGTTGAAAGTATGGTTTACTTTGCGGATAAATTTAAAGATGGTGGAATATTTACCCCTAAAATTCTATTTTTAGATAACAGAACGAAAGTAAATTCAACAGGACTTATAATAAACAGAACTGGTTACGCTTACGATAGAGATTTTGGAAAAGATCTTAACGATTTAAAAAGAGATAGTGGAGAGGTAACTGGAGGCTCAGGAGCATCCATGTTCGTTAGAACAGATGTTGTAAAAAATGTTGGGTATTATGAAAAATTTTACTCAGCATACTATGAGGATTTAGATTTTTCATTCAAACTCAGAAGGTTTTCAAATTTTAAAATCTATTATAATGATTCCGCTATCTGTTATCATAAATTCTCCTCTTCCTGGAAAAACAAAAAAGTTAAAGATTTTTATATGAACAGAAACAGGATATACTTTGTAATAATCCATTTCCCTCTAAATTACTTAATTAAATCTATTAAATATTTGATAGTTAACCAAAAAAATATAAGCAAAGAATTAAATTACATTATGTATATTGAAACAATACTAAATTTACCCTTTTTATTATTGAAAAGAATAAAATTTTTAAAACTTTCAAAATCTAAAAATATTATTGAGTTTTTGGAAAATTATTCTGGTTATCCAAAAAGTTAATATGCAAAAATTTCCCTGTATTTAATTTTTTAAAAGATAAAAGTGCAAAAAAAACACACTTTTATTTATTCACAACTTAATTATATTATAAATGTTAAAATAAAGACAATTAAAATATTTATTTGGAATAAAAATTGCTTTTTAAAAATATCAAAAAGAAAAATTTTAAAAGGAGGATAAATGTTAAAGAAAAAATTTTCGATTCTTCTTTTAGCCTTACTCCTCTTTGTGGTATTTTACCCTGAGAGTATGATAAGGTTAAAAGTTGCGAAATTTTCAACAGATTTTGAACCACCTTCATTTGCAAGTTTAGGACTTGAAAGGATGCAGGTCAAAGGTGATTATGATTACTATGTTGTTCAGTTCAACGATCTTGCAAGAGAAAGTTATAAACAGGAGATAAAAAAGTTGGGTGGAGAGATTTTTGATTACATTCCAGACAATGCTTTTATAGTAAAACTTTCCAACAAAAGTTTTGAGAATTTAAAAGAGAGAAAATTTATAAAATTCATTCAAATTTGGCAACCTGCATATAGAATTGCACCCAATCTTATATATGAAAAACAGGAGCCTTTAAAAGGTGATCTTCCTGGTAGAGTTAACTTGCTAGTTGCTGTTTTTTCTGGAGAAGATGTTGAGAGTTTCCATTCAAAGTTGAAAAGTATTCCTGATGTAACAATTCTTGCAGGTCCAATGCCTGTAAGAATTTCAGTTCCAGCAGAAAAAGCAAACGATATAGCAAAATTTCTTGCAAATCAGGTTGAAGTTTACTGGGTTGAAAGGGATTATCCTGTTGAACTTCATAACGCATGGTCAAGGTGGATTTTGCAAACTTTTGATACTTTAAATATGAAGGCAGCTGCAGATTCTTGGAAATCACAACTTACAATATCATCTTCAGCAGATTCTTTGAGATTACCTTTTTATGCACACTCAATATATGGTCAAAATCAGATAGTCGGAGATGATGATACAGGTATGGATTGGGATAATATTTATTTTAGAGACCCATCTGGAACAAAACCTGTTTACGATAAGGATAAGGATAGAGTTTGCGAAACAACTGGAACACATAGGAAAGTTGTTGCATACAATGTACATGCAGATACCTTTGATTTAAACTCCTCAGGACATGGTTCTCATACTTGTGGTTCAGTTGCAGCAGATTCAATGAATTCCGGACTTCCAAGTGTTACTGCTTATGCGAGAGTTATGGGTATGGCACCTCTTGCAAGGATTGCGTTCACAGATATTGGAGGCAGTTCTGATGCACTTGTTCTTCCAACAAACTATCAAGATATATACCAGTGGGCTTACAATGCTGGTGCTAGAATACACACATCATCTTGGGGACAATCAACGGGTGGATACAGTAGTTATACTTTGAATGCACAACAGATAGATTCATGTGCTTGGGATAAAAAAGATTTTCTTATGTTTAGATCAGCTGGGAACTCGAATCTTTATAGGGATTCGGTAAACAGTCCAGCAACAGCAAAAAATATTGTTTGCGTTGGTGCAACTGAATCTGGATTCGGTGATGGTTCAACAACATGGGCTGTTAATGGAACATCATCAAGAAATGAACTTTTGGATGTTGCTGAGTTCTCTTCACATGGTCCTACGAAAGAGGGTATGATGAGACCAGATCTTTGTGCAACTGGTGGATGGTATATCTGGTCTGTTGATTCTGATGGAAGTTTGACATCAAACAATGCGGGAATAACATATATGGGTGGAACTTCAATGTCAACTCCAACTGCTGCAGGTTTTGGTGCACTTGTAAGGCAATAGTTTACAGAAGGATGGTATCCATCTGGAACGAAGAATAGTTCAGATGCGTTCACCCCTTCAGCAGCACTAATAAAGGCTATAATGATAAACTCTACAAGAAACTCTCCAGGTGCTTATTCTACAAGTACTATAAACAACTCTGGAACCCAGAATGCTCCTTCACAGGGACAGGGATGGGGAAGAGTAGTTCTTGATGATGCTGTTTATTTCAGTGGTGATGTTAGAGATCTTAAAGTTTGGGATATAACTTCAGGTTTCACTTCAGCAGGACAATATCATGAATACACAATAAATACAGGTCCATCAACAACTGAGTATGTAAAAATAGTTCTTTGCTGGACAGATTATCCAGCAGCGGTTGGTGCTGATCCACTTGTTGTAAACAATCTAAATTTAACTGTAACAGCCAACGGTAACACATACCTTGGGAATGTTTTTGGAACCAACTCAAGGTCAACAACAGGCGGTTCTGCAGATGTTGAGAATGTTACTGAAGTTGTATGGCTTGATCCAATACCAAACTCAACAATAACTATAAGAGTAACAGCAGCAAATGTTCCAAATGGACCACAGCCATATGCACTTGTTGCAACTGGTGATTTTGTTGAATCGGCACCTGCAGGGAAAATATCATATCAAAAAACATCGGTTCTCGATTCACCAGCACCTGTTCTTGTTGATGGAAAATTAAACAACGGTGAAACAACTGATCTTAACGTTTGGGTTGTTAACAATACTGGAGCAAAGCAGAACAATGTTACAGCAAAACTCAGAGAAGGCTCAACTTATGTTACAAATCTTGACTCTTTAGGTTCATATGGAAATGTATCTGATGGTGATTCAGCATACTCTGCTTATAGATTCCAGATAGCAAACAATACACCAGATGGAACTTCTATTCCATGCACCCTCTTTGTTACTTATGGAACAACGGTTGATACTTCAACATTCACTCTAACGGTAACAGGTGTAAAAGTAGCAACACTTTCAACTTCACAACTTACTTTCGATTTTTCAAATAAGAAAACAACTACAGAAATACTCGCAATTAACAATACAAAAAATGAAAATATTTTCTATGGTGGAACATTTAAAAATATAGGTTTTGTAAACCTTTCAGAAAAGGAAATTTCTTCCAAAGGTATCTGGGACACCTTAAAATGGGATGATGCTGAAAATGAGGGAGCGCTAGCATGGTATGGAGTGAGTTATTTTGCCAACAAATTTTCAGTTGCTCAAGGATGTTCTTTAAGAGCAATATGGTGGGGCAGAGCGATTGAAGATGGACTTGCAAGAACGGATACTTTATATGTATGGTCAGACAATGCCGGAAATCCTGGAACACTTCTTGGCAAATATGTTGCTTCAGGCTTAACAACCGGTGGTGCAGCACAACTATTCAGAGCAACACTTTCAACATCCCTATATCTTAATGGAACTTTCTGGGTTGGTGTTTATGCTGCAACTAACAATTCCACAACACCTCCAAACAGAAGGTCATACATGCTTTCAGATACTATTGGAGGAGCATATTCCTACTATGCATCTTCAAGTAGTGGCCCCTGGACGAACTTCTCTCCAAACGGCGATTTTATAATAAGGGCTGAGGTTGAGTATCCACTTTTACCTGCTGATTCTGGAACATTCTACATTAAGAATACTGATTCTGGCTCAGTTCTACCATTCGATGTTACAGGTATAACGAAAGCGAGAAACTCATCATGGATAATTTCTATAAGTCCAACAACAGGAACAATAAATGTTGGGGACTCTCTGGGTGTTACTGTTCTTGTTGATACAGCAGGTCTTACATATGGTGCAACCTATTATGATACACTCCTTATAGCAACCTCAGCAGATGTTGCAAAGGCTGTAACTTTAAGGTTACCTGTTACTTTGATAATGCCAGCAACTTATGGAATACTTTCAACATCCCTTTTTGCTAAAGTTGAAGGAAAAGATGTTGTTTTAAAGTGGAATTCTAACTCAACTGAAATGAAAAACTGGATAATTGAAAGGGATGGTTTAATTGTTGGAACAGTTTCAGGAAATGTTGATTTAACCTATACTGATAAAAACGTTTCTTACGGTTCACATACATACAAAGTAGGCTTCAAATATGGTGATGGAATAATCTATTCTGATGCAACAACAGTTTTCGTTTCAAAACTGATTACTTCTCTTTTCGTTAGTAAACTATCTGATAAAAATAAAATATCTGTCAGATTTATAAATGCCCAGAATGGTAAAGTTTCAATACAGATAGTTGATCTTGCCGGTAGAAAAGTCTTAACTTTATATGAAGGTATCCTTCCAGAAGGAGTATTCAATTATAATGTTTCAGGCCTTTCAAGAGGAGTTTACTTTGTAAAAGTTGTTACAGGTAACGGGATACTTAAAGAAAAATTCGCATTTATAAAATAAATTTTAAAAAAGCACCGGGGATAATCCCCGGTGCAAAATTTTCCCCAAAATCCCCTCTTATTTTATTTAAACAATGAAAAATTTGCATTAACTCATAGAATATTGTTTTAATTTATCATTCATAACTACTTTTTTTTACAAGTTACCAAAAAAATATGGCATAAAAAATGTACACTTTTTATAAAAAAAAGGAGGTTTGATGAAAAGAGTTTCGATAATTTTTCTTATTTTTATGACTCTTATCCTTTTTGCAAAAAGTAATGTGATTTACTTAGGGCCAAATTCGTTGAATGAATTCAAAAGTATAGACATTTACAAATCAACTATCGATTTTGAGGCTGATAAATTTTTTGTTGAGAAAGATGGAGAGTATGATCTGGTAAATATAGATGGACTTTCACAGTTCAGTTTTGAAGTAGGTTATCCTTCTTTACCATTTCTTGTAAAAAATATAGCATTACCAGATGAAGGGGATCTTGACTATAAAATAGAAATTTTGGAGGAGATTCAGATAGATGGTAAATTTAATATTAAACCATTCCAACCACCACTTCCCGAGATACCTAATTTCCAGCCGCAATTTGTAAAAGATGATGAGTTTTATTCAACAAACACTTTTTATCCTTCAAAAAATGTTACGATTTTAGAACCTACAGGAATAAGGGATGTAAGGTTTTCTAAGGTTTATTTTTCACCTTTTAGATACAACCCGGTTACGAAAAAATTGATTCTGATAAAAAAAGCAAGAATAACATTTTTCGTTAACAGTTCAAAATCGACAAACCCTATAAACAATTCTTTCTATTTGACTGAAGAGTTTGTTCCACTCTATAAAGAGTTTTTAAGTAATTTTGATGCAGTGTTAAAGTATAAAAGGGTTGAAACTTTACAGGAAAGGAATGAAAGGATTCAAAAGGTAAGAGAATCTTTGAAAGGTGATAATTTTACTCCACCTGGAGATTATCTTATAGTTGTTGGCGGAACTACCTTGAGTAACAAAGTGAAAACTTTTGCAGCGTATAAGGCAAAATTAGGTTATAATCCTGTTGTTTGGCACTTGGCAAACAATGTTTCCTCTAAACAGATAAAAGATTCAATACAATATGCTTATAACAACTGGAGTGTAAAACCTGTTTACATACTTATAGTTGGTGATGCTGATTCAACAAGAACCCCATCTGAAAGTTGGGTTATAATGAGACCCTTGTGGAAAGATTTTAGGTCACTTTATTCTTATGGAATCAAACCTGGTTTTGTCCCAAACGATCACTGGTTTGCATGTCTTAACGATACGAATTATTATCCTGATGCTTATATTTCAAGATTCAATGTTAAGGATACTATACAACTGAACAATATTGTAAATAAAACGATAAAATATGAAACAGATCCACAGTTAACAGGAAATCCTGATTGGTTTACAACCTATGTAGGTGTTGGTGGTTATGAAGGAGGAAGAATTTTTGATACAACAGCAACAAGAGTTTGGAAAAACTATTTGAAACCTTATGGATGGACAGATTGGGATTCTCTTATTGAAACAAGAACTTGGAGTCCTGGTAGAGCAACAGTTTCAGATTCTATAAATGATGGACAGAATTTTATTCTCTTTAGAGGACATGGTGCTGAAGGGTATGATGGTGATGCGGATGATGGTAAAGGTTTTGGATGGATGGGAGGTGCTGACCAAAATTATAAAGATTTGTATACGAATGAGGATATAGCAGTAAGAGCGAATGGTTATATGGGTGGATTCATCTTTGCACCAACATGTCTTGCAGGAAACTTCGCGTATCCTAACGATACCAACTCTATGGGGGATTATTGGACACATCTAACTTCAAACAATGGTGGAGTTGGCTATTTTGGTGCTACAAATGTTTCTTTATCTTATTACAACGATTCCATGTCTCTTGGAGTTGGTAGAGCCTTTGCAAATTATAACAACGTAATGCCTGATAGAACTTTTGGAAAAGTAACAAACTATGCTAAACTTTATATGGAAACTTATAACGGTTCAACAGATTATTTCCGTCTTGAAAATTACCTTATGAATACCCTTGGTGATCCGGCAGTTATGATTTGGACAAAAGTTCCAAAAAATTTAACAGTCTTGCATGATAATTCTGTTGAAACAAGAACTGATACTATAACTGTTACAGTAACGGACAACACAAAAGCAGCAGTTTCGGGAGCAACAGTTTGTCTTTACGATACACTCGAAACTCCTGACATACATATTGTTGCAACAACTGATGCAACTGGAAAAGCAACTATAATTTCAACATATACAAAAATCGGAAGTGCTTTCTTAACTGTTACTAAACAGGATTATATACCTTATATGGGAACCGTTACAATCAACGCAACAACTGAACTTGAGGAAATATCTTTTACAGGAACATTAGTAAATGGCAAAGTTATATTGAAATGGCATACAACCAATCCAACTTCAGTCAAAAATTATAAACTTTACAGAGATGGTAAAGAACTCGCAACACTTTCTAACAGTGAAATGGAATTTGAAGATATATTACTTAATGAAGCAACAAATAAAGTTGAATACAAACTTGATATATACTATGTATCAGGAAAGTTATCAGAATACAAACTTCCTATGATAATTGATAATAAAAAGTCTTTTCAATTCAGTAAGAATAGATTATATCTTAACAATATTGAAAGAGTTGAAATATTCAATATCTCTGGTCAGAAAGTCAAAGATTTCAAGATTAATAAAAAATCTGCACTTATAGATATTTCAAATCTTTCGAATGGCTTTTATATAATAAAAGCTGATGATCTTGAAAATAAAAAAGTGATGATTGTAAAATAACAATTTTAAGGTGGGATTTAAATCCCACCTTGAATTCCCAAAAAAGTTTAATATAATTTTTATGAATATGAGATTTTTTCTATCTATTTTTATTTTTCTATTTTTTAATTTAGTAAATTCAAAAATCGTTTTCAATGAAGTTATGTCAAATGTTTTAGGAAATGAATCAGGAGTAGGGTCATGTGGAGATAGAAATGAGTTTGTTGAACTTTATAACGATTCATCGGATAGTGTAAATATTTTGAATTATTATTTTTACGATGGTTCTTCTAAAGATTACATCATTCTTTATCCTGAGAGTTTAAAATATCCTGGAGGTATAGTTTCAGAATCTATAGTTGCTCCATATTCATATATTGTAATTCTTGATCCAGAATACACCATTGTAGGGGACAGTGTCAATTATATGTTGTACGATATTCCATCATCAGCGTACGTTTTTACTATTTCAAACACTACCTTTGGAACTTCTGGACTAACCTCTTCAACTTCACTCTGCCTTTATGACAAAAATGATAGTTTAATAGATACTTTCGGAACCCCAAATGTTGATGATGGTTTTCCATACCAGACAAAGGATGGATACTCTCTTGAAAAGAAAAATCCATCTTTTCCGGATGGATTTAATTATTATGGTGAATCTGTTGAGCCAAAAGGAAATAGTATTGGAAGAAAAAACTCTATTTTTATTGGCGGTGCTCTAATCGATTCTTTTAAACTTGAAGAGGAAAATTTTAAAAAATATTTTATAGTTTATTTTTATGGAGATTATCAAAATGATAGGTTAATAATTGAGTATGAAAATTTTACTGACACATTTTTGATTGAAGAAAATTATTTAAAATTTGAACTTCCAGAAAGTGAAAGAGTTTTCAACTTTTATACAACTGGAGAAAATAAGAAAAAAAGTTTCATCTATAATGGCAATATTAATCCCGGTTCTATAACTTTAAATGAGTTTATGGTTAAAGGTTTTGAATGGCTTGAAATATACAATCCATACCTTATAGATTTTAACTTTGATTTTTTAACACTATCAACATTGAATGATTCAGTTATTTTAGAAAATGGTGTTATTCCTAAAGATTCATACATTGTGATAACTTCTGATACACTAACTTTAAAAACATATTTCCCATATCTTAAGATGAATCTTTTTCAAATAAAACTCTTTTCATTACCGGATAGAGAGGATACTTTTGTTTTGAAATATTTTAACAATACTCTTGACTCAGTTATTAGGGGATTTGAGAACAAAGACTCTTCTATTGAAAGAATAAACTATCTTGTTGAAGGTTACAGAAAAGATAATTGGGATAACAGTATAAATTATCTTAACGCTACACCATCCTTTAAAAATTCTATTTCATGTTTTTACAAAGATAAAGATTCAATATCTTTTTATCCAAAGATAGTTGATGAAAAAAATCCTATACTTTTTATAGATTACAAAACAAATATATACAGAGCAACATTGAATGTAAAAATTTTTGATAGTATGGGGAAAGAGATCTTTTCACCATATATTGATAAGATAACTTCTTCAGAAGAAAACCTTTATATAAAAAATCTTAGATCTATTCTTGAAAAAGGTCTTTATATTCTATATTTTGAACTTAAAGATGAAAAGAAAATAATAAAAAGAAATTTTCTTTTTTATATAAGATAGTATTTCCATATTGACCTTAAAATCTTTATACATTATATTAAACTTTATGAAAAAGGATGATATATATTTTATGCATTTAGTTTTGAAGGAGGCTAAGAAAGCAGAAAAGTTGGGTGAGATACCTATAGGTGCTCTTATTGTTAAAGATGGAAAGGTAATTGCAAAATCTTTCAATAAAGTTGAGAAGAAAAAAAGTTCAATAATGCATGCTGAAATAGATGCTTTGATGAAGGCACAGAAAAAAATAGGTAGTTGGCGTCTTAACGATTGTACAATTTACATTAATGTTGAACCATGTCTTATGTGTACCTGCGCTATTATTCTTTCAAGAATAAAGAGAGTTGTTTTCGGATGCAGAAATGAAAAGTTTGGTGGAATATACTCATTGGTTGATGTTAAAAATTTAAAGTTGAATCATAAAATAGAGATAACAGAAGGTGTTTTGAAAGAAGAGTCTATAAAACTTTTAAAAGATTTTTTTAAAAATCTTCGTAAAAAAGGAGAGGTGGTCGAGTTGGTTTAAGGCACCGCACTCGAAATGCGGAGTATCCGAAAGGGTACCCCGGGTTCGAATCCCGGCCTCTCCGCCATTTTACAATTTTGGAGTTCTTGAGGGTTGTTGCCTCGCCCTCGCTTTGCTCGGGCTCGGCATTTACAAGGATTTTATACAGATTTTTGAAATCCAAAAACAATTTCTGTCCGCTCAATCGGAAGTTCGAACCAATCTTTTTTAGAAAATCCCGACCCTGTTCGGGATTTTCTTGCAAAGCGATAATTTCGGCTTGTTTTACGATATTTATGAATCGGGCGGCGAGTTCGAACCGATTATTGCTTTTTTGCTCAAAAGCCGCGAGTTTGTCTTTCAAAAGTCGCTTTTGATTGACGAGTTTGTTCTTGGCTTCTCGGTATTCTTCCAAAGATAAGGCGTTTTCAAGATATGCGTTCATCAGTTTTTCTAACTTCTCGTCAATCGTTTTTATCTCGTCTTGAATTTTTTGAGCAAAAAAGCGAGATGATTGCTCCTTTTCTTTCTGTTCTTTTTTTAATTCCTTTAACATCCAATCAGCGCAATCATCGGGCAAAGAAACTTTTTGTATCGCCTCGTTGATTTGAGATGAAATTTTTTCTTCTCTTGTAAACACATTTTGCGTGCATTTGTGATTTGGATTTTTCTTTGTGCAGTAGTAATAGGTGTAGGATTTTCCGCTTGGTTTTATTTTTTTATCGGCGGTTATGGTAAAACCACATTCGCCGCATTTGAATAATCCGCGATAAAGAAAAAATTTCATCTTATCTGCTTTTTGCGGTTTTGATTTTTGTTTCATTACTTCTTGCGCTTCGTCAAAAAGTTTCTTTGCAATAATCGGTTCGTGCTTTCCTTCAAAATATTCTCCGTTGTAGCGGATAAGTCCGTGATAAAAAGGGTTTTTGAGAATATATTGATAATTTGAGATGGAAAGCATTTTGCCTCGCCGCCCTCGTAAACCAAGCTCATTGATAATCTTTCGGAGTTCTTTCAAGGTATATTTTCCGGTGGCGTAGGTCTCAAATGCCTTTTTAATAAGCGGTGATTTTTCTTTATCCACATAAATTTGTTTTGTTTCTTTATTATTGAGATAACCAAGCGGGGCCATTTGAGGCCATAAACCATTCTTCAATTTTTGCCTATGACCTCTTTTGATATTTTCCGAAAGATTATCAACATAATATTTTGACTGCCCAAAAGCGATGCTTAACATAAATTTTCCTTGCGGTGTTGGATCAAACCAAAAAGTTGGGAATTTTAGCTCTTTGATTATTCCTGTATCCACAAGATAAATAATTTGTCCGCCGTCAATGGAATTGCGAGCCAACCTGTCGGGGTGCCACGCTAAAATTCCCCCTGCTTCGCCCGCTTCAATTCTTTTTAACATTTCAGCGAAGACAGGCCGGCCCGGTTTCTTGGCAGTTTGTTTTTCTACGAGGATATCAACGATTTCCAAATTTTCTTTTTTCGCCAATTCTTTCAATTCAGCGATTTGGTCGTTGATGCTTCTAACTTGCCTGTCTTCGCTGTCCGTTGACTTGCGGGCGTAAATGAAAAACTTTTTGGTTTGATTATTTTCTTGTGTCATATTGTTTTTATTAAGCAGTCAAAATATTTGAAATTATCGCTTTGCCTTTCGCCAAAGGCGAAAGAAAAAAGATTGGTTAATAAATTTTTCAAATTTATGTTTGTCTTCGGCAAACCGAACTTCCGATTGAGCGGGCAGAAATTGTTTTTGGATTTCAAAAATCCGTATAAAATCCTTGTAAATGCCGAGCCCGAGCAAAGCGAGGGCGAGGCAACAACCCTCAAGAACTCCAAAATTGTAAAATGGCGGTACCTTTTGGACAAAATTCGAACCTATTTTGAACAAAATCCTGATGCTGATTTTTAATTGTCGCCCTGCGGGCGACAATCCCGCCCAGCATTCCCTCACGGCGTCCGCTTCGCTTCCGCCGAGCAAAACAGAAAAATTTCCTAAACATTTTTTCTAAAAATCTTTTTGATAATTAAAATTGTCCCCAGCTAAAATAAAAAAACCTGCTCTCATTGTCTCTAATATTTTTTAAAGGTAATGTAAAATATTATGTGTAATTTTTGACAAAATAAATAAAACTTGTCCTCGTGAAAACGGGGAGTGGCTATTCTCTCCTTAAAGAATTAAATTAAAATTTTTAAAAAAGAAAGGAGGAATAGCCTAATGAGTAGTATAGCATATTTAAAAGTAGATGAAAACTATTTAAGAGAGAAATAATGGGATGAAGCAAAGAAAGATTTTTGGGGAGATTTAAAAATAGAGACTTAAGATGCGCATTAAAGAAGTTATTGGAGACGAGCATGGCAATAGAGGTACAAGATTTAATAGGGAGTGATTATTGGGAGCATAATCCTAAGAGGATAAAAATTACCGTAATGGGTATTACTACCGGGGATTACTTACGACTTTAGGAAGCATAGATGGTTTACAGATTCCCAGAGTAAGGGAAGGGGTGATAGAATTTAAGAGTATAAAGAGATACCAACGGAAAGCAGAGGATGTAGATAGAATGGTTTTGGAGATGTTTTTAGCGGGGGTATCTACAAGGAGAGTAAAAGAAGTATTAGAGCCAATTTTAGGGGAAGAAGAAATATCTGCAACTACAGTATCCAAGATTAGTAAAATATTAGATGATATGGTATTTAAGTTTCACAATCGGAGATTAAAAGATGAGTATGAATATTTAATATTAGATGGGCTCTATTTAAATGCGAAGAGTCCAGTATATAAAAGGAGAAGGTGTATATTAGTATGTTATGGAATAAAAGAAAATGGCAAGAAAGAATTAGTTGATTTTTATCTAACAAAGAAAGGAGAATCACAAGAGAGTTGGGAGCATTTTTTAAACATCTTATATCATCGTGGATTAGAAGGGAAGAATTTAGTTTTAGCAGTAATAGATGGGAATAGGGGATTGGACAATGCAGTAAGATTCATATATCCTCTTATTAAAATACAGAGGTGCTGGGTGCATAAATTAAGGAATGTAGCAAACAAATGTCCGAGGAAGCTACAGGAAGAAGTAATAAGAGGAGCGAGAGAAATTTATTCTGCAGAAGGCAAGAATAAAGCTTTGCAAGCGTATAAGGCTTGGCAAGATAGATGGAGAGATATAGTTCCTGATGCGGTAGAATGTTTAGAAAGAGATTTAGAAGAATTACTTACCTTTTACTCTTTACCCGAGGGATATTGGAAGAAATTAAGGACGACGAACATAATTGAGAGAGTATTTAGAGAAGTAAGGAGAAGGGCAAGACCGATGAGTTGAAATCATTACAGAGAGCGTGTAGAAAGAATAATATTTGCAATATTTTAAAGACAGAATAAAATATGGGAGAATAGCCATGAAAAAATTACACAAAAATCTTGACATTACCTTTTTTAAAAAAGTCTTGACTTTTTTTGAAATATGTTTTATAATTAGAACACAAAACCAATTTGGTCGATATGTGCAATATGAAGAGGAGAAGGCACATGGCACAATTAGAAAAAGATGTTAGAGAAATTATTATTGAAGCAGCCAGAAATATTTTTGCTCGATTTGGGTTTAGAAAGACAACAATGGATGAGATTGCCCAAGCTGCTCTCAAAGCAAAAAGTTCTATATACCACTATTTCAAAAGTAAGGATGAAATTTTTCGGACAATAGTGGAAAAAGAAAGCCGCACACTGAGAGAAGAAATAAAAAAAGCTATTAAACAAGAAGATTCCCCCCAGAAAAAACTACGTGCTTATGTTATAACTAGAATGCACACACTTCAGTGTTTAGCGAATCTTTATAGTGCGATCAAAGATGAATATCTTAAGCAGTATGGTTTTATTAAAAAGTTAAGAGCAAACCACAATAAAGAAGAAATTAGAATAATGAAAGAAATTCTAAAAGAAGGATGTGATAGAGGAATTTTTCAAATAAAAGATTTAGATGTGACAGCAATTACTATTATCACTACATTAAAGGGTCTGGAATATTCTGGGATTAATGAAAGCGATGTTTCCAAAACCGAAAAAAATATTGATAGTTTACTAGAAATTCTTTTTAATGGAATAGTTAAACGGTAAATTTTTTTGTTTATGAATCGAACAAAAAACTCAATTGGTCTAATGTTACTATTATGGAAACAAAATTAAAGTCCGTTGGAATAGTCGGCACGGGTTTTTATGTTCCCGAAAAGGTTTTAACAAATTTTGATTTAGAAAAGATGGTGGATACTACGGATGAATGGATCCGTACCCGGACAGGTATCAAAGAGCGGAGAATTGCTTCGGATAAGGAAGCCGCTTCGGATTTAGCAATTAAAGCTTCTAATAAATCATTGGAAGATGCTAAAATTTATCCTGCCGAAATAGATTTAATCATTGTGGCCACTCTTTCATCTGATATGTTATTTCCTTCTACTGCTTGCCTTGTCCAAAAAAATATCGGTGCTGTCAATGCAGTTGCTTTTGACTTAGAAGCTGCTTGCTCAGGATTTATTTATGGACTATCTATCGCCCAGCAGTATTTACAAAATGGGACCTATAAAACAGCATTAGTCATAGGGGCTGAAATTTTCTCCCGTATTCTTGATTGGCAGGATAGAAATACCTGTGTTTTATTTGGAGATGGTGCGGGTGCTGTGGTTTTGAAAGAAGTAGAAGAGGGAAGCGGTATCCTTTCTACTTACTTGGGAGCAGATGGTTCAGGTGCTGATTTATTGAGATTACCTGCTGGCGGTTCTCGTTTGCCTCCAAGTCACGAAACAATTAACCGGCGATTACATTATATAAAAACGAATGGCAGAGAAGTGTATAAATTTGCTACAAAATCCATGGTAGAGACAGTGATGAAAGGATTATCAAGAGTTGGATTATCTACAAAAAATATAGATTTACTCATTCCTCATCAGGCTAACATTCGTATTATAGAATGCGTGGCTGAAAAGTTAGGTCTACCCATGGAGAAAGTGTTTGTTAATGTGGATAGATACGGTAATACTTCAGCAGCTTCTATTCCTATTGCTTTAAGTGAAGCACTACAACAGGGAAGAATAAAGAAAAATGATATTGTTATCCTGGTCAGTTTTGGGGCTGGCTTAACCTATGGAGCAACAATAATAAAGAGGTGAAAAAATGAACATAAGAATTGATTATGTTAAGAGTAAAAAGGACTGGGTGGACTTTCTTAAATTGCCGTGGAGTATTTACAAAGACAATCCATACTGGGTGATGCCTCTTTTAACTGAAGTAAAAGAGACACTTGATATTGAAAAAAATCCTTTTTGGAAACATGCACGGAGAGAGATATTTTTAGCAAGAAGAGATGGAGAAACTGTAGGTAGAATTGTTGCTATTATAAATGAAAATCATATTAATTTTCACGAGGAAAGAACGGGATTTTTCGGTTTTTTTGAATGCATAAAAGATTTTGAAGTAGCTCAAAGTTTATGGGATGAAGCTAAAAGATGGCTAAAAATAAATAAGATGGATGTTATGCGTGGACCGGTAAGTCCAAGTATGAATGATGAATGTGCATTTCTTTTGGAAGGGTTTGATAAGCCACCAACAGTAATGATGCCTTACACTCAACTCTATTATTTAGAACTTGCGGAAAGATATGGATTTAAAAAGCAAAAGACTTCTATGCTCTTCTCAAAAAAGCAGAAGATGGCATTCCTGAACGGATTGAAAGAATGGTAGAAGTAGTCAAGAAAAAAACGGGTGTAAAAATTCGTCCATTTAATATGAAGAATTTTGAAAAAGATGTTCAATTCTTAAAAGATATATACAACTCTGCTTGGGAGAAAAATTGGGGATTTGTACCGATGACAGATGATGAGATGAATTACTCAGCAAAAAAACTAAAACAATTTGCTGAACCTGAACTAATCCTATTTGCTGAAATTGATAATAGACCTATAGGTGTTGCAGTTACGATTCCGGATATAAATCAAGTATTGAAAAAGTTAAATGGTAGATTAGGACCGATTGAAATTTTGAAGTTTCTCTATTACAAAAGGAAGATTGATGGTGTTCGTTCACTTATTGGCGGAGTGAAAAAAGAATATCGCAACACTGGAATAATTGCAGTTCTATATTATGAGACAGAAAAGGCAGCGGTTCGGCTTGGTTACAAGTGGTGTGAACTTGGTTGGAATTTAGAAGATAATGATTTGATTAATAAATTTGATATGGCTATAGGTGGGAAAATCTATAAGAAGTATAGAATTTACGAGATGAGGATATAAATTATGAAAAAATTCATACCAATTACAGTATTTACGATAGCAATGGGATTTTTAGAAGCAGCAGTTGTGGTTTATTTAAGACAAATTTATTATCCTGCTGGATTTTCATTTCCTTTAAATCCGTATATGCCACAGAACATTTTGTTAATAGAATTGTTGAGAGAAATTTGTACAATAGTAATGCTTGCATGTGTTGGGATATTAGCAGCAGAAAATTTTATCAAAAAGCTATGTTATTTTCTTTTCGCATTTGGTGTCTGGGATATATTTTATTATGTTGGTCTTAAGATTTTTCTAAACTGGCCGCAATCGCTCTTAACCTGGGACCTTTTGTTTTTGATACCTCTTCCTTGGGTTGGTCCTGTTTTAGCACCTGTTATATGTTCGCTAACGATGATTTTTCTCGCAGTAAACAGAATTTTTGTTGACGAAAAATATGGAATGTTACTTAAAGGGAAATTTATTGACTGGCTATTAGTAGTTTTAGGTAGTTTGCTAATTTATGCTACATTCACAGTGGACTTTACAAAATTGATAATTGCTGGTGGATTTATTACAAAGTTTTCCACACTTGCCACTGATCCTGAATTTGCAAAAACAGTTAGTTTATATAAACCAGAGAAATTTTTCTGGTTTCCTTTTATTATGGGAGAACTTCTTATTTTAATTTCATTTTTTAAAGTCTTATATGAAAACAGAAAGGCAAAATAAAATGTTTATTTCAGTATTAATCCCGGTATATAAACAACCAAAGTTGTTAGAAGATATTATAGAGAAGATATTAAAAAATAAGTATGAGGAAAAAGAGATTTTGGTTGCAATAGATGGTGAAACTAACCCTGAGATAGAGAAAGTAGTAAGTAAGTATCGGGGCAGAGTAGTCATACATTATAACGGTATCCATCAGGGTAAAGTAAACCTGTTGAATCATCTAAGTGAGTTTGCGAGAGGTGAAGTGCTTTTGTTTTTAGATAATGTTGAACTGCCAGACAACGAAAGTTTTTTGAGTAAGTTAAGTAAAGAGATAATTAAATACGATATTGTTGAACTGCCAAAAGAAGCTATTGTTAGCAATTTTTTCTCAAAAATCATAAGTTATGATTTCTTAACTGTTGCGGTCCTATGTTTTATTATATCAAAGACTTTCAAAACAAACTTATTTTTGAGTGGTGCTGCCTTTGCTATAAAGAAACAGACATTTGAAGAATTGGGTAAGTTTTCCAAAGTAATCAATGAAGACTGGGATTTAATGTTGAAAGCGTTCAGTTTAAAGAAAAGATATTCCTTCCCGACAAATCTTAAAGTTAAAACATTAGCACCAGCAAATTTAGACGAATGGATAAAACAAAGAAACCGCTGGGTTTTAGGTATAAAATTTTGGTGGAAACAAGTTACCAAAAATATCAAACACTATATCAAAGGGTTGCCGAGAATATTTAATATAATTTTATTTTCTTCTATACCATTAATTATTGGCTTAATAATAAAAGAATTTAATCTCTTCAGTAAATTCATTCCAACTCTAATTATTTTGACCCAACACTTAAGCATAAATTCAGCAATGACATCGATTATTTATTTTTTGTCACTTACAATTATACTTTTACAAGGATTAGGGCCGTTTTTGGTTTCATTGTTTATTTCGTCAATCACATTTTTTGTTTTTTCAAAAGTACTGAAGTTTAGATTTAATATCGGAGAATATTTAATATATTCCTTATTCTATTTACCTGTTATGGCACTCTTTTATTGTGTTCGCTTTATGTTAAGTGAAGTTATCTTAAAACCACAGATAGAGTGGAAAATCGATTAATGGGAGACATAGTTATGAAAAAATTTGCAGAAATAGTTCTCAAGTTGCGGACAGCGATTGTTGTAACAACTGTTGTTGTTACTTTAATTCTGGGGTATTTTATTAAAGACCTAAAAATTAATCCTGATATATTCAGTTATCTTCCTAAGAATGACCCGGTAGTGAAATTGTTTGATTATATCGGCGAAAAATATGGCGGGAATTACCTCGCTATAGTTGCTTTGGAAACAGATGATGTTTTTAGTAAAGAAACGATTGAAAGAGTTAATCAGTTAACTAATGAATTTAAACTTGTGGACGGCGTTTCCTATGTAACAAGTTTGACCAATATTCTTGATATTAAAAAAGGTGAAGACGGAATAGA
Organism: candidate division TA06 bacterium 32_111; assembly: GCA_001508335.1. Lineage (GTDB taxonomy): Bacteria > Hydrothermota > 32-111 > 32-111 > 32-111 > 32-111. The sequence goes on from LGFX01000001.1 coordinate 124,153, forward strand.
AATTGGAAAGCTTATAGATGAATACAACCTTCCTCAGACAGATGAGGAACTTAAAAAACTTAAAAGTTATACACTTTCAAAAGATATATATCGTGGCCGCCTCGTTTCTCCAGATTCTAAGGTAACACTTATTATCTGCAGATTAAGAGAAGATGTTAATAAGATAGAAGTTGCAAGACAGTTAAAAGAAATCGTTAAAAAGATGAATTTAAAAGCAAAAGTCCATTACAGCGGTCTTCCGTTTCAGTTCTTGGATCTCACTGAAATTATTCTTAACGATTTAAAATTCTTAGTCCCTATTGTTTCTCTCTTAATCATCATTTCTTTATTTTTTAGTTTTCGTAGTTTAAGAGGCGTTCTTCTTCCGATGGTTTCTGTTTTAATCAGCACTATCTGGACATTGGGAATTATGAGTATTTTGAGAGTTCCACTGACAGTTATTTCTGACATTATTCCGGTAATCCTTGTTGCTGTTGGTACTGCTTATAGCATACATGTGGTTAGTAAATTTGATGAGGAGTTATCCTCAGGCGAAGATAAGATAAAAAGAGCCCAGAGTGCCCTGAATGAAGTTGGTGTCCCGGTGATACTTGCTGGTGTAACAACTATTGCTGGATTTATTTCTTTTGTCTTTGGTTCTTATTTAACCGCTATAAGTCAATTCGGTATTTTTTCAAGTCTAGGTATTCTTTTTGCATTGATTATTTCTCTCACCTTTACTCCTTCTGTATTATCGTTATCCTCACCCAAAAGAAAGATGATTACTCTTTCAGAAAATTTTAGTAAGAAAAACGGTGTTGCCAGATTTATGGATAAAATTGGTGAATGGGTCTTAACCAATGAGAAAGCGGTTATTGTTTGTGCAACAATTGTTGTTGTTTTATGCTTCATCGGCATACCGAAAATAGAGCGAAGAGTTGATATGTTGGATTACTTCAGGCCAAAAAATCCAATTAGAATAACAGAAGAGATGATGCAGAAAAAATTTGGTGGCTCTGTTCCTGTGCAAATTCTGGTAAAGGGTGATATTCAGGACCCAAGTGTTCTAAAACAGATGAAAAAGATAGAAGATTTTTTAAAAACCCAGGATAATGTTCACAACCCGCAATCAGTAGCTGACCTTATTGAAGAAATGAACGATGTTATGGATGAAGGTAGGATGATACCAGATAGTAGAGATAAAGTGAGCAATCTCTGGTTTCTTTTAGAAGGTGAAGATATTATGAGCCAATTGGTTAACCCAGAAAAAACAGAAGCAGTTATCCAGGCAACCTTAGGAAGTGTGGATACCAAACGAGGACGAAAATTGATTAAGAGTATTGATGACTACATTAAAAAAATAAATGATCCATCTGTAACTTTTATACAGGCAGGAATTCCAATGATTTATCGGAATTTAGACGATAGTATTATCAATAGTCAGATTCGGAGTTTAATAATTGCGTTGATATTAGTATTTATCTCTCTTGTTTTCTTAAGCCATTCTATCACTGGCGGGTTGATTGGCCTTACTCCTATTGTTTTTACACTCATGGTAATTTTTGGTTTTATGGGTTTTGCTAAAATTCCTCTTGATATTGCCACTGTGCTTGTAGGAAGTATCTCTATTGGTATTGGAATTGACTATTCAATCCATTGTGTCAGTCGTTTTAGGAAAGAATTTGAAAAAAGTTCATCTGAACTTGAGGCATTGGATAAAACATTAGAAACAACTGGCAAGGCAATTTTAATAAATGTATTGACTGTGACAATGGGATTTTTAGTGCTTGTTCTGGCTGAATTAGTTCCTTTGCGACGATTTGGTATTCTGGTTGCCATCACTATGGTTAGTTCAGGAATAGGTGCTATAACATTACTGCCAGCGATAATACTTTTTAGTAAAGCCGGTTTTATCGGCGATTTCTCAAGATTTATAAATGGTGCGAAAAATGTCTGATAAAGGAATTGAAAGGAGGCGATTGACAGATGAAATGAAGAACCTAAAACAAATTGTATTCGCAAAAATCAAAAACAAAAAGGAGGCACTAAAATGAAGAAAAATATTCCATTCTTTATGATTGTGGGGCTATTGCTTCTGGCTAATATCAAAGTCCTAGCACAGGAAAAAATTTTTAATGCCAATGAAATTCTTTCAAAAGTTGATGATGTTGTCAATGCACCTAAGGACCAAACTATAAAGTTAAAACTTATTCTTATTGACAAAGAAGGTAAAGAAGAAGTGCGTGAGTTGATTATGTTTCAGAAAGGAAGTGAAAAGAGGGTTGTAAAATTTATCTCTCCAGCATCTCAAAAAGGAATCGCTTTCCTTTCTCTTCCCGATGACATTATGTATCTCTATCTACCAGCTTTCAAAAAGACAAGACGGATTGCATCTCATATAAAAAATACCAAATTCGCCGGAACTGATTTTACCTACGAAGATATGGAGGCAAAGAAATATTCAGAAAAATACATCCCTGAATTACTAAAAAAAGATGAGAGTCATTATATTCTACAACTTAAACCTAAGGATGGAGTAAAAACAGATTATTCAAAACTGATTGTATGGGTAAGAGCGGATAACTTTTATCCAACAAGAATAGAATTTTATGATAAAAGCAATAATCTTTATAAGGTAATGACTAGAGAAAAGATTGAGAAGGTTGGAGGATACTGGATATCTAAAGAATCTGAGATGGAAGATTTAAAAGCAAAACATAAAACAAAAATGATTGTAGTAGATATAAAGTTTGATTCAAACCTATCAGATGAAATCTTTACAGAACGTTATTTAAGTAGATAGAACTGGAGGACGTTAAAATGAACAGAAGGAACGCGGTTTACTTCATCACTAAACAGACTTTGCGTCTGCTTAGTTTGGATGCAATTTCAAAGATTGCTTTGCCACCTATAGAGAAGGTAGCGTGCAAACCCCTAGTTGATCAAGGGTGCCCAATAAAGGGAGGGCCAAGACGCGAACGGGAAGATAAGTTTTTCATTTCAGCTAATTTGATATATGCCGCCCTGAAGGCATTTAAACGCGGGTCCCCTGCTGTGCGAGACAGGTTACTCAATCTATTTCTAAAGGAGTTTTTAAGATTTGGTGACACGAAAAACACATGCCAAATGTTTCGTGACAAATATGGTGTAGAACCACCTGGTTTTTTGACTCTTTCGCCTGAAGGTAGATGCAATTTACACTGTAAAGATTGCTATGCCGCAAGTTTACCGAAAGACTTGCCACATCTAACAGCCGCAACCGTTGAACAGATACTTCAGGAGAAATATGAGAAATGGGGAAGTTGGTTTACTGTTATTTCCGGTGGAGAACCGTTCATGTGGCATGATGACAGTATGGACATCATCGAAATCGCAAAACGCCACCAAGAACAATATTTTCTTGTTTACACAAATGGCACATTCATTAATAAAAAGACGGCAGAACGATTAGCTGAAGTTGGCAATATAACACCGGCCGTCTCAGTAGAAGGTTTTGAGAAAGAGACAGACGAGCGCCGTGGCAAGGGTACATTCAGACGCATCTTAGATGCTTTTAAATATATGCGGAATGCAGGTGTCCCCTTTGGTATTTCCGTAACTGCCAATGTTAAAAATGCACATCTTTTGGTTTCAGAAGAGATGGTTAAGTTCTATTTTGACGAACAAGGAGCACTCTATGAGTGGATATTCCAGTATATGCCAATTGGTCGAGGAGTAGATGTTTCATTGCAGGTTTCTCCTCTTCAGCGGCAACAGTTGTGGCAGCGAGAGCAGGAACTAGTTCGAAAAGAGCGTCGGTTTATAGCCGATTTTTGGAATGGTGGAACCTTCTCTTCTGGCTGTATTTCAGCCGGCCGTCCCGGTGGATACCTCTACATTGATTGGAATGGCAATATCTATCCATGTGTGTTTATTCCTTACTGGAAAGACAACATCAATGAACTCTATGCTCAGGGAAAAACAATGACCGATGCACTATTTTCTGACCTATTCAAAGGTATACGTGATTGGCAGAGATCATATAACTACATGCGGGAACCGCATTGTCGTGGTAATGAAATCGTACCTTGCTTCATCCGTGACCACTATGAGGTGGCGCATGATTTATTCTTAAAAACTAATGCTAAACCCGGATACCCATCGGCTGGAGATGCCCTTCGCGACCCAGAATACTTCAATGCAATGATTCAATATGATAAGAAGGTTGCCGAACTTCTCGATCCAATATGGGAAAAACTTTACCGGGAGTATTAGGATTTATACAATTGAAACCTAAGACTGGAGGTGGTTAAAATGACTCATCGTGTATTTTTATTAACAGTAATTGGGTTGTTATTACTTAACTTTTCTTGTCCGCTTTTGGCACAAGAGAGCACAGGTTCTGGAGTTACATGGAATGGTTATCTACAAACCGATAATCGTTTACAATTAAAAAGTGATAACGATTTTTCCTTGCAGGAATACCGGTTGGATTTGAAAACAGAGGCAAACCCAACAGAAAAAGCTCATTTTTACAGTGAAGTCTGGTTAAGATCATTAGGTTTTCCAACGGTGCAAAACAGTGCCGATTTAGTGGATAAGAATAAAATTTCTCCTTTGAGTTTAGATTTTCGGGAAGCGTATGTTGACCTCTATGGATTTCTTTTTAATAATCTTGATATTCGTATTGGAAGACAGCGTATTGCCTGGGGAACAGCGGATAAACTAAATCCAACTGATAACCTTAATCCAGATGACCTTGAAGACATCTGGGATTTTGGAAGGCATTTAGGGTCTAATGCGTTGAAAGCTTCTTATTATCTCGGGAACTGTGCATTTGAAGTTGTTTATATTCCAATGTTTACACCTGCTGTTTTACCTCAAGGAGATTGGGCCTCTGTATTGTCATCTTCTATGGAATTACCTGCAGGACTGACTTTAAGAAATTTAACTGATACCATTATTATGCCGAAGAATAATTTTGAAGAGAATTCTATAATTGGTGGAAAAATTTCAAATAATTTTTTTGGTTATGATTTTTCTTTAAGTTATGTTTATGGTAGAGATGATTTGCCTTTGACAAGAAAAGTGACATTTACTCCTACATCTACGCCTGGCGAGGTAGACATAACAAGCGAACTTATTTATCCACGGATGCATATAGCAGGGATAGATATGGCAGGTGATATAGCTGGTGTTGGAGTGTGGGCAGAAGCAGCAGTATTTTTCCCAGAAGAAGTCAAGATGGTAACAGATTTATCTGCCTTAGGAATGGGAATACAAGAATCAATTGCTTTGGATGATAAACCTTATGTTAAATATGTTCTTGGAGCTGATTATACATTCAAAAATGGTATTTACATCAATGGTCAGTACCTACATGGTTTTGTCCACGAAAGGGGTAAGGATAATTTAGAAGATTATTTTATGTTTGGTTTGGAAAAGAAATTTTTCAATGATAAACTTAAGATTATACCAATTGTTGGCGGAATAGAAATAAAAGATTTTAAAGATATTGAAAATAACTATGCGTTTATTTTATCTCCTGAGATTGCCTATTTTCCTGTTGACAACGCTGAACTTACCTTAGGTATCCGGCTGATTGATGGAAAAGATACAACTATTTTTGGTAGATTAAAGGATAAAGACGAGTTATATTTCAAAGTTAAGTATTCTTTTTAACTTTTTATGATAAGAGCAGTTTTTTAAAAACTCACATTTTTTTCGCTTCGCCTTTTTTCAAAGATTTTTATTTTAGCTGGGGACAATTTTAATTATCAAAAAGATTTTTAGAAAAAATGTTTAGGAAATTTTTCTGTTTTGCTCGCCGTCAGGCGAGCGGAAACGCGGGGCGGGATTGCTGCCCGCAGGGCGACAATTAAAAATCAGCATCAGGATTTTGTTCAAAATAGGTTCGAATCCCGGCCTCTCCGCCATAAATAGAATTTTCTTTATTTCAAATCATCTAAGTTTTTCTATAAATTAACTCTTTGTTATAAAATTAATACTTGTTCCCACAATAATAATTTTTAAATCGATTAAACCAATAAGAGTTAATCTTTTTTGTAACTTTAGTTGTTATTTTAAAATATCTCCTTTTGAATTATAAGATTTGTTCTTTTCTAATTTTTTTTCTCTATAATTTAAAGTGATACCATTTGTCCCAATTAATAAAAAAACTTTCTTTTTCAGTTAAACTAATAGGATGAAGTGATAGAAATGTTTTATAAACAATAGAATTATATACATATTGACAAATTAAAGGAAATATTTATAATAAAAAAATTAGAGGAGGTTGTATGTTAAAAAAAATTTTTTGTTCAATCATGATATTTATATTCATTTTTACTATAACTTTTTCACAAGAGCTAACTAATAAAAAAGAAACTCTTGACAGTTCTAATAATAAAAAAATTAAAACTCAAATCACTACTGTAGTAAAAAAAGCTCTTTTAGAATCTAAAAAAGATGCTGATAAAAATGAGAGTGCTTTTAAATGGATATTTATTAGTTCTATGATATCTTGTTTACTTGGAACAGGTAGTTCACTTTTATTGAACATATTATTTTATCCTGTATCTTGTATATCATTAACTGAGGGAGTTGGGGCATTTTGTCTGTTAACTACTATTGGAAGTACTTTAATTCCAAGCAACACTTTATAGGAGGAACAATAAGTTATATAGCAACTTTTGTATTTGTAGTTTTATTAGGACTTTCATTGTTGAGTTTGTATTCGCAATATTGATGGGAGAAAATATAATAATGAAAAAGTTATTTTATTTTTTATTTTTATTTTCAATTTTCATATACACTTTTTCTAATGAATTAATTATTCGTCTTGAAGACCCCTACAATCCTTGTGTTATTTTTGTGAATGGAGGTTCTATTGGACTTACAAAAGATTCTACTGTATTAAAAAATTTAGATCAAGGCACATATAAAATTAGTATGTTTTCTGAATTAGCCTTTGACAAATCGAAAACTGAAAAAGATTATGCTATATATGGTTTAGATTTAAATGAAAATGAAAGAAATTTAAAAAAGATGTACTCTGAAAATTATCAAAAGATTTTAAATATGGGAACTGAAACTGTTTTTTTAACAAAAGATGGAACTCGAACAGTTTTTATAAGAAATAAAACTGTTAATAACATGCTTAAAACAAGAGATTATACTGCTTTAATTTGTTTAAGTGGAACATGCTTAGGACTTACTGGTTTGTTTGTTTTAATAGGATTTTTTTACATTTTAAGTCTATTTAACATTTAAATAGGTTATACAATTTTTCAATTTTTCTTATTTCTATATAAGGTATTTTATTATGTTGACTTTTTTGTTTTTATTTTTTAAAATCTTTTATAAAAAGGAGTATTTATGAAGATGAAAGAGTTGTTAAAAAATAAAGAGGTAAAAAGGGCATACATAATAATACTTCTTTTTGGAATAATAAGTTTGTTTGGGGATATTATATATGAAGGTGCAAGGGGAGTTAATGGACCATATCTTAAAATATTAGGTTCAAATGCTTTTATTTTAGGTCTTATAATAGGTATAAGTGAATTTGTAGGATACGGTTTAAGGTTCTTTTCAGGCTATCTTTCAGATAAAACAAAAGCACATTGGATATTTCTTTTTGTAGGTTATTCTTTATTGATTTCAATTCCTTTGCTTTCTCTTACAGGTGTTTGGCAGTTGGCTGCTCTTTTAATAGTTCTTGAAAGGTTGGGGAAAGGACTTAGGAGCCCTGCAAGGGATACACTTGTATCTTTTGCCACTAAAAAGGTTGGAACTGGAATAGGTTTTGGAATATCTGAATTCTTTGATCAGATTGGGGCAACCGCTGGTCCTTTGATCTTTTCATTGTTCTTTATTTCAAAAGGTGGTGGAGAGAGGAGTTTAACCGACTATCAATCAGCCTATAGAATAATGTTTATCCCTTACGTTTTGCTTATAACTGTGATAATTACGGTCTACATTATTTATAAAGGTAACAAGTTTGAAAGTGAAACAAAGAAAATTGAAAATGAAGGTCTATCAAAATTGTTCTGGATCTACTCTTTATTCACATTTACAACAACATTTGGATTTGTTAATTTCGCATTGATCGGTTACCATATGAAGGATGTAAAAATAGTTTCAGATAATGTGATACCTCTCTTTTACGCTGTGGCGATGCTTGTTGATGCATTTTTTGCTATTATAATAGGTAAAATATATGATAACTTTAAAGAGAACTTTAAAAAGGAGGATGCTGGACTGAACCTTCTTGTAGTTATCCCTATGCTTACAACTTTCATAATACCTATGGCTTTCTCAATGAACTATTATCTTATTCTTGTTGCTGTTATTTTGTGGGGAATAGTTATGGCTGCCCATGAAACCATAATGAAGGCAGCAATTGCTGATATTACCTCGATAAAAAAGAGGGGAACAGGTTATGGTGTCTTCAATCTAATTTATGGTTTATCCTTTTTCATCGGTAGTAGTTTTATTGGTTTTTTGTACGATTTTTCAAAAGGTATACTTATAACATTTCTGATATTTTCTCAAATAATTTCAATATATCTATTCTTTCTTTTAAAAAGGAATCTTTCTTAAACTTAAATATTGACAGAAAAACTTATTTTAATATAATGGAGCAAACGGAGGATTAGTCTAACTGGTAAGGCAGCGGATTTGAAATCCGCCGGGTGATGAGCCCTTGGGGGTTCGAGTCCCTCATCCTCCGTATTAAAAATAACTATTGACAAAAAAAATTTTTAGTGTATCATTTTTTTAAATGAAAAGTTTGTTTAGTGAAAAAAGTTCGGAAGTGTTTGATGATTCAAAAAGTTAATAAGGGAAGGGATATTTCCAATTAAAACATATTCTCAGATGAAAACGAAATTAGGCGATTTTCCATATATAAAAATCAATGTAAAAAAGAAAAAGGAGAACAAATGAAGATTTATGTAGGTAATCTGTCTTTCTCATTGACAGATGAAGAACTCAAAAAAGAATTTGAAGTATTCGGTGAAGTTAATTCTGTAACAATTATCAAAGACAGGGAAACGAACAGATCAAAAGGATTCGGTTTTGTTGAAATGTCTGACGAAAATGCACAGAAAGCGATCAACGAATTGAATGGAAAAGAGGTAGCAGGAAGAAAATTGGTAGTTAATCAGGCAAAACCCAGAGAGGAAGGATTTAGAAGACCAAGAGGAAATAGTTTCAGAAGAGGTAGATAAAGTAAGGAAAAATCGCCTAATAACTTCTTTTGATTCTATTGACATTTTGGTCTTTAAAATATATAATTTCCTTAAAAGGAGGTTTTATGAAGAAAATTCTATTGAGTATTATTACCGTGTCGATTCTTCTCTTCGTTTTCTCTGGCTGTACAGACACTCAGATGAAAACTGATGTTCAGAAACTTCAGGAAGATGTTGCAAAACTGCAGGAGACAGTTACAAAACTTCAGACAACTGTTGATTCTTTGAACATGAAGTTGATGCCAAAAGAGGAAGTTAAGTCAACAACAGGTGCTCCAACAAACACAACAGATAAGCCAGTTAAACAGGCACCACCAAAAACAAAATAAGGAGGAATGATGAAAAGGTTACTAACATTAATCTTCGTAATAGTCTTAGTTTTTGCAGGTTGTACGATAATTCAGCCACCAGTTGTTGATCATTCAGACACTGTTGAACATTATACAAATATAACCATTTACGACTTCGATCAGACAGGTCCATCAGGTTTCTGGATTTCAAACGATGAAACAGGACAGGGAGAAGCAATTTCTGTAACAGGAAATGGTGGTGTTATAGATTTCTATTATAATGATAGAGATTATTCTTCTGGTGCATATTTTGTTTCAGCAGATGGAGACTCTGAAGTTTATTATTGGGGTTCAACCAATGATCCAAAAACAACATATTTTGAAGTAATTTCAGATACATCTGTCACGACAGCTCCTTCAACAATGACAGGGATCTCTGCTGTGGTAAATGCTGATGCATGGTACTGGGTAAAATTTGAAAATGGTTGCTATGCAAAACTCCATATTACCGAGTATGCATCACCATATGACTTTGTTAAATTTGAGTACTGGTACCAGACAGACGGAACAAGATATTTCGGCGTTGAAGAATAACTGAATTTGAGGAGGGTTTAAAAACCCTCCTTTTTTTTACAATGAGAGTTAAATTTTATTTTTTATTAATTATATTATTTTTAATTTCATGTTCTTTAAGTAAAGAAACTTCAATAAATATTAAAAAATATGAAGATCTTATAGTTTATAACAACTCTTTTAATAAAAAATCTTCAATTTCTATAGAGTATTCTATCCTCCTTGTTGATACAATCTCCCAAAGTTCAGACATAATTGTTACGTCATTCGCTTCAAATTCTATAGTTTTCTTATCTCCTTCAAAAGATACTATTCTTTCAAAAGGCAACAGCAGAGTTACAGGTTTTTATAAGACTGGAGAAGTAAAGTATAATGAACCGCCTCTTGATGGTTATTTTGATATGGAATACCCTATAAAAAATAATTGGTATTTTGTTAAAACTTTTGATGGGAGATATTTAAGAATCTATGTTAAAGAGGTTTGTCAGGATAGTTTGATATGTGATGTCGAACTTTTGAATGACACAGTTTTGTTCTTTCCATGAGATATTTACAACTTCTTTTCTTTACCTTTTTCCTAACTTTAAATCTGTTTCCAGAAAAAATTACATACACCATTTTTAAGGATGATAAAATAGTTGGTTATTCGAATTTTGAAATAAAAAATTTTGTAATCTTAGAAAGAACCCTCTTTTTAGATGGTTTTACAAAAGAGTATATATTATCAAGAACGGATGTTAAGAGGAATCACTTTAAATCTTACAGGTATTATGCTGATATGAATCTCCCTGATTTTATAGAGTTCAAGGATGGTATTCTTGTAAAAAAAATTGGGCAAAAAATATTTAAATATAAAATAAAACCTTATCCGCTCTTTGGAATCGAAAACATTTTAACAACCTCATACCTTGGAGGTATTTTAGGTGATTCAATTTTTAATTTTGACAGAAACGAAATTTTAAAAGTAAAAAAGGATGGTGGGAAATTTTCTCTCAGTTTTGGAGATTATTCTATTTTTAAATCAAAAGGGATAGTTGACTCAGTTTTTTATTTAGACTATAGATATGTGAAAAGCCAAAACTATTTCGAGATAAAAAATCCGTATTATCTTGATGTTACCAGTTTCTTTCAACCAAAAGATTTTTTTAAAAAGAAAAATAGAAAAAATATTGATTTGAAATATACAAAACTCCATTTATCCTACAATGAACCAAAAAGAGAGGTTCTTCTTATAGCCCCATTTACATTGACTTCAGATATGTATGGGAACATTTCCAACCTGATAACGCCGTTTACACAGATTCAAATATCTGAAAATATAGATATCCCAACCATTATTTTCGAATTTAAAACAAAAGAGGTTGATCCAAATATGGTAATGGAAGGGATACAAGAAATTTATGAATTTTTAAAAAAGAGATATGAAAAAGTTCATCTTTTGACTTTCAACCATATTTTTCTTTTTTGTGATATAGAAAAGTTTGATAAAGTTTTACTGATAAATCCTCCAATTGAAGATATGAATTTATGGAGCGAAGATTTCTACAAAAAACTTTCAGTTGGAAACAGATACCTTTTTAAAAATTATGAAAAGTTTTTAAAATTTGAGGTTATTGATACTACGATAAAAGAGGAGAATATAAAGAATTTTTATGTTAAAAAAGAAAATCTTATTTTTATATTTTCAAAGGATATTCTTTCCAAAAGGGAAATGGAAAGGGTGTCCAAACTGAACGGTAAAATTTATTTTATTAAAAATGTTGACAGAAGGTTGAATTCGTATTATAAATATGATTTGTGGTCATATGATAAGAACATTTTCATAGACCAGAAAGTTTTAAATTTTATCGATCACTTATTAAATACAAAAAAGGAGTGATATATGATTACGAAACCTTTCGAAAACACAAAAATCATCCTTTTCAAAACTCCAGATGAACAGAAACTGATGAAGGATGCTATAAAAAAGGTTGAATCTGAGTTTGGAAAAGAGTATCCATTAATCATCGATGGAAAAGAGATTTTCAACTCTGAAAAGATCAAATCAACCAACCCATCTAAGCCTTCTGAAATAGTTGGTCTTGTTAGTAAAGCATCGAAAAGTCAGGCAGCAGAGGCAATCGAAAAAGCCTATAAAAATTTTTCCTGGTGGTCAAAGGAGAGTCAGGCAAAAAGATCCGCAATACTTTTGAGAGCTGCTGAAATTATGAGACAAAGAAAGATGGAACTTTCAGCAACTATGGTTGTTGAGATAGGCAAAAACTGGGTAGAGGCTGATGCCGATACAGCTGAAGCGATAGATTTTATGGAATACTATGCAAGGGAAGGGCTCAGATATTCACAGGAAACACCACTTATGAGAATCAATGGGGAAGATAATCATCAGGTTTACATTCCACTTGGAGTTGGTATAGTAATTCCACCATGGAATTTCCCCCTTGCTATAACAACTGGAATGACAACAGCTGCACTTGTTACAGGTAACACCGTTGTTCTGAAACCAGCATCAGATACTCCTGTTATAGCATACAAACTCGTTGAAATTTTAAAAGAGGCTGGACTTCCCGATGGTGTTTTGAACTTTGTTCCTGGAAGTGGTGGAGAGGTTGGAGACACTTTGGTTGACCATCCTTTGACAAGGTTTGTATCATTTACAGGTTCTATGGAAGTTGGAAAGAGAATATATGAGAGAGCCTCAAAGGTTAATCCAGGACAAAAATGGTTAAAAAGGGTTGTTGCTGAAATGGGTGGAAAAGATTATATAATAGTTGATGAGAATGCGGATCTTGAGAGTGCTGCCAATGGAATAGTTCAAGGTGCTTATGGTTTTCAAGGGCAAAAATGTTCTGCCTGTTCAAGAGCGATAATAGATGAAAAAGTTTACGATAAAATGGTAGAACTTATAAATGAAAGAGTTCAAAAGATTAAGGTTGGTGACACAAGGGAGTTCCCTGTTCCAGATGTCCATTATTACAACATGGGACCAGTTTCAAGTGCATCTTCAAAAGCAAAGATTATGAGTTATATGGAAATTGGAAAAAAAGAAGGGAGACTTGTAACTGGTGGAAAAGAAATAGATTTAAATGGCGGATACTTCATTGAACCAACGGTTTTCGCCGATATAAAACCCCTTTCAAAAATGGAACAGGAAGAGATCTTTGGCCCTGTCCTTTCAATAATAAAATCTGAGTCCTTTGAAAAGTCTATAGAAATAGCTAATGATACGATATACGGTTTAACAGGTTCGGTTTATACTAATGATAGAAAGAAGATCAAGAAAGCAACTGAAGAGTTGTTAACAGGTAACCTTTATATAAACAGAGGTTGTACTGGTGCACTTGTTGGTGTTCATCCATTCGGTGGTTTCAACCTTTCAGGAACCGATTCAAAAGCAGGTGGACCAGATTATCTTTTGCTCTTCTTACAAGCAAAAGTTTACAGTGAAAAAGTATAGAAAGAGGGGGCTTTTGCCCCCCTTTCAAAAGTTGACTTAATTATCCATAACTTATATAATTATTGATATGTTTGGATTCATATTAAGTGTTTTTTTATTGATTTTTAATCTTCAGATTTTTTCCAATACTTATAATTTTTTCAAGATTGTTGATATAGGAAACTCATTAAAAAGTTTTAATGAAAATATTTTCATAACGGAAATAGGTTTTTTTTATGATGATGAAAATTTTACACCTTTTGAAATTTTCGATAGAAATATAAAAAAAGTAAGCAAAACTGATTCTTTAATTTCAACACTATTTTATGATAACACTATCGAAATATATAAGAAAAACTCCACACCTACTTTTTTATTCTCAAATTCTTTCAACTATACTGTTGATGAAATTTTTAGTTCAAAGGATTATTTCCTTTTTAAAAATGGAACCGTATATTACCTATACAGATTTGAAGGAGATTCTTTAAAAAGGATAAAAAATTTCAATCTGACATGTATAGATAATTTTTATTCGAAAGATGAAAATCTTTTCTTCATATTGAATAATGGTGAAATTATAAAGTACGGTAAAGTTGAGGGTGATTCTTTTTTGAACAAAAATTTTGTTTTAACTAACAACTCAAAATTTTTATATTTTAACAGGTTTTCAACCATAATTTCCAACTCAAATGGAAAATATCTTTATTTTTTTGTTGTTCGAAACGATTCTTTGAAACTTTTATACGAGGTCCCGGATAACAGGGTTTACGAAAATGGTTTTCCTGTTGACTCTTTTTTGATTCTAAAAAGTTCAGATTCACTTTTTATAAGGAGTGTTATAGACTCATTCATCACTTATTCAGTTGATTCGTTTCAGTTTAACTACCCTATAAAAGATATACTCTTTAAAGAGGATACTTTTTTTATAAATACTGGAGTTCGTATTGTTAAATATCCTTTAAGTTCTAAAATTTTTCAAACAGGTAAAATATTTTCAAAATCCTATGAAGGGATTTTAAGGGGTGATGTCAAAAATGCTTTTTATTCACAGGATACCTTGTTTATTTTTTCAAATGACTCAATCGTGGAATCGATGAACAAAAACAAGAGTTTGTTAAAAAAAGATAATCTACTACTCTGTTATGATCAGATATTTTTCTCAAACAATGATTCTTTTAATTTTTTATCGGTAAGCAAACCTGTCAGGAATATCAAATCGATAGATGGGCAAATTTATTTTATAGAGAACGATAACCTTTTAAAAAAGTTTAACTTTTTGGATAACTCTACAGAAACTATTTTAAGAGTTGATTTTAATATAACAGATTTTGAAAGAGTAGATTCGAGTTTTTATTTCAGTTCAGGTCAAAACGGAATTTTAAAAATCGATGATTATGGAGTATTAAAAGGATCATATTTTGATGGTTCCTATTTCCAAAAAATTTTAGAGTTTAAAGATGTATTATTTTCAATTAAAGATGGGAATATAATTTCAACTATGGATAAAGAAAATCTTTTAGAGTTGGATAGATACACGATTTCAGATTTTATAGATTGGTATAACTATAATGATACACTTTTAATATTTTTAACTGAAGACTCCGTTTTTTTCTATAAAGATTCTTTCGAGAAAATAATTTTTAATGGGTTAAATTTAAAAAATATTAAGGATATTCTTATTGAAAACGATTGTGTATACATAATTCTAAAAAATTGTGCGACATTGTTTTTTGAAAAAAATGTTTCACTTCTTAAAGATGAGGATAAAAAAGATAAAAGCAACCTTCTTTCTTTAAAAAATGAAAAAATATGCTATGATATATTAGGAAGGAAAGTATCTAAAAATTATAAGACCAATGGATTTTACTTTATAAAAGAAAAAAATGGAACAAAAAAAATTTTTAATATAAAGTGAGGTAAAAAAAATGATAGAAAAATACATCGAAGAACTTGTTAAAATAGATTCTCCATCAGGTTTTACTAAAGAAGTTATAACTTATATTGAGGGAAAAGTATCGAAAGCAGGATATAGAACTTTAAAAACTAACAAAGGGTCTTTAAAAGTTTATACGGGAGAATCACCAATATACGCTTTAACGGCACATGTTGATACTCTTGGTGGTATGGTAAAAGAGATAAATAGTGATGGAACATTAAAAATTACTCAGATAGGTGGCTTTCCAAACAATTCCTTTGAAGGCTCATACTGTAAAATAAGAAATTTTGAAGGTGAGATATTCACAGGAACGTATCTTATAAAAAATCCATCAACCCATGTTAACAGAGATGTTTCAAAGAAGGAAAGAACTACCGAAAATATGATAATAAGACTTGATGAAGAAGTTAAAAGTAGAGATGATGTTTTAAAGTTGAAAATAAATGTTGGTGATTATGTTTTCTTTGATCCAAAGTTTGAATTGACGAAATCCGGTTTTGTTAAAACAAGGTTCCTCGATGATAAAGCATGTTCTGCAATTCTTATGGACTTACTTTTAAATGAAAAGGATAAATTGAAAAATAAGCCTTTTCTTTTTTACTTCTCAACTTATGAAGAGGTTGGTCATGGTGGTGCGTCCGGTTTTGATGAAACCGTAAAAGAACTTATAGTTGCTGATATGGGTGTAGTTGGAGATGGAGTTGAAGGAGATGAATTCTCGGTTTCAATCTGTGCTAAAGATTCAACTGGACCATATGACTTTGATATAAGAAATGAACTTGTTTCAATTTGTAAAACTTTTAATATACCTTATAAAATAGATGTATTTCCATTTTATGGTTCGGATGGTTCTGAAGCCCTTCGGGCTGGTTATGATATGAAAGTTGGACTGATCGGTCCCGGAGTTTCAGCCTCTCATGGAGTTGAAAGAACACATTTAAAAGCTTTGAATGCAACAAAAGATCTCTTATTGAAATATATTGAAAAAAGATGAAAAAAACATTTTCAATTTTTTTTGTTATATCTTTTTTGTTTTTGTTAAATTTTTCTATATATAAAAAAAATATTTTTTTAGTTATCTTCTCCATTATATCTGTTGTTATTTTATCATTAGTTCTTTCTATTTACCTTCTAAAAGAAATTAGAATATTTAAGAGAATCTTTAAAATGGTTATTAAAAATGTAGATGTAATTTTTGAGATATTTTTAAAAAACTTTTATCTATTTTTTATTCTTATTTTTAGTAAAAACAGGGAAGAAGAAATCGCCGAAAGAAAGTTGGATCTTAAAAATCGAAACCAAATAATGAACAATTTTATTAAGGGTATTTTTAGTCTGGATCTTTCCATTCTAAAATTGTACCTTACAGAAGAACATTTGATTTTAAAAACAAAAAAAATTTTCAACCAAAACATTTACCAATTAAGATACGATAGGATTGCAAAAAGGTTATGATTTATTTTTATCACTCTATAATAATTTTGCTATTTTTCATTAATTTAAGAATTCAATTCTTTAACACTTCAAAAATAGATAAAATACTTTCCTTTATAAATATTTCAAATATTTTTGTTTTAATACTTTTTCTTTTTTCCGATTTCAAGAAATTATCTAACCAAAAAGCCCTTTTTATTATTCTATTTTTTGTTCAAATTTGTCTCTCGATAAAATTTCTTTTTGATAACTTTAAAGAGGTTTAAATGTATTTTATCTGGACCTTGTTTATCTTGTTTCAAACTTTAATTATTCTTAAAAAGGATGATCCGTACAAAAAGAAACTTTATACTTTTACCAGTGTTGTTTTTTCAATTTTTTTACTTTTCTCATCTTTCGTTGTAGCCTACAGAGGTTTTTTTGTTGAGAGTATACTGCTATTATCCTTTTTCCTTTTAAATATAACAATTTTGATACTTTTATCAATTTACAACACTTCTTTATCCGGAGGGACTTGATGGAAACTGGCGTAACAGTATTACTCCTTTTCTTATCTCTTACGAGTGTAATCTTCTTTTTGCTCTCCAGAAGAGATTATACCATGTATTTTGTCGTTATATCGAATATTTTTTCTTTAATATTTTATTTTTTGGGCAATGATACAGTTTCATTATTTTTTTTGATTTTCAATTCAATTTGTATTTCCTTGATATTGATCAAATTTAAAAGAGATATTGAATTTTAATTATGGTTATACGAAATTATTTAATTATTTTAGAATTGTTACTCTTTATATTTTTCAACATTCTTATTTTTGTAAAAACTGAATCTATTGTTAAAACCTTCATATCGCTATTTCAAATTTTCCCACCTTTGTTAGTTTTGTTGTTAATAAAATATAACAATACTAACGATAAAAACATAACAATCTACACTACCATTATTTTATTTATCAATTTTATGATTCAAATCAGTGTAATATTCTTGATAAAAAAAATTGCAGAGATAAAAAAAACTGATAGAAATTACCGGCCAGATGAATATGATGAGTGAAGCAATATTTTTATTTTTAACCTTTTTCGTTATCATTCTTTCATATATAAAAGTTTTGAATAAAAAGTCTGCCGGATTACTTTTATTTTTAATCGTAATTTTTTATCTTCTCTTTGTTTTTTTTAACTTTTACTTTTCAAAAGTAGAACAATTTTCACTTGTGATAACAAAAGGACTAACTTTTTCTTTTGAGTCTTCTCAATCTATTCTTTTGTTAGAAATACTTTCTATCAGTTTTTATACTTTGATGCTTCTTTCATCAAGAGGTTCTGGAAAAGATTTTTCAGAAGATACAGATTTCCACGAAACCTTATATTTCTTTGTTATACCAATTTCAACTTTCATATTTAAAACTACCGACATTTTCATATATACAACTTTTAGTTTTTTTATATTTATGATTTTGATTTTCGCTGTTAAAACTAAAAATTTGAAAATGATAGTTATAAATGTTAAAGTTGGTTTTATTTATTATCTAGTATTTTTAGTTTCTGTTGTTACTTCGATAATTTTTTTGAGTAATTATGGGAACACTGATGTTTTGAAATTTTCATATGATTTTGTAAACAAATCTTATAACAGTTTTTCATTCTTACTTTTCTATTTCGTTCCTTTACTCTTTCTGTTGATCTTTCCTTTTAACATATTTATATTTGATTTTTTAATGTCTATTAATTTTAAACAGCTTTCACTTTTAATTCTTTTAATAACATTCCCTTCGGTAAATTTTGTTAACAGATTACTTTTTATAACTCCGCAAAATATTATTGAATCACTTTTCATACTATCATTACTAAGTTATTCTATTTCAACGATTCTTTTCCTTAATTCAAAAACAAAATTTTTTAGAACACTTCTTTTCTTTACTCTAATAAACGAGGTAAACTTCTTAATGTTATTTCAACATCGTTTCAAAACTTTTGTTGATTCAGGTTTTATACTATTTTACCTTGGTTTATCTTTCTCTTTTCTGTATTCGCTTTCTAAACTCAATTTAGAGAATGAAGAGAATCTAAAAAATTCTTTTATAAAACAACCGACTAATTCAATAATATTTTTTCTGACAAGTTTTTCTTTTACATCCTTACCTTTTTCAATTATATTTTTTTATCAGTATAGATTTCTTCTTATACTTTATAATTACGAAAAATTATTTTTTTGGTGGTATCTTATGATAATAATTTTAAAAACCTATGCAATCTTAAAATTCGATTTGAAAATGCTCCTTGTAGAAAAAAAGGGGAATAGCAACCTTATAAATATCATCAAAAATTTTCAAAGAACGGATTTTATGATTCTGCTGCTTATTATAGTACTTTCAGCATTATTTTATCATAACAGTATAAATAAAAAAAAGGAGTATTTTGGAGAGTATAGAAATTTATATAATATTGATTATAATATTCAGCGGGAAACCGATAAATAAAATATGAACAGTGTTTATTTTTATTCAACAATAATATCTGTAATTTCGATATACATTTTAGGTAACCTTAGTCGAGTTTTGAGAAATATTTTTGTATTAATATTCTTTTCTTTTTCCTTTCTTTACTTTAGTTCAATAGATAATTCCATTTTCGTTTTAAAATTGTTTGGATTTGAATCTTTGAACCTCACTTTTTCCAAAACATCCTTCTCATTACCTTTTTTACTCGTTAACCACATTTTATTTTTCTTCTTTTTTTTGAGAGAGATGTTTCGTAATTTTAGGGAGAGCGAGAACAGTTACTTTATGAATATTTCTCTTGTTTTCGTATTATTGAACTTAATATTCGTTTCATCCGATTTTATAACGATCTATATATTTTTCGAACTTTTATTTTTTCTTCTTGTAATAATGATTACGATAAATATAAACGATTATAAAAATAGCGAAAACATACTCCTTGTAAATCTTTTTGGAACCTTTATTCTCCTTGCAGTCATCGTTGTAATAACTTCAAGTAAAAAACTCCCCAACTATCCACCGATTTTTTATATTATTCTTTACATCTCTGTTGCATTAAGAACACTTGTTTTACCTTTGAGTATTTTTTTAAAAAAAGAACTGGTTAGATCTGACCATAGTTTTATTGGTATTTTTATTCTATCAGTATTTCTATCAGGTTTTTTTGTAATGATCTTTCTTTTTAAAAATTTTCTGTTCACTCAATATCATTTACCAGCCCTTTCTAAATTTTTTATATACATCTTTTTTCTTATAACATTACCTATATTTTCATTCGATTTCTTAATCTCTAACGATACTAAAAGGACTATATTCAGTTTTGCAGGTTTAATTTTCGTCACCAATCTTCTTATATACCTTTATTATGCTGATTTTTCATTAAAATATCTAATGAACTCACTTTTTTATTTCATACCCTTATCTTTTATTTTTATTTACTTTGATTATATAGAAGAGGAATTCAAAACTTCAAATTTCAATTTTTTAGGGAACCTTTTTAAAATTAAACCTGTTTCTTCCACAGTTATATTTTTGTCCCTGATTTCATTATCATTTCTCTATCCAACTTCTGGTTATCTCCTTTTAAAAGATTCATTTTTTGATTCAGCTTATAATCCGTTTCCTATTTTTATAGTTTATTTGATATACTTCGTATTTTATTCATTGTTCTTTATAAAAATTTTTTACCTTCTTTTCATCCAGAAAAATACAACAAGAGAGAATAAAATTACAAAAGAGTCGGAATTGATTTTATCTTTTTTATCCGTTCCTTTTTTAGTTTTATTTCTGTTTTCTGGAATTCTTTTATATGCATATGGAACTAGTCCACTATTATTCTTAATTATTTTCTTTCTTTTAACTTTTATATTTGTTTTGATTGTTTTAATTTTAAACGATCAGAACTGGAAGTATTCTTTTCTATCAACAAAAAATTCTGAAGAATACTTTTTTGTTCAAAATCGAAAAATAACTATGATAGGTGATCTTTTGAATTCAAAATTCGATATATCTCTAAGTGAAACATTTTTAGAAAAAATAGTTGAAAAGACTGATGTAAATAAAATTTTTTATTTTTTAAAGAATTTTATTGATAATTTCAGTTTAACTCTTTTCAAACTCTATCAAAGGAGTTTCACTGCTTCTTTCTTCATTCTCTTGTTATTTTTAATTTTATTTTTCACCTATCTTTTCTATAGAGGTTTTCTATGAAAATTTTTATGGATTTTATCTTTTTTTATTTTTTAAACTTTGTTATAATTTTTTGGATTGAAAAATATTTTATTACCAAGATATCAAGAATGGAAATAGAGTTTATAATTTTTCCAGAAATCAATCTATTAAAAAGGAATAGGTACCATTACCTTTTAAAAATATTTTTTAATGTTATTTTTTTACTAATTGCTTATCTCTTTTTGTACATTTTTGTTGCTAAAACTTTTACCTTTACTTTAAGTTTTATATTCTTAATACTTCTCTACATCTTTTTTTTAAAAATTAGAAACACTCAGATTTGTTTTCATCAGGAAATAGTAAGAGAGATAGAAATTTTATTATTCGCATCCGTTGTAATTTTTTGCTCTCTTTATGCTTTGAATTATGTGCCGACAAACAACTCCTCTGTTTTGAAAATTCTTATTTTTTTAATAAGTCTCCCTGCCTTGTTTGTTTTAAACGGTAACAATATAAATAGAGAACAACTGCATTACCTAATTGAGAGCGAAAGGATAGTTTTAGAAAGTTTAAACACAATTTTTTTTACATTCGTAAACTTGTTTTTCATTTTTTATTTTTTAGGTAAAACAATAGATTTGATAACACTCTCCATCCATGTTTTCGTTTTTAGAATTTTTTTATACCTTTTGAATATTGTTTTTGTTAGTTTCTCCAAGAATTTAATATATTATATTTTATCTGTATCATTCTCCTTAATCATTCTTATAAACATTTTAATAAAATATGTTATACGGTAAAGTTAATTTAAAATACAAAATTTTCGGCTCTGGATGCTGTGTCGATATTTTTTATTCTCTTGATTCGGAGTATTATAAATCTAAAAAGATTTTACTTGAAAGGACTGAATCTTTAGAAGATGCTGATATTATTATTTTGTATGGTTGTTTCAGTCAGAGTTTGTTTCAATTTATCAAGGATGAGGTTTTCAATAGTTCCAAAAGAAAAATTTATGTTGGTAATTTTACTTTCATGGAAGATCAAATGAAGGATGAAATTGTTAGAAATGTTGATCATACTATTTTAGGCTGTCCAGTGGATTCCAAAAGTCTAATAGAATTTTTTGAAAGGGAATTTTATGGAAGAGAATAAATACGCTGATAGCACTTTCCTGCTTAGGGATATTAAGGATTTAATAACTGATAATATTAGTTTAATAGGTGATTCTATCTACTTTAAACTTGAGGAAAAAAAGGTGTTAACATACACATTAAATTTTTTATTCAACAAATGGAATTTTAAATACCTTTCAACTATAGTTGTAATTGAAAAGGAAAATGGTTTCGAATTAAAGTATATTATAAATTCAACCACAGTTAAACAAAATGTTATTGTTGAAGTTTTTCTTGGTAAAACTAAACCTGTCTTCACATCTATAGATATGATATATCCAGTTGCTGCAATATTTGAAAAAGAGATAAATAAAAAATATGGGATCATTTTTGAAGGTAATCCAGAAACAAAGAATATTGTTTCAAACTATATTGAAGTATCAGGGGAGGATTCGTGAGAAAAAAGTTTCCTTTCATAGTTAATCGTATTTCAACTGAGGTAGCACTGGGAAACATAACTTTCGAATTCAACCTTGATAACTTTTCCTTCAAAGATCTTGATTTAAATTTTGAAAATGAAAGAAAAAATAGAAACATATTTTTAAAAGGGAAATCTATCAAAAGTTCAACAAAATTGATACCTAAACTTTCTTTTGTTCAATCCCATCATTTTCAAGAAGTTTTCTCCTTAGCAGTTGAGGACATTTACAATGTGCAAATTCCCGATAGGGCAAAAATTTTAAGAATGATTATACTTGAAATTGAGAGGATATCAGCATCCCTTTTATTCCTTTCAGCCATTTCATCATCTCTTGGTTTTCATACATTCAGATACTGGGTTTTAAAGGATAGGGAGATGTTGCTATCTATTTTAAAGACATTTAAAAAGGACGAAAATATTCTAACAGACCTTATCGTTCCCGGTGGTATAAAGAAAACTATATACAATTCTGAAATAGAAAGAATGAGTGAATTTTTAGAAAAGTATTTTAAAAGGATTCTTCTCGATTATGAAAAAATCTTTTTTAAAAATATTGCACTCATCTCGAAAACGAGAAATTTTGGGATATTCGAAAAGGAGATACTAAAAAAGAATAATGCCACTGGTTTACTTTTAAGAAGTTGTGGCATAAAATTCGATCTTAGAAAAAATGCTCCCTATGAGATGTATGACAAAGTAGAATTCCCAATCTACAATTTTGAAATTTCCGATCTTTATAACAGAATATTATCTCTTTACCTTGAAATTAAAAATTCCATAACAATAATCGAATCCTCATTAAAACTACTTAATGAAACCTCACCTGAAGATTTCTTGGAGAAGATAGATTATGGAGAAAAGATGGGGAAAAGATTCTCGTTCAAAAGGATAGAAGGTGTTAATGGTGAACTTTCTATATATCTTGAAGTTAACGATTCAAAGATAGAACACATAAAGTTCACCTCACCATCATTCATAAATGGTCTTCTTCTAATTAACAAACTGGAGGGAGATTATAAACCTTTCGATATACCTGTGATTTACTCTTCACTATTTATTGTCCCTATGGAGGTATACCTATGATAGATCTTGTTGGTTTTCTTGAAACTTTTTTTCAGTTAAAGTATATTGTTAGGAGCGAAAGAAGGGAATTTTTATTTGATGGAAAAAATGATATAACTTTTCCTTCTCTTGATAAAGGGAAGTGCAACATGTGTAAAGTTTGTGTTGATATCTGCCCAACTAAAAGTTTAAAAGTGGATGAAGGTCTTCTTCTTTTTGATATTACAAAATGTATAGTTTGTTCCCTATGTATAGAAGAATGCCCTAACGATGCTTTATCGAAGGGCACCTTTAAAAGGATAATTTTGAATGATGAAGGTGATATCAAAAAATATTCTGAAAAAATATTTTTTAAAAAGGAGTTAAAAGATGTTGATCAAATTGAAAGATAAAGAACCTAAAAGACCTTTTTATTGCTCAGAAAACGCTGTTCTTATAGGTGATGTTAGATGTAAAGAGTATTCATCGGTCTGGTTCAATTCCGTTTTAAGGGGAGATATAAATTATGTAGAGGTTGGGAGGTATTCGAATATTCAGGATCTTTCAGTGTGCCACGTTACTTTCGAATTGCCATGCATAATAGGTGATTATGTTACAGTTGGACATAATGCGGTTTTGCATGGATGTAATATTTCCAACTATGTTCTTGTTGGAATGGGTAGTGTTATTCTTGATGGTGCAAATATTGGTGAAGGTAGTATAATTGCAGCCGGGACAGTTGTTAAGGAAAATAGCATTATACCTCCATTTTCTCTTGTAGCTGGGGTTCCAGGGCAAGTAAAAAAAACTCTTCCGAAGAGTATAATTGAAGATTTAAAAAAACATGCTGAATCCTATTTTGAATTTGCAAAATCTATTAAAGAGAATGGAGAAATTCTAAAATATTGACTTAAAAAACATTAAAGTTATAATAAATATGTGGGTAGATGCTGGCTACAAGTTTTTACTTGAGGAAAGTCCGAACTCCACAGGGCAGGATGCCGGGTAACTCCCGGAGAGCGAAAGCTCATGGAAAGTGCAACAGAAAACAAACCGCCTGTGTAAACAGGTAAGGGTGAAAAGGTGAGGTAAGAGCTCACCATCTGTTCAGGTAACTGAGCGGATTGGCAAACCCCATCCGGAGCAAGATCAAACAGAGGTTGGCTTGCCCGGCTTAAACCTCGGGTAGATCGCTTAAGATGGCTGGTAACAACCATCTTAGATAGATTGCCAGTTGAACAGAATTCGGCTTACAGTCTACCCACAAATTTAAAGTTCGGAGGTCATTTGAAGTATCAACAAGTTGATGAACTTAAAGATCTTATCGGTGAAGAGGTAGAGTTAAAAGGTTGGGTTTACAATACCCGTTCAAGTGGTAAGATTTCCTTTTTACTTTTCAGGGATGGAAGTGGAATAGTTCAGG
Source organism: candidate division TA06 bacterium 32_111 (assembly GCA_001508335.1). Taxonomy (GTDB): domain Bacteria; phylum Hydrothermota; class 32-111; order 32-111; family 32-111; genus 32-111. The sequence goes on from LGFX01000001.1 coordinate 149,256, forward strand.
CTGTTCTATACCATCCAAACCACAATGAAGAGATAATCAAAAGATTCGATGAGTTGACTCAGGAAACCAGTTTGATACTTTGGGGAAAAGTCAGAGAGGATAAGAGAGCCCCATCTGGAGTTGAACTGGACATAATAGATTTTAAAATAATTTCACCTTCAGTTGATTACCCAATTTCTCCAAAGGAACATGGGGTTGACTTTCTGCAATCTAACAGACATCTCTGGTTAAGATCAAAAAAACAGGCAGCTATAATGAGGGTAAGGAGTGATGTGGTTTTTTATTCGAGAGAGTTTTTCAACAACAGAAAATTTTTATGCATAGATGCTCCAATTTTTACCCCTTCCGCATGTGAGGGGACAACAACACTTTTTGAAGTGAACTATTTTGATGAGAAGAAAGTTTACCTTTCACAATCAGGGCAACTTTACATGGAAGCAGCAGCATTGGCTTATGGAAAGGTTTACTGTTTTGGGCCAGCCTTTAGGGCTGAAAAATCTAAAACAAGAAGGCATCTTACTGAGTTCTGGCAGATAGAACCTGAGGTTGCTTTTTTTGATATCAATGATGACATGGAACTTGCTGAAGACCTCGTTATTTACCTTGTAGAAAAGATACTTGAAAGAAGGCAGGAAGATTTAAAAATACTTGAAAGGGATATAAAACCTCTTGAAAATGTTAAGAAACCTTTCTACAGGATTTCTTATGAAGAGGCAATAAAAATTTTGAACAGAAAAGGTATAGATATAAAGTTTGGAGAAGATTTCGGTGCACCTGATGAGGCAGCACTTTCATCTGAATTCGATAGACCTGTTTTTGTTCATAGATATCCTGCTGAAATTAAAGCTTTCTATATGAAAAGAGATAAGGATAGACCAGATCTTGCCCTGGGATTCGATATGTTGGCAGGAGAAGGTTACGGAGAAACAATAGGTGGAGGGCAAAGAGAGGATGACTATGAAACACTTTTGAAAAGGATAGAGGAACATAAACTGCCTATAGATAATTTCAAATGGTATCTTGACCTTAGAAAATATGGTTCCGTTCCACATGCTGGTTTTGGTCTTGGCATAGAGAGGTTTGTTCAATGGGTTACCAGAACACAACATATAAGAGAGGTTATCCCATTCGCAAGAACTCTCGATAGAACTGAACCTTAAAATTTTAATAAGGAGGAAAAATGAAAAAACTCACTCTTCTTCTTTTCATTTTATCTATTTTTTTCAACATCTTCGCTTTGAAAATTAATGAGTTTGTTGTAACTCCAACCAGTGCTGAAAAGATTGAACTTTACAATGATGGAACTTCTGATGTTGATGTTACAGGTTTTACACTTTATATAAAAGGAACAAGTTCAACTTCAAGCACAACCTTTAAAACTTACACGATTCCAGCAGGGGGCTATAAAGCCTTTGACCTTGGAACCACAGATTTTAACGATTCTTTAGGGCTTCCGAACGATGGTGCAATAATTATAATAAAAGATGGTTCTGACAATCTTATAGATTCTGTTGGGTATGGTGATCTTGGCCCAGCTCCTGCACCTATATACAATTTTTCTGCAGCAAGAATAGATAATACAGGTGATAATGCTTTAGATTTCAATATGGATTTTTCTCCAACGATGGGAAGTGCTAACGATTGTCCTGCAAATTTGCTTGGGGAAGGAACTGTTTTTATAAATGAAGTTTACCCATCAGATTCAAACGATAATTCAACTTCAGTTATTGAATATGTTGAACTTTACAACAATTCCAATACACCTGTTGATATTAGTAACTGGGTTATAGTTTGTGATGATGATTATTATGTTCCATCTGGAACATCTATACCTGCATACGGTTACTATGTTTTGTACGATTCCTCCTTCCCTTCGTATTTTTATCTTGATGCTTATAGGGATAATATATACCTTTACAACAATCTTGGAAACAGGATAGATCAGGTTGGATGGCACACAATTCCTGCCGATTCATCCTTCTCTGTTATTCCAAATGGAGTAAGAACGTTCTTTAAAGGTTATGATGAGATAACTTCTGTAGATTTCAAGATAGATAAACAAACTCCCGAAGCGATGAACGCAATAGAAGAATTTTTGAACAAAGAGAATACAGTTAAAGATATAAAAGTTTACTCATTGAGTGGAATTGGAATTAGAGTAGAATGCGAAAATAACAAATCTGGGTCAATAAAAATTATTGATGGTTCCGGAAGAGTTATATACTCATCATTTTTGAAAAACATGATTTTTGCAGCAAAATCAGGCATATATTTTGTAAAAATTGAGAGTGAAGGTAAAACTTCAACATATAAAGTTAATCTGATAAAATAGGAGTTATTATGAAAAAATTATTTTTGTTATTAACGATTTTTTCACTATACCTTTTTGTTTTTTCAGTTCCCGTTCTTTACATTAACGAGTTTCGATATGATACTCCAGGTAGTGATACGAACTGTTTTGTTGAAATTAAAGGTATACCTGGAACATCTCTTGACTCAGTTAAACTTTTGGGGATTAATGGAAATGGTGGTGGTGAATATAACATAATTGATCTTTCAGGTTATACTATACCTTCTGATAGTTATTTTGTTGTAGCAAAATCCACAGATGTTCCAAATTATGACACTGTTACAACACTTGTAGATTTTCAAAATGGACCCTCTGACAATATAATTTTAAGGTATGATTCCCTTGGTTCAAGTACTGTTATAGATGCAGTATGTTACGGTTTACCATCAGGTTCCGATTCTGTTTTCAGGGGAGAGGTATGGCCAACATATGATCCTTCAGCAGGTACAAGTTATTTTGGTTTTTTGGCAAGGTACAATGACCCATTTGTAACAGATTATAATAACAATTACAAAGATTATGCTCATTTTAATGTTAAAACACCAGGAACTGCAAATACACCTTTGATACCAAAAACTATTGTTGAAATACAACAAACTCCAGATTCATTTTCACTTTACAAGGATTCAACTGTTTTGATAACAGATACATGTATAGTTACAGCCGTATTTTCAAATCAGTACTATGTAACATCAAAATCAGGTCCAAAAGAGTGGGATGGAGTTAACGTTTACGGTGATATTGGAGATCATACTTTCAATGTTGGTGATACTATATTTTTCTATCATGCTTTTGTGACCGAATATAACAATAAAACTGAAATAGTATTTCCTGGAACCGAACTTTACAATGCTGGAGATGGAACTTCTCCAACACCTCTTTATATACCGCTTTCCCAGATAGGTGAGAGTTATGAGGGAGTTCTTATTAAGGTTGGACCTGTGGAGGTATTAACAACACCTGATGTTAACGGTGAATGGATAGTTTCAGATGGAGTTGACAGTTTGATAGTTGATGATCTTGCAACCTACACAGTTCCTGCTGTAGGTTCAACAGTCTATTTAACTGGAATTCTTGATTTCTCTTATGGAAATTACAAATTACAGCCAAGGAATGATAACGATATAGAGTATGTTACTCTATACAACCTTTCAGGTAACGTTGCACTAAATGATACTACCGATTTTTCTGGAATTTCAGTTATACTTTTTAACAATAATATAAACGATACTATCGTAACCGACTCGACAGGTGATTTTGATTTTGGGTCTATAGAGGAAGGAACCTACACCCTTCTTTTCAAAAAAACCTACTATGAAACCGATTCTATGGAACTTGTACTTTCACAGGACACAGTTATAAGAGTTGTTCTTTCAAGATCTAAGGGTGAAATTACCGGAACTATAAATTTAAGTGATAATCCATCCGACCTTTCAAATTCAATTGTGTATCTTAATTCAGAAACTATTTCACTTGTAGATACGACTGGATCTGATGGGCTATATTCTTTTGTTGATTTGCCATTTGGATACAACTATAAATTGAAATTCGAACATATCGGTTATGATTCAGATTCTGTTGAGATTTTCCTTGATGATTACACTAAAACATATAACCTTACTTTAACAAAATTGACCGGTATAGATGAGGTTCAAAAGGTTGAAAAGATAGTTGTTGAAGAAAATGGTGGCGGTATCTTCACATTCCTATACAACAAGGAAGTTGATAATCCAACAAATATTCAAATTTACGATCTTACTGGAAGAAACATAGTCAATCAATCTATCAACTCTGGTAAAGGTGTTTACAGAATTACTTTAGATAAAAAATTATCTAAAGGTGTTTACTTCATCCAGATAACCGGTGAAGAGAAACCTTTTGTTAGAAAGTTCGTTATAGTTAACTGATAAAAGCGAGGGTTTATCCCTCGCTTTTTCATCCATTTCCATTATATAATTATTGACTTTTATCCATTTATTTGATATATTTTTTATTTAAATTTCCTTTAACACAGGAGGTATGATGACTGATAAAATATATCCAAAAAATGTTCTTGAAACATTGTCAAAATATATGCTTGTTGATGGTTTTGACCTTGTTTTTGATGGTGAAAAATCACATGGATCCTTTCTGTACGATTCAAAACATAACAGAGAGTATTTGGATTTTTTCACATTTTTCGCTTCATCACCTATTGGTTTCAACCATCCAGAGATGAAAAGTGATGAGTTTATAAAAAAAATTGGAAAGGTATCTATACATAAACCATCCAACTCTGATATCTACACCGTTGAGATGGCTGAGTTCGTTGATACTTTCGCAAAGATAGCGAAACCAGATTTTATGAAGTACCTTTTCTTCGTTTCTGGTGGAGCTTTGGCAGTTGAGAACGCTTTAAAAACAGCATTCGATTGGAAGATAAGAAAAAATTTGAAAAAGGGGAAAGAAGAGAAAGGAACAAAGGTTATACACTTCAGACACGCCTTTCATGGTAGAAGTGGATATACCTTGAGTTTAACAAACACTTTTGATCCAAGAAAGACAAAATATTTCCCCAAATTTGACTGGCCAAGAGTTGATAGTCCAGCTTTAAACTTTCCTGTAGATGATGATGAGATTAAAAGAGTGGAAAAAGAGGAAGAGAGAGTTTTAAACCAGATAAAGGATATTATCTCAAAAGATGGTGATGATATCGCTGCACTCATCATCGAACCGATACAGGCTGAAGGTGGTGACAGGCATTTCAGGAAAGAATTCTTTAAAAAATTGAGAGAGATAACACTTGAAAGTGAAATAATGTTTATTCTTGATGAGGTTCAGACAGGAATGGGATTGACTGGAAAATTCTGGTGCTTTGAACATTTTGATTTTCAACCTGATATAGTTGCTTTTGGTAAAAAATCTCAAATATGTGGAATAATGTGTTCTGACAGAGTTGAAGAGGTAGAAAACCATGTTTTTGCAGAATCATCAAGGATAAATTCTACATGGGGTGGAAATTTAACGGATATGGTCAGATCGACTAAAATTCTTGAAATAATAGATAAGGAACAACTCGTTGATAATGCTAAGAATGTTGGAGAGTTTTTGCTTGAAAATTTGAGAGGAATAAAGAGTGAAAAGTTGAGTAATATAAGAGGAAGAGGTCTAATGATAGCATTCGATCTTGAAAATACTGAAAAAAGAGATAGGATGTTTGAAAAACTTTTCGAAAATGGACTTTTCACTATAAAATGTGGAGAGAAGAGTATAAGGTTCAGACCACCTTTAAATCTATCTAAAGAGGAAGCTTTAAAAGGTGTTGAAATAGTTAAAAAATCTTTAACGGAGATATGATAAAATGGGAAAGATGAAGGCAGTAAGAAAACTGAAAAGAGAGAAAGGAGCAAATTTAGTTGAAATTGAGATTCCAACAATAAAATCTGATGAAGTTTTGATTAAAGTTCTTTCAACAAGTATATGTGGAACAGATGTTCATATTTACAAATGGGATAACTGGTCTGAGAACAGGATAAAGAATATTCCACAAACACTTGGGCATGAAGTTTGTGGTGAAGTTGTTGAGGTTGGAAGTGCTGTAAAAAAAATCAAGGTTGGAGATTATATTTCCGCTGAAACACATATTCCATGCAAAAAATGTATCAACTGTTTGACTGGAAACGAGCATATATGCACAAATGGACAGATACTTGGTGTAGATAGGGATGGAGTTTTTGCAGAGTACGCTGTGATACCAGAATCTGTAGCCTGGGTGAACGATAGGAGTATTCCACCTGAGATAGCTTCAGTTCAGGAACCCTTAGGTAATGCTACTTACGCTGTTCTTGGAGAAGATAACAATATATACGGTAAAAGGGTTGCAATTTTTGGAGATGGTCCGACAGCTTTATTCGCTGTTGGTGTTGCAAAACTTGCAGGTGCATCAAAAATTTTCCATATTGGTGTTTTTGATTTCAATATGGGAATAGGGAAGAAGATGGGTGCAGATTATTCTTTAAAAGCAACAGAAAATATGGATAGAGTCCAATTTATAAAGGATAACACCGATGGTTACGGTGCGGATATAGTTGTTGAAATGGCTGGAGCAAAGCAGGCGGTTATTGAAGGTTTGGATTCTTTAAAAAAGGGTGGAAGATTTTCAGCATTCGGAATTACATCTGAACAGAAACTTGAAATCGACTACAACAACCAGATAGTTTTTAAAGGTATACAGATCCATGGAATATCTGGAAGAAGGATGTTTGATACATGGCTCAGGTTGAAAAACATGCTCGCTTCGAAAAAGTTGGATATAAGACCTGTTATAACAAATCTTTTCGCACTTGAGGATTTTGAAAAAGGGTTTGAAGAGATGATGAAAATTCCAAGGGTTTCTGCTAAGATAGTTTTATTCCCTGACAAAAAACTTCTTAACGAAAGGTTAAAAGAGTTTAAAAAGTAAAAGGAGAAATTATGTATGGTAAAATTAAAGATGATCTGAAAAAAGAACTTGAGAAAATAAGATCTGATAACCTTTATAAAGATGAAAGGGTAATAACATCAAGACAGGGTGTTGAGATAACTTTGAATGATGGTAGAAAGGTTTTAAACTTTTGTGCAAACAATTACTTAGGTCTTGCAGGAACAGATAGACTTGTTGAGATAGCAAAAAAAGGTATAGAAAAGTATGGTTACGGATTGAGTTCTGTGAGATTCATCTGTGGTACTTTTGACATACATAAAAAACTTGAGGATAAAATTTCAGAATTTTTAAAGAAGGATGATACTATACTTTATGCAGCCTGTTTTGATGCCAACGGTGGTGTTTTCGAACCTCTTCTGAATGAACAGGACGCTATAATTTCAGATAAATTAAACCATGCATCAATAATAGATGGTGTTAGGTTATGCAAAGCACAGAGATTCGTATACGACCATTCAAATATGGAACAACTCGAAGAGATTTTGAAAAGTACACAAAATTTAAGATACAGAATGATAGCAACTGATGGTGTATTCTCGATGGATGGAGATATAGCCAAACTTGACAAGATAGTTGAACTTGCTGAAAAATATGATGCTTTAGTTATGGTTGACGATTCACATGCAACAGGTTTCATAGGAAAAACTGGAAGGGGAACTATAGAACTTATGAATGTGATGGATAGAGTTGATATTGTTACTTCAACCCTCGGAAAGGCACTTGGAGGTGCTATGGGTGGTTTTATCTCAGGAAGGAAAGAGATTATAGAACTTTTAAGACAGAGATCGAGACCGTATCTTTTCTCAAACTCCTTATCACCAGTTATAGTTTATACAGCCTATGAAATTTTCAACATGTTATCAGAAACAACCGAACTAAGAGATAAACTTGAAGAGAACACAAAATATTTTAGAGAGAGAATGGAGAAGTCTGGTTTTGATATTAAACCTGGCATACACCCTATAGTTCCAATAATGTTCTCTAAATTTGAAAATGATGCCCAACTTTCACAACTTTTCGCAAAAGATCTTCTTGATGAGAACATCTATGTTATAGGTTTCTACTATCCTGTTGTCCCAAAAGGAAGTTCAAGGATAAGGGTTCAAATCTCAGCCGCTCACACTAAAGAACATCTTGATAGGGCTATAGAAGCATTTATAAAAGTTGGTAAAAAATATAACGTTATATAGAAAAATATGAAGTTAACAAGATTTCTTTTTAACAGTTTGAAAGAGATACCTAAAGATGCTGAGATAGCAAGTCATAAATTGATGCTCAGAGGTTGTTTCATAAGGCAGAATGCTGCGGGAATATATTCCTATCTACCTTTAGGACTTATGGTTATTGAGAATATAAGAAAGATAATAAAGGAGGAGATGGATAGAATTGGAGGTCAGGAACTCCTTCTACCTGTTCTAACACCTAAAGAGATATGGGAAGAGAGCGGTAGATGGAAGGATTTTGGTGATGAGATGTTCAGGGTAAAAGATAGGAAAGGAAGAGATTTTGCTATGTGCCCAACCCATGAGGAGATAGTAACAGACCTTGCAAGAAGAGAGATTAAATCTTACAGAGACCTTCCCCAGATCTGGTATCAGATACAAACAAAATTTAGGGATGAGCCAAGACCAAGAAGTGGACTCTTAAGAGTGAGACAGTTTGAAATGAAAGATTCATATTCACTTGACAAAGATTTTGAGGGGTTAAACATCTCTTTTGAAAAACATAGAGAAGCCTACAGTAGGATTTTCACAAGGTGTGGACTGGACTTTGTAATCGTTGAGGCAGCAAGTGGTCTGATGGGTGGTAGAAAATCGCAAGAATTCATGGCTTTTTCAGATGCTGGTGAAAGTAACATCGTTATATGTGAAAGTTGTAATCCTGCCATGAATACTGAAGTTGCAAGACCTTTTATAGAAAAAAACGATGATGTTGACGGGCAGTTGGGTGAAGTGCATACACCTGTTGAAGGCAGTGTAGAAAGTGTAAGCGATTTTTTGAAGATCAACAAGAATAGACTTCTTAAATCGATTCTCCTTATAGTGAAGAGTAGTCCTGTTTTCGTTATTTTACCTGGGGATAGGGATATAGATGAGGATAAGTTGATTCTGATTTTCGGTGAACTTTTTAGATACGCAACCGATGAAGAGATAGAAAAATATTGTAATGCACCGAAAGGTTATATTTCACCTGTTAATCTTGATATACCTGTATATGCTGATTTATCATTGAAAGGTAGAAAGGGACTCATATCAGGTGCAAACAGAAAAGATTTCCATTTTACAAACATCAACATTGATAGGGATTTGAAGAATGTAAAATATATTGATGTGATAAAATTGAAAGAAAACGATAGGTGTGAAAAATGTAAAGGTAAACTGCACATAAAAAAAACTATTGAGATAGGACACATATTCCAACTTGGAACAAAATACTCAGAGTCGATGAAAGCTGAGTATCTTACTCAAAATGGCGAAAGGAAACCGATAGTTATGGGATCATACGGAATTGGTTTAGGAAGGGTTGCATCTACAATAGTTGAGCAGAATAACGATGAGAATGGAATAATATGGCCAATATCTGTTGCTCCATTCAAATTGATAATAATTCCCTTGAATGTTAAAGAGAAAAAAATAATGGATGAAGTTTTTAACCTTTACAACAAATTTTCAATCTATGATGCTTTACTTGATGATAGGGACCTAACTCCGGGAAATAAGTTTAAGGATGCTGATCTTATCGGTATCCCATTTAAAATAATTTATGGCAACAAATTTTTGAACGAAGGAAAAGTTGAAATCGCAAGAAGAAGAGATAATCAAAGATTTTTTGTTGATAAAGAGAATGTCTTTGATAAAATAAATCAATTGATAATAGAAGAGATGGAGAGATACAATGTATGAAGAAAGAGAAGAAAAGGTAAAAAAACTTGCTGAAAAACTTTTAAGTAGAGAAGATTATATTGAAGAGCGAATTAAACTTGTTAAGGTTTTTGTCTCAAAATCGATAAATCCACATGTTAAGATTTTTCTTGACAAGGAAGGTGGTATAAAATTAAAAGATCTTGAAAAGTTTCATAAAGAGTTTGAAATTCTGCTTGATGTTGAAAAGATTTTTGAAAAAAATTATGTTTTAGAGGTCTCCTCACCAGGTGAAGGAAAAGATAGGAGGTAAAGTGAACAAGGAAAGAGAAAGGGAAATAATTGATGCGATAAAAGAGATCAGCGCAGTTAAGAATATCGATAAAAGTAAACTTTTAAAGATCGTTGAAGAATCTTTAAAATATGCTGTACAAAAGCATTACGGAGAAGATGGTGAATACAAGGTTACAATCAATGAGGCAACAGGTGAAATAAAAATAACAAGGGCTTTGACAATTGTTGAAACAGTTGAAGAACCAAACATCGAGATAAGTCTGGAAGAGGTTTATGAACTTGTCCCTGATGAATTAAAAGAGAAGATTGCGTATGGAGACAAATTCTATGAAGAACTTGATGTTGAAGAAGTTGGAAGAAGTGCGATAAATAAAATGAAACAACTTATAAACCAGAAAGTTCTTATGGAAGAAAGGGAATCCCTTTTCAGTGAATTCTCAGCAAAAGTTGGCTCACTCGTTAACGGCCACATAAAAAAGATTGATAGAGCGAGAGGTTACGTTTATATAAACCTTGCCAGACTTGATGCAAAAATGTCTTTTGATGAAGCGATACCTGATGAGATTAAAAATTTCAGACAGGGTAAACTTTTGAAAGCGGTTATAATAGAGGTTAAGAAAAATAGCAACAAGGACCCGGAAATATTTTTATCAAGAAAATCTGATGAATTTTTAAAAAAATTACTCGAGTTTGAAGTTCCAGAAATTGAGGAGGGGACAGTTATTATAAAAGGTATAGCCCGTGAACCAGGCAAAAGGGCTAAAATATCGGTCATTTCTCTCGATGACAAGATCGATCCTGTTGGTGCCTGTGTTGGTGTTAAAGGATCAAGGATACATACTATTATAAGGGAATTGAATAACGAACATATTGATATAATCCAATGGTCATCCGATCCAACCCTTTACACTCAAAGGGCTATATCTCCAGGAACTATAATAAGAGCTTTCAAGAATGAAGAGATGAAGACTATGAAACTCGTTGTAAAGGATGATACTAAAGAGAAGGCGATTGGAAAAGATGGTGTAAACATAAAACTCGCTTCTAAATTAACGGGTTGGAATTTACAGGTTATCTCAGAAAGTGAGTTCAGACAGGAGGTTGGGAAAGATCTTGAAATAAATCCTATATATGAGTTGAAAAATATCACTGAAAACCAGAAAGAAAATCTTGTTAAATCTGGATACAAGAGTGTGGAAGAGATTGTTCAAAAAGGAATAGAAGAACTTGAAAACATACAGGGTTTTGGAAGAAAAACAGCTGAAAAAATTATGAAGAGTGCACAGGAGTATTTAAAAGAAAGGGAGTTAGATAATGGCTAAAAAGAAAGAGGAAGAAAAGGTTTTAAAAGAACTTGCAGAAGAGATAAAAGTTAAAAGTAATGAGATAATCAAGTTCCTTAATAAAAAAGGTATAAAAAATTTAGAAGAGGATTTTTTAATCGATACTGATACTGTTAAAGAGATAAAGAAACATTTTAAAGAGTTAGCTAAGAAAAAAAATAATAAGAAAAAAAGTGTAACAAAAAAAGAAAAAACTGAAAAAGATGAGAAAGAAAAAAAGAAGAGAACTCCCTCTAAAAGTGAAAAAACTGGAAAGAAGAAAAAAACAACAAAGGGCAAGGCAAAAGAAGTTGTAGAGGAAGAAGAGAATAAAGAGGATGAGGAAAACCCAAAAAAGCCAAAAAGAAAATTCTCTCGTATAGAATTTTCAAGAGAAGAAAAAGAGGAAGAAAAAAAGATTGAAATAGAAGAAAAGGTTGAAGAAGAAAAAGTTGTTGAAGAGATAAAGAAAGAAGAAAGAATTGAAGAAAAAATCCCAAAACATGATGAAGAGGTAAAAGACTCTGAGAAAGTAAAAGGGAAACAATCAGAAGTGAAACCTTCGGAACAAAGAGGTAACTTCAACATCAACGATATGCAAGAGGTTGAAGTAGAAAAGAAGGAAACTGCCGAAAAGAAGAAAATAGAAAGTCAGAAGGTTGAAAAGAAACCACCATTCGGGAAAAAAGTTGGAAAGTACGAAAAGCATGAAAGGAAAGATTTCCGTTACAAAGGAAAAACTGATTATCCACCAAAGTTTGAAGAGGTAAAACCTATTGTTGAACCTGAAAAAAAGTTTGTTACCTCGGAAGAGATAACCAAAGGTAAAAAAGGAAAAAAGAAAAAAGTTATAGATCAAAAGGTTATTGAAAAATCTATTCAAAAAACTATTAAAGCTATAAGAGCCGGAGAACTTTCACATAAGAAAAAATATAAAGAGAAACCCAAAGATGCACAAGAGAAAAGTGAAACAAAAAGAATATCAATTTCAGATTTTATAGTTCTTTCAGATTTAGCCGAAAGAATTAATCTCGATCCAGTTGAACTTATTGAAAAAGGCATTGAACTTGGGCTAATGGTAACGATAAACCAGAGAATAGATTTTGAGACAGCATCTTTACTACTTATGGAATTTGGGTACGATGTTGAAAAAATAGCACCAGAAATTGAAGAGACAACTAAAAAGGAAGAGGAAGAAGAAAAACAAAAGTATGAACTCATAAAAAGGCCACCTGTTATAACGATAATGGGTCATGTTGATCATGGAAAAACAACTTTAATCGACTTTTTAAGAAAATCAAGAATAACCGATTCCGAATATGGTAAAATAACTCAGGATCTGGGTGCTTACACAGTAAATACAAAACATGGATTGATTACAATTCTCGATACTCCAGGTCATGAAGCTTTCACTGCTATGAGAGCAAGGGGTGCGCAGATAACCGATATAGCGGTTATCGTTATAGCGGCTAACGATGGAGTTCAACCACAAACTATAGAAGCGATTAACCATTGTAAACTTGCGAATGTTCCGATAATAATCGCAATAAATAAAATAGATCTACCTGAAAGTGATATAAATAGAGTGAAAAGGGAACTACTCAATATAAATGTAATTCTCGATGAATTTGGTGGAAATGTCCCTGTTGTTGCCATCTCTGCAAAAACCGGAAAAAACGTTGACGAGTTACTTGAAACTATTGCGATTCAGGCAGAATTACTCGATCTGAAAGCGCCCTATGAAGGCACTGTTAAAGGAACTGTTATAGAGATAAAACAGGATAAAGGTCTCGGTGCGATTTTCAACTGTATTATTCAAAAGGGTTCACTCAAAAAGAATGATTTCTTTGTAGTTGGAAAAGTTTATGGAAAAGTAAGGAAGATGTTGAACGAATTTAAACAGGAAGTAAAACAGGCCACTCCAGGAATACCAATAATGATAGTTGGTGCTAACGAATTACCTGAAGTTGGAGATATTTTAACAACCGTTGAAAACGAAAAGATTGCAAAGGATATTGCAAGGGAAAGGTATTTTGCTTACAGGGAGCAACTTCTTAAAAAGAGAGAGATAACTTCCCTTGATGGTTTTGAAAAACAACTTGAGATAATGAAGAAAAAGGAACTGAATATAATCATCAAAGGGAAATCTTATGGTTCGATAGAAGCCCTCGCTGATTCCTTACAGATGTTATCAAATGAAGATGCTATCGTTAATGTTGTTCTGAAAGATGTTGGAATTGTTACAGAAAACGATGTTAATGCAGCAATAGCATCAAAAGGAATGATAATTGCCTTTGATACTTCTGTTGATTCTAATGCAAGAACAAAAGCCAAAAGTGAAGGTATAATAATAAAACAGTACAATGTAATTTACGATGTGATAGATGATATTAAGAATGCTTTAAAATCTTTCAAAGAGGTTGTTTATGAAAATAAAATTATTGGAACAGCAGAAGTAAGAGAACTCTTTAAAATATCAAGGTTGGGAACAATAGCAGGGCTTTACGTTCTTGATGGAAAAATAGTTCGTAATTCTATGATAAATATTTTAAGAAATGGGAATGACCTTGGGTCATATTCTATAAAAACTTTAAAAAGATTCAAAGATGATGTTAAAGAGGTTGAAGCTGGATACGAATGTGCGGTTTTACTCGATGGCTTCGATGATATTGAAAAGGGTGATATATTCAAATGTATCATTAAAGTTGAAAAGAAAGATTAATGAAAATCACAACGTTAAAAATAGAACTTTTTATCAAAGAATCGCAAAGTTTAAAAGATAAGAGGAGAGTCATAAAATCTCTAATCGATAGGATAAAAAATAGGTACAATGTATCCATAGCGGAGGTTGGAGATAACGATTCTTACAAAAAATCTACAATTGGTCTTGCATTGGTTTCTAACGATGTAAAATTCAACGATAGGCAGGCAAAAGAGATTTTAGATTTTATTTATGCAAACCCTTTTGTAATAATAGTTAAAAGTGAGACGGAAATATGGTAAGTGAAAGAAGACATAAAAGGATAGAGTCTGAAATTTTAAAAGTGGTTTCAATTTCTCTTGAATACATAAAAGACCCGAAATTGAAATTAATCACTTTTACAAGAGTAGAGGTTACAGATGATTTGAAATACGCAACAATCTTTTATTTAGCACACAAAAGGAAAGATTATATTCCGGTCCATCTTGAAAAAGCTAAAGGTTTTTTTAGGAGACATATAAGTGAAGAAGTAAATTTAAGAAAAACTCCTGAAATTAAATTCAAATATGATGATGGACTAGAATACCAGTTAAAAATAGAAAATATACTGCAAGAGTTAAAAGATGAAAAAGATAGTAGAGAAGATTAAAAGAGCGAATAAAATCCTAATTGTTTCACATAAAAGACCTGATGGGGATTCGATTGGATCACAGTTAGGGCTGATACTCGCATTAAAAAATATTAAGAAAAGTATATACTGTCTAAATGAGGATGAAGTCCCGGAAACTTTTCTTTTTTTAAAAGGTTGTGAATTCATAAAAAAAGAATTCCCGTTGAATAAAAAATTTGACCTTATAGTGTCCCTTGACATGTCAGATCTATCAAGAACCGGGGAAAGGATAGAGAAATTTTTAAAAGAATTGTTGGAGAAAAAAGTTTTTCTTATTAACATTGACCATCATGATTCCAACACAAATTTTGGTAATGAAAATTATGTTGATACACATTCGAGTTCAACTTCAGAAATGGTTTTTAAAATTTTAAAAAAGATGAATACAAAATTTGATAAGGATATAGTTAACTCCCTTTACACTGGAATGGTTTCCGATACTGGTAATTTTCTTTTCGAAAATACAGACTCAGAAACTTTTAAACTCGCTTCGAAAATGATTGAATTGGGTGCAGAAAGGCAGAAGATTTCAAATGAGGTTTTCATGTCAAGGCCTTTCCAAAAAGTGAAACTCATTTCAAGAGTTATCGACAGGGCAAAATTTATTGATGACAAAGTTTATTCCTATATCAAGATTTCAGATTTTAAAGAGTTGAAGGCAAAGAAAGAATATACCGATGGTATTGTTAATGAACTTTTAAAAATTAAAGGGGTTGGTTTTGCAGTTCTTTTAATAGAGGAAGAAAATGTTATTAGAATCTCATTTAGAAGTAAAATAGAAAAATACAATGCCAACAGTTTTGCAAAAAAATTTAAAGGTGGCGGGCACTATTATGCTGCAGGTGGTAGATCCGAAGATACTATTAATAACACCATCAAACATCTTGAAAAAGAACTTAACTCATTATGAAAAAAATTGTTGTTCTTGTAGGGGCGAGACCACAGTTTATCAAACATGCTCCAGTGAATTTAGAGTTAAAAAAATTTTTTAAACTTATACTCGTTCATTCAGGTCAACATTATGACTATGCTATGTCGGAGATTTTTTTCAAATCTTTAAAATTACCAGTTCCCGATTATAATTTAGAAGTTGGTTCTAAATCCCATGCACAACAAACAGGGGAGATAATGGAAAAGTTTGAGAATGTTCTTTTCAAAGAAAAACCTAATGGAGTTGTTGTATATGGTGATACGAATACAACTCTTGCTGGTGCAATAACAACTGCAAAATTAAATATTCCTCTTGTTCATATAGAATCTGGACTTCGGAGTAAAAACATCTTTATGCCTGAAGAGATAAACAGGATAGTAACCGATAGAATATCAGACTATCTTTTTGCTCCTTCAAAATTAGCTCTTACAAATCTGAAAAAAGAAGGATTGAAAGGAATATTTTCCGGTGATGTCATGTTCGACCTTTTTCTTATGTGTGAAAAAAATATTGAAAGCAGAATCGGAAAGGATTTAAAAGAAAAAATTGAAGGAAAAGAGTTTGCACTTCTAACCATACATAGAGAATCAAACACTGAGAAAGAAACTTTAAAAAGAATTTTAAAGAATCTATCGAAGTTGAACTATAGAATAATTTTCCCTGTTCATCCAAGAACAAAGAATGTTCTTGAAGGTCAAAAGAATTATAAAAATATAGAATTCATTCAGCCAATAGGTTATTTTGAAACCATATATCTTTTAAAAAGATGCAGATTAGTTTTAACAGATTCTGGTGGATTACAGAAGGAAGCATATTTCGCAAGAAAACTATGTGTAACACTTAGAGGTGAAACTGAGTGGGAGGAAACTGTTAAAGCAGGTTACAACATACTTTCTCCATTTGGTGAAAATGTTGATGAAAATATTGAAAAAAATTTTAAGAAAAAAAAGTATGAAAATTTTTATGGTCATGGAAACGCATCAAAAATAATAGCAAGTAAATTGAAGGAGTCATTATGAAAATTGAAAACGCTTTAATCTCTCTATACAATAAAGAAGGCATCGAGGACCTTCTCGAAATTTTGAAAAAATATTCTGTAAACATATATGCTACAAGTTCCACAGCAAAGTATGTAAAGGAAACTGGTTATGATGTTCATCAAACGGAAGAGATAACCGGAATAAGTGAAATTCTTGGGGGAAGAGTAAAAACATTGAATACGGATCTTTTCGCTGGAATTTTAGCAAGAAAAGATAAGGATGATACTTCAAAAATTAAAGTCCTTTTCGACCTTGTTGTTGTTGATCTTTATCCATTCGAAGAGTATTTTAAAAATTCTAAAAATCCAAAAGAAGATTTAGATGAACTAATAGAGAAGATAGATATTGGTGGAGTTTCCTTGATAAGGGCTGCTGCAAAAAATTTCAAATATGTTGGAATTATAGTTGATAAAAACGATTATAAAACTATTGCAAAACACATTGATGAGAATGAAGGTTCAATTACAGATTACACATTATCTTTACTCGCTCAAAAGGCTTTCAACAGGGTTATTGAATACGATTCAACTATTTTCAAATTTTTTAGCATAATCAATGAAAACGAATCTATGTTGCCTAACAGTTTAAACCTAATTTTAAAAAAGAAATCTGATCTCAGATATGGTGAAAATCCTCATCAAAAAGGGTCGCTCTATGTTGTAAGTGGATGTAAAAACTCGCTTGCGGATCTTAAGGTTATACAGGGTAAGGAGATGTCATTTAACAACTATCTTGATCTTGATGCGGCTATCAACATATCTTTATCTTTTGAGATGCCAGCATGTTCAATAATCAAGCATTGTAATCCCTGTGGAGTTGGAGTTGGAGATATTATTTCAGATGCTTTTCAGTACGCTCACATTTCTGATCCAAAATCAGCTTTCGGTGGTATAATAGCTTTAAATCGCCAATGTGATGAAGAGACAGCTGAAATGATAAGTCCTCTTTTCATGGAAGTTCTTTATGCTCCATCTTTTTCCGAAAATTCTTTAAAGATTTTATCCAAGAAAAAGAATCTTAGAATAGTTGAAGGAGATGTTGAAATAAAGAAGGAAATCGAACTTAGATCCCTTTCTGGTTGTTATCTTGCACAAAATAAGGATAACCTTCAGGATAATACTTCCTTCTTTCAGGTTGTCACAGAGAAACAACCAACTGAAAAAGAGTGGGCTGCAATATATTTCGGATGGAAAGTTGTTAGGTTCGTTAAATCTAACGCTATAGTTGTTGCTACACCTAATAGAACTATGGGAATATGTGGCGGACAAACATCAAGAGTCGATGCTGTTGAAATAGCCTTGAAAAGATCTGGTGGCATGGCTGCTTATACAGGTGGTTCAGCGCTCGCTTCAGATGGATTTTTCCCGTTCAGAGACTCTATAGATATAATTGCAAAAGAAGGGATATATGCTATAGTTCAACCTGGTGGCTCAATAAAAGATAAAGAGGTAATAGAAGCGTGTAATGAGCATGGTATATCTATGGTATTTACAAATGTAAGACATTTTAAACATTGAGGTGAATATGGGATTTCCTGTTTATAGAAAAAGAAAACCAGTTATAGGAATTGCTTTAGGATCTGGTGCTGCTAAAGGTTACGCCCATATAGGGGTTTTAAAAGTCCTTGAAGATTTGAAGATTAAACCGGATATAATAACTGGAACATCTATGGGGGCTCTTGTTGGAGCATTGTATGCTTCCGGTTATCTTTCAAAGGACATTGAAGAACTAGCAAATAAAATAGATAAAAAGGAAGTAAAAAAATTATTCAAAATAACTTTTGATGGTGCTGGACTAGTTAATGGAGAATTACTTAACAAATATATAGATTCTTTGCTCCCGGTTGAAACTTTCGATAAGTTGAAAATCACTTTCGGTTGTGTAGCGTGCAACATAATAGATGGAAGAGAGTTTAATTTCACAAAAGGTTTTTTAAGAGATGCTGTAAGGGCTTCAATATCGATCCCCGGTATTATTACTCCCAAAATATTAAAAAATTATGCTCTTGTTGATGGGGGTTTAGTTAATCCTGTTCCTGTATCATTATGTAGAAAACTTGGAGCTAATATAGTTATCGCTGTGAACGTCTTGCATACGCCTGTTTTAAAATGTAAATGTACAGATTTCCCTGTAGTCGAAAAAGTTGCTGAATATGGATTACAGAAGGGAGAAAAAATAACAAACTTTAATGAGAAAATTAAATCTATGATAAAACAGGAATTGGAGGTTATCGAGAATAAAGCAAAAATTATTGGTTCACTTTTAAATCTAAACGATAAATTGAATATAATCGATGTTATTTCCCAGACATTTATGATTGCTGAGTCCAATCTTGCTAACTTTAGGTTGAGTGTCGATAAACCGGACTTTTTAATACAACCTGATATGAGTTCTATAAAACATTTCGATTTCTATAAGTCTAATGAAGCTATTCTTTTAGGTGAGAAGGAGATGTGGAAATACGCAGCGGAAAGTAAATTAGTGGATAGGTTAAAAAACTATGAGCCAACTAAAAGATTTATACAAAGATAGATGTTTCCTGTGTGGAAATATGTGTGGAGTAAGAAGGACTGATGGAGAAAGGGGAAAATGCAATTCTGATAACACATTGATGATAGCATCAAAAAATCTCCATTTTGGAGAGGAACCACCAATATCAGGGCAAGATGGCTCTGGAACTATATTTTTCTCAAACTGCTCTATGAGATGTATCTACTGTCAGAATTATCCCATCTCTCAACTTTCCGTTGGAAATCCAACTGACGAGAAAGGATTGACAGAGATGATTCTTGAACTTCAAAGAAGGGGAGCCCGTAACATCAATTTTGTGACTCCCACACATTACACCTATCATATTTATAATGTTTTAAAAAATATAAAAGGAAAAGATTTGAAAATCCCTGTTGTATGGAACACATCATCTTTTGAAAATCCAAAGATAGTTGATTATCTTGATGAGATCGTGGATGTTTACCTTTCAGACATAAGGTACTCTAACGATAAGGATGCAAAAAAATTTTCCTCTGTTGATAACTACACTTCTATAGTTTTTGAAAATGTTAAAAAGTTTTTCAAACAGAAGGGAAATCTTAAAGTGGATGAAGATGGGTATGCCAAGAAGGGTCTTATAATAAGAATACTTCTTCTTCCCGGAAAGGTTAAAGAAACAAAAGAAATAGTTCGTTTCTGTTATGATAATTTTGGAAAAGATATCTATCTTTCTTTGATGTCACAGTACACGCCATATTTTAAAGCACTCGAAGATCCTTTGTTGAAAAGAAAAGTTTACAGTTACGAATATGAGGAGATAGTTGAGTATGCAGACTGTTTAGGCCTTGAGAACTCTTTTATACAGGAGTTTGAAAATCTGGAGGAAAGATGATAGTAGAGGTTGTTCCAAAAAATGATTCTTTCGATTCCCTTGGACAGATAATAAAAAATGAAATTAAAAAATCAGATCATTCGATAATGAAAGTTAGAACATCGAATCTGTATTTTTTCGATAAAGAAATTGATCTAATTTTTTTAAAGGATCTCCTTGTTGATTCAGTAACGGATGATTTTTACATTCATCCACAACATCCTTTCGAAAATACATTTTTTATTGATATCTATTACAAAGATGGAGTTATGGATCCTGCTGGAGAAACGTTAAAAAATTATCTAATAAAATCATCTTTTCAGGTAAACTATGTAAAAACTATAAGGAGATTTTATCTCTTTTCTGAAGGAAAAATTAATAATGAAAAGATAGTAAAATTTTTTAAAAACAGATATTTTAACCCTCTTGTGGAACAGGTGGGAGAGTTCAAAGAAAAAATAAAGGTTTTTTCAAAGGATAAAGAATTTGAAATAAAATATATAGATCTTGATTGTGATCTTGAGAAACTTTCAAAAGATATGGTTTTATCTTTAAATCTTGAAGAGATGAAAATAATAAAAGATTACTTCTATAAAAAATTGAAAAGGAAACCAACAGATGTTGAACTTGAAACTATTGCGCAGACATGGTCAGAACATTGCGTTCATAAAACTTTTAAATCACCTTTTAGATACAAAAATAAAAGGATAAAAAATCTTTTCAAAGAAACTATAATGAGGGCAAGTTATGAGATCAACCATCCAGATACAGTCTCTCTTTTCTCCGATAACGCAGGTATAGTTAAATTCGATCAGTTCAACAATATTTGCTTTAAAGTAGAAACCCACAACCATCCATCCGCTCTTGAACCTTATGGAGGTGCTGGAACGGGAATAGGAGGAGTTATCAGGGATATTATAGGAACTGGACTTTCCGCTAAACCTATTGCCAATACTGATGTTTTTTGCATCGGAATAGACGAAGGGGAGTTGACTGAAAATGATTCTATAATACCTCCAGAAGAAATATTGAAAGGAGTTGTCGCTGGTGTTAGGGATTATGGAAACAGGATGGGGATTCCAACTGTAAATGGGGCGGTTTGTTATCATAAAAAATTTTTAGGGAACCCACTCGTCTTTGCTGGTAGCATAGGAATAATGAAATCAAGAAACAGTTTCAAAAAAGTGAATGAGGAAGATTATATAGTTTTGATAGGTGGAAGAACAGGAAGGGATGGAATACATGGTGCAACTTTCTCATCAACATCTTTAACTGAAGATTCGCAGGAAATTTCGAGTGGTGCTGTTCAGATAGGTAACCCTATAGAAGAAAAAAAGATGCTCGATGCTATAATGGAGATGGATGGGCTTTTCAACTCTATAACCGATTGTGGCGCTGGGGGGCTTTCTTCTGCAGTAGGGGAGATGGGAGAGGAGACTGGAGCAATAGTATATCTTGATAAAGTTCCTCTTAAATATGAAGGTCTTTCATACAGTGAAATTTGGATCTCCGAAAGTCAGGAAAGGATGGTTCTTTCCGTCCCACCTAAAAATTTTGAAAAAATAAAAAGTATTGGTGAAAAATATAATACCGAAGTTACACATGTAGGATATTTTAAAGGTAAAAAACTCGAACTTTACTTTAAAGATAAAAATGTTTTATCACTCGATATGAATTTTTTACATAAGGGTGTTCCTCTTTATGAAAAGAAAACTTTACCTTATATAAATTTCAAAGAGAAAAAAAGAAAGTTAAAATATAAATTTTCCATTGATGATGCTGTTGTAAAAGTATTATCATCAAAGGATGTAAGGTCTAAAGAATGGATAGTCAGACAGTATGACCATGAAGTCCAATCACAAACTTTAGTAAAACCACTTGGAGGAAAATCGAGTAATTCTCCAAACGATTCATCGGTTTTGTATCCACTCGATTCAAAAGAAAAATGTATAGTTGTTGGTTGTGGAATAAATCCAAGATATGGAGAACTTAATGTAAAGAAGATGACATACGCAGTTATAGATGAAGCTATTAGGAATGTTCTTTCACAGGGTGGAGATCTTGAACATACATTTTTACTTGATAATTTCTGTTTCGGTGATGTAAAGAATCCTCATACTCTGGGAGCTATAGTTGAGTCAACTTTTGCATGTTATGATTACACAGTAAAACTGAGAACACCATTCATTTCTGGAAAAGATTCACTGAACAACTATTTTATAATGAAAGATAAAGAGATTGAAATTCCTCCAACTCTTTTGATATCAGCCTTGTCTATTACATATGTTGATATGATCAGAAGTTCATACTTTAAGATGACCGAAAAACCTTCAACGATTTTGATGTTAGGTAAAGAGACGAAAGAAGAACTCGCAGGTTCTATACTTTACTCTGAATACGGAATAGATGAAGGCTTCCTTCCCAATATAGACATAAAAGAGTCCGCAAAAATACATAAGAATTTTAACGAGTTGAACAAAAGAAGGTTGATAATATCAGCGCATGACATTTCAGATGGAGGACTATTTGTAACGCTTTTTGAAAGTTGTATAGGGAATGATGTTGGATGCGAAATCAAAATAGAAAGTAAACTTGAACTTTTTAATTTTCTATTTTCGGAAACCCAATCAAGGTATGTTGTTCAGGTTTACGATGAAGATTTAGATTATGTTGAAAAGATTATGGGTAAAAAGTATATGAAAATTATTGGGAAAGTTGTTAAAACACCTTCCATAAAAATAAAACATAATAAAAAATCTTACACTTTCGAAACAAAAAAACTTTTGAAATATTATAGGTGAAATTATGTATAAATTCTATTCACTCGTAATAAAGGCTGATGGAACGAACTGTGAAGTGGAAACATCCTTCATTCTAAAAAATGTTGGTTTCAAAAATGAAATACTGACTGTTGGAGAAATAATCAAAGACCTTAAAATTCTTGAGAAGTTCTCCTTCATAGTTTTCCCCGGAGGTTTCTCTTATGGAGATTATACTGGAAGTGGAAGGATAGTTTCTTCAATAATAAAACATCATCTACTCCAAAATTTCCAAAAACACATAAAGGATGGTAAACTAATACTTGGAATATGTAACGGTTTCCAAATTCTTGTAAAATCTGGACTTCTTCCAAACACTTCTGGCAATTGGCAACAGGAAGTTAGTTTAATATTCAACGATTCTTTCCATTATGAGGATAGATGGGTAAAACTTCTTGTTAACAAAAATACTATATTTACAAAAAACCTTCCAGATTACATATATCTACCAGTTGCACATGGAGAAGGTAAATTTATCCACAGTTTTGTTAAGGAAAAGATTGAAAAACTTGGCGCTTTTTTCTATGTTGATGAAAAGGGAAAAAAGAGTATGGATTATCCTCAAAATCCCAACGGTTCTTTCGATTCTGTTGCTGGAATAGTTGATGAAACTGGCAAAATTCTTGGAATGATGCCTCACCCTGAAAGGTTCAGGGATGAAAAAGAATTTTACCATGATGAAAAAATTGATCCTTATGGTATAATAATATTTGAGAATGTTTACAGATATATAAAGGAGGAACTATGAAAAAATCAATATTCAGAATGTACGATGTTAGGGGAATAGCTGAAACCGATTTAAATAGTGGTGATGTATATAAGATTGGAAAAGCCTTCGCAACCTATATCAAAAGAAAAGGTGGAAAAAAGGTGGTCGCAGGGATGGATGTCAGGTTGTCAAGTCCAAGGATCAAAGAATCATTTGTAAATGGTGTTTTGGATACCGGTATAGATGTTATTGATGTTGGTGTAGTTACAACACCGATGCTCTACTTTGCTCAACATCATTACAAAAGTGATGGTGGAATTATGGTCACAGGTTCTCACAATCCTATAGAGTACAATGGCTTAAAGATGGTTGATCCAGATGTGACTATTTATGGTAATGTTATCTTGAGTTTTTATGATATGATAATGAAAGGTGATCTTGATAAAGGAGAAGGAAAACTTACAAAGGAAAGTATTGATGATGCTTATATAAATATGTGCCTTGAGAAGATTAAGATAAAAAAAGAGTTGAGAGTGCTCGTTGATCCAGGTAATGGAACTGCTGGTCCAATAGCAAAAAAGATTTTCGAAAAACTGAATGTTAAAGCTGATTTTATAAATTTTGAAAGGGACGGAAATTTCCCAAACCATCTACCTGACCCAACAGTTATGGAGTTTATAAAAGAGTTGAGAGAGAAAACAGTAAAAGGTGGATACGATGTTGGAATTGGATACGATGGAGATTGTGACAGAGTTGGAATAATAGATGAAAATGGCGAAGTTGTTTTTGGAGACCAGATACTTGGGATTTTATCAAAAGATATGCTTTCCAGAAATAGGGGAGAGAAGGTTATTTTCGATGTGAAATGCTCTCAGGGACTTGAAGAGTTGATTTTGAAGGAAGGGGGCGTTCCTATAATGCATAAAACTGGACACTCACTTCTGAAAAGAAAAATGAAAGAGGAAAAAGCACTCCTTGCGGGAGAGATGTCTGGGCACATGTTTTTCTCTGAAAATTATTTCGGATTCGATGATGGACTTTACGCTTCTTTACTTATTTTGAGGATTATGTCAGAAAGAGATAGAAAAGTTTCAGAGTTGAAAAAGGAGATGCCTTATTACATTTCAACACCTGAGATAAGAGTTGACACAACGGATGAAGATAAATTCAAAATTGTCGATGAGATCGTAAAATACTATAAAGAGAAAAATTACAGGGTAATTGATATAGATGGTGCGAGAGTTTATTTTGAAAATGGATGGGCTCTTGTTAGAGCATCAAACACGCAACCTATACTTGTAGTTAGATTTGAAGCGAAGGATGAAGAGAGTATGGAAAAGATAAGAAAAAACATTAAGGAAACACTTTCAAAATATAAATCTGTGGATTTAAAAAATGTATAAACTCATCGGTGTTATCGGTGGTTCTTCAATAGATGATCATCTTTTCAATGAGGTTGAGATGATTGGGCAGATGCTTGCATCTTTCAATGTTCCCATCGTGTGTGGTGGTGAGAAAGGGGTTATGGAGGCAATTTCTAAAGGTGTAAAAAGCAAAGGTGGAACCACAATAGGAATCCTCCCTCATGGTAAAGATGATGCAAACCAATATATAGATATAGCAATATCAACAGGTATAGGATTCGCGAGGAACTACATTATAGTTAATTCATCCGATCTTATAATAGCGATTGATGGAAAGTATGGAACTTTAACTGAAATGGGATACTCTTTACAGTTTGAAAAACCTATGATATGTTATAAGTCGAGAATAGCGAAAGAACTTGGAATAAAGGAAGCTGAAAGTATAGAAGATATAAAAAGATTTGTCGAAGAAAATCTATGAAGACTTACGAGATTCTTGTAAAAGGCTATGTTCAGGGCGTAGGTTTTAGATACTTTGTTCAAAGACTCGCCAAAAAAATTGGAGTAAAAGGTTATGTAAAAAACCTTTATTCTGGAGATGTTTTGATAATTGCTCAAGGGGAAAATTTCCAACTTGAAGATTTTTTGAAAAGAGTAAAAACGGAACATCCTTACGCTGAAGTTAACGAGATGCTAATAAAGGAAATTCAATCATCAGAGTTTGATGATTTTACTATAGAATATTAAAGGAGGTAAAATGGATCTTAAAAGTTGTATAAGGGACATTCCTGATTTTCCAGTAAAGGGAATAATATTCAAAGATGTTACACCTGTTATACTTGACCCTTACGCTTTTAAATATAGTGTAGATAAAATGTGTGAAAATTTTGATTTTTCAAAAATAGATAAGATTGCAGGAATAGAATCAAGAGGTTTTATATTTGGAATATCTATTGCGAACAAATTCAACAAAGGTTTTATTCCTATAAGAAAGAAAGGGAAACTTCCTTATAAAACTTATGAGGAAACTTATACTTTAGAATACGGAACTGCAACCATAGAGATGCACACAGATGCGGTTTCAGAAGGGGAGAGGATACTTCTTGTTGATGATCTCCTCGCAACTGGAGGGACGATGAAAGCGGCTGCCAAACTCGTAGAAAAGGCAGGAGGAAAGGTTGTTGGAACATCATTTTTAATAGAACTTGATTTTCTAAATGGAAGAAAAAATCTTGAAAATTACAAAATATCAAGTATAATTCACTTTTAAAAATGCCCCTGTAGCTCAGTGGATAGAGCATCTGTTTCCTAAACAGAGGGCCACAAGTTCGATTCTTGTCAGGGGCACTTAAAAAAAGGAGAAAAAATGGCTATAGTTAAGAAGGTAAAAGTAAAAAGATCCGAATTGAAAAAGGATAAATTCGTTGAAACCATGGAAGATTTGATAGAATGGTCTAAAGATAACTGGAGATACCTTTTTATAGGAGTTTCAGCAATAATTCTTGCCATAATCATTTCTGTTTCAATAAAGTCAAGTTTTGTTTCAAAAGAAAAGAATTCGTCCCTTGAAATGACTGGTGCTATTGATGTTTTCGTTTCAGGTGATTTTAAACAGGCACTTGAAATTTTTACCAATATAAAACAGACATACTATGGGACAAATTCTTCAAAAAAGGCGACTTACTATATTGGAATGTGCAATCTGAACCTTGGCGCATCAGATCAGCAAAATTCACAAAAATATTACAATGATGCTATAAAAAATTTCAAGCAGTTTATAAAATACAAATATGGACTTGATGAACTGAGATGTGCTGCCTACATAGGTATTGGAAAATCTTTTGAAGGGTTAAATCAACCTGATTCTGCTCTTGCGTACTACCAGAGAGCCATAAAAGAAGTCCCGGAGAACGCTTATACACCTGAGGCATTTATTGGAATGGGAAGGATTTACGAAATGAAATATGATGTTGAATCAGCATTGAACTGTTACGAAGAGATAATATACAGATTTCCAAATTCAAGTTTTGTCCAACAGGCTTATGTTTACAAAAATTTGCTTGAAGGTGCTATAGATCCATTAACGCAACAGTACAATCAGAGAAAGAAGGAAGGGGAAGTAAAGTAAATTTTAATTAAAAAATCCTTAATTTATATATGTACGAAATTCTCGATAATATATATTATGTAAAGTAGAAGTTATAAAAAGTTTAATCAGATAAATTTATACCACCTCATACTTACTTTATTTGTTAAATATTTAAACATAAACAAAATTTAGTTCTTATTAAAATCTTCTAAACTTTTTTATTATGATTACAAGTTAAATCATTTCCCTTGAATTGTTCTCAATTACTTGTTATTTATACCTCATAAACGTGGAAATCTCATTATGGTGTATTTCACCTTGATTTATACTTTCCACAAAGGAAGGAAAATGATTTCAGAAGCGATTTTGTCCAACGAATACTGTCACAAGTCAAGCATCGTCCCCAAATTTGACAAAAAAATATTTCTAATACTTATTTATTACGAAAGTTAAATAGTTTTGTTAAAGTTTTTTATAAATCTTTGTTTTTATTTTTAAAGTGATATAGTAAATACCACCTATAAATAAAACATCCCCTATTGATATTATTATATTTAACAACAAAACATTCTTATAAGTTTCCGGTGGAATCTTAAAAATTATAAAGATCATACCAAATACAATCGATATAATTTGTTCGTGAAAACCAAGTATATAAATCGTGCTTTTAGAGACAACTTCAAAAATCATATTTTTAATGCCACTTTTTTCAAGAAATAAAGAAAAAGTTAAAATCATTAATGAGCCTACAATTCCATTAAGGAGATAGATTATATAATTTCTTCCAAACAAATTGCCAACAAGATCAACAAACCCATTCACTTTTGTTAGAAATAGATTAATTGAAAGAAATACTAAAAATAAAAAAATTGTTTTATATATATTTAAACCTTTAATTCTTGTTTGATAGTTTATTTTTCTAAATATAAAACCTGTTAAAAAAAATGTTTGAGCGACAAAGACCTTTTCAAGTCCATAAATTAATTTCACTTTCAAAATATTTGAAATTAAATAACCTATTATTGATAAAATTAAGGAAATGGCTATTATGACCTTAAACATTTTTATTTTCAACAAAAAGAAATAAATTATTTCTATAAAAAATAAAACATATAAAAACCATAAAGATATATTATGTATTAGGTATCCTCCATGACTTAAACCTAAGATTGAGCCAATCAATGGTTTCATATAACCTATTTCAGTAACAAGTCCTGAACCGTATCTCCCACTTACAAGAATCCAGAATATATAAGTAATAAGACTAAAAAGAAAATAAGGTATAATAAATCTTTTAAATCTTTTTATGAAAAAATTTTTAAAATTATCGCTTGTTTTAAATAAAAACCCTGATATTGTGAAAAACAAAGGCATATGGAATGAATAAATAAAAGTTTTTAAATTTTCGTTGATTGATGTATGGCCTAGGACTACTAAAAATATACCTAAAGATTTTGCAATATCTATCCAATACTCTCTTTTATCCATATTTTTTCAAATTATATATTTTAATTCTTTTAAATCAATAAAAATTATATACTTTTCTTAACTTGACGCGAAATAGAATTTTGTTATTATGTATCTATGAGATTCAAAAGTTTTTTTTCAAACTTTATTCTTATCACTATTTTACTCTTTTCTTTGAACTGTTATCACAAACCTCAAAAAAATATCCTCGACCTAACAAGAGATGTCCAGTTGCATAAATATAAAATAGATTGGTATTATACATATATACTGACTAAAAATGAGAATGATAATATTAACTATTTTATAATCATTTTCCAATACTATGATGTAAAAACATTTTTTTCAAATCTCTATATAAAGGATATTTTAAAGGATACCTTCTATTTCTACGAAACTGATATACCAATATATTTTGGAATGAAAAATTTAAATAAGAGTAAAAAATTTCAAGATTTAAATTTTTACATAGATCTTTCTAATAAAGATATAAAATGCTCTATAAATTTTATATACGATGACAGATTACTTATAAATGGTGAAAATGGATATGTTGTTATAGGTGATATTAAGGACACTGCAGGTTACTATTCTCTTGTTTCCAATAAACTTTCAGGTTTTATAAAAAGTGACAAAGTTGATATAGATTTTTCAAAAACATCAAGAATTTATGGTTGGTTTGATCACCAATGGGGTAACATGAAACTTGATAGTAAAAACAGATGGGTTTGGAGCGGCGTTTTTTTAAATGATGATGAATTCCTTGTTTCTGGACATTTTAAAAACATGGATTTCAATTTTTTGAATTATCATGATACCAAAAAGAAAATATCTAAATTATATAAAAACACTACTCTCGATCCAATAACATTCAGAAAATCAACCTTATCAAAAGAAACCTATGAACACGGATTTAAAATAAGAAGTGATGATGATTCTATTTATCTATTTTATGAGCCTCTATATGAAGAATGTTTTATACCAGAAGTTATATTCACTGGTCCCTGTAAAGTTAAAGGGTTTATTTATGACAAGTATTATGAAGGTATTGGAACATTTGAAATTTCAGATCCAGTTGATTCTAATCTTTTTTATCCTTTTGATTTTTATAAAAACATTTTCAACAATTCCAAAAAGGAAATAGAAAAAATTATTGAGAAAAGAAAAGGACAAATTAACAAATAAAATTATTTAAGTTGTACCCAAATCCAAAAATGTCACACTGTCAAGCACCGTCCCCAAATTTGAGTTTGGTATTGATTTTGGAGGGATTTCAGATATACTAATAGGTTGAATGAGAATGAGTGAAAAAAATGTTAATGGAGATTTTAATAGAAAAATACGAATCATATGTCACATTTATGTTATAGAATTTTAAAAAATGGTTTTAATCGTTCAAATTTTAAACACCCATGTGGAAAACCTATGTATTCAAATTATAAAAAATGTGGAAAAATATGATAAGTGTCCTTAATTTAATAAATAAAGATGTAAATAAAATGTGGATAAATGGTTAATTTCTTTTCTTTATCGAGTTGTTCTGATGGAAATTCTTTTGTTTTATATAAAAATCCAGAAGAACTTATTCTTATAGATGCAGGTATTACACTCAAAAAGACAAAAAATCTTTTAGAATCCAAATCCCTTTCTATAGAAAATGTCAAATCAATTGTGATAACACATTTTCATAAAGACCATTACATGGGACTCGATAAGATTCTAAAAAATTTCCCAAATATAAACCTATATTTCAACGATAATTACACAGGTCATTTCGCTGACTACCCTTTCAAAAGACATTTTACATTTGAAAATCCATTCAATATTTGTGATTTCAACTTTTTCCCATTTCAGATCGATCACGATATGTTAAATTCCGGATTTATTATTGACTATAATGGCTCAAAGATAGGTTTCCTGTCTGATATGGGAAGGTTTGACGATAGGTTAACCCCATTTTTGAAAGATATAAAACTTCTTGTAATAGAATCAAACCATTCTAAAGAAGGTTTACATAATTCAAAATATTCAGATGATTTGAAAGAAAGAATACTTTCCGAAAAGGGACATCTCTCAAATGACGATACAGTTAAAGTTATAGAAAAAGTTTATAATTCTAATATCAAATATATATTTTTGCATCATTTAAGTAAAAGGACAAACTCTTTAGAACTCGTCCAAACTGAGGTAGTTTCCCGTTTCAGTTTCCCTGAAACAAAATTTGTAATTTCACCTTACAACTCCCCTTCTGAGACAATAACTATATAATTTACCTTTTTTTATTCCATATATAATAAAGTAAAAATGCATTATCAAATGCTATCTCTTCATACCAATTATATTTACCTGAACTACCGCCATGTCCACCACTCATTCTCATTTTCAAAAGCAAAACATTATTATCAAGTTTATTATCTCTCATCTTTGCAACCCACTTCAAAGGTTCCCAATACATAACCCTTGTATCAAAAATTGAGGATTTTACAAGAATATTTGGATAGTTGGTCGGTTTAATATTATCATAGGGACTGTATTTTATCATATAATCGAACTGTTCCTTTATTTGTGGATTTCCCCATTCCTCAAACTCCCCTGCTGTCAAAGGTAATGTTGTATCAACCATAGTATTTATGAGGTCAACAAATGGAACACTAAGAATAGCTCCTTTAAAGAGTTCTGGTTTTAGGTTTAAAACTGCTCCTATCAAAAGCCCCCCAGCGCTTCCACCTTCAATAGCGAGTTTTTCAGGTGAAGTATAGCCTTTTTCTATAAGATACTGGGCACATGATATAAAATCTGTAAAAGTGTTCATCTTTTTGAACATCTTCCCATCATTATACCACTTTCTTCCCTTATCACCACCTCCTCTTATATGGGCTATACCAAAAATGACTCCCCTATCAAGTAAGGATAGCCTTGAAGTTGAAAAATAAGGTTCTGATGGCATTCCGTAAGCACCGTAACCTGTTAGTAAGAGTGGAAGGTTTTTAGGTTCATACTTTTTATTGTATATCAAAGATATTGGGATTAACTCCCCATCTTCTGCTTTTGCGTAAAGGTATTCTGTAACATAGTTTTCTTTCCTGTATCCTTTTATTTCGTCAACCTTCTTAACAACTCCCTTCAAACTTTTCACATCAATATCTATAACGGTTGAAGGGGTTTTCAAAGACATATATGCAACTCTCAAAGAGTCCCTTTTAAAAGAAGAATTTGAAAATGGATAGAATGTGCAATTCTCTTCCCCAAAATCAAAATATTTTGAATCGCCGGTGTTAAGATAGTAAAATTTTAATTTTTTTCTTCCGTTAACCCTTTCGTAAACAGAAAGAAAATTTTCAAAAGCATCGAATCCCTCTATCATCAAAGTATCGGAACCTTTTATAACAGTTGTTGAGTTTTCGATTGTTGAATCGATTCTAAACCTTTTGAGATCAAAATTTATACAATCCTTATTTGTGATATAGTAAAAATAAAGTCCAGAATGATCGAAAGAATATTCAACATCTTTTTCCCTTTTAACAAGAAGGTTCAACTTTAAATCCCTATCATCAGAGTTTATGTAATAATATTCTGAAGATGTTGAACTTGAAACTGAAAGAAAAATGTAATCTTTATCTCTTGTTTTGTTAAGGTAAACTGAAAACCTGTCATCATCTTCTTGAAAAAGAAGTGTATCTTTCCCAGTTTTCATATCATAATAACGCAAAGCATAGGATCTTGATATATCGTTCTGGATGGTGTAAAAGAACCCATCATTGTACTTGTTAAAGGCGAAGGATGTTATGTTATCTATAACAGGGATTTCAATGTTCTTTTTTGTTTTAAGGTCAAGAATCCTTAAAGTATAGTTTTCATCACCAAGTGTATCGAAAGAATATGATAGCATCCTGTGGTCTGAAGAGATTTCACCAAAATTCAGATCGAAGAATTGGTAATTTTTTGCGAACTCATTAATATCTATAATTATCTCTTCGGGAGAATTCTCTTTATCTTTTCTTCTGCAAAATATAGTATAATCCTTTCCTCTCAGATCTTTGTAATAATAAAGAAAGGAGTCCCTTCTTTCTGGAACTGAAATTTCATCCTTATCAACCTTTTTCAAAATTTCATTATAGAGTTTTTTCTGAAGTTTTTTAGTTTTAAGCATCATTTTTTTAGTATATTCATTCTCTTCATCTATATACTTTTTAACCCTTGGATCATCTATATTTCTGAAATAATAATAATCATCAACGAGTGTTGTATCGTGAATAGTTAAATAATGTGGCTCTTTTATAGCATCTGGTGGTGTTAATGTTTTAAGTTGTTTTGCCGATAAACTAAATGTAATAAGAACAAAAATAAGAAAATAAAAATTCTTGTTAAAATATTTAAACATAAAAATCTCCTTCTTTTAAATAAAAATATTAACCTTAATAGAACTAAATTCAATAGAAATTTTTTTAATAGATTTTTTGTTATAAGTTAAAGTTGAAAAAAGCTATATTTTTTTCATCCAGACAAATTTATCTACGATCCTTGTATAACTTTGTATTATTTTAACAACCTTAATTGAAACATCTTTATCAAAATAATCAAATGGGATTTGATTTTTATCTCTATTTTCAAATGTTTCCTTAGCAATTTTTATTGAATTTACTATATTTTCTTTTTCAATTCCACCAATAACTATTGTTCCCTTATCAAGAACTTCAGGCCTTTCTGTGCTCGTTCTTATCAAAACAGCGGGAAAGCCAAGAATAGCTGATTCCTCACTTAAAGTTCCACTATCAGAAAGAACACAATATGAATTCATTTGAAGATTGTTGTAGTCTATAAAACCAAATGGTTTCAATTTTTTAACAAGTTTGTTAAATTTAATCTTTTTATCTTTTATCTTTTTTTCACTTCTTGGATGAACAGAGTATATTATAGGCATTTTAAAAGTATCGGCAACACAATTTATCGCCTCTACAAGTGGAGTTAAATTGTCATCTATATCAAGGTTTTCCTCTCTATGTGAACTCAATATTATATAATTGTTCTTTTTTAATTTTAGATTCTCAATTATTTTACTTTTAGAGATTTTATCAAAATTTTTTAATAAAACCTCAGTCATTGGTGAACCTGTAACAAAAATATAATCTTTTCTTATTCCTTCTTGTATTAAATACCTCCTACTATGTTCGGTATAAGGAAGATTTATATCACTTATATGATCTACTATTCTTCTGTTTAACTCCTCAGGTACATTTTGATCAAAGCATCTGTTTCCAGCTTCCATATGAAAAATTGGTATTTTTAACCTTTTTGCTGAAATAGCTGATAAAGTACTGTTTGTATCACCTAATATCAAAACAGCATCAGGTTTTTCCTTCAACAAAACCTCATAAGATTTTTTTATAATGTTTCCCATAGTTTCACCAAGATTTTTCCCAACAGAGTTAAGGAAATAATCTGGTTTTCTTAAGCCCAATTCTTTAAAGAAAATTTGATAAAGGTTATAATCCCAATTTTGACCTGTATGAACAAGAATATGGTTAAAATATTTATCGTTAGCTTTAATTACTTCAGATAATCTTATAATTTCAGGCCTTGTCCCTAAAATGGTCATAACTTTTAGTTTTTTCATATTAAACCTCTAAAAAAAATGTATCTGGTTTATTTTGATCAAATATCTCCATACTCCAGAAAAGAGTTATTACCTCCTGTTCACCTATATTTGTAATAGAATGTGTGAATCCTGGAGGTATATCAACTATCTGGACTTTGTCACCACTAACCTCATATTCAATTTTTTCATCAGTTACAATATTTCTTAATCTGATAAGAGCTTTTCCAGTTAAAACACAAAATTTTTCAATTTTAGTGTGATGATAATGGTTTCCCCTTGTTATTCCTGGTTTTATTGTAGAGAAAAATATCTGACCTATATGTGGAGATTTTAAAACTTCTGCCAGAATTCCCCTATTATCCTCTTTTGTAGTTAAAGGATATGATAGATTATCAACTGGAATATATGAGATATAAGTTGAATAAAGATATCTTGTAAAAGGATCAGAAAAATCTGGAAGCATCAGATTTTCTCTTATTTTTTTGAATTCATAAATTTTATCTGCAATCTCACCCAATTTCTTTCTAAAACCTTTGTCGATTTTGTAATAGAACCCATTATATTCTTTTTCATCGTTAACAATTTTAACAAACTCATTAACCACATCATCTATGTACAAAAATTCAACCTCATTCTCTCTGTTTGATATTTGTATAGGAAGATCTCTTGCAATATTATAACAAAAAGTTGCAATAACAGAGTTATAATTTGGTCTCCCCCATTTACCAAAAAGGTTCTGTAATCTGTATATAAAAACCTTAGCACCAGTTTTCTTTGCGTATTCTATTAGAGCATCTTCTCCCATTTTTTTGCTTTTTCCATAAGGATTATCCAATTCTACTTGAATAGATGATGTCATAACAATGGTAGTTTTTTTCTTAATGCATATTAAATGATCTGTCATCATTTTTGTGAACTCATAATTACCTGTGAAAAACTCCTTTTCATCTTTTGGCCTATTCACTCCCAAAAGATGTATTATAATATCAGATTGTTTTAAAAATTCTTTTAAATCATCTTCATTATTCTCTATATCATACTTTAGTATCTTTATATCTTTTAAATGGTTTAGACCGGCTATAAGATTTTTGCCAACAAAACCATTAGCACCTGTTATCAAAATAGTCTTCATTTTAGTTCCTGTTTAACATAATTTAAGGAAAGAAGAAGTTTTTTTATCTGTTCAACATTTAATCGAGTTGTGTTATCAGAATTATATTCTTCTTTTAAAGTTAGAAGTTTCTTTTCCCCTTCAACAAAATATTTATCATAATTCAAATCCCTATTATCAGCAGGTATTCTAAAATAACCTTCCATATCCTCTGCTTTAACCATTTCCTCTCTTGTAACAAGAGTTTCATAAAGTTTTTCACCATGCCTTGTTCCAATAATTTTTATCTTTGCTTTTGGATCAAATATTTCTATTATCGCCTGAGCAAGATCCTTTATAGTTGATGCTGGAGATTTTTTTACAAAAATATCTCCAGGATGGGCATGTTTGAAAGCATGAACTACAAGTTCAACTGCTTCATCAAGGGACATTAAAAATCTTGTCATTTGAGGATCAGTTATAGTTAAAGGTTGTTTTTTCTTAATCTGTTCTATAAACAAAGGTATCACTGAGCCTCTTGAAGCCATAACATTACCATATCTTATTCCACATAAAATTGTTCCTTTGGAATTTGAACATCTCGATTTTGCTATCATAACTTTTTCCATCAATGCTTTTGTTAACCCCATTGCATTTATAGGATAAACTGCTTTATCAGTACTTAAAACAACTACTTTTTTCACGCCCATTTCTAAAGAAACATTTAAAACATTTTCAGTTCCTATTATGTTTGTTTTAACTGCTTCCATTGGATAAAATTCGCATGAAGGGACTTGTTTCAACGCTGCTGCGTGAAAAACAAAATCCACATCTACCATAGCATCATTGATAGATTTTTCATCCCTGACATCTCCGATGTAAAATTTGATTTTGTCATTTTTATACTTGTTTCTCATTTCATGTTGCTTTAATTCATCTCTTGAAAAAATCCTAATCTCCTTAACTTCAGTATGCAAAAATCTATCTAGAACAGCATTTCCAAAAGAACCTGTCCCCCCTGTTATTAGAATAATTTTATCCTTAAACATCCTATCCCCTTTTTTGTTTTTTTATAATATATTTTATCAAAATTCATTTGTCAACAAATATTAAAATTATAAAAGATCTTTTTCATCTTTTGTTGTTTCAAGTTTTAATATTGAAAATTTGTTTTGCTTTTCTTTTTACATCATAAAATAAAGATTTTTCATAATCATTCAAAAAGAATAACCATAATAACAAAAAATATACTATTGAAAAAGTGCCTAATTTTAAAATGAAAGTATAAAAATTATTTAACGGGAAATATTTCTGGATGAAGAAACCAAAAATCAACATTATCAAAAATAATGGGGAATTTTTTAAATGACAGTCTATAAAAAATTTAAAAATATCTATCTTGAATAAACGGTAATAAATTATATTCAAGAATACAATTAAACCAATTATTTTAGCTACCATAACTCCCAACGCAGCTCCTATAGCCCCATATTTAATTGAAAATAAAGAAGATAAAGCAATTGATACAATACTTATTATAATAGTGGACAATGCCTTGTATTTAACTTCATTTACAACTAAAAGTGCAGTCTGTGGTATTTCCTGGGTTTGAATTATTATAAATGGTAATATCAATAATAAAGCAACCCAGTAAGAATTATTGAATTTTTCACCCATCCATAATAACATAAAATCTTTACCAAAAATAAAAAATGCAACTATAATAAAACCAACTATAAAAAGTTGGATTCTCCCCAGTTTAAGCATTACCTGATTAAAATGTTGAGAGTTGTTATTAACCAAGATTCTTGTAACTTTTGGTAAAAATAAACCATTGAGTGCATTAGAAATTGTCCATGTATAACCTTCTATAGTCATTCCAATTGAAAAAATTGCTATTTGAATTGTATTTGTAAATATTCCTATAATAGAAGGCATTATATTCAAAATCAATCTTTGAAAAATTGCAGAAAGAGATATCCAAAAAGAAAAAACAAATATTTCTCTAAACAATTTGTTATCCCAAAATTTAAAATCAACTTCAAAACCAATGAATTTCTTTATATAAAAAAATCTTGAAATTATTACTAAAAGGTTAACAAAAATATTTGTTAAAACCAAAGCATAAAGCCCATAACCAAATTTTAATAAAACAATAAGTAAAAAAACTGTTGATAGTTTGTTGAAAATATTTACTGACTTTATGAAAATAAACCTTTCAGATGCTATTAAAATACCTTCAAGTGGTTTAGTTGATATAGTGATAATGTTGAAAAATCCAACTATAAGAAGAATAAATTTTAATTTAATAATTTCATCTTGGTTGAAATTAGAATATATTTTCTCAATATTGAAATATAAAACAATAAAAATAATGAATATCAAAATGCTTATAGAAAAATATATTTTATAGATAATTCCTAAAAATTTTTTAATTTTTTCGGTTTCATTTTTTGAGAAATATAATGATAAATACCTTGATACTCCAATACTTAAACCAAAATCAAAAATAAACAAACTTATGAAAGAGATACATAAAGTATATAATCCAAAATCAGATTGCCCTATTTTTCTAACTAACCATGGAGTAAAAAAAAGTCCAACAAGAATATTTAATGCTATAGAAAAATATGAAAGTAATGCTGAATATTTAATTTGTTTAGAAGAATTTAACATATTTTTAGTAATTTTTTTTAAAATAATTTTTTCTGTCAATAATAGAAAAAATGATTCTATATACTAAACTTTCTAATTTCCTTAAATTCTTTATAATTAAATTCGGTTTCATTAATTTGAGTACCTTATTTTCATATATAGTATCTCTCATAACGAATTCGGGTTCTTTTAATGGGAAATCTAACTCATATAAATTCAATTTGTAAATTTTTCTAATTGATTTTGAGATAAGTTTTATTTCTGATGGTGTATGAACACCTGAAATACCAATGTTTCTTACTAAATTTTTTGTTGGAACAATAAGAAATTGTGAATTTAAAACTTGAGTATAAAAACCAAAAATACTACTCCAAGATGATAATTTTTCTCCTTTTTCAATTTTTTTTCTTAAATTTTTAACTGTTATTAGTATGTTGGAATTAAAAAGTTTTTTGGAATTTACTTCGATATTTCTAAATAATGCTTTTTTATTTTCATAATCATTTATGATATTTAAATCAAAATCAACTTTTTCCCACACTCTCTTCCAAGTAGCGATTCCAGCTATACTACCAATATTTGAAAAAAAATAGTCGTTATCATTTTCTAAATAATAATCTAAATGATTCATTCCAGTAATTAAAAAAATTCTTTCATCATTATTGAATTTTTTTAATAAGGTATCACAAAAATAAAAAAAAGATTTCGAAGGCACACAATCGTCTTCCAAAATGATCAACCTATCAGTATAGGAAAATGCCCAACTTATAGAATTAGGTACATGTTCCCCACATCCTTTATTACTATCATTATAATTCTTGTAAATTTTACAATCCCAATCAATTTGATCTATAAATTCCCTACATTTATTTATATTTCCCAAATCATTACTATTTCTTGGACCATCCTGAGATAAAAATAAAGTAGTTGGTTTTACCAACGATACTTGTTTTAAAACTTCTTTAAAATAAGAAGGTCTATTAAAAAAAATAAGTAAAATGGGAGTATCAAAATTATTCTTCAACATAACTCCTTTTAAATAAATTTTGAAATTCTATTTTTAAACTTTTCATCAATTTTCTTTAATTCTTGTTCCACAAATTTATCAT
The DNA here is from genome assembly GCA_001508335.1 of candidate division TA06 bacterium 32_111. Lineage (GTDB taxonomy): Bacteria > Hydrothermota > 32-111 > 32-111 > 32-111 > 32-111. The sequence goes on from LGFX01000001.1 coordinate 188,146, forward strand.
AATTTTCATCGATTTTAACTTCTCTTATTGCTTTTGCAATTGATTCTGGGTTGTCTTCATAATAAAATTTTATAAAATGTGAGAAAGGAGATTCAAGAACAGATTTTAAATCACCTGAAACTACATATAAATTATTGCATAAATATGATAAAATTTTTGATGGAAAAACTGAATCAATAAAAATTTTTCTCTTTGAAATTGTTGAAAGACCAATATGACACTTTTGAATAAACTCAATATAATCATCCCCTTTTAAACATCCATCATAAGTAACTTTACAACTTGAATTTTTGTTAGTTTCATTAATCAAATTTAAAACATTTTCTGTTTCTTTTTGATTTCCAAATCCAATTATATGTAAATGATAATTATTATCAAGATATCTTGCTGTATTTATGCTTTCGATAACACCTTTTAACGGATCGAAAGTCCCAGCAAAAACAAGATGAATTTTATCTTTATATTTTTTAACTATCTGTTTATTATGTTTCAACTCTCCATAAGAAACAATATAAGGTTTATTACTATTTATTTTGTCAACTAAAGTATGGGTTGAAAGAATATAACCATCAGCCAATTGTAATAACATTTTCTCAAGTTTTATAAATAATTTTCTCTCTTTCCATACATCTGAATATATTTCCTCTACCTCGAGAATCAATTTAAAATGTTTGATTTTTTTTGAAATTAATAAAGGTATAATTAACATTGGTTGATGATAAACAATAACAAAATTTATGTCTTTGTTTTTTATTAAATAAATTACAGTCCAAAAAAAGGACAGTAAAATTTTGAACAAGTAAGGTTTAAATTTATTTTTTATTTTTAAATTAAAAGATGGAGCATAAATAACTTGTAATCCCTTGCTTAAAATAATTTTTTCACTTTTAAAAAAACTAAATTCATCCTCTTTATTTGTCCATGATGGGGAGAGTATAGTCACAAAAAAATCTAAATTTTTGAATACATTTGAAATGTAATTCATTTTATTAACAGCAGCTAAGCTGTGATTTCTATTTTTTTTGTCATCACTTGTCGAATAAAAACCTAAATATATTAGATTTCGCAAAATCAACTCCTATTGCCAAAAAAATTTATAATATTTATCAAGTCTTAAATATAAAATTAATAATACACTAATTGCTATTAGAAGTACAAAATTTCTATCTTTCTTCTTAAATGTTTCAACTAATTCAGGTATTGCAAGAATTATGTAAAAGTTAAAATATTGTTGAAGTCTCATAAAACTTTGGCTTTTAAATGTCATTAAAGTTAATAATACACCTAAAAAAATTGTGTTAAAGTAGTAATAATTATCCTCTTTTTGTAAAAAAATATTTTTCCTCCAAATAAAAGTTATAAAAATTATAATAATTAGTAAAGTATAAGTCTCAGTTCCTTTGATATCAAAATACAACATATTTTCATATCTAAAAAAGTTTGCTATTGGTGAAAGTATTTTAATTTCAAAAAATATAAAAAATAATATGAAAGCTAATAAAATAAAAATTAGGTATTTAAAATGGAGCTTTTTTTTAGCGATAAAATATAATGGGAAAAATAAAATTGATGATTTATGAATAAAAAAAGCTATAGTTGATAATATAAAAAAGTATTTTATTTTTTGGTTTACTATAGCCCAATAACCAATTATACATACTAATGATGTAGCAATTGTTTGCCTATGTCCTGTTATACCAAAAAATGCAAAAAACAAACAAAAATAAATTAGAAAACTTAACAATGGATTTTCTGATTTTTTATAAATAAGTATTCCCAGAGGAACTGTAAAAATTATTGCAATAAAAATTAAATAGAATTGATAATCACCTGAAAATATTTGAAAAATTTTTTGGAATATCAAATATCCCGGATCTTTAAAATAATATTGATTTGAAAAAAAAGAATTAAAAAAAATTCTTATTATCTGTTCCCAAGACATTCCCTTTACCATTTCAAATTGGTAATAATATGCAAATGTATCAGGACCAACTGAATAATGTCGTAATCCAGAAAAAAGTATCATTTGAATAGTTATAATTGTGCAATAAATTTTTTTTACATTAATTTTTGTCTTATAGTTAATATAAACTAAAATAAAATAAATTAGAAAAATTAAAATTATATTTATTGAATATAAAAACATTATTCTATCCTTTCAAAATTTTATTGTATATTTGAATGTATTCTTTCATTATTTTTTCTTTATTAAAATTTTTTGTAACAAAATCAATTCTTTTTTGTTTGTTTTCTTCTTTTTCATTTTTTTTGATATTTTCAACAATTGAAATAATATCATTTAATTCTTGATTAACCTTCATTTCAAAACCATTAACATCGTACAGCATTTCAGAATTCGCTGTTGTTTTATATACTACAATAGGTGTCCCGCAAGCAAGTGCTTCAGCTGTTGTAAGGCCAAATGTATTTTCTTTTGCGAAATTTACATAAAGATCTGCTAAAGAATAATACATTGAAAGTTCTCCTCTATTGTGAGTTTCTTTTATATGAATTATATTAGAAGGCAAAATATTTTTATAATCAATTCCACCAATTAAAACAATAATATTTTTTTTATCTATAATTTTACTTAACTCTATAAACTTATCAAGTCCATTATTCTCATTAAATTTTGAAGCTACACCCAAAATAATAAATTTATCATTCAAATTCAATTCATTTTTTAAAACTGTAACATCACTTGGTTTAAAAATATTAGTATCTATTGGATTATAAATAGTTTTGATTATTTTTGCATTTTTTAAAAAAGACTTTTTTGCTTCTTCAATAATCCATTTTGAAGGTCCTGTAACTGTAAGATTTTCTATAGAACTAATCCAACTTTTTTTATCGTTGAACATTTTTTCAGTTCTATCGAGAAACCAAGAAGGAATATCTTTTCTTAATTGAGGACATTTTTTACAAGTAGATTGCCATTTATAACAATTTTGGGTAAAATAATGAGTACATTTCCCTGTATAAAACCAACAATCATGGAGTGTTATAACAACAGGTGTTCTATTTTTTATTATATATTTAAAAAGCATTGGATAGTTTAAAAAATTACTATGTATATTATGAATATGAATTAAATCAGGTTTTATTTTTTTTAGAAATTCAATAAAATTTAAAGTCCCCCAAAAACAAGTATAACCTTGAAGACCTGTTATTCTGGCAGTTAAAGCTTCTATTTTTTTTTCAAAAGGATTTCCTATTATAAAACCATTCCTAATTTTTGGTCCAAATGAATAAGCAACATACGATTCAAGACCATTTCTTGTTAAATATTCATGTAAATAATCGACTATCTTTCCAGTGCTTCTAATTGAACTTAAAGTATTAAGGTTAAGAACTTTCATTTTTTAATACTTTTCTTTTATTTTTTTAATATCATTAAGTAATTCATATTGAATGTTTTCTATCTGATGGTTTTTTAAACCACAATTCCACGCTTTTTCTGCATATTCACTTAAAATTTCTCTTTTTTCTTGTATTTTTAACAAGATTTCACTTAATTCTTTTTTGTTATCAGTAACAATAGCAGCATCGTTTTCTATTAAATATTGAGTTGATGCAACCTTTTTAGAACTTATTGCTAAAATACATCTATTTGCAAATAAATAATCCACTATTTTTGTTGAAAATGATAATCTCGATAAATATGTATCATTTTCTTCAATTGATTCAAGGAACAACAAAATATCTGCATTTTTATATAATTCTTTTAATTTATGATAGGGAAGATTACCTTTAAAAACTATTTTCTTATTGTCGAATACATCTTTAAACACTTTTTTTGGTATTTCAATTTGAGAATATATTTCAACACTGTATTTTAAATTATTTTCATATAAAACATCTCTTAATAATTTTAGACTCTTCCATCTTCCTCCAAAAGTTAAATTTCCAGTATAAACAATTTTAATAAAATCACTATTTGTTGGATAATATTTTTCTTTATTAACATCGCTAAAATCGTTTCCTTTATATAATATTTTTGAATCAAAACCATATTTCTTTTTATATTCGAGTCTCATTTTATTTGAGATTGTATAAATAAGTTTAGAATTATTAGTTATTTTTAATAGATTTTTTTTTAATATTTTTTGATAAATTGCTTTAAAAATATTTTTAGGATTAAAGTCTAAATAATCATCCATTAAAAATAAAACTAAATTTGAATTCGTTAATTTTAATAATTTTAGTGTTATTCTATAAGGATAAATTGAATAAACACTTGTTAGAAAAATTATATCCGGCTTAAAATTTTTAACAAATATTGTTAAATCCTCATCACCATGAAAAAATACTAACCAAAATAATTCTTGAACAAATCTTCCTAATGTAGTAAATTTTTCTCTAAAGAATATTGTTAGTTTATTTTCAATATTCAAATTTATATTATTATTTTCATTTATAAAATTATTCCTTATTTTTATACGTTTTCTCATAATCTTAAAAATATTTAATGAGAAATATTTATTACATATACTATTCTTTGGTTTACTTGATAAAAAATATAGATGTGCTATTTTAGAAATATCATAATTACTAAATAAATTTGATAATGTATTTCCTATTGAATTAGATTCATTCCATGGATGCTCGGTTACAACTAAAATTTTTGGTATTTTTTTTTCATTTTCCATATTTTTCAATTAAATATTTTAAATGTGTTTTTAGTTAAATTTCTATTAATAATCATTGTATCTCTTGCACCTCTATTTGCAGAACTAATTACCTTCAAAACTTTTATCATAATTATATTCTATTGATAATAAATCTATATTTCCCACTTGATTCCTTTTCAATTTCTTCAACATGTTGAATTTCTATTTTCATTTTACTTCCAAATTTATGAAGAAATTCATCGTGTAATTGATTATCATACTCTTTTTTATAAATTCTTTTATCTACGACCAATTTAATAATAATATTATCTTTTGATACCTGAACAATCTGAGATTTAATAACTGAATTATGCAGGTTTTTAAATAGATTAGCAACATTTCCAGCATTAATTCTTACTCCATCAATGGTGACAAGGAAATCCGTTGTTCGTCCGTTAATTTCTTTAACTATAGGAGATTGTATTCCACAACTACAATTAAAATTAAAATCTATTGCCTCAATTGAATCACCAATCCTATATCTTATCAATGGGGTCCCTTTAGTGTCAAAACTTGTAACAACTATTTCCTTGCTATTTTCATCAATAAATTCAAAGACACCAGTAGATAATTCAATATGAAGATTACCTTTTTCGCATTCAGTAATAAACGGTGCCCCTTCACTTGATGCATATTGATCATAAACCTTACATTGAAAAACTTCTTCAATTAATTCTTTATCTTCTTTTAAGACTTTTTCTGATGTAGGGAAAATTGCAATAGGTTTAAATTTTAGTTTTATTTTCTTTCTTTTTATATAGCTAGCTAAATCAACTATTGAAGAGAAAAAACCATCAATAGATTGTGGTTTAAAACTATTTAAACTTTCACAATAATATTTTAGATTTTCTTCAGAAGTATGAAATGATGAATAAATCATTTGTTTGCATGAAATATTATACCTCCAAAATATTTTGTTTTTTTGATTGGGGGGAACTATATGTTGGCCATTAAAGGTTGCTCTTCTCATTAATCTATTTTCAAAGCCAAATCTTGATTTAAAATGATCAAGCATTGCCATTCTTCTCATAACATCTTCTTTTGTAAAAACCACTTCAAGAGATTTTCCTGTTGTTCCTCCGGTATGGCTTATAATTCCTTTCCATTTTGGTATGGTAATTATTTCATCTAAATTTTCCCTTATCATTTCTTTGGTAATTATTGGAAATCTTTTTAAATCATTTATTTCATTCAGTGGTTTATCAGGAATATTTGAATATAGTTTTTTATAAAATTTACTATTTTTTCGAGCGAAATTTATAAATTCGTTTAATTTTTTTAATTGGTAATTGATTTTTTTCTCTTTCTCCCAACTTTCAAATTCTTTTAGAAATTTTCTGTGTTCGAAATATATTCTACCATATCTTTGATTAAACTTGTTAAATCCAGATAAACTAACAATTAAATTTTGAATTATAATCGGAGAATTGTCATATATATTCTGTAATTTTGTCATAATTTTCCTTTTTCCAAAATTTTCATCATTTTTTCATTCACTTTTTTATCATCGAATTTTTCTCTGCAAAGATTGTATGAATTTTTACCAAATTTTTCAATATCATCTCTATTTTTAATAAACCATTCCATCTTTTCAACAAGTTCATCAACATCGTTCAGTTTAACTAAAAAGCCATTGTGATTATCTATAACTGTTTCCCTGCAACCAGGAACATCTGTTACAATTATAGGCCTTGCACAAGCCATCGCCTCAAGAACAGTCCTTGGAATTCCCTCTCTATAAGATGTTAGAACATAAACTGAAGATTGCTTATAATAATCTAAAACATTATCAGTTTCTCCAAAAAGTTCAATCGTATTATTGTTTACAAAATGCATTATTTCATTTTCAGGGATAGCATCTGGCATATTTTCTATCTTACCAAGCAAAATACATCTTACATCTTGATATTTCATCTTAATCTTTTCACATGCTTTTAAATATTGAATAACTCCTTTACTTTTCAAAAGTCTTGAAAGCATAAAAAAAGTAACCCTTTCTGGGTATGGCAAAGGATAGAATTTTTCAAGATTTACTCCAGATCCGTTAACTAAAAAACATTTTTCTTTTGAAACAATCTTTTTGTTCACAAAATCTTTCAAATCATCGTTGTTGAAAAATATTATCTTTTTTGAATAGTTGAATGCTATTCTGTAAAGATTTTTTACTATAAAATTTAATATTTTTGCTTTAAAACTTTTAGAAATAAAAACATATCCAGAACCAGTCATCATAGAATAAAAGTTGTTTCCATTAGAAATTTTGTTTGCAATTGAACCATAAATAATTGGTTTTACAGTGTAAGCAAGGATTTTATCTGGCTTTATTTTTTTTATGAAAAAACTAAGTTTAAAAAGATATTTAAAATCTTCGAAAAAATTTAAACCATGTTTAGTTAAAGGAATTATTTCATATTTCACATTCAATTCTTTGATCTTTTCTATATTATCTTCATTAGGTAGAGTAACATAAACCTCATAGTCTTTTTTTTGTATTTCTTTTATAAGATCTCCCCTGAAATTATAAATGGTTCTATTTTTAGGAGAAATTATTAAAAACTTTTTCATTTTTCAAAATTCTTTAAATTTTTTAATGTTAAATCAAAAAGTCTATCGTTAATTTTTTCGGAAATAAAACTGTTATGTGGAGTTATATATACATTTTCAAAATTCCATAAAGGGCTATCTGAAGGAAGTGGTTCATTTTCAAAAACATCAAGGTAAACTCCTTTAAATTTTTTACCTTTCAAAATTCTTATTAAATCTTTTTCTTCTATCACCTCTCCCCTTGAGATATTTATCAGGTTCGAATCTTTTTTCATAATTTTTAATTTTTTATAATCTAATAAACCTTTTGTTTTATTATTCAATGGTAGTGAAATTACCAAAATATCAATGTTTTTTAAGAATTCATTAATATTTTTAGTATTGTACCTTTTTTCTATAAGTTTATCCTTAACATCCCTTATATCACAAACAAATATTTTTACTCCAAATGGTTTCAATCTTTTTGCTATTTCTTTTCCTATGTCTCCATAACCGAGAATACCTACAACTTTTCCAGTTAACTCTTCTATATCCCTTATCTTTTCCCATTTGTGTTTTTTTTGTAAATTTTCAAATTCTCTTATCTTTTTATATATTTCAAGTATCCTTAAAACAACCCATTCAGATATTGGAGTTGAATAAACTCCCTTTGCATTATAAATTTTTATTTTTTTCCTTTTGATATATTCGATAGGAACTCTATCAAAACCAGCGCTCGTTAGTTGAATAAATTTTAATTTTTTGAAATTTTTTATATCATTGTGAAGAAATAAACTGTTACAGATAATCCCATCAACATCATAAAATCTTGTAGATACTTTTTCTTTTTCATCTTTATGGAAATATATAGAATAACCAAGTTCTTTTAATATTTCTTTTTGTTTTTGATTTATTTTAAAAGCACCAGTAATTAAAATTTTCATACCTTAAAAAGGAATTGAACTGTTTACCGTAAAATAAATATTTGCAAGAAATTTTCTAAATCTTGTTTCATTCAAATTTATGACTCTTAAATTCATATCATATAGTTCTTTGTTCAAGTATTTTGTCATATCAAGATGAACTTTATCACTTATTCTATCCTGAATATTTGTTTTTAAAAGAATATCAAGAAATTTTCTATTATTGTATGGAATAGTTATATCAAAACAAAATTTCATAACACCTATATTGAGTCCACATTTCCCACCATGCATCATCTCCCAAACAAAAAAATCAGATTCATCATAATTGAAAAGTTTTTCTTTTAAATTAGTTTTTTCTAAATATTCTTTAAAATATTTATCAGTTTTATAAACAAGTTTTCTATTTAGAAAGAAAATTTTATACAAAGAAGTATAATGTCTTGGTTTCAAATTTTTAGGCATCTTTTTTCTTCCAAAATATTTATAAGCATATCCCCTAAAAGTTTCTGCAATCCAGTTTTTTACTTCCACATCATATTCAAAATTATTCATAAGATATATCTTTTTTCTAATATCATTATCCTTATTACTCCCTATATCCCCTTCATTATGCTGTAAAATTCTTTTCAGCAAGTCAAAATCTTTAATTTCATTGTTATTATCAGGAACTTTATAAATGGAATGCTTAAGATTAAATTTCTCTGCTCTTTTCTTCGCAACTTCGGCATCAACACTTTCTCTATACATGGAGATATAACTGAAGGTGGCATATCTTTCATATAATCCATTTGCAGCTGCAAGTGTAGTTTGACTGTCAAGTCCACCAGTTAATGAAATTGCAGGTTTATTCCACTTTTTAAGTATCAATTGCATATTTCTTTTCATTATTTCTGAAGCCTCTTCAATTACCTTTTTGTATTCATAGTCATTTTTTACATATTCTAAAGGTCTTTCAGGATAAAATCTCTTTATCGAAAAAATACCATCTTTATAATCTATAAATGTATTAGGAATTATCCTTTTAAATTCTTTAAAAGGTGTAAGATCTCCAGGTAAATAATTTCCCATCATATAATGATACCATCTATAATTAATTAACTTTTTAACATAATCTAAAGTATCCAAATGCAAAAGATCGTTAACAAGTTGAATATGTGATGAAACGAAAATATCATCATTAACATTACCATAACAAGCATATTGCATTCCAGATGCATCAAGTAAAATTCTAAAATTATCGTTCTCTATATAACCAAGCAAGAATATTCCTGTTAACTCGTTGACTCCTTCTATAAAATCTTTTTCCCCTTTTTCATTTTTCTCGGAAATAGTTTTGAGAATATTTTTTTCATCATATTCCATGGTAAAAGGGTTGTAAGCATGCCCAATAATGAAGTATAATTTTCCCTTGTTTTCAATATAGTTGAATGGAACATCTTTATATATCCAGAAATTAAAATTGTTCAATTCTTTTAATTCAAAATTGGAGTAAAAAGGAAAATTATCTCTTATATTTTTTAAATCCTTTGTGGTTATCAAAAAACCTTTTATAAATAAAAATTTTTGTAAATCTTTTCTTTCATCAAGAATATTTTTAATTTCTAAATCCATCTACCCTCTCATTTATTTTTTTAACAATTTCTTTTACCTTTTCCCTATTCTGTTCAAAAAAATATATCTCTTTTTTTTCAATATCTTTTTCATAATCTCTAATCTTTTTGATTTCACTGGAAAAAATCTTTTCAATTTCATCTTTATTTTCAATCTTTTGAGAATTGCAAAAACTTCGTGAAAGTATAACCATAGATGAACCTAACCTGTAATGTTCAGCGATAATATATTCAGCAGGTAAAGTTCCTTTGCCTAAAGATGCTATTCCCCCAAAGCCGAATCTTTTGTTCACCGAATTGATTTTTAAAGCAAGTTTATCAACAGTGCCATTAGCAAGAGGTTCAAACATAAAAGAAAATCCATAACCAAGTGAAAGATCATTTAAACCAATATAAAAATAATCTATTTCATTTATTTTTATAAGTTCCTCTATCAACTCAACCGATTCTGGAGTTTCGATAAGAATAATATTTTTCAAATTTTTTCCTGAAATGTTTTTTAAAAATACTTCAACTTCATTCAGACTCTTAAAATAAGGAAGCATTATTATAGCAGCACCATTATCGTAAACTTTTTTTATTTCATTAGGGGTATTTTTATTAATTGGATTAATTCTGACAAGAACCTTAGATTTTTTTAATACACTTTTTAACTTTTTTACATCATCAGCATTATGGTTAGAAATTAGTGAATCCTTCCCCTTTTGTCTTTCACTTTTTCCTAAAATTTCGAGATCAACAAATATCCATTCAACATCATTATTTTCAGCAATAAGAGCTATTTCTGGATCATTTGTAATATACATTAAAGTTAAACTCAAATCTTTTCTCCTAATTAGTTTTTCCTATATTTTCATTATTCTTCATCAAAATAACATTTAAAACGGTTTTAATCAATATTTTTAAATCGATAAAAAGAGATAATTTATTAATATATTCAATATCATACTCTATCCTTTTATTCCAATCAACAGCTTTTCTACCATTTATCTGTGCAAGCCCAGTTATGCCGGGTCTAACTGAAAACCTTTTCTTTTGTTCAACTGAATACTCTTCATATTTCCAGGGATGGTAAGTTAAAACTGGTCTTGGACCAATAAAAGACATTTCTCCTTTTATAATGTTTATAAGTTGTGGTAATTCATCGAGTGAAGTTTTTCTCAAAAATTTTCCTACTTTTGTAACTCTTTTATCATTTTTAAACTCATAAACTCCACCTTTCTCAGCCCCGACAACCATGCTTCTAAATTTGATCATTTTAAAAACTTCTCCATCTTTACCAATTCTATCCTGCAAAAAGAATATAGGTCTTTTAGAATCTATTAAAATCATAATAGATATAATTAAAAACAATGGAGAAAAAATTATAAGAAGTATCGTGGCAAATAAAAGATCCAATGCCCTTTTTATTTTTAAATAATTCATAGTATTATGTTTAAATAGTTATTAATTTTTTCAAATTTTATAAAACTCTTATTAACGTATTCGAAATTCCATTCTTAATTTTATTCCTATTCTTTCCCTAAATCTCAATGCCAACTTTTAAAAATTTATTATATCCACATTTCCCTTTTTTTCAATATTTTTTTAAAGTGGGGACGGTGCTTGACAGTGTGACATTTTTTGGTTTATAAAAAAAATAATTAGTGGGATTAAATAATAATTATTTTTACAATTTCTCATTTTTCTACTTTTTCAATATACTCTTTTATAACTTCTGCAAGATTTTTGTAACCTTTAGTATTAAAATGACTCTCATCCAAAAAAAATGAATCTTTTTTATAAAATTCTCGTTCAACATCTATTATAGGTATATTATTTTCATTTGCAAAAATTCTAAGTGTCTCATTATAAGTCTTTTTCAGAAAACTTTGAATGCTTAATAGTTAAAAGTCAAACCAATTGCAAAATTCTCTTTTAATCTTAATTTAGGATCTATCTCTTTATCAAAAAGTGCCTGAATGTTAATATTGACAGTAAAATATTTCCCTATTTTTATACTTAAAATATTATCAAAACCTAAATCAACCATTTTCCAGTCATTCTCTTGAGGTGTTCCGATAGATTCTTTGGATTTTGAATAAAAAACCGCTTTGTAAAGGGATAATCTACCTGTATACATTACATTATCATTTAGATGTAACAAAGCATCAGTTATAAACTCTATACCACCATCATTTGACAAATCTGTTCCTCTCGATAGATTGAGCGTGTCAACGATAGCATTTCTGTTTAAATTCTGATTAAAAGAGATACCCAATCTTGAAGATATTTCCATTTTTTCCTTTTTAAAAACCATTCGTGCTATACCAAAACTCTCAATAAATTTTATCGGATTTACATAACAGGTTTTTAATGTATCTGAATTGTCAAGAAACTTGCTCTCAATTCTTATTGATGCAAAAGGATCTACAAGCCAGTTCAATGTAATTTTTTCAACACTTTCCAACTCTATCACATCATTCGATTTTGTAAAATCACTCCAAATAGTATCATTTTTAAGTTTACTGGTTGTTTGCCCAAAAGATAACTTAACTCTATTTGTAGAATTTAACAATTGGTTTACCTGTTTTTGGAAATTACCGTTGCCAACAAAAGTCCAGTTAAAGTTTGATGCTTCCTCCCCTGCCCAATTATCTGAATAGTTGTTTAGATTTATCAGTAAAGATGTGCTAATTGATTTTTCCCAGCAAAAAATTGAAATTATAGTAAATAGGATTATAAATATTAATAAAAACTTTTTCATATAAACCTCCTTATTTAATTTCAGATGTGCAGAATGCACATCTTGTTGCTTTTATGTTTATTTGAGAATGGCAGAACGGACATTCTTTGGTTGTTGGTTCCTCTTTTTTTACTTGTTCTTTTTTTTTGTCCAATTTGTTAACCTGTTTTATCAAAAGAAACATAGCAAATGCTACTATTACAAAATCGATCACAACATTTATAAAAGCACCATAATTAATAGTTGCAGCTCCCGCAGCCTTAGCATCCTGAAGAGATTTGTAGCCCTTTCCAGATAGATCTATGAAAAGGTTTGAAAAGTCCACTTTTCCGATCAAAAGTCCGAGTGGAGGCATAATAATGTCATTTACAAGAGATGTGATAATTTTTCCAAAACTTGCTCCAATTATCAACCCTACAGCAAGATCGAGCATGTTTCCTTTTAATGCGAACTCTTTAAACTCTTTTAACATTCCTCCTCCTTTTAAAATTTAATTTCCCCTCTAATTAAATATTATAAAATAATTTTAAGTGATCAACATTTTACTTTAAAAATATTCACTTCATATTTTTTATTGACCTCTATTTACAAAAAAATATAATAATTTTAATAGAAAGGAGTAAAAATGATAAATGAAAAATTCAAAAAGATAGAGCCAAAAGATTTAAAAAATAATATTTTTAAACTATGGGACGATGAATGGTTTTTGATAACTGCTGGTAACAAAGATAAGTTTAACTGTATGACAGCATCATGGGGAGGATTTGGAATACTCTGGAATCTACCTGTCTCGTTTATCTTTGTTAGACCCACAAGATACACCTTCAATTTCGTCGAAAAAGCAAAACATTTCACATTGACAACATTTTATAAAAGGGATAAAAAAATTTTGAGTTACTGCGGTAAAGTTTCAGGTAAAGATCATGATAAAGTAAGTGAAACTGGATTAAAACCACTATTTTTAAGTGATGATATTATACTCTATGAACAGATAAAATTGGGAATAGTTTGTGAAAAACTCTATCTTGATGATCTTAAAGAGAAAAATTTCTTAGATAAAGTTCTTTTGAAAAATTATCCAAAAAAAGATTACCATAGATTGTATGTTGGAAAGATAAAGGAAATTTACATTAGAAAAAAATAGAAAATAAAAGATGTATTCTACCCTGCAAAGGTGTTATATCTTTGTTTAAAGCATAGTATAATGATGCTCTGTAGTTAGAGAGGTTGGTAGTTAAAAATATCCCGTAAGAAAAAAGGTCGCTATAGGATTTATAATCGGTTATCTTTTCAATGTTGTAAAGAACATTATCAAAAAATAATCCGGTTTCTATATTTTTTCCTAAATAGCCCGACTTTATTTCCTGATAGAAAAAATTATAGACTTTTAAAAAATTTTCAGGATACCCTTTTAAATTGTCATTCCCACCTATCTGAATTTTCATATAATCTTTCAGATCAGATGAAAAATTCATATATGAGTCAAATGAAAACCAGTATCCTATTTTTTTAAAACTATTTTTGTATCCGAACTTTTGAGTCATAAAAGCCCAGTTTTTTTTAATCTCACTATAATTTATTGTCGTTCGGTTTAAAAAGAAAAATCTTTTTGAAAAAAAATCAACCGAACCGATCAAATAATTTTCAGAAATATCTGAAGAATCGGAACTGAGGAAGTTAATATTCCTTTTACCATAACCTGTTGAAACTGTGAATTTTTCTGTTACAAAGACTTTTAAGCCAAAACTGTATTCTTCCTTGTTGTAATATGTCTCAATAGATTCAAAACTTATGTTTCCAAAAAGTCCAATAGGTGTCGAAAAAATATAGGGAAACTCGGTAAAGCCTGTAAGGTAGGAGTTGTTTTTGTTAATCCTTTGATAGTTTATAGAATACACATCGAAAAAGCCAAATGGACTTTTGAGATATATGTTCAAAAAGCCGTTTAAACTTAAAGTATCAAGTGATGATGTTAATATTCCAGAAATTGATGAGAGTTTCCCCTGTTGAATTTTTGTTTTTATTAAAACTGAAGTATCGGAGACCTTTTCAACAAAGAAAGTTGTATCAATTATCAAATCCTCATTGAAAGAAAGATTTTTCAACTTTTCAACAATAAGACTCTCTTTGAAAAGTTTATTTCTTATCCTTAGAATACCGTTTAGATATGAACTCTTAACATTGTAAATGTTTTCAACTCTTTCAATGTAAAATTGACCATTCTCCTTTATCGTCAAATAATACAAGTCAAAATCACCCACCATTAAAACAGAATCTATATCAATTTTTACAAACGGATATCCGTTTTCAACATACAAATCTATTAAATTGTCAACACCTTTTTTCAAATCGTTACTTTTAAAAATCGAATCTATAATTAAATTTGAGATAAAATTGTTACCATAGTAAAAAACCCTGCTCTCTTTCGGAAAAAGCAGGGTTATAAGACTCAAAAAAAATAAGAAAAGAATAATTTTCTTATTGAGGGGTAACAGTTGTATTTACCTCCTTAGTGAAGAAGAATGATTTGTTAATAACCGGAATAGTTATCGAATCAAAATAAGTGAATTCCACTTTACAGGAAGTGTTCCCCTTTTTCGTAATTTGAACATCATCATAGGTAAGGTTTATTCCTTTGTTTGCAAGTTTTTCCATTATCTTATCCTTTACAATATATTCGTCAGTTCTAATTTCTCCATAAAGAATTTTGTTGATCTCTTCTACCAATTGGTAGTTTTTAATCTCTATTGATAGGTATTGCCAACCCATATAACCAAGCAAAGCGATTAAGAGTAAAAAAATTGCAAGTTTTATAAAACCTAAAATTTTATCACCCATTTTACCACCTTGTCGGGTCTATCTCCTTTTTTCTTTTCTTTATATTTTCAAGCCCGGTTTGAGCTTCCTTTAAATATTTTCCTTTGAGTTCTATAATTTTATTGAAATACGATGCTGATTTATCGAGAAGTTTTAAGGCTTCCTGATAGTTTTCATCACTCTTTTTTGCATTAACTGGATCTACCTTCAAAAAGTATGCTTGTGCCATCAAAAGTAGTGCATTTGGATCATTTGGATTTTTTGCGAGTGCTTTATCAAGATAATTTATCGCTTTATCATATTCCTTAATTTCCAGACACATCTGTCCAAGATAAAGGTAAGGAACAGTTGAGTAAGGCATCAATTTTATCATTTTGTTATAGTATTTTTCTGCAGATGAGTAATCTTTTAATCCCTGATATGACCTTGCAAGACCAAGATATGTGTTAATTATTGTTGAATCGAGTTCATTGACCTTATTGTAAGTCTCTATAGCCTTTTGATACTGTTTTGTTTCAAGATATGCTTCAGCAAGGTTCGAAAGTGGTTCAACATAAGTTGGGTGGTTATCTGAAATCTTTTTTAGAAGATCAACAGCCTTCTGATACTGCTCAACTTTTATCAGCGCTTTTGCATAAGCGTAGGCAGCAGCGAGATTTTCTGGATCGAACTTGCATGCTTTTTCATAGCATGAAAATTTATTAAATTCTTTTTTTGATGGTGGCAAAGTTTCATAAAGTTGTGCAAGTCCATAATATGCTTTTGAACTTGTGGAATCAACTTTTAAAGCATCAAAATAATACTTCTCCGCTTCAGTGTATTTTTTCAGTTTCGAATAGAGGTTTGCCATATTAACAAAACCTTCAGGATTGGATGGGAATTTTGTTACCATATAAGTGTACAAGGATTCAGCCCTTGTATAATCCATCTTACCTTCAAAACTTTTTCCAAGTCCATTGTACGCTTCGATAAAATCTAAACTCTCCTCTATTGATTTCTGAAAATTTTTTATCGCTGAATCATACATTTTGTTTTTTAAGTACTCTTTTCCAAAATCAAAATATTTTATAGCATCTGAAACTTGTTGATTTGGCTGAACTGTTTTATTAGCAGTTTGGGTTGTAGCCTGACAACCGAATATAAGAATAAAAATCGCTAAAAAGATAAATAATATTTTTTTCATCTTACTTCCTCACTTTTTGGTTTTAGTTTTTTCAACGGTTAAAGTTGTATCAATATGCTGTAACGGTGGTCTACAAAACACTATAGTACTATTGGAGTCCTTCGCTCTACCATAGGCAAAATATGTTTTCTTCGGATCTGTTGTCTGATAATGTATAGTCTTATCAGTAAAAACATTTTCTACCATCTCTACCCATTTATCTACATCCTGTCCTTCAGCATTCTTAACAATAAAATATGGTCTTATCTTTTCTACAAATTCCTCCTGTGTAGCAGGATATGTCTCATTTTCAACATAATATTGCTCCATAAGATTCGTCAACTTTGTCATAGTCCTCTGTGCATCCTTTATAGCAGCAAAATCCATAAACGATCCCTTATTCTTAGAGCAGGATACTGTTAAAAATACTATCAGTAGAAAAGTTAATGTCAGAAAAACTAACTTCTTCATTTTACTTAACCTCCTGATGTTAAAATGGAGCTAACGGGAGTCGAACCCGTGACCTTTTGACTGCCAGTCAAACGCGCTCCCAACTGCGCTATAGCCCCATAATGATTTTATATTTTAATTTAATTTTTTTAAAAAGTCAATTCTTTTCCAAAGAACAAATCTTATCGATTCTTTTCTGGTGTCTTCCACCTTCAAACTGTTCCGCTGAGAAAACTTTCACTATTTTGCAAAGATCTTTACCTTCAACAACTTTTGCACCGAGGACAAGGATATTTGCATTGTTGTGCTTTTTAGCAAGTGAAGCGAACTCTTCATCAATAACATAGGCGGCTCTTATACCTTTTATCTTGTTTGCCGCTATAGACATTCCAATTCCAGAATAACATATCAAAATTCCAAAATCAACTCTATTTTGAAGAACATCATCAGCCACCAGTTTAGCATAATCAGGGTAATCAGTTGATTCCTCAGAGAATGTTCCCCTATCTATGAACTCAAAACCTGAACATTTTTTTATCTCTTCTTTAACTTTAAAACCTCTATGGTCACTGCCGATAGAAACCTTCACGAAAACCTCATCTTTTATTTTTTTAGCATCATTAAGGCTAAAACAAGTGACCAGTATTTTATCTCTGCAGTATCTCCCCTTGATGTTAAAACAACAGGTGCAACTGTTCCTACAAGAATAGCGGCAAGGTCTGCTTTAGCGAGTTTTGTTAGTGATTTGTATAGAACATTTCCGGCATCTATCTCAGGAGCAACGACTATATCAGCATCAGCTCCAACAGGGCTATGGAATTTCTTTTCCTCACAAGCTTCCTTCGAAACTGCAAGATCGAGTGCCATAGGTCCTTCAACTATGGCATCACCGAAATCCCCTCTATCACCCATCTTCGAAATTATTGCAGCATCAACGGATGATTGCATCTTTAAATTGACCGTTTCTGCAGCTGCAAGTACTGCAACTTTTGGTTGTTTTATATCAAGGTTCCTTGCAAGTTCAATAGCATTTTTTATTATTTTAACCTTTTCCTCAAGAGTTGGAGCGATATTTATAGCAACATCTGTCACTATTAAGAATTTGTGATATGTCTCAAGAGAAAAAACTGAAACATGTGAAACGAGTGAACCTGCTTTCACAATTCCATTCTCTTTACTCAAAATCGGTCTCATAAAGTTTGAGGTTGTTATAGAACCTTTTAAAATAACATCAGCCTTCCCTTCCTTTACAAGTGAAACTGCGATTTTTGCGGATTCTTTTTCATTTGCAGAATCTATTATTTCATACTCTCCTTTGAAATTAACATTTTTCAACAAATTTTCAACTATATCTTTTTTACCTATAAGTATTGGATAAGCAAAACCTTTATTCGCAGCCTCCACAGCAGCATCAATTGCTGATTCTATTGTGGCATTAACAACAGCAACTCTTGCTTTTATCTTTCTCTCCTTTAACTTTTCCTCAAAAATTTTAAATTTACTCATTTTTCTTCTCCTCTTTTTCTTCAACAAACTCTATCAATATTCCATCTGAAGATTTTGGATGCATGAAAGCGATCGGATGCCCTTCTGCTCCCATTCTTGGTTTCTGATCTATCATTCTGTAACCTTTTGCGATGAAATCCTCTATCGTTTTTTGAATGTCATCAACCGAAAATGCGATATGGTGAAGAGCGTTTCCTCTGTTATCAACAAACTGTGCTATAGATGATTCCATGTCTGTTGGTTGTATTATCTCAAATAGAACTCCACCAATGTCAAACATAGCAACTTTTACTTTTTGATCTGGAACATCAACTTCCATGTCACATTTTTTGTTGAAAATTTCTTCAAAGACCTTTTTGCTCTTTTCAAGGCTTGAAACAGCAATCGAAATATGGTTAAATTTTTTAATCATTATCGAATAACCCCCATTTTGTTTTCATTACATTTATTATCTCTCCCATAGTTGCTCTATTCTCAACTGCTTCTATGACATATGGGAAAAGATTTTCATCGGTATCACAAACCTGTGATATCTTTTCAAGGATACTTTTCACCTTTTCGTTGTCCCTATTTTTTCTGAACTCTTTTAAAAACTCCTTCCTTCTTAACTCAACACTTTCGTCTATTTTCATTAAGTTAGATTTTATCTCTTCCTCTATCTGAAATCTGTTTAGTCCAACAATAACCTTTTCACCTGACTCCACCTCTTTCTGGAATTTGTAAGATGAGTTGTGTATCTCATTTTTGAAATAACCTGATTCAACACACTTCACAGCGCCACCCATCTTTTCAATCTTTTCAAGGTATTCCCAGACCAGTTTTTCAATTTCATTTGTTAGTGTTTCTATATAGTAACTCCCTCCGAGTGGATCAGCCACATCACAAACACCTGTTTCAAATCCTATAATCTGTTGAGTTCTTAAAGCGATCCTGACTGATTCTTCCGTTGGCAGAGCGAGTGCCTCATCGTAAGAGTTGGTGTGCAAAGATTGTGTCCCACCTAAAACTGCTGACAATGCCTGTAAAGCAACCCTTACTATGTTGTTCATAGGTTGTTGGGCAGTTAACATTGAACCTGCTGTTTGAGTGTGGAATCTAAGCATCATACTTTTCGGATTTTTCGCTTTAAACTTTTCCTTCATTATCTTTGCCCAAATCCTTCTTGCTGCTCTAAATTTTGCTATCTCTTCGAAGAAGTTATTGTGAGCATTAAAAAAGAATGATAGCCTTGGAGCAAAGGAATCAACATCCAGTCCTTTTTTCAAAGCGTATTCAACATAAGCGATAGCGTCAGCAAATGTGAATGCGAGTTCCTGAACTGCCGTAGAACCTGCTTCCCTTATGTGGTAACCTGATATTGAAATGGTGTTCCATTTTGGAAGGTTTTTTGAGCAGAACTCGAATATGTCCGCTGTTAATCTCATTGATGGTTCAGGTGGGAATATATAGTTTCCCCTTGCCGTATACTCTTTAAGAATATCGTTTTGAATCGTTCCAGAGAGTTTATCCATAGAAACTCCCTGCTTTTTTGCAACAATAATATACATTGCAAGAATTATCATAGATGAAGCGTTTATAGTCATCGATGTTGATACCTGATCAAGTGGAATTCCATCAAAAAGAACCATCATATCATCAACAGTTGAAATCGCAACTCCAACCTTACCAACTTCACCACAGGAAAGTGGATCATCAGAGTCGAGTCCAAGTTGTGTTGGCAAATCAAAAGCCACAGAAAGCCCTGTCTGTCCATTCTTCAAAAGGTATTTGAACCTTTCGTTAGTTTCTTCTGCAGTTCCGAAACCTGCATACTGCCTCATAGTCCATAGTTTTCCTCTGTACATGGTTGAGTAAACACCTCTAACGAACGGGTACTCCCCAGGTTTTCCAAGTTCTGGTTCCTCTTTCAAATCATTCTTGTCGTAGAAAGTTTTTAACTCTATCCCTGACGAATTGAATTTTTTATCTTCCATAATATCCTCACATTTTATTGTAAAAATTTATTTTATTAAATAATCATTAAATGTCAAGTAAACTTTATTTATAATTTTACTTCACCCTTTTCGTTGATGGTCATTTTCAAAGCGGAGGGTTCTTCAGGTAATCCAGGCATAGTCATTATGTTTCCAAGATATACAACTATAAAACCAGCACCACTTGAAACCTTAATATCTTTTATCTCAATGTTGAAATTCTTTGGCCTTCCAAGCAACTTCTCATTATCTGAAAAAGAGTACTGCGTTTTGGCTATACAAATAGGAAGTTCTGAAAATCCCCACTCTTCGACCATTTTTATTTTTCCTTTAACCTTTTTATTAATAACTATACCGTAAGCCCCGTAAATTCTATATGCTACCTTTTTGATTTTTTCTTCTATCGAGTCTTTGAAATCGTAAACATAGTTAACTTCATTTTTAGAAGTTTCAGAGTTTATAATGTACTCTGCAAGATCAACTGCCGTTTTATAACCCTGATTGAAAACATCAATTTTAAAAACTTCACAACCTTTTTCTCTTATTAACCGTTCGACAAGTTCTAACTCTTCTTCGTTGTCCTCTGAAAATTTGTTCAAAGCAACAACCGTATTAATGTTGAAAGATTTCATATTCTCAATATGTTTTTCAAGGTTTGAAAAACCTATTCTAACTGCATCAAGATTTTTCTCTCCCATGTTTTTCATTTTAACTCCACCATGATGTTTTATCGCTCTCAATGTTGCTACAATTACTATAAAATCTGGTGGAACCATATATCTGTTCCTGCTGACGATATCAAGGAATTTTTCAGCACCGAGATCACTTCCAAAACCTGCCTCAACAACAGTGAAATCTGCAAGTCTTGTGGCAAGGTCTATAGATGTTATGGAGCAGGTTCCGTGAGCGATATTTGCAAATGGACCTGTGTGGATGAAAGCTGGATTGTTGTTCAAAGTTTGAACTATGTTTGGGTTTATAGCATCCTTAAGAAGTATTGCCATACCGTTTTCGGCACCTATATCTTTTGAAAAAACTGGTTTGTTATCGAAAGATATCCCAACCATTATTTTTGATAATTTTTCTTTCAACTCTTTCAGATCGTATGAGAGTCCAAGTATAGCCATCACCTCGGATGCTGCTGTAATTTCAAATTTTGATTCCCTGATCTGTCCACTATCATCTCCAACTCCTATTATAACCTTTCTTAAAGCCCTATCATTCATATCTAAAACTCTATGGAAAAAGATATCTTTAGGCTGGAAATGTGAAATGTTTTTTCTTGAGTAGACATTGTCAAGTAGAGCTGCAAGAAGGTTATGTGCTGAAGTAACAGCATGAATATCACCTGTAAAATGCAGGTTGATTTCATTGGATGGTTCAACCTTTGAAAGACCGCCTCCCGTTGCTCCCCCTTTTATACCAAAAACCGGGCCAAGGGATGGTTCCCTTAAAGAAACTATGCTAGTTCTACCACAGGAATTTATAGCATCTGAAAGACCAATGGAAACTGTTGTTTTCCCTTCACCATAAGGTGTCGGGTTCATCGCCGTTACAAGAATAAGTTTTCCTTTTTTTTCTCTTCTCTCTCTCTCTTTTAGGTTTACCTTTGCTATATATTTACCGTAAGGTATTATATTCTCTTTTTCGATTCCTATTTTTTCACAAATCTCTTCGATTCTTTTAAGTTCAGCCATCCTTTCTCCTTTTAAGATTTTAATTTTAAATTAAAATAGTATTTTTTCAAGTCATTTTTATTGGTATAAAATTTTGTTAAATTTGTTGAAAAAAAATTTTAAAATAATATAATAAAATTACAAAAATTAAGGAGGTTTAATGGATAAAATATCTCTTTCAGATTTAAGAATAATAAACTATAAAAACATCTACAGAAATCTTCCTCCAGCAAAACTTGTTGAAATAGCAGTTGAAAAAAAGGAGGGAATTTTCACAAACACCGGTAGTTTTGTTGTAAACACTGGTAAATACAACGGTAGAAGTCCAGATGATAGGTTCATAGTTGATACACCCTTAGTTCACAACGATATAGCATGGGGGAAAGTAAATAAACCTATTTCAGAGGAAGTTTATGAAAACCTTTATCAGAAGATGAGGGCTTATGTTCAGGGGAAAGATCTTTTCGTTTTCGATGGGTTCGTAGGTGCTGATAGAAGGTATGGTTACTCTTTGAGGGTTGTTACAGAACTTGCAAACCAGGCTCTCGCTTCAAGTTCACTTTTCATAAGACCAACTGAAGATGAATTAAAAAATTTTAGACCTGAAATAAATGTAATATGTCTTCCAAATTTCAAAGCGATACCTGAAATAGATAAGACTAACTCTGAATGTTTCATAATCTTAAATTATGACAAGATGACTGTTCTTATTGGGGGGACACAGTATTTTGGAGAGATAAAAAAATCGATCTTTACTATGATGAACTATCTTTTACCTAAGAAAAACATATTTCCTATGCACTGTTCAGCAAATACTGATGATAATGGAAATTCTGCAATATTTTTCGGATTATCAGGGACAGGGAAAACAACACTTTCAGCAGACATTGATAGGAAGTTGATAGGTGATGATGAGCATGGTTGGTCTGATGATGGTGTTTTTAACTTTGAAGGTGGATGTTATGCAAAAACTATAAACCTTAAAAGGGAGACTGAACCACAGATATTCGAATCTTTAAAATTCGGTGCAGTTCTTGAAAATGTTATCGTTAAAGAAAATGGAGAACCTGATTATGCTGATAACTCTTTGACTGAAAATACGAGAGCAGCATACCCAATATATTTTATTCCAAACGCTGAAATATCAGGTAAATGCTCGCACCCAAAATACATAATATTTTTGACTGCAGATGCATTCGGTGTTTTACCACCTGTTTCATTGCTTTCCGTTGAAGAATCTATGTATCATTTCGTTTCAGGATACACGAGCAAACTCGCTGGAACTGAAAGAGGGATAGTTGAACCTCAGGCAACATTCTCAACATGCTTTGGAGCACCTTTTATGCCTTTGAGTCCAGACAAATATGCAAAAATGTTGAAAGAGAAAATCTTGAAACATAAAACAAAAGTTTATCTTTTGAACACAGGTTGGACTGGAGGTCCATACGGTGTTGGTAAAAGATTCAATCTCTCCTATACAAGAAGAATGGTTAAAGCTATTCTTACAGATGAGTTTGGAAAAATTAAGTTTGAAAAGGAAGAATTCTTCGGACTTATGATTCCAACAGAGTGTCCTGATGTTCCAAAGGAAGTTTTGAATCCAATAAACACATGGGCTAACAAAGAAGAATACAAAAAAGCAGCTTTGAATTTGAAACAAAGGTTTGAAGAGAATTTCAAAAAAATGAACATTTCTTTAGACTGATAGATGTTTTTGATTTTTTCCATAAGTTTAACCCTTCTCGCAATTTTTATATTGTGGAGAAGGGTTTCTAAAAGAAAATTTTATCTCTCAACACTCATCCTTTTAATATCCTTTCTCATCTTTTCTCTTTCCTCCTATCTACCTAATAGGCAAAGTTTTATAGTTATAGATGATGAGGAAGAAAATCTTTTAACAATCAACGAACAAAAAAAATATGATACGATAAAAAAATTTTTTGGTTCTTCTCATCCCTTTTACATTTCTGATAAACATTATAAAAACGATATATTCATAAGTTCCAAAACAAAAACTTTCAATCTCAGAGGAAAGGTAGATTTTGGAATTGATAGTGTCGTACAAACGGATAGTTTAAAAATATTGATATTAAAAAATTATACCGGATATGATACTCTGTGCAGTCTGAAAATTTATATTCAGGATAGGATATACGATATTGGTTTTAAAAAGGATACTTCAATTTCTTTCAAAGAGAAAGAGTATATTGACTCGGTTAAAATTTTAACCTTAGATCAGAACAACTTTAACAACACCTATATCTATAAAAAATACCTAAATGTTTTGTTAGTCGATGATAATTATAGCAAAAATTTACAGAACATTTCTAATAAAATTTCATCTCTTTACGATTCCGTAAAGTTCAATACAGGTATTTTGAAAGAAGGAAAAATAGTGAGTATGAAGAAAAATTACGATGGGATAGTATACATTGGTAAAGGTGAACATTTTAGGTTAGGTGGTTTTTATAGGTTAAAGTATGATGGAGTTAATATAAACTTTTTTAAAAATGTTGAAGAGATTTTAGAAAAGATAAAAGGGAAAAATATTACTGTTAAAAATCCTTTCAACAAAAAAAATAGTTACAAAAATAATATCTTTGCAAAATTTCTTTTCTTTTTTAAAGGGTATTCAATTCTGATAATTCTTTTTGTAATTCTATTTTCTTTTCTGGCATTCCTATTTTAGGAAGATTATCCTCTTCCGTTCGACAACTTTACCAAGAATATCTTTAACAAGTATAAATTTTACACCATCACTTTCAAGGTTTAGATCCAATCTGTAAATCTTCTGTGGTAGTAAACTATTTTGGAAAACAGATTTTCTCCTTCCAAGAAGATCGTATATCTCTACAGAATAGATACCACTTTTTTTCACATTAAGATAAAACACCTTTTCAAGTGGTATTACTTCAACATCAACTGAAACTTTCTTCAAATCATCTTTATTGAGATTGAAAAATTTGCTTTTCAATTTGGGTTTTTCTTTTGTGAACTTCACAGAAACACCATTTTTTATTAAACTCTCTCCATTTATATCTAAAAATGAATCACCTGTTAACGAAAAAGATGTGAAATCCCCAAACTGTAAACCAGAAATGTATCTGTTTTGCGCAGGGATATTTTTGAAATAAACTGTGACAGACGTTGTATCAATTGAAACAATAAAAGTGTTCTCAAGGTAATCTGGGGTATTCACTTTGTTGAAATAAATTATGTATGAAAAGTTTGTGGTGTCAAAATATGTGAAGATGTTATTATAGGTTTCACTCCTCTTTATAAAATTATCATAATAGTATGAAGGTCTAAAATCAGCCCAGCAGAAGACTACAGAATTTATCTGTGATAAATTTTCAGATGGCAATATGGAAGGGGTAAAAAGTTGGTTGTCAAGTTTTGTAAAGGAAAATATTCCGTTTGTATTCAAGTATATTGAATCCCTCTCCATTCCAAAAAATTTGAATTTAAAAGGTAGTTTAATTAAAAGAGTTGTATCATCCTTAGTGTTCAACTGCTTAAAATTAAAGGAATCAAGGTTATAATCTTTAAACTTTGGGGCGTTTTCAAGATAATCCATACTGTTTGTGTATATATAGTAACCTTTGTATGGGCCATAGTATTGAGGTTTTTCAATGTATACCAGAGGTAAAGTCTGTTCTATCACCTTCTCCCAATCACCCATTTTTATTGTGATGTTTACTTTACAAACTTTTGAAAGGTTTGAGGGAGCGTAAACATCAAAACCTAAAATTTTTGAACTCTTCGGCATCAGAGACTCTATTGTTAAATCACCATTCTCAATGTATATCTCTTTTGAAGAAAGACTCACCTTTAGATCGTTAACCTGTAAAAGTGAATTGTTGTTTACCTTAAAGTAAACTTTCGAATAGAGATTTTTTGGAATCCCATTTATAGTATCATTATTATATAAAGAATAAAGAAAATTCACAGAAAAATCTGGAGTCATTATATTCAATGGTATTATACTTTTTATTGTATCTGTTCCAGAAAGTGTGAAAACGGAACATATATCGGTTATAAGAGAATCTGTAAAATCTTTTATCTTTAAAATAAGACCTTTTTCAAATCTGAATATAGATTCACTTTCAAGAGATGGTATGTTAAGAGTATCGGAGATTATTTCAAAATTTGTAGAGTTCATTTTGAAGAAAACTTTTGAATTCGTGGATGTTGTATCACCAAAATTTTTGAAGGTAAGATCAAAGGAAAAAGTATCGAGATAAAAATCTGTCAAAAAATACTCTTTGAGCGTAACGAATGGGCCGGAACCTATAACTATAACTGTATCACAGAAGAGTTTTCTTCCTTCGATAAAAGTGTACAAAGAGAGAGTATCCCCTACGGTTGAACTCGTATTAAGATAGATTGTTGAAGGCGAACTTACAAAGTTTGAATCTATAAGGGAGTTGTTTTTAAAAAGAGAAAGGAAAATTGGAGAATCCAGTGATCCATCAAAATTTATGCTAACATCGAAAGGTTTATTAAAGGGAGTGTACCTGTCAAACTCTTTTGAAAAGTTGTTAATCTTTCTGTTCCCTAAGAACCTCTCAGGTGTTGAGAAAAAGTTATACCTTTCAAAATAACCTTTTGTAAGAGAGTTATCCCCATAATACCCCAAATAGGATTTTTTCGCTTTGTTGAATATATCAAAAATATAACCGTAACTTTTCAAAGAATCTATAAAATATCTCTGTAAAATATCATCCTCATTCCAATATGTTTCAACTGATGAACCGACGAAAGATATTGAACCCTTTGAATTTTTTGAGAGCCAACTGTTCCCAAAAAAGTTGGTATAGGAGTAGTTTCCAGTTAAACATGCGAAAGAAAAAATATCTGGATATGTAGAGTTGGAAAGGTTCTCAATATCAGAGTCATAAAAGGATGGACCAGCCCAATAGTATGTTGCACCATGACCTGAGTAGACAACTACATCTTTACCTTTGTTGATAGCACTATCGATCCTCGTTCCTGTTTGATAGTAAGCGAAAAAAGAATCACAAACAAAACCGACTCCCCTCAAAACACCCATAGAATAAGTGTGGGTTGACTCAACGAGTGAATTGTAACCTCCATCATCGGTTGCTATAAAATAGGCTGAAGGTGCTCTGTAAATATCATCCTTCAAAAGAAAGTTGGTGTAATTTTCAATATAGTTTCTTAAAGACAAACTATCTGAAAAAGGTAACCTTGAAATTATTATATCAGGGAAATAATCAACTGAATCCAAAAGAGAATAGTAAAGATCTGTTGAAGGATAGTTATCACCACTCCCATACTCGAGTGGTATCATAGAGGAGTTACCAAGAAGGAGTAAAAATGAAAATGGATTGCTTGAATATTCCGATTTTATGAAATTTTTAATATCAGTTGAGGTTGTTCCTATGTTAGATTTTTCAACGAATTTTGGCTGGTAACCTCTTACAAGGTAGAAATTTTTTAAAGAGAGGGTATCAGTTCTAAAAATAGAATCGAAGATTATCAGAACTTTTCTATTTAAACTTTTATCATACTTCTCTGTTTCATATAAAACATCCATTCTCTTTACTATCAAAATATTTTCAGATGGGATATAATCGAATGGGTATATTTCAAGGACACCATTTTTGAATGAAAAATCTTTTCCAATAATTTTATCCTTGCTATTGTAAACTCTTTCATCAGAATTCAATTCTATTTTAAATTTTTCATTTTTACTTACAGGTTTTGGTATAGGGATCAACTTTTTGTAAAGTTTTATGCTCTCCTCTTTCAAAACTTGAACTTTAAAAAGTTTACCAACTGAAAGTTTCCTTATAACAGGTATCTGTGGAAAACCAGCCCTTTCCGATACCAACTGGTAATCAGATACGATTTTTAAATAACCGTATTCCTCTTTAAAAGAGAATATGGGCTTTATCTCTTCACCAAAAATAGATGATGGGAAGAGGATAAAAATCAGAAATCCGATCCAAATGAAAGATGATAATAAGTTTCTTTTGATACTCTCCATAGGTCTGTATTTTTTGCTATATCAAATTTTAATATAGCAAGGTAAAGGTTCATTCTCAATCCTACTCCAAAACCAACTTTAAGGTCATCGAGAAGAAAATCTGTTGTAATCAGTCTCAACTTTTTCAAGTCATCCTTTGCGAAACCGAGATCTATGAAACCTACTCCCCTTATGTTGTAAAACCCGATATTTAAAACTGAGAATTTGATTGCATCTATCAAAGGGAATCTCCATTCGTTGTTTGAGTATCCAACAACTTTTCCATAGAACTGGTAATCTGAATAACCTCTCAAAGTCCCTGCACCACCGATGTAAGAGTATGAAGGGTAAGGACCAAAATTCTGCTCATAATAGAGTTTTGTTGCGAACTGACTTCTTGGGGTTGTAACAAAATATTTTCTTAGATCAAAAGAATAGAATCCTCCATTGTATAAAAGATTTGAACTATCTGAAAATATGTCGAAAGAAAATCCAAGATCCACTCTTGCAAGTTCTCCGTTAACAGGTCCATACTCTCCCCAAATAGCGTTATCATAAACAAAGGAGAGAATATGGTTTGTAAAAAGGGAAGAGTATATATTGGTAATTATAGTTGTATCAGTATAGAACTGATTAAAATCTAAAGAGTATTTAAACAGATCATTTTCAAAATCTATTCTTTTATACCTATCTAAAGGATACCTGAGAAGAATTCCCCCACCATTGTAGGATTGGGATACTGTTGAATAGAAGTTGTAAAGGTACTCTTCTTTCAGATTGAAATATAAAAATGCAAAATCCATCCTGTTTTTCAGATACCAGTACTGTAGAGATAAATACCCGGCGCCGGTAACAGAAAGTTTTTGCATTTGAATATAAATCCTGTTATCTCCCATAATATCACTTATCCCAACATCAAGAAGCCCAAGAAAACCAGAAATCGGTGAATATGAAAAAGCCCCTGCAGCCCAATCTATCGAAAATGTAAGAGGGATATTCTTTGATGTGTAAACAGTTTTCCTGTTTTCAAAATTCACACTCTTTAAAACATAATCTTTAAATTTTTGTTCACTTTTAACCTGATAGGTATATTTCAACGGCTCATTTATCAGTATAAGATCCATAGCGAAACCTTTGAAGTAGGAAAAAACCATTTTTGAAAGGTCTTTTGTTATAGTTGGATTGAAAGTGCCAGTTACACTGTTTGTCAACCTTTTTATCTCTTTACTTTTAAGGTTGTAAAGGTATACATCCGAAATAAAATCAATATATGAAGAGAAAATTATCAAAGAATCATTAACAGGATAGAATTTCTTTCCAAGTTTGTAATCTATTTGAACATTCTCAATCTTTTTACTCTTTAGATGGTAAAAGTAAAGTTTATAATCCCCATAATGCCACACTCCCTCAGATGTTGTTCTATCACTCAAAAAGATAAGAGTCGAATCGTTGTAAAAATAGGGTGATATATCATCAAACATATCTTCGGTTAAAATTTCCTCTTTCCCTTTTTTCATGTCGTAGATACATATGTCGTTTCTTCCATCAATCTGTTTTGTGTAAACAACCCTTTCATTTTTGAAATCGAGTGATGGGGAGTATACACCGTCAGCATTAAGTTTTATTTTTTTCGTTATTTTCCTCTTCTCAACATCGTATAAAAATATAATCTCATCCTTTCCAGATCTTAAAGAAAAAACCAAATTCTTGCTATCCTTTGACCAGTTGAGATTTCCATAAGAAAGATGGAATGATTCATAGTTTTTAACAAAATTTCGCGGTAAAATCTTTCTTTTCTTTTCAGGGTTGAAAACCGGGAGAAGATAAATGTCAAAATAACCATACTTCTCACTTATAAAAGCAACATAATTCCCATCGGGAGATATTGAGGGAGAAACATTGTATGTTGAAGTTTTTATAAAATCACCAAGGATAGATTTACCATTTTTAATAGAAAGATCTCTTTCCTTAACAAGAGGAAAATATCTTTCCTTCAGATAATTTTTAAAATCGTAATCCAACCTTTCAAGGGTTATCCCACACTTTTTCTCAAGTGATTTATAGAAAGATTTTGAACTTTTTATGTCCTTATATATCTCAGGTATCTTTTCTCTACCATACCTTTCCGAAATGTATTTTAAAACCATCTGCCCAGCCTTATATATATAAAAACCACCATAGTAGGATGAGAGTGTAACCAGATCTATATATCCATCGTTGAGTAAAGCATCCCTCATATACATATCAGTCTCTTCATCAAACTCAACAGAGTAAAACTCGGCTGAACCTTCAATAAACCATAAAGGGATATCGTAAACAACAGAACCGATTATCGCTGATGTCCCACTCCCCTCATAAAGAAGTTGGAACTGTAAAGCGTGAACCAGTTCATGATTTACAACATGTCTCATATCCTCGTATGAACCTGTAAAGGGTAAAACTACCCTATTCTTTACAGATTCTGTAAAACCACCTACAAACTCATCAAGTATCTCCACGGTTATGTTGGTTTCTTCAAAATCCTTGTGAGAGTTGTAGATTACCATTGGAATCCTTTTTTTTATCTTATAGTTGAACTCTTTTTCCAATGAAGTTATCGACGATTCAGCAACTATGGAAACAAAGTTGAACAAAGAATCTGCACCTTTTGCATAGTATATGTTAAAATGTTCTGTGTACCCTACTTTCCATCCATAATCTTTATACTGTATCTTATTTTTTCCAAAGTTTGTTGTTTGAGAAAAAATAAAAAGAAATGAAAAAAGGATAAAAAAAATGATACTTTTTTTCAAACTGCTTTTCATATTATTTTCCCCAATATATATCCTATTAGTATACCAAAGAGTAAAGTTGTTGTGAAGGATCTTGATTTTAACATTTCAACCTTGTATCCTCTCTTTAAAGCGAAAAAACTAACAAGATAGGTTATTGCATTTAAAAGGATAATAAAAGGAAGAGAGATTATTTTAACGATAATAGGTCCAAAAACTGGAATTAGAGCGAGAAGTGCCAAAAGTTCTGTGAATATATGTGTTACCATTCCCACGATTAGTATCAGAATCGCTGCGATTGGTTTGTTAAGATTAAATTCAAAAACAACGATAACAAGCAAAAGCAAAGATAGAAAAACGAGCAGAAGTATTTTATTCCTCTTGTAATAACCTTTAAAAAAATCCATCTTCTCCTTTTTTGATTTGAAAAATAGGAGATCGAAATATTTGAAAATACCCATCATTTCAAGAGTGTTATAAACATTTGTAAAAATTTCTTTGAAAAAATTTTTTACAAAATTTTTCAAAATTTTACTCCAACATTAAATTTAATACCTTTAGAGTCGAGTTGAGTATCAAAGTCTATATTTCTTATCTCTTTTGAAACAAAATATGTATAGATACCACTAACTATATGGTTTATCGAAATCGCTATCAGTGTATAGTAGGAAAACTGCTTCAACTCTCTCGAACTTTTTCTAAGATCAGAATAGTAAACTCTTGCTGAATCTGAAGAGAACTCCCAGCCAAGAGAGTCGGGAACAATGTTTTTATTTATATAATCCAACTGTTTTTCATAATCATCAGGATAAAGTGATCTCGCTTTCGAAATGACTTTTATGTTGTAATCTCTGTAAGAAGTGTAAAATTCCATCTTTGTCAAAAGGTTTTCAGGATATTCGGAAACATTTTTAGAAAGAATGTATGAAGCGAAATTCAAAGCATCATCACCTTTTCTATTCGCATCGAAGGTTAAATAGGTAAAAAACGGTAAAAGTATTGTTTCAGATAAGATGAAAGGTATAGAGTTTACCTTTTTGTCTAATCCAAAAAAGCCATAACCTGGTAAAAGTAAAGATTTGCCAGTATCAAAAATTACATCTTTTGAAACTTCTGAAAATAAGAGAAATGGAAAAATTATAATGAATAAAAATGTTTTTTTCATCTGGTAACCCCAAAATTAAAGTTTCTGTAAACCGTTCTTTCACCATCGGAAAGTTTTAACCGTAACCTGTAAAATCCGGGTGAAAGAAAATCAAGTGAGAGTGGAATCTCGTTAACCCCACTTTTAGCCTGATATTTTGGTGAAGAATATTTTAAAGTTTTACTTTGATCAAAAACCATAAATGAGAACTCTTTCGCTGCTTGAGTTGAAAACCTCAATTTAGCACTCCCTTCTGTTGGGTTAGGATAGATATAGTTGTTACCATCATCAACTATCAAAAGATCTCCGATCAACTTCGTTGAAGAATACTTGAAATACCTGTTGTTTGAGTTCAGGTAATGTAAACTGCTCCAGTTTTTTTCATTAATTCTGGATTTTACTTCGAAGGCAATAATAGTTGAATCGGAGCATGCAACGATGTCAACCAACGAGTCGTTATCAAGATCACAAACAAGTGGTGTTGAGTTCGAATACTGTCCGCTTGACAGAGGGAAACCGGGTGTTTGACTTTTGTTAGAGAAAGAGAGAAGAAGGCCATTTTTTGTGTGAACGAGGATTTCATTTATCCCATCATCATCAAGATCTACGGATAGAGGAGATGATTGTATCTCATCGTTAAAAGTCTTTGGAAAACCGTTGACTATATTCCCATTCAGATCAAGAAGGTAAAGGTTGTTTTGAGCAATAAGAGCTATCTCAAAAATACCATCACCGTTATAATCTACCGGTATAGGTGACGAATAAAAATTATCAAAGGGAAGTTTTTTATAACTTTTCGTTTCCCCATCCAGAGAAGAAACGATAAAGAAACTTCCATCGCCTCTTACGAAAATTACCTCTGCAGAAGAATCTCCATCAATATCGAATGCTAAAGGTGATGAGGTTGTTGGGTATGGATATTCGGTATTAGAAAAGAATAACTGATTCAGATCAAAATCGAAAAACCTTAAAACACCATCAAAACCGAGTGTAACTATTTTATCTTCAAGAACTACTGGTAAAGACCATGATGATGAGTAAAGATATGTAGAATCTTTTTTATAAAAACCTGTTGAATCTTCGTAATCGAAAAGGTAAAGGAACATATTTTCCCCTGTAACAAGAACCTCATCAAATGAGTCACCATCTATATCGTAAAGAACAGGTGAAGATAGGAGTTTTCCATTTACCGTTTGGGGAGAATTCTTTAAAGGTAGAAAATAACCTCTTGAATTTAAAGTGTCCGTTCTTAAAAGGTAAATATTTCCATCATAATCTGTAAAGCATATCTCATCTCCATCAGTTTCTGCAACATTTCCAACAGCAATGGTTGAATAGGAGTAGGAGTTTACATTGAAAGTTCCCACAACACCCTCACCTGAAAGTGGTTTACCTTCATTATCAACAGCGTAAATTTCACC
Source organism: candidate division TA06 bacterium 32_111 (assembly GCA_001508335.1). Lineage (GTDB taxonomy): Bacteria > Hydrothermota > 32-111 > 32-111 > 32-111 > 32-111. The sequence goes on from LGFX01000001.1 coordinate 221,512, forward strand.
ATTTTCTGTTTGGACGATTATATAACTTTTACCATCCCTTTTTAATATTTTTGGGCTGTTCACATCAGGGGCTGATTTTAAAGTGAATGGGAACCCTTCCCTTCTGAAGTCAAAAAGAACAGAAAATGTCATCACGGTATCCGAAGGTGAAATATCGTAAATGTAGATGTGTGTTTTTCCAGAATTGTTTGCATCAGTGTTTGGGTATGTTTTGGGAGTGAACTTGTTGGAAACTCCTCCAGATCTAAAAAGATCATCGTAGGTTCCATAGAAAGTTTTATCCCAATCAACAACATCTATATAATAGAGTTCAAAATCTTGAACCCTGTCAGCCTCTTCCATATCAACACCAAGTATAGGCCCTGCATTGATCATGTTGTAACCGGAGTCGTTTTGTATTATCGTTTCGTCAACATGATATATCGCGATTCCACCAGAATCTATTGGACTTGGTAAAGAGATATCGTAATCGTTTATTTTTACAAGAACTCCGTCCTTCCAAACTCTGAATCCATTAGAATCAACGGAACTTGAAAGAGTATCTTTCGAAGCGTAGGCGAATCTGTTTTCAACCAGAAAATATTCGTGCGAATTTAAAGGTATCTTAAAAAATTTTGTAGATGTATCTTCATCTGAGCCAAGGAACTTTATTCTAAGACCTGTTGTATCTTTATAAATCGTTTTTGTCTGATTGAAATATATCCAGTTAGAATAGTTGTTGTTAGGTTTTGTGTTAAACCTACTAACACTGTTATAACCACCCTGATGCGGTGGAACGAGTCCAGCAAGGTTCCAGTTTCCAGTTCCCTGCAAATTCCATCCCCCCATTCCCATCCTTCTGTTGGAAGTATCATACATATCGTATATCCCGAGTTGATGTGCAAACTCATGAACAAGTCCACCCTGTATGAAAGCGTAACCTCCGTCCTGAATAGCTGTTTCAGAATAAATTATTCCATCCTCAAAACTTTTCCCACCTACCGTAATAGGTTCACCAAAAATATATGAGGCTCCCTGAATGTAAACTGCTGGGAGATCAAAAGGTGAATCTGAGTTATAATCTGTTTGCCACATACTACCAGCATGGAAAACAATCACTGCATCAAATTTGGAAAAATCTATACCACCTGTTATCTCAGCCTCCTTCAAAGCATCCCTTAAAAGATAAAACATCCCATAAACTATATTCAGAGTATCTCCATAAAATTGCATCTGGTGTTTAACTGTATAAGAATCGTAAAGCCCTTTAGGATATATTTCAAAATCGACATAAAGTTTACCTCTTGAATCATCAAGGTAGTAGTTTCTCAAAGCTTCCATCTGTCTGTAAAAATACAAAGAATCGTGGGCCGGTTTATAGTATATGTTCATACTCGTATCAATTATCGTATCAACTCCATTGACTAAAGTATCTATAACATAAATACTGTCGGTAGACCTTCTTAGATCCATCTTTCCATTACCTGTTGTAAGTGAAGTGGTATCCTCCAAAAATTCTACCTTCAAAACGAGAACCCTGATTGTATCCTGTCCCTTCTTTTCAAAATCTATAATAGATCTTTTTGATGGGAGAAAAAACTTGGGGTTACTATTTTTTAAATCGTAAGTTTTTTTGTTCGCTTTGACGAAGAAATCCAGATTCTTTTTATAGTATCTTTTGTAAAATTCCAGATCCTTAAGTTGTAAAGCGGTTAAAAAAGAAAAGATAAAAAGTAATGATAAAAAAAACGATAAAATCTTTTTCAACAAACCTCCATTTATATTAAATATATATTTATATTATTTGTTGTCAATAGAAAGATGGCTGCATTTTATTATTTGAGTGAATTTTAAAGATGATAAAGATTTTTTATTATTTTTGTCTTTTTCACTCAAAAAAAATCATTTAAAAATTGTATAGATAATTAATTACAACTTCACATTTCACAAAAAATCAATGCTTCTTAATAAACTTTCGTTATAAAATTTTTTTTATCTGTTCAAAGGGAATTAAATTTAGAAGTGTTGACTGAAAAATTTTTGAGATTAAAATAGAAAGGATAATAAAAGGAGAACTATGGATAAATTGATAAAAATCTTTATCGCTCTTTCTGATGAGATAAGTATAAGAATAGTAAAACTTCTTATAAAAAAGATGTGCACAATTTTTGAAATTTCAGAAATAATGTCAAAGGATGAAGATTACATAAAAGAAAGGTTGGATAAACTAATGAATGTCGGTATAGTTTCAAAAATAAACGATGGGAAATATGAAGTTTACTTCGTAAAAAATACCGGTTCAATCTTTGATAAATTTGCAAAAGATATTGTTAAACTACTTTCTGGATATTTTAACTCTGACAAAGTGATACTTGATGATTATCAGAAGGCGAGAAGTATAAATAGGGATGAACTTTTCAAAAGAAGGAATCCTCAATAGCTCAAAACGAAATCTACCAAAATATCTTGATATTTTTTCTCTACGAGATTGTATAATTTTGTAAGATACTTTTTCCGTATCTCCTCGTTTCTTTTTAAAGCAAGTGTGTAGGCGTTACTCTTTGAACCATTTTGAAACCTTGAAACGAGAGAGGAGTAGATAAAAAGGGTAAGGAAATAATCCCTGTTTTTAAAATAATCTAAAGATAATTCAAATTTTTCAAGTTTATAACCTTTAGGATCTTTGAAGAAGGAATAGAGAAAAAGAATGTTTGAAAAAGTAGTTAGCAAAAAATCCCTTAAAGCAAATGAAGGGTAACCAGAGTAAAATTCTCCCAGTCCCGGTAAAAAAGATGATAAAGCAAAAGAGAACTCTGGAGATTTCAATTTAACTTTTTGATAACCTTTTAGATCATTTTTAATCGAATCATCCAAAAAATCTAAAATCTTAACACTCTCTTTATAAACATTTTTCTTTAAAAAATCGAGTAACAACATTAAAGTATCAACTCCATCAGTTTTGAAATCCTCTATTTCAAAAATTGCTGAATTGAAATCTCCCCTTTTGAAATTCAGATACGACCTAACAACTCCATCATAAACAAAACAACTCTCCGAAAGGTCAACTTCTGTAAGTAGATCAAGATATTTGAAAGAGAATGTGTCATATCCTGAAAGAGCGTAGAGTGAACTTATTTTCAAATAATATTTACAATTCTTTTCATAACCTTTTTCAAAATATATCCTTTTAAACTCCCCTATTGCCCTGAAATAATCTTTCTCGTTAAGAAGTTTAGTAAAATAGTTTTCTTCAGAAAGAATAGTAAGGGAGAAAAATAGTATTAGAATAATTATTTTTAATCTCATAAAAATACCTGTTAACCTTTTTTTCATAATATATTTTTGCTGAGTTGAAAGAGCCATAGAGTTCTCCGAGATAAAAGATAGCGGCAACCGATGCTGAAATTATGAAAAATGTTTTATTCTCATTTATGAATTTGTAATAGATAGAACCTAAAAGTGGTGTTAGGATAGTTGTCATAGAGAAAACTCCATCTCCATTTCTTTCAGAGTAAAATCTACCACTTCCTGGTAAAAATGTTGAAAAAAGGAGAGCAAGGTATGGATTTTTCTTTTTTATTTTGAAGAAATTTTCTGATATCTCTTTCAACTCCTCGGAAAAATTAAGAAAATCCTCTTTCTTTGCCTCTCCCAGAAAAAGTTTTGAAAGTAATTCAAAATCTTTATTTTTTTCAAAATCTATTTTAGTTTCTTTTAACTCTTTGAATTTTTTTTGAAAGAATAAGGTCAGAAGATAATTTCTCTCGTAACCTTCAGATAAATCTTTTATCTTTGAAAAATTCTCTTCGGCTAATTTAAGATCGCCCATAAAAAGATAGTTTACACCGATAAGGTTTACTATCCTTTCCTTCAACTGCGAATCCTGACAGAAAAAGAGTTCTCTTTTTAACTCAGATAAACACCTGTAATAATCTCCATCTTCAAACAAAAATTTTGCAAAATCAAGTTCCGACGAAAACACCATTAATGATAAAAATGAAATGAGTGTTATAAAAAAAATCTTTCTCATAAATTTTCCTTCAAGGTTTATCTATTACTTTAAAGCCTCTTCTCTCTATAAGTACAATGGAGTCATAAAAGGTTCCAACATACTCTCTTACGGAGAAATTGCATCTCTGTAACCTATCTATTCCTTTCACAAAACCAAGGATTGGGCCATATTTTCTTATGGATTGGAACATATAGTTTGAACATGATGGAGAGAAGTTGCACACTTCACCCTGTGCTGGAGATATAAAGATCTGGTAGAATCTCAACCCAAAAAGAAGAACGATGTTTATAGAGTTATCGGTTAATCTCTTGTCGTAAGATTCGTCATAATAGATCTTTTGTGTATCACCTTTCTCAAAAGGAACTTCGTAAGAGAAATCACTTAGAAGAGTTGAGGCGATTATTAAACTCATTAACAAATTCATAGATTCTCTCCGAGTTAATCTCAAAACCAGCGGCTTTTTTGTGCCCTCCAAAACCAATAAAATAATTTTCAAAAAGTTTTAGAGTATCAAGCCAGTTGAAATTTTCACTATCAAATCTACATTCACCACCAAAGTTCTTTCCCTTCTTTCCAATTATACAAACTGGTTTGTCATACTTTTTGGATAACAGAGAGGCTAAAACTCCAGTATATTTGTATTCTATATTTTTTTTAACTATGAGAATGTATTTTTCTTTTTCAAAAGATTTTTTTTCTATCTCATTCAAATATTTTTCTATTCTCTTTTTGTAATTTTCAATTTTCCTTTTTGCATCCTTCAGAAAAAGATAGAAACTCTTTTTGTAATTTTCTTTTAAAATGTATTCAACGAGTGGATTTTTAAAAGAAAGCGTTTTTGAATTAGCAAAAACTCCACACAGGTTGGTTTCGTCGAACTCGAGTTCCCTTAAAAAGGGTATGTGGTAAAAGATTCCATTATAGTATTTTAAGATTTTTTCGTTCGTCTTATCCACTTTAACCTTGTCACATTTGGTTCCAACAGCAGCAAGTGAAATGTTGAAAGGATCATAAAAGAAAGATTGGGAATAATCTTTAACTATTTTGAACTTTTTTAAAAGGTATAAAGAAAAGATAAATGATACACCACTCCCAGAAAGGTTTTTGAACTTTTTTGAACTCAAAAGGTATGGATTTATATATGGAACCTTTTCAACCTTTTTTTTGTATGGGATATGATGATCTGTTACGATTATATTTTTATCTGAGAGTTTTATTTTTTTAATCAGTTCGTAGTTTACCGATGCACAATCGACGGTTATGAAAGTATCAAAATCCTTCTTTAAAAATAGATCAACTTTTCTTTCAACAAGACCTATTCCATCCTTTATCCTTGAGGGGATAAAATAGTGTGCTTTCTTACCAAGAGTATTTAAAGTCCTTAGAATTATGATAGTGGAGGTTATTCCGTCGGCATCCTCATCGCCCCAAACAAGTATTTTCTGGGACTTCTTTATTATTGAATAAGAATCTTTGAAATCTTTGTCGATAAAGTCTCTATCATTTACCTTAAGCATACTTTTATATCTTCAAACTGTGAATTCTGTTCCATGTGGATAAAACCTTTCAACGAGAGGTCAAGTATTGCTATAAAAGTTAAAATAATCTCAAAAAGGTTATCAAAATTTTTTACATATTCAAAAAAGTTGAACTCTCTATACTCGTTTAGGTATTGAACAATCTCTTTTGTTTTATCAACTATAGTCTTTTTGACCTTTGGATCCCTGTAAAGTTTAAGGGACTCACCTTTTTTCAATAGTGGTATAAAAACATCCATAAGATCAACAAGGGTATAAGGGCTCTCTTCCTCTTCCACTTTACTTTCAAAAATTATACTCCTTGAGAAGAGTTTTGATGATTCATGTTCAATGTTTCTTAAAATTTCGGTTATCTTTTTAAATTTCTGATACTCCAACAACCTTTCAACAAGTGGTTTTCTGGGATCCCCTTCATCCTCACCATCTACGGGATTTGCTGGAATAAGCATATCAGATTTTATTTTAATAAGGGTTGCTGCCATAACAATGTAATCACTCGCTATGTCTATGTTTAACTCTTTCATCCTCTCAAGTATCTCAAGGTATTGGAGTGTAATTTTTTGTATAGGTATATCGTATATGTTGATCTCATTCTTTCTTATAAGGTATAAAAGTAGATCAAGAGGCCCTTCGAATTGATCCAATCTAACATTAAGAATATCGTTTACCATTAAAAACTCATCTTTAAACCTATAGATTGTGAAACCCCAAGTTCTCCCCAGAATTTACTTGACCAGAGAACAGATATGTTGTTGTAACTCAACTTGAAACCAGCTGTTAAAGCAGATGTTAGATCCGTTGGATATCCAAGTTGCAATTCTGATCTGTCAGATGAAACACCTAAAATTATATCGAGGGAAAGTGGTGAAAAGATATTTTTCTTCTCTACGGGAGTTCTCTCCTCACTCTTTTCTACATACTCTTCAACTTTCTCTTCTTTTAAAAGATTTTCAACACTATCATTCTTCTCATCCAAAAATTCAGCATACGATTTATATTCTTGTTCAGTTTCGTTATCACTTTTTAAAGTATCAACCAATGAGTCGGTTGTGACTATCAAATTATCTCTATTTTCAATATTAAGAGTATCAACTATTGAGTCAGTTTTAACTATCAAATCATCTTCATTCTCACTTTTTAGAGTATCAACCAACGAGTCTGTTATGGCAGTCAAAATAGTATCAGGAGTTTCGTCCATCTCAAAACTTTCATCCATATGGTTTAAAAGGGTATCCACATTGTTTGTATCTAAAATCTCAAAACTTTTTTCCTTTACTTCACCCTTTTGTAAATCCGGTTTAATCAAAGAGAATTTTAAAGCGAAAGAATAGAAATATTTTCTATCAAGTATTTTTCCTACATCTAAATTTACGGAAAAAGGCATATCCTCTTTATCAATTGAAAAACCTATAACGAACTTTGCGGGTGTCAAAGAACTTTTTTCAAAGTTGTATGCACCTCCTACATTTAAAATCTGAAATCCTAAATTCAAAAATTCAAAATATGCTTTTTCATAAATCAAGCCTAAATTTAAAGATGAAAATAGTGAATTATAGTCGAGAACTTTTTCAACTCCGATATTCATCCCTCCACCTACGAAGATGTTTTCTTTGATTTTAAAACTCTTTGAAAACTCTAAAAGTAAATTTGATGAGAAGAATTCACCAAGATCGTTGTTGAGGGAATCTCTTCTTTCCATAACTCCAGAATTGAAATATTTCAAAAGTAACTGAGAGGATTTAAAGTTGTATGTGAAAAGTCCAAAATGGGAAGAAACAAGGAAAGGCATATATGTGAAAGAAAAAGTGTTTTCATTTTCCAAGTTATAGAGTGAGGCTGGATTTATAAGATCACCACTTCTCCCCTTCACGGCTGAAGATGTTGTTGAATACGCTTGACTTAATGGATCAACAGGAATATTCAAAAAATAGAACCCGAGATCTCCACTGTAAAAAGCAGAAAAAGTTAGAATGAAAAAAGATATGCTCATAAGTAACAAAAAGAATTTTTTCATTTTTCCTCCGAATTTATAAAACTCATAGCCTCCTCAACAAAAGATTTTGTTCCAATATAGAGTGGAACCCTTTGATGTAACTCTTCCGGTTTTATATCCAAAATTTCATTTTTACCATCGGTAGATAAACCACCTGCATTTTTCGTTATCAAAGAGAGAGGGTTTGCTTCATACATCAATCTCAACTTACCTTTAGGTTTTTCTTTGTTCTTATGATCCAAAGGATAGAAAAAGATCCCACCATAGATAAGATTTCTATGAAAATCTGAAACGAGTGAGCCTATATACCTCAAAGTGAATGGTTTTTCATCGTTCTTAAGGTGGTCAACATATCTCTGAACTCCTTTATCCCAATATTTATAATTCCCTTCGTTAACTGAGTAATACCTTTTTGATGGTTCAGGAAATTTCATGTTAGGATGTGAGAGCAAAAATTCACCGAGTGATGGATCGAGGGTAAAACCATGAACACCCTCACCTGTTGTTAGAACAAGCATTGTTGATGAACCGTAAACAATATATCCAGACGCAAGCTGCTCTTTACCTTTTCTCAGAAAATCGTTTTCAGTGCATTCGCCATCATTCAAAAGTTTATAGATCGAGAATATCGTCCCTATACTGACATTAACATCTATATTTGAAGACCCATCCAATGGATCGAATATAACACAATATTTTGCATTCGTATGTTTATGAAAGTAAACTGGATCAGCCATCTCTTCTGAAGCACATCCTCCAACGGTATCATTCCTTGAAAGTATATTCACAATGGTTGAATTGGAAAACTCATCAAGTTTTTGAACCTGTTCACCCTGAATATTCTCTTTGCCTGTTAGTCCTAAAATCTCAACAAGTCCAGCTTTGTTAACTTCTCTTGAAATTATCTTTCCAGCAAGTGCAATATCTAGTAAAAGAAGTGTAAAGTCACCTTTTGCATAAGGAAATTTTTTCTGTTCGTTCAATATGAAATGTTGTAACTGTAAATTCCCATTCATATCTCCTCCTACAAACTTTTAATAAAGTTTTCAATCTCTAAAGGATCATCCGTTAAAAAATCAGCTTTTAACTTTTCAGCATCTTTAAAAAGGTATGTCTCTTTTTTGAAATGAACACTCCTCATTCCAACATCTAAAGCCCCTTTTATATCGGTTACCGGTATGTCACCAATATGAACGACCTCTGAAGGTTCACATCCAAAATATTTTAGAACGAATTCAAATATCCTTCTATCAGGTTTTGAAACTCCCATCTCGTCTGAAAAAATTAAGAGTGAGAAGTAATCAAAAATCCCCACCTTTTTTAAAACCTCTCTAAGATACTTTCCGGGAGTAAAACCTGTATCTGAAATTAGAACAAGTTCATAATCCAGACTTAACCTTTTTATCAAAATATCCATATTCTCAACGAAAGAAACCTCAGAACTTGTAAAGGAACTTTCCATAAAGGAAACAACCTCATGGAAAAATTTTTCAGGATAATTTCCAATTGAAAGGTAGGAAAGAAAAGTTCTCATGGATGAACTCGTCGTTGGGGTATACCTTTTCTCAAGCCATTCTCCATTAAAAAATATATCCCATGTTTTATCGATTGAAGAGTAATAATCCTCTTTTTTCAACTCATATCCATATCTCGAAAATATCTTTTTAAGATTTTTGAATCTGAATTCTTTAAAATTTTTTGAATCCTTACCAGAAAGTATAGTATTCCAGAGGTCAAAAGAGACAACCTTTATCATCAAAAATCCTTAAATCCATCCTTATTAGATTTCGCATAGTTGATCATTCTGTTAACAGTTTTGTAAACATTCTCTTCAATATTTTTTAACCTCTCATTTTTCCCATCAGTTTCATTCTTAATTATAGTAAGAAGTTTCAGTTCATTGCTTTCTATCATTTTTATATTTTTTTGAGCGTAGGAATAGTATATGCTGTATTTATCAACGAGTTTAAATGAACATAGAGCATGAAAATAGGATTTTTTCATCAGAAAGTAGAACCCTACAAAGTAGGCTATATCAGAATCCGAATTGGTGCTTGCACCATAAAGACGCAAAAGATTTATATACTTTTCACTATCACCATTCTTATACATATACTCCATCAGTTTTGTGTTGACTTCCCTATCTGAAAGAGAGTTTTTAATCATATAGAGATAGATTTCAAGTATCTCTTTTCTGTTGTTGTTTATTATGGCTTTTTTCAACCTACTAAAAATTTCTATTTTTTCCATATTATTATTTTATTTTAAATAATTCAAAAGTCAATATAATGGTAGAGATTTCAGGAAAATCCCCTTTCCATTTTTATGTTGTTGTAAGCTTCATTTATCTCCTTAATTCTACTCTCAGCATCCTTAACAACTGTTTCTGGCATGTTCCTCAATTTGTCTGGATGTGTTTTTTTAACAAGATCCCTGTACGCTCTTTTGATTTCATCATTCGAACATTCTTCAGAAACTCCTAAAATAGAATACCACCTTTTTCTGTTGTCTATATCTTTACTAAAAAATTTATCATAATAGTTAATAATAGAGTTTATATCGTAAATGTTAAGGTTCAACCTTTTTCCGATTCCGAAAAGAGTCTCTCTAACTTTTTCACTTTTTCTGCTTTTCAAAGAGAAATCGACAACAACTGAAAAAATAGATAACCTCTCCTCATATTTAGCAAACCTGTTAATATTTTCTATGGCTTCATTCAGATTGAACCTGTTTGGACTTTCATTGAACTCTTTATAATAGTACATGAGTGTTTGAACTCTCTGTGTATCATTTGGGAAAAGAGAGATAAGGAAACTTTTTACATATTCTACCTCCTCTTTCGAAACGACACTATCAAGAAGAGTTATGTAGGAAAAAATTTTTATTATATCTATAAATGGGTCGTAAGAGGGATAACCTTTTTTTTGATCAAATCCGTTAACGGAAATATTTGTCTGTTTAACTTTTGAGAGGGATGATATTATAAGTATAATAGAAAGGATCACAACTCCAATAGGACCAAAAATAACATAAACTATTACGAAAAGAAGTATTAAACCAAAACAGGACATTTTATTATAGATTGAATTTGAATTCTATTATATCCCCATCTTTTACAATGTAATCTTTTCCCTCAAGACGAAGAACCCCATTTTTCGCACATTCTTTCAAACTTCCATACTTTTGAAAATCATCAAAAGAAACTACCTGTGCTTTTATAAAACCTCTTTCAAAATCTGTATGTATCTTTCCGGCAGCTTTCAGGGCTGTTGTATTTTCTTTAATTGTCCAGCCTCTAACCTCATCCTCTCCAACAGTTAAAAAGGTAATAAGGTTTAAAATCTTATAAAACCTTGAAATCACTTTTTCTATAGCAAACTCTTCAATCTTCATATCTGATGCAAACTCTTTTTTAGATTCATCATCCAACTCGTTCAACTCCTTTTCATTTAGAGCTGAAACTATAAAGTAATCCCTTCTCTCATCCTTGAGGAAGTTTATAAATTCTTCATCTACCCTTTCATCCATAGATGAGACATTTATCAAAACAATCTCTTTTTTGGCTGATATTAAGGAATAATTTTTTATCAATTTTTCCTCTTCCTGTGTAAACTCAAACCTGTTGAGATGTTTACCTTCTGAAAGAATATTTTTGAACTTTTCAAGAGATTTAAGTTCAAATAGTTCGTTTGCAGATAATTTATATTTTGCATTCTTTAACTTTTCATACCTTTTTTCGACAATATCAAGATCTGTTAAAATTATATGATCATCAAGTTCCTCAAGTTCTCTTTTAGGAGAGATAACCCCAAAATGTGGTGGGAATATATCGTTCTCAAAATTTCTCACAACTTTCAATATTCCATCACACTCCTTCAATTTTGCAAAATACTCGTTATCAATTAACTTCTCTTCCCTTTCAACAACATTGTTGTAATCTAAAAAGTCTATGGTAGGAAATGTTCTCTTTTTTGGATTGAAAATTTTTGATAAAAAATTTATCCTGCTATCAGGAACCTTAACTGAAGAAATATGAAACTTTTCTTTTAAATTATTACTTAAATTTAAACCAGTTAAAGATTGAAATACAGTTGTTTTACCTGATTTTGATAAACCTAAAATTCCAATTTTCATAATTATATGAAAGGGGGTTAAAAACCCCCTTTTATTTTAAACTCCTGCCAACCTTTTAAGTTTTTCCCATCTTTTGTTTACATATTCCTGAATAGTTTTTACATCATCCTCTTTCAGATGTCTAAATCTACCCTGTTTTGTAAGGTACTCGTTTACAGGTTTTAAATCCTTCTTTGGTGAAGGCATATTTATCGTATACTTTTCACCATTTTCTATCTCATACAGAGGGAAAATTCCACTTTCAACAGCTAACTTTCCAAGTTTAATTGTATCTTCTGGATTCGTTTTCCAGCCAGGAGGACATGGTGCAAGAATATGGAAGAATTTGAAACCTCTAATTTTTACCGCTTTTTCCAACTTTTTTGTTAAATCTTCAGGGTAAGAAGGTGATGCTGTTGCCTGATATGGAACATAATGGGCTGCTACTATTGCATCAAGATCCTTTTTAAATTCAGCCTTTGGGAAGGTTGTTGGTGTTGTTGTTGTCCATGCACCCTTTGGGGTTGCGGATGATCTTTGAACTCCAGTGTTCATATAGGCTTCATTATCGTAAACGAAGTAGAAAATATCATCGTTCCTTTCAGCAGCACCTGATAATGCCTGTATCCCTATATCGTAAGTTCCGCCATCACCAGCCCATGCTACTGCGTTAACATACTCTTTTTCAACTTTCTTAGCACCTGCTTTTATTCCCGCTGCTGTTATGGCTGCTGTTTCAAATGCTGTGTGGAAAAGAGGCACCTTTACTGATGAGTATGGAAACGGACCATCTATAACTGACCAGCAACAGGCAGGGAATGTGAGTATAGTATTTTCACCTAAAGTTTTTAAAACAAGCCTTAAAGACAATGCTCCTCCACATCCCTGACATGCAAGATGTCCTGGATTCATGAGTTCTTTCTGTGGAATTGAATATTTCATATTTTCACCTCCATCCACTTTATATCAGCAGGTTCAGAATTTTTAGCATCATCGAATAGTTTACCTATTGTATTAACTGTAATATCCCTTCCGCCAAGACCTGCTATATATCCATAAATTTTTGGTTTAACTGGTTCATTGTAAAGTGCTGATTTAACTTCTTGAAAAACAATTCCACCAGCACCCGGGGAAAGGTTTCTATCGAGTACTATAACTTTTTTAGAGTTTTTCAGATACTTTCTTACTTCATCGTAAGGGAATGGTCTGAAGAATCTTATCCTTAAAAGACCAACCTTCTCGCCTTTATCCCTTAATTCATCTATTACCTGTTTTGATGTTGAAGCTGCTGTTGCCATTGTGACAAGGATTGTATCAGCATCTTCACATCTGTAAGGCTCAACCAATCCATACTCTCTGCCGAACATTTCTTTAAACTCTTTTTGTGCATCTTTGATGACATCTATAGAATCTTCCATGGCTTTTTGAATTTTGTATCTAAGTTCCATATACCAATCAGGTCCAGTCAATCCTCCGAAAGTGTGGGGATCTTTTATGTCAAGTCTGTATTTTGGATTGTAAGGTTTCAAATACCTATCAGCATCTTTTTGGTCTATCAAGGTTACATTTTCAGATGTGTGTGATAAAAAGAAAGCATCGAGAATTATCATAACAGGTAAAGAGACCTTCTCATTCTCAGCTACTTTGTATGCTATAAGAACAGAGTCATAAACTTCCTGGTTACTTGAAGCGTATATCTGAAGCCAACCGGTATCTCTTTGGGATAAGGAATCTGTCTGCTCTGACCAGATGGTCCATGGTGGAGCCATCGATCTGTTTATATTTCCCATGACTATTGGAAGACGGGCACCAACAGCCCAGTGTAACATCTCATGCATCAAAGCGAGTCCCTGAGCACTTGTTGCAGTAAAAGCCCTCGCACCAGCTGCAGAAGCACCAATACTTGCTGCCATCGCAGAATGTTCGGATTCAACTTTTATAAATTCAGCATCAAGAGTTCCATCTGCACACATCTCCGAAAGTAGTTCAACTACCTGTGTTTGAGGAGTTATAGGATACGCAGCTATAACCTGAACTCTCGATGTTACTGCTCCATAGGATAGAGCATGGTTACCCATTATAACTTTCTGTTCACTCATTTTTCCTCCTCAATCATTGTTATCGCCTTTACTGGGCATTCCGCTGCACATATTCCACATCCTTTACAGAACACATAATCTATCTCAGCTTTTCCTTCGGAATCCTCTTTTATGGACATATCCGGACAATACTTCCAGCATATACCACAAGAGATACATTTCGCTTTATCAACAACAGGTCTCTCATTTCTCCAGGACCCTGTTTCATTGAACTCAGTTGTCCCTAAAGACATCGCATTTGGAGGCAGATCACTCTCTTTTTCAAAAATTATCTTCTTTCCATCTCTTTTCATAAACTCTCCTTATTACATTATTGTAGAGTTGTAAGCATCTATTGCTGCCTGTGCATTTTCTTCAGGTTTTATTGGAACCTCTTTTTTAATCGCTTCAACTATCGATTCGATTTTAACAAAACCTGTTGCTTTAGCAAAGCCCCCGAGAATAGCAGTATTCACTATAGGTGCGGCAGAGGAACCCAACCTATGTTTCAATGCAATACCTGTTGCATCAACTGTTGCAATTTTACTGTTTTTTACTTTGATGTTTAACTCTTCAGGTTTTTTCTTTGTATTGATTACAATAAAACCACCCTCTTTTAAACCTTCTGTTATATCTATAGCACTCAGAAGTGTTGGTTCGAGAACTATAAGATGTTGTGGCTCGTAAATTTTGGAACGGATATTGATCCTTCCATCGGCAACTCTTATAAAAGCGGTGACGGGTGCTCCCCTTCTTTCAACTCCAAACTCAGGGAATGCCTGAACATATTTGCCTTCCATAGCGAAAGCGTAGGCAAGTATCTTTGATGCGATAACTCCACCCTGTCCACCTCTTCCATGAATTCTTATTTCAAGCATTATTCCTCCTATTAAACTTTTATTTATACTCCTTTGCACTTTCTTCCTTTGTAAGAACCCTTAATCCACCTAAAGCCAAAGCCTGCATCTCATTTTCACCAGGGTAAACTTTTATCGGTGCTATAAAAGAGACCATTTCAACTACCCAGTTAACAAAATCTTTATCGTATGCGAGTCCACCGGTAATTGTAATAACATCAACTTTCCCATGCAAAACTGCAGCCATCATTCCAACCCATTTTCCTATGTTGTAAGCCATCGCTTTGTATATTTTTTCATACTCCTTGTTTCCCGCCTTAACCTCATCTTCAACTTTTCTCATATCGTTTGTTCCAAGATGTGCAACAATTCCAGCTTTTCCAGCAAGTCTTTTTTTGAAATCCTTCTCTTCAATCTTACTCTCTGTTATGAATTTATAAAGTCCCCATGCTGGAACTGAACCTGCTCTCTCTGGAGCGAAAGGACCATCACCGTTCAAAGCGTTATTGACATCTACCACCTTTCCCTTTCTATGGGCTCCTATCGATATTCCTCCCCCAAGATGTACTACTATCATATTTAAATCTTCATACTTTTTACCTAAATCTTTTGCTGCTCTCCTTGCGGTTGCCTTCTGGTTCAAAGCATGAAATATTGATACCCTCTCTATCTCGGGAAAACCGGTTATCCTTGCAATATCATCCATCTCATCTACAACAACCGGATCAACTATAAAGGATGGTTTACCAGTTTCCTTTTCAAACTCGAAAGCGATCATACCGCCAAGGTTTGAAGCGTGTTCACCGAGTGGAGAATGTTTCAGATCATCTATCATCTTTTGGTTGACCCTGTATGTTCCTGATGGTATAGGTTTCAAAAGCCCACCTCTTCCTACAAAACAATCAAAATCTTTAAT
This sequence comes from candidate division TA06 bacterium 32_111, assembly GCA_001508335.1. Classification (GTDB taxonomy): domain Bacteria; phylum Hydrothermota; class 32-111; order 32-111; family 32-111; genus 32-111. The sequence goes on from LGFX01000001.1 coordinate 236,998, forward strand.
CCTGTAACCGTTCTCCTCTAAGGTTTTTTCAATAGCTTCCCTTCTGAACTCATACTGATCAACAATATGTTTATATTTTGCTATTTCACTTTCTGGATGAGAAATAGTTCTTTTGAAAACCTCTTTATCATCCTCAAAGACAGCTATTTTTGTTGAAGTTGAACCTGGATTGATGGTTAATATTTTGAACATATAACTCCTTTTTTGTTTTTATATTTAGAATTTTTAAAAATATTATAATATCATTTACCTTTATATATGTCAACCTAAAAACTTTTTTCAATTTCCCTTCTTAGTATCTCCTTTACAAATTCCGCTCCCTCTTTCGAAAAATGCTTATCAAACTTCTTTGTGAGTTTTCTTTTAGCATCCATTCTTCTAAAATCCTCAAGTGGATATATGTATCTTATACCGTTTCTTTTCAATATATTCTCAACACTATCCATTACCTCTTCGTATCTGTCATTATACCCATACAAAACTCTCAACCTCTCTAACTTCTTTTGAAGTTCCCTCTGGTATGTCCATTCAGATGGTATCATGAAAACTATTAAATCACACCCTCTCTCTTTACATTCCCTTTTAACTTCAAGAATAATTTTTTCATATATTCTTAAAGCAAGTGGGATATTCTCGCAGTTCGGGATATCCCACTCAGACTTCATATACTCCGGGATTTCCATTAGATTTTTTTCATAGAGAAGTTTCCCAAAAGAATTGTACTGTAAATTTGAAAAAATTATCCTTACAATGAACGATTTATATAAAATTTTTTTTAAAAGTTCAGATAATCTGTATCTTATTCCTAAATCAATATTTCTTTTTTCAGTCTCAACCTTTTCTCTATTCTTTCCAACCGGACAGTTCGTAAGAATAAGTGAATCTTTTCGAATTATAAATTTTGGTTTAGGTTTGTAAGGGGTATCAAGATTATCATGCAAAATATCTCTAAGATCGTTCAAATAAAAGAAAAATACAACCAAAGAACTGTCCTCAACACTACCTCTAAAGAGAATATACTCCTGATCTGTTCCATATCCAATCATTCCATAGTTCTTCACCTCTACATCAAGTTCTTCCGATAATCTACTTGATATCAACTCTTCATTGTTTAAATGGTAACCCCATAAAAATGAATCCCCATACATCAATACCTTTCTGCCTTTTTTCTCTCCTTTGTAAAAAAGATTCCTGAATCCTAATGAGTCCGTCTTTACTAAAAATTTTGACTCAAAAGTTTTTACATGGACTCTTCTGTTTGGTGCACCTCTCCAACCAATTAAACTGTCATACACGAAAAGGCCACTCCTCTCCTCCCATGAAGAGTATCTTTCAAAATAGAAAAAGAACAATCTTAAAAATATCTCAACACTTAAAAATATAATAAAAAAATAAAGGAAAAATAGTTTTATAAATCTTTTCATTGTTGACAATTATACTATAACAAATATAATTTTCAACAAATGAAAATAAAAAGGAGAGAGAATGAAAAAAATAAGGATTTTGTTTTTAGCAGTTTTTCTATTCTGTTCAATTTTTGCAAAAGGGAAAGATGCTGGGAATGTTTTACATTTCGATTTTGTTTTTTCCAAACCTGCTAACACAACATCATATATTGGAACTTTTGGCCTTTCTTACGGTCTTGATATAAAGAAAATTTTTGAAGTAGAAAATTTGAGTTTGAGACCTAAAATTGGTATCTCCCTTGGGGCTGGAATAGTTAAAGAAAAGGTTGGAATCATAAATGTTGAGTCCAACTGCTTATACTCTTTGATAATCCCAGATCTATCTTTCTATTACCATTTAAGAGAATTGAAGGAAACTGTAAAACAGGGAATAGTTTTCTATTTCGGTGGTGGGATTCTTATGCCTATAAAAATAGTATCATACTCCGATGATAGGATACCAGATGTCTTCAATAACGATTTCCCATTCCCTTCATTGAAATTAGGTCTCATACTGAAAGAAAAGTATGATTTTCAAATGAACCTGTCAGCACCATCTTCACTCTCTTTTGGATTTATCTTTTAACCATATATAAGGATATGGCAGATATTTAGAATAACTAATAGCAATATAATAACAACAAAAATATAAAATGTTATTTTGTTCACTTTCAACCCCCTTCAAAAAATTATATCGTTTTTATTTAGTTTGTCAATATATATTAAATGTTTGCTAAAAATAAATTCCGATTGACTACAAAAAAAATATTTTTATAATAGATTTATGAAAAAATTTTTATTTCTAATACTTTTACTATTTATAACAGGTTCTATATTTTCTCAAGAGATAATAGATTTTTTTTCAAATTCACTTGACTCCCTCGAATTTTATGTAGAAAAAAATGATACTCTGAAAAGTTTAAAGTTTTTCAATATTTTAAAGGAATTCGATTCAACAAGATATGAACCATACTATTTAACAGGTTACCTTTATTACAAAAACAAAGATTATAACAAAGCATTGGAATATTTAAAAGTTGCTTCAAGTTATAACGAAAGTGAAGATGTTTTATATCTTTTTAATAGATCCCTCTACGAAACAGATGACAAAACCTTTCCGGATAAAATAAACTACTCTTTAAAAATCTATCCACTGAGTTTAAAACTGAACAAATTAAAACTTTTCTATTTTGAAAAAAAAGGTCAAAAAGATTCGATTTTTAATTGTGCTCAGAAAATCCTATCTTTCGAGGATGAAGATGTTGACGCTTTATTTTCCCTTGCTAAATATTATTATTGGTTGCAGAATTATTACCTTGCTGAAAACTATATTACAAAAGTTTTAAAATTTGAAAAAAATAATAAATATTATAATTTTTGGGCTGGCAAAATTTTTCATATGTCCAAAAAATATGATCAAAGTAATTTTTATTTCAAAATTCTTCTAAATACTCAATATGATTATTACGCTTTGAATTATATCATTGATAATTACTTCTGGAAAAATGAAATGGACTCCTTTGAGATGTTTTGTAAAGTTTCTTTAAACAAATATCCTGATTCTCTTTTAACTTTTAAAAAATTTTTCAACATCTATTTAAAAACAAAAAATGTTTCCACTCTTTTTAAAATGGATACTATTTTAGAAAAAAATAAAATTTTCGATGAGGAACTTTTTGAAAATGTTGGAAGAGAATTTTTCAAAATCGATTCCCTGTATCTTTCAAAAAAGTATTATGATAGAATAATAGAAAAAAATGAAAAATATTTTTCAAAAGAATCTGTCCAGAATTACATTCTTCTGAATGACCTCGAAAAATCTGAAAATATAATATCAAATATGGTTCTTAAAAATCTTTCAGATTCATTATTTTTTCTTAAGTTCAAAGGAATAATAAAATATAAAAAAGGAGAGAATGATTCTGCAGAATTATATTTTGAAAAACTTTACACTATAAACGATAAAGACACTACAAATATAAAAAATTTGGCATCCATCTTGAAAGTGAATAAAAAATTCTTAAAATTATCTGATCTCATTGAAAGTATTAAAGATAGTTATCCGGAACTCTACGAAAGATTGAAGAGCAAATACGTCCAGTGAATCATTCAACCGTCACGCTCAAATAGGTTTGATGGTTCTTATATTTTGCTTTTATGCAGAATGTTCCTTTTTTTACACATTTAATTTTTAATAAATTCTTTTCCTTCTTCTCTAAAATAAAAATATTTTCACCTTCAACTTCCCATTCAACACCTTTAATATTGGATGAGTTCTTTAAAATGTTCGAATTCTCATCAAAGCCAACTATATTGAAAACAATGACCTCTCCAACAGATACTTTCGATGGACCGTTTATCCCTATCATCGAACAATTCACATCCTCAACCTTTCCAGATTTCGCACAGGATATTATAAGAAATATTACAAAAATCTTTAACAGATCTTTTTTTGACATTTTCCCCCCTTTTTTATTTATAATAAAACAAAATTTTTTTCTGTCAATAAAAAAAATGAAATTTCCTATTGAATTTACAAAAAAAAAATATATAATATACCATCTAAACAGGAGTTTTGTATGTGTCTTTTTTTATGTAGGTTCGAGTTAAACCCTTTAACTTCAGATTATGGAGGTATGAAAGAATGCAAGCCTTAGGTAAACACATTCTTGCTGAGTTCTACAAATGTGACTCAGCTATACTTAACGATGTTGCTCAAATAGAACATTTGATGGTTGAAGCAGCAAAAAAAGCAAGAGCAACAGTAATCTCAAGTTCTTTTCATCACTTTTCACCTTTCGGAGTTAGCGGAGTAGTAGTCATCGCAGAATCCCATCTTTCAATTCACACCTGGCCAGAATACGGTTACGCATCAATTGATATTTACACCTGTGGGAACTCCCTTGATCCCTGGATTTCGTTCAAATACCTTGTAAAAAAATTGAAAGCGAAAGAAACTTCTATGATGGAAGTTAAAAGAGGACTTTTTGATGTTGAGGGAACTTTGAAACATAAAACAGACAAAATTCAACAGAAAATTTGGGAGTAGTAAAATGAGTTTTTTCACACCAAAAAGATTTTTCTTCGTCGCAGGGCACTCAGAAGGATTTTCAAAATTGAACTCTTTCGATTGTGCTTTGTTGAACGCAAGAATAGGAAACATGAACCTTATAAAAATCTCTTCAATAATCCCACCACACTGTAAAAATGTTAAATTCATAAAAATACCACAAGGTAGTTTTATACCTGTTGCTTACGCTTCAATAACATCAGACATGACAGGGCAATACATTTCTGCGGGAGTAGCAGCAGCAAAACCTGAAGATGATTCTCTACCAGGTGTTATAATGGAATACTCTTCAAATGGAAGGAAGAGAGATATTGAAGAGATAGTAAGAAGCATGGCACAGGAGGCTATGAGAGTCAGAGGAATTTCAAATTATTCACTTAAAAGTAAAGCAATAGAACATAGAGTTAAAAGAATAGGAACCGCCTTCGCGGCAGTTGTACTTTGGGAGTAAGAATGAAAGAGTTTAACATATCTGGACAAACAGAGATCTGGTTCACTGAATACCACACAAAAAATACCGGAATAACCTTTAAGGTAAAAGAGACGCTTTACAGAAAAAAAACAAAGTATCAGGATCTCGTTATACTTGACACATACGAATATGGAAAAGTTATGATACTTGATGGTCTTGTAATGCTTACAGAAAGGGATGAGTTTGTTTACCACGAAATGATAACGCATGTACCCATAAATATAAACCCCTCAATAGAGAATGTCCTGATAATCGGAGGAGGAGATTGTGGAACTTTAAGAGAGGTCTCAAAATACAAACATATAAAAAAAATAAAAATGGTTGAAATAGATGGTGAAGTTGTAAAATCATCAAAAAAGTTTTTCTCTCAGTTAACAAAAGGGATTTCAAAAAATGCAAAGATTATAATTGGAGATGGTATAGATTTTGTTAAAAAAACTAAAGAAAAATTTGATCTGATAATAATAGATTCTACAGATCCTATTGGACCTGGAGAGGGACTCTTCACAGAAGAATTTTATAAAAATTGTCACAGGATTTTAAGTAGGGATGGTTTTTTAACAATACAGGCTGAATCTCCTTATTTTTATAAAGAATCGGTAAAAATAATATATGACAGGATGAAAAAGGTTTTCAAAGATGTGAAACCTTACCTTGCATTTATACCAACCTACCCTTCTGGAATGTGGAATTTCACGATCTGCTCAAAAAAAGATTTTAACATTGAAGTAAAGAATAAAAAACTGATAAAACCTTTTGAAAAAAGTTTGAAATACTATAACCACCAAATACACAACTCATCGTTCGCACTTCCAAACTTTGTAAAAAGGATCTATGATCTATAATTTTCTTGAATCATCAGAGGATAAAAAAAATTCAGAGATAGTTATAGTTGGATACCCTTTCGATTCAACATCATCTTTTAGAGCAGGTTCAAGGAATGGTCCAAACTCTTTAAGATTCTTCTCCTGGAATCTTGAAACTTTCTCTAACTACCAAAAAAAGGATATACACGAAAAAAATTATTTTGATATGGGTGATGTTGAACTCCCTTTTGGGGATATAAAAAAGACAAACTCAATAATATATAAGACAACAAAAAGATTGTTAAACTCTAAAAAGAAGATAATATCTTTGGGAGGAGAGCACTCGATAACATATCCTATAATAAAAGCGTTTAATGAGTATTATGATGATTTTATACTTGTTGTCTTTGACGCTCATGCTGATTTGAGAGAAGAGTACTTGGGGGTTAAATTTTCCCATGCTTGTGTTGTTAGAAACTGTGTAAAACTTTTAGGTGAAAAAAGAGTTTGCCAGTTAGGGATAAGATCTTACACCAAAGAGGAGTTCGAATTTTCCAAAAAACTCCTTTCCTTCAATGAGGATATCAACTCTTTTGATTTTAATCTTATCAAAGGTAAAAGGATCTACATTTCAATAGATCTTGATGTTCTTGACCCTTCAGTTTTTCCTGGCACAGGAACACCTGAGGCTGGTGGTTTTAATTTTAAAGATTTTATAAACTTCATTTTAAAATTTCAGGATAATGAAATAGTTGGAGTTGATCTTGTAGAACTTTCTCCAGAACATGATATTTCAGGTATCTCACAGGCAGCAGCTGCAAAAATAGTAAGAGAGATTATTCTTCTTTTATAGAACCTTTTCTTCCACTAAGTTCATATACCCCGAGAAACAGTGTTAGCATTGAAAAATTATAGAAAAAATCCTCCAAAGGAATAGTTCCCAACCTTATGTTTAAAATAGCATCTTTTGAGTAGGATACTATTGGAATTCCAGTAAGGATTGAGTTGAAAACTAAAAAAAGGATGGAAGTCAAAATAATGTATATGTAATAGTGAACAGTTTTTAAGAGAAAAACAAAACAAAGAGATAACATTAAAAAAGTCAGTCCCGTTACAAAAAATACGGTTGATGTATAAGGTATAAAGATAAAATAAAATCCAAGAAGAATAAAAAAAAGACCGATTGAAACTATAAAAAATTTTGATGGTGTTTTAATTTTGGTATCAAAAACGAAAAATTTTATCCCCTCATATAGAAACAAACAAGCGTATGGAACGGTAACAAAAAAGAGTATCTCCTCTAAAGGTAAACCGAATACTCTGAAACTTTTGACATAAGAAGTATTGAAAATCCAATCTCCCCTTTTGGTGGCTACAATATCCCAAATTATAAAAGGGATTCCCACAGATAGAAATGAAATAAAAAATCTATTCAATCTCTTTACTGTATACTTGTATAATATCAAGGAACCTAAAAAAGGGAAAAATATAATGATTGAATTTATCAAAAGGTATCTACTCATTTAAAATCCTTATCAGTTTTAAATTTTGTTCATCATTCAACCTTCTTGTTGAAACTATGTATTTAATCATATCTATCTGTATTTTTTTAGGAACGAATGAAAAATCTTTGTTAAACAGATAATCGTAAACGAAATTCAAATCATCATTTCTTTTTTTTGAAACATTAAAATAATCTGGAAGGTTATCGAAAAAAGAAAATCTCAAAAATCTTATCTCAAGGCAATCTGGGAATTTGTTAACTGAACTATCTATTATTGAAATCGCTTTAAAAACAAGTTTCACTTTCTTCACTAAATTCTTTTCAAATTTTCCCTCAAGCCCGGTCAAACAAGCGTAGTATGACATAAGTATGGGATTGTATTTTGAAAAATCTTTTCCAAAATTATTTTCCATATAACTTTTTAAAAATTTAGTTGTATCTATATTTTCAATCGCAACATAATATTTTTCCCTGATAAAATTGAGTTTTTCGTAATCGATTTCTTCTTTGTATGGGCTATTTGAAGAAACAATCAAAAAAATAAAAAAAATTGAAACTAAAATTATTTTTTTCATATTAAAAGGCATCGATAAAATTGAAAAGTCCTGTTAAAAGTATCCTTCTTATCCTTGGCTTCACTTTGACTCTGTAAACGATAAATGGATCTTCATATATTTTTTTTGCAGTGTATTTGTACATATCCGATGCTGTTTTAATTGGAACTATAAGATAGTTTGGAATAAATCTAAAGCCTCTTTCACCAACTTTTTGCCATTTAAAGTAAAGATCGAGTTGTTCCCTTAAAAATAATTTAAAATTCTTTTCTTTTTTAGAAACTTCCTCATAGAGTAAAGAATCAAGATCATATTTTTTTAAACTTTCCAATGGCAAATACAATCTCCCAAGTTGATTGTCCTCATTTATATCCCTTATAAAGTTTATGAACTGCATCGCTCTTCCTAAATTTTTTGCATAATTGTAAGATTCTTTTGAAAGACCCATTATTTTACACATCATCATCCCAATAACTTCAGCAGAACCATACATATATTCTATAGTTTCGTCAAGGTTTTTATAAGTTTTTTTATTTAAGTCCATTTCCATAGATTTCAAAAAAGAGTCTACCCACTCTCTTTCAATATCAAACTTTTTAATAAGTTTAACGAAACTATCTATCACTACATCCCCAACCTTTTCACCATTTAAAGACCTGTAATAATCATTCTTGAACTTATAAAAACCTTCACTATCCTGAGGGATATCATCGACAAAATTATCCGCTTTTCTAACAAAACCGTAAAGAACAAAAACTCTGTTTCTTACAGTTAATGGAAAAAACACGCTTGAATAAAAATAGGTTTTGGAACCTTTTTTGAAAATTTCGTATGATATAGTGTTAATCATATATTTTTCTTATCTCATTTGATAAAACTTCTGCTGCTATTGTTACCATTGGAACACCTATGCCAGGATGTGTGTAATGCCCAACGAAGAATAGATTTTTTAATTTTTTACTTTTATAAGGTAATCTAAAAATAGCAGTTTGAAACTTCGCGTGGGATAGTCCCAAAGCATTGCCTTTATATGAGTTGTAATCTTTAATAAAATCTTTAATAGAGTATATTCTTTTTACAAGAATGTTACCTTTTAAATCATAATCAACGATTTGCGAAATTCTTGAAACAATTTTTTCAAAATACTCATTCCTTATTTTCTCATCATCCTTTATTCCGGAAGCTATAGGAACAAGAATGAAGAGATTTTCACAATTTGAAGGAGCAGTTATTTTATCACTTTTTGAAGTAACAGAGATATAGAATGAAGGATTATCAGGCATCCTTTTTTCATCGAATATTGTTTTAAAATGTTCTTCCCATTCATTCACAAGATAGAGGTTATGGTGCTTGAGTTTTTCTATCTTTCCTTTAATCCCGAGAAAGATTAAAAATGCTGAAGGTCCAAGTATCTTTCTATCCCAATAACTCTGTTCGAAACTTCTGTAACTTGGTTCTAGTAGAGAATTCTCAGTAAAATAAAAATCTGCATTTGAAATAACCAAATCAGCATCGATAAAACCATTTTCGGTTTCAACACCTGTTACTCTTCCGTTTTTAACAACTATCCCTGTTGCTTTGTTATTAAGAATAATTTTTGAACCATACTCTTTTGCTAATTCAGCATAAGACTTCGCTACTTCTGAAAACCCCCCTGAAGGATAAAATACTCCCAATTTAAAATCCACATGGCTCATAATAGAGTAGAACGCTGGAGTATTATAAGGAGATGAACCTAAAAAAACTGTCGTATACTCAAGGATTTGTCTTATCTTTTTGTTTTTGAAGAATTGTTTAACATATCCATCCATATAGTGAAAGATGTTTAACTTCAATCCATCTATTATAAGTTTTATATCGATTATGTCTTTTAAACTTTCATATTTCCTGTAGAGAAATTTGTCTATGAGGTTGTACTGGTATGCTGAATTTTCCATATACACTTTCAATTTTTTAGAACTCCCCTTTTCAAGGTTTTCAAAAATCTCCTTAATCCCGTTTATATCGGAAGGGATATCTATCAACTCTCCATCTTCAAAAAACAATCTATAGTTGGGGTTCAATTTTTTCAGTTTATAGTAGTCGTTATAATCTTTATTAAAATTTTTAAAAAATCTCTCGAAAACTTCAGGCATAAGATACCAGGAAGGTCCCTTATCGAAAAGGAATCCACTCTCACTGTATGTCGATGCTCTTCCTCCTACCTGTGGATTTTTTTCTATTAGGGTAACATCAAAACCATATTTGGAAAGAAAAGCAGCTGTAGCAAGCCCTCCAAAACCAGCACCAATAACAACAACTTTTTTCATTGATTAACTCCATTGAAATTTAAACCTATAGAAAAATATTGAAATGTCGAATAAACTTTTCCATAACTCGAAAATATTTTAAATTCATCGGAAATCGAATATAAAAATGAAACAGTAAACTTTTCTGAAAAAGTGTTAACATTGATCTCTATATTCTTATAAATGTAATCTATCGCTAAAGAGGGAGATACTGATACATCCTTATAGATAAACATAAAATGTTCATTTCGGTAGGATAAAAAATTTAAAATTAAAGATAGTTTAAAGGTTGGATTTTCCTTTTTTATAATCTTTGAAAAGGATAAATTCCATTTAGGTTCGAAAATGGAAAGGTAATCACTTCCAAAGTTTTGGATTGGAAGAAGGTCATAAAATGTCAGCGAAAAGGAATAATCCTTATAAGATTTTTTGAAAATGAAAGAATTATTTAATATTATTGGATTTTGAAGAAAATTTAAATAGTAAAAATTCAAATTAAAAATGTAATTTGAAAGGTGCAATTTGCCACCGTAATAAAAATCGAAACCAATCTTGTTAAGATTCTTTGTTTCGTATACATATGGATAGTTTACGGGAGAGATAGCCTGATTTGTATCTTGTAGTGTAGTATAATCTACCTTTCCATAATTCACAAGTTTTATGCCTAAACCTATCAAAGATTTTTTATCCCAAAGGTACAAAAAGTTGATGGAGTTTGATATCTGTGAAGTTGTAAAATTGAAATTGATACCATTATTTGAACTTTCAAAATATCTGTAATCAAAACTCCCTTCAGGTAAAACTATTTGTGAAAAGATATTTACAGATACCGATAGGATCAAAAATGAAAAAAGTATTCTTTTTATCATCTGTTAATTTTATAGTCTGATGGGATAATAAACTCCCTTTCAAAAAAACTTTTTTCATAATTAAGTAGGTGCATGCTAACCCTCAATTCATTCCCTTCGAACAACTTGAACAAAACTGGGATACCTCCAAATAAAGAATCAAAGATGAGATCAAAATCAACATTAAGATAACTTTTTAAAATCCTGTTATATCTTTTAATTACTTTTGATAGATCGAATTTTTCTTTTGTTACGAAAAGTTTAATGCTTTTCGAAGAATCAAAATCAATTGTAAAGAATCTTACTGGGATTTTTTCAACAGTTGTATCATTTACAAAACTTATTTTCCTATTATTCACATCGCTTTTATCAACATATGTTGAGAAGAAGTCGAAAAAAGAAAATGAAAGGAACGTGACACTTTTATTCTCTTCATTAACAAGATAGAAAGTATCAACATTTTCCTTAAAAACGTATTTTAAATTTTCACTTTTGAAAGTTAGGGAATTCTCTTTTGTATAAATATCAAAGTTAAAACTTGTTGAATCGTCTTCAAAATACTCTTTTATGTTATAGGAGTATCTGTAATCAGCAAAGATTAACAAAAAATTAGAGAAAGATATAACAAAGACTAAAACTTTATACAATCCTACAAAGTTTTTGATTTTTAACAACCCTTTCCCCTTCCTTAACAAAGATTTCCTTGATCTGTCCTTCAACCTTGGAATAAATTTTATTCTTCATCTTCATCGCTTCAAGTATCATCAAAACGCTTCCACTTGTTATCTGATCATTCTCTTTAACGAATATTTTTGTTATTATTCCCGGAATTGGCGCGATAATCTCGAATGGATTGTCAAGTTTGGTGTCTATAGGCAACTTATAATCTTTTGGTATGGTTGTTGGATACTGATCAAAATCTACAGTGATATTATCTTTTTTCTTTTCCATAATTACACCGGCATATTTGAATGTTTTTTGAAAGGTAACTGTTCTTTCTTATTTTCTGCTATTTCAAAAGCACTGACAAGCATACTCCTGGTTTCATCTGGATTTATAACAGAGTCAATATAACCTTTTGAAGCAGCAACGAAAGGATTTGCGAATTTTTCTATATATTCCTGAATTTTCAATTGTCTCATCTTCTCCTTATCTTCACTCTCATCTATCTCTTTTTTGAATATGATGTTGGCAGCTCCCTCAGGTCCCATAACTGCAATCTCGGCTGTTGGTAAAGCGAAAACAAGATCTGCACCAAGATGCTTTGAACACATCGCAATATATCCGCCACCGTAAGCCTTTCTGAGTATAAGGGTTATCTTTGAAACGGTTGCTTCAGAATAGGCATATAGGAGTTTAGCTCCGTGTCTTATAACACCAGCGTACTCCTGATCTATTCCTGGAAGATATCCGGGCATGTCAACGAGTGTTAACAAAGGTATATTGAATGCATCACAGAATCTCACAAACCTTGCTGCCTTATCTGAAGAATTTACATCGAGAACTCCAGCAAGAACATCAGGCTGGTTGGCAACTATTCCGATACTTCTTCCATCCAATCTTGCAAAACCTATAACAATATTTTCTGCCCAACCTGATTGAACCTCGAAGAAATCTGAATCATCAACTATACTGTATATAACCTCTTTTACGTCATAAGGTTCTTTTGAATCATGTGGAATAATCTCATCCAAATTTTTATTTTCTTTTGGAGGTTTCGAATCTATCCTTTTAGGTTTTTGGTTACAGTTGTCTGGTATATAGGAAAGGAGTTTCTGAACCTGGAAAAATGATTCGTACTCGTTTGATGCAAAAAAATGTATATTCCCGGTTTTTGTATGGTGGGTGTAGGCACCTCCGAGTTCTTCCATAGAAATATCCTCTCCTATTACAGTTTTTATAACCTGTGGACCTGTTATAAACATTTTTGAAAGATCGTTAACCATGAAAACAAAATCCATCAAGGCTGGTGAATAGACAGCACCACCAGCACAGGGACCAAGGATAACTGAGATCTGTGGAATAACACCTGACAATCTCGCATTTCTAAAAAATATGTTACCATAACCTGCAAGTGCCGAAACCCCTTCCTGTATTCTTGCACCCCCAGAATCGTTGAGACCTATAAGTGGAACTCCCATCTTTGCTGCAAGATCCATTATCTTCGTTATCTTTAAAGCGTGCATCTCTCCTAAAGATCCTCCAGCAACGGTAAAATCTTGAGCAAATACGCATACTTTTCTGCCATTCAGTTTACCATAACCAGTAATAACACCATCACCTGCGAGAGATTTTTTAGATAATCCGAAATCTTTAGCACTATGTTCCACAAAAAGATCAGTCTCAACAAAACTATCTTTATCAAGTAGCATCTCAATTCTATCCCTTGCAAAAAGTTTTCCACTTTTTACCTGCTTTTCTATAGCCTGCTCTCCACCACCTTCAAGCAGAACCTTCTTCTTGGAAAACCATTTTGTCATTCTTTCTATAAATTTCATTATCTCTCCTCGATTAACTAATTAATTATATAATTATAAAAATTTATGTCAACAAAGAGTATTTTAGTAATTTTTCTGTTGATAAGAGAGGATTTAACAATATAATTTATTACAACTATTTAAAGGAGTAATGATGGAAGGATATTTAAATTTCGTAAAGAGATACCCTCTCATCTCTTCTTTTGTCCAGTTTGCTATTCTCGGATTTTTGGGAGAGATCATATCCTATTCTTTAAGAAAAAAGTTAAAAACCATTGGGAACCCCTTTCAAATATTTTTGAAAATTTTAGCATGGGGAATACTTGGAATTGTAATAAAAATGGGTTTTACTGGAAGTAAGGGAAGTTTAAAAGCATTGATTGAGAACAAACTTTTTTTTAACATAAAGGAAAGTTCATTTTTTTATGCACTAACACTTTCAACCTTAACGAACACTTTTTTTGGACCTCAGATGATGTTTTTCCATAGGCTTGAAGAAAACATCATAACCGGGAGAAAAGATTTTAAAGGAATTGAGTTCTCTCTCTTTTCACTTTTATGGTTCTGGATACCTGCTCATACTTTTACCTTTATGCTACCAAAAGATTATCAGATAGGGATAGCTGCTATATGGTCTATAGTTCTGGGAATAATTTTGAGTATAAAAAAATAGTTATTTAAAAACTTTTTTAAACTCTCTTCTGTTAAGAATAAGAAAGAGTGATGTTGAAGCACAAACCAGTCCAAGGATTATTAAAGTTTTTGTAATTCCCAGAACATTTCTTTTTATCAAAAATCCAGTCAACAAACTTCCAAGAGGTGCTGAGCCCAAAAAAGCCATATTGTATAGACTCATAACTCTTCCCCTTTTTTTATCATCAACGAAAAGTTGGATCAAAGTATTACCGGAGGAAACCTGAGAAACTACACCAAATCCTAAGGTGAATAAGAAAAAATATAAAAGATAGATATTATGAACCAAGGATATAACTATAAGAGAGGAACCGAAAATTGTTCCAGCTAAAAAGAATTGTTTAACAATTATGTTAATATTTTTTAGAGATGCTATAAAAATTGAACCTACAAGAGCACCAACACCAATAATTGAAAGGAGAAAACCGAGGGTATCACCTTCTTTGTGCAAGATCTCTTTAACATATACGGGAAGAATAACAGGGTAACTCATTCCAAAAATGGAAACAAGAACAACTATTATAAGTATCGACATAATTCCTTTATGTTTGACCGTATAATTTAAACCTTCTTTAAATTCATCCAAAAAATTTATCTTTTTTAGTTTCACCTTCTCCTTTCTTTCAAGTTTCATAAAGAACAAAGCTATCAGGACTGCAACAAAACTTATTCCATTTATTAGGAAACAACCTCCTTCATTCCATTTTGCTAAAACTATTCCGGCTAATGTTGGACCAAAAAACCTCGCACCGTTGAACATAGCACTATTTAAGGCTATTGCGTTTGGAAGATCCTGTTTATCGTTAACAATATCATAAACAAAAGCGTGTCTTGTTGGTGCATCGAGAGCGTTCATAATACCGGTATATAGAGAAAGGATCAATATTATAGGATAGGAAATATAACCATGCCCTTTAAAATAAAAGAAGGCTAATAAAAAAGCTGACAGCATCATGTTTATCTGAGTGAAATAAAGGACATTTCTCCTATCTTTCCTGTCCGCTATTACCCCACTGAAGGGGGTTATGAATATGTTAGGACTCAAAGCAACAAAGGATGTTAACCCAAGAAGAAAAGAAGAGTTCGTTATCTTGTAAACAAGCCATGGAGAGGCAACCTGTTGCATCCATGTCCCTGTCAAAGATAAACCCTGGCCTAAAAAAAATAACCTATAATTGTAATACTTGAAAGACCTGAAAGTGTTTTTTACGTGTTTTAGCATTTAAACTCCTACAAAGAATCGTTATCTATATAAAACTCAAAATCCAAATTTTCCAATTTATCACAAAGTTTTTTTATATTATCATACTTTTTGTAAAATATGAATAACTCAGTTCTGTAGTAACTTTTAACTTTCTCTATAAAATTAAAACCAGGTGGAAATATTTTTACATCTTTAAAAGAATTATTTTTTGTTAATAGATCGTGTATCCTGTTAATGTTTATCCATGCTTTTTCCCTGTTCTTATTTTTATGACTTATTTTCATTATCCTTCTGAATGGTGGGAAATTTTTTTCTTTTCTCTTTTGAATTTCTATTTCAAGAAATTTTTGGTAATTAAGGTCTTTTATAATTTCAAAAATCTGTTCATTTCTTATAGAAGTTTCAATTACTATCTTTCCTCTCTTTTCCCTTCTCCCAGCCCTTCCCGATGTCTGAACCAAAAGTTGCATAAACCTTTCAAAACTTCTTATATCGGGAAGATTTATAGTTGAATCGAAATTCAAAATCAGCACAGTGGAAACATTTGGAACATCGTATCCTTTCGAAACCATCTGTGTACCAACAAGTATATCTATATTTCTATTCATAAAATTCTCGATAATTCTGTTCCTCTCACCTTTTCTTGATGTAGAATCAATATCGAACCTTTCGATCTTTTTATCTTTATAGATTTTTTTGAAAATCGTTTCTACCATTTCTGTTCCCCATACACCAGCCGGGACAAGTTTCCCCCCACACTTTTTGCATTTTGAATCCAGAGGCTTTTCATCAAGACAATAATGACATATAAATCTGTTTTTTGACTTATGAAAAGAATACGAAACGGAACAGTTATCACATTTAAAATATTCTCCACAATCGGAACATTTGTATAAGTTAAGATACCCTCTCCTGTTTAAAAAAACTATAACCTGCTCTCCATCATCAAGAGAATTTGAAATTGTATCTAAAGCACTCTGAGAAATCCTTCTACCATCATACTCATTATAAACTATATTTACTTCAGGTTTTTCTGTGCCTAAAAATCTATTTTCAAGTTTTAAAAGTTTATACTTTTTGTTCAAAACATTGTTGTAAGTTTCACAGGAAGGTGTTGCAGAAACCA
>LGFX01000002.1 GCA_001508335.1 candidate division TA06 bacterium 32_111
ATCATCTAAATTTTTCGATTTACAAAAAATTTTGTCTTTCATTTTTAATATAAAGAAACTTACTAAAAATAATATTACTAAACTCAATAAAATAAATATTGTTTGAAAACTTTTTTCTAAATATTTTGATAAGTATGAAAAAATAGAAAAAAACAATATCATTTTAATCCCCTTACTTAATTAATTTAAAGATATGAGTATAATAATAAAAACTTTATAAGCAAATTTTTAATATTTTTTTTATTATAAATGGATATTAGTATTTCTATTTTTCCCTTTAACATCCCTATTTTTATTTTAACCTAAAATTCTCTAAAAACAAGAAAAATTCTCTATCTATAAACTTTAAAAAATCTTTATATCATTAAAATAGCTTTATAATAAAACTTGCTTTTGGTGTTTAAAAAAAAGAATTCAATACCCCAAAATGTCACAAGTCAAGCACCGTCCCCAGATAAATTAACAAACAAGATATTTTTAATTGTTATTATTAATCCAAATTTTTTTTATGTTTTTATAATTTTATAATATATATGATAAAAAATTTAAAAAAATTATGTTGATTGACTAAAATTATTTTATCATTTTTTTCGAATTAGATTCGTATATTGCATTTGATATCGGTGATTTATAGAGATCTTCATTCAAAAAATTTATTATTTCTTTTAATTTTTTATTATCTTTTGGAAGTTCAATTTTATCTTTTTTAAAGCAGTCGATTCCCAATTCTTCTGCATAGTTTTTTACTTGCTGAAAGTTTTTATTAACTTTTTGAAGTGTTTCATTTTTAAGAATAAGAAAAATTTTTTTTCTAATATTACTTGTAAGATTGTCTGATTCTATTTTACCATCGAAAATCTCATTACTAAAAAATTCATTTATCTCTGTTTTAGTCGCTTCTCTATAATAATCTGATAAATCAAATATCTTACTTGCATTATGAAAAGAAGTAAAAAAAAGTCTTTTTGAGTTCAATTCGATAATACAATCAATATTGCCGTCTATTTTTATACCTTTTTTATCTTCATAATTTAAAGTATTATTTGAATAAAATAAGAAACTTTTAGGTTTAATAAACTTTCTATTGTCCATGCTTTGAAAAATCAGGTAGTTATCTTGAGATACAATTTGAGATACAATAAGTATTTTAATCTTTTCGAAATCATCGTTAGAAATTATATTTAAAGTAATAATATTTTTAAAATCTTCTTTAGTTAAATCACAATTTTTAATCTTTTTTTCCCAATCAAAATCTTCTAATTCATAAATCTCATCATCTTCACATTTATAGTTGCCATCAAACTCTACTTTATCTTTTTCGTCTAAAAAGTTCTTCAAAATATTCTTATAATGCGATTCTAATTCATTTTGAATATCCTGTGATATTGGTACTCTTCTAATATTTGAACTATTATTATTTGTACTATTATTAGTTGTACTATTATTAGTTGTACTATCATTATTTTTACTATTATTAATTATTGCTATAAGTGCTTCAAAATTCATTATTTAACTCCTTTCTTAATTAACTTCTAATTTATCTACTTCTAATAAAGTGTAGTCATCTAATTGAACTACACTGTTTATCTCATTTGCATTCATTAAAGTTTTTTTTGTTATAAGTACAAAGGTAGTTCCATTATCAAATGAAACTGTGTAATAGTGATAACCGAATAATCCTAAAATGGGATTAAAGTGATAAATATTTGTTGTAAAAACTATAAACAAATATAAAAACAAAATAAATAATGTTAGTTTTATATCAAAACCTATGAATGGTAATATGTAAGCAAAAATATAGGAAATAACCTCAGTATCAGAATTTTGGATTGAATGAATTGTCACTTTAATTACCTCCAACTTTTTCTTTGCTAATCTAATCATAAAAAACGAGATAATAATAATTATCAAAAAAATCAAAAGATAAAACCATCCATCGAATAGGTTAAATTTTTTTGAAAAATCTTTGAACCAAAAAGTAATAGCTACTGGTGATAGCGAAGTTATAGCCAAAATAAATTTTCTTATAAATTTACTAAACATTTTTACCTCTCTTTTATATCACCCTTTTCAACTATAGTAATTTTTAACCGATATTGATTGTTATAAGTCATAGTTTTATTTTTTTACTCTTGCATTTTCAAATTTTATTCTATCCTTCAATTATTCTAATCTCCTCCTCCGTTAAATCATACAGCCTATACACCAATTCATCTATTTCCCTTTCCCATTGGCTAGTATCGGCTGTTTTGTTTGCTATGATAATTATTATTTATCTTTTTTATAATAAGTAGCTTTATCTAATTGCCGCATCAAAAAAGATACAAAACTTAATAAGTCCAAACAATCTTCTTTAGAAATAGGCCAATGTAGAGCCGGCTCATGAGCAGTTGGATTTCTTATCGCCTGCATTAAGCCTGCTGATAAAAACTTAAGCCCCTCTTGAACATTCCTATCAGTTTCTGTTTCGCAAGGAGTTATCTTCAAAACACCACTTACAGGCCAAACATCCATCATTAATTGGAATCCATCCTTCTCGCTTTTTGCTTTTCCTTTAACCATTTTATTATAAATCTTTGAAGCTTCAAAGACTGCATGAAAGTAGTTTTTTTGTTTGTAAAGATTAAAACAATGTTGGTGTATAAGTCTATGAAAGTTTCTCGAATAAAATTCTTTAATCGATTCATCAAGAGGTAAATTCAAGTCCCCTTCTTTTAAAATTTTTTCGATTTGTTCAATCTTATTTTCTGGGGTGATTAACCGCAGAAAGCTTATTAATTTTTGATTTCGTTCATCATTCGTCATTTTCTGTTTAGCCAATGTAAGTATCCAGTCATGTATTAATTTGGCTCGGCTTGAAGTAATCGCTTCATTTGGAAAGACTTCATAAGTAAAGTTAAAAACTGATTTTGCTGCTCGATTAATTTCATTAACAGAAGTATCATCTTTTAATTGATTGCCAACTTGAATTGCTATTAGCTGATAATTCATTTTATTTCTCTCCTTCTATTATATTTATCTCCTCCTCCGTCAAATCATACAACCGAAACACCAGCTTATCTATCTCCCGCTCCAACTCACCTGTATCTGCCTGTGGGTTTTGTTTTTTTATATTAATTATTTGATTAATTATATCAAGAAATTCTTGTGGTAATTTATTACCCGTTCTAACTTCAAAATCATAATTGATAATATGCAATATTTCTTCATAATCAAGATTGTATAAATATTTACAAATAACTAAGTCTACTAAATCTATCTCGCTTTTTATTTTGCTTGTTTCAAATCTTTTATGTTTTTTATCAAACACTGAAAATAATTTCTCCATAAATCTTTCTTTCATTTTACTCAGTAAAATGTTATATTTAGATATAGTGTCTCTATTTGGTAACGAGAAATTTCCCAGTATATCCATATTCATATGTCTTGCATCACCATAAATTCTAAACCAGAAGTAAAAAAGGGATGAATTTATTAATAAAATTAAAAAGTTGGAAAAATCTTTATCCAAATATAAAAATGATATTTCAACGCTTTCATATGGTTTTCTATCAAATGCATTATACCAATAATTTCCACTTGTTCTTATCCATATTTTAATACCTGTTTTTCTTATAATTTGTGAAATAAATTCTTTATAAGCAAAAAGTTTATTCAATATAGATAAGTTAATATCTTCTCCTAATTTAGGCAATCTATGTGGATTATAATATTTAGTAGTTTTAGGCAATAAATAATCTTTACAATTATTAACTTTAATGGTGTGTATATCAGGCATTTCTCTAAACATTATACTAGTATAAATACCCTTATTATTTCCTGTATTTTTGTTTATGGCTTTTAAAATTGAAACAGATTGACTCATGCTTTTAAAAATTCTACATTTATCTCTATCAAATGAATAAATTTCAACTTTTTCAAAAGAGGAATTTAGTTGATTTCTATTTTTGGAAAAATCTTTATTAAATGTTATGGCATAAGTTATTATGTAAACTAAATTACCTTTTTCTCTTAAAAGATTTATTCCTTTTTCAATAAAAGGACTTGCTATATCTGAATCAGTGGAATATTTGTATTTATTTTTTACAAATTTTCCTGAATTAAATTCGCCATTTTTATCTTTATTTAAAATATTTCCATACGGCGGATTACCTATTACAATATCAAAGCCATCTTTTATTCCAAACATCCACTCTGGATCAAACCAATCATTTGAGATATTTTGATTGAATATATCAAATTTAGCAATTTTTTCTGCAACTGTTTCAGGAAATCCTGCCTTTTTTAGCTCATCTAACATTTTTTTTCTTATTTCTTTATCCTTATTTTTGATGCTTACCTTATCTTTTTTGGTCTTTATCTTAAAATATCTTTCTCTCAATTTCAGAAGTTCATTTTTAAGATTTTCAACCTCAATACTATACAAAATATTAGTATCTTCCAATCCTATTAAAGTATTTGCAACTACAAATTTGGTTTCAAGGTTTGGAAGCGGCTTGATTCCATAGTTTTTTTCTTTATCATTATTTGTTTTCTGCTCTATTAAAAGTGAAATGAAAAATCTTAATTTGGCAATTTGAACCGCTATTGGCTGAATATCAACGCCATAAATTGAGTTTTCTATTAAATAAAGTTTTCTTGCATAGTTTGGATTATTAAGCGTTTCATCAAAAGTTTCATTTAATTCTTTTAATATTTCTTTTTTATCATCATTTTTAGATTTTTCTATTTCTTTATAATGTTTAAGGATTTTTTGATATTGCCTTTCCTGCCAGAGTTTATTATCAGGGTCTATTTTTTCAAGCGCAAGGACCAATTTATGAAGCATCCCCATAGGAAAAGCGCCGGAACCGCAGGCAGGGTCAAGTATCTTTATTTTATCAATTGCATCAATAATCTTTCGTTTATCTTCTTCTGAAAAATCTGGTATATCTTCTGAATATGAAACAAGTTTTTTAAATTTATCTTCATCAATTTCAGGATATTTTACTTTTAAATACTCAAAAATACTTGTTTCTACCATATAGTCAACTATCTCTCTTGGCGTATAGTAACTGCCAGTAGATTTTCTTGCCGTTGTTGCTGTTTCGGGATTGTATGATGCAAGTAAGTTTTCAAATATTTTCCCTAAGAGTTCGGGATCCAATGCTATTTCCTGATCAACAGGGGTGTTCTCGTCAATAGAAAAATTGTAACTGTTTAAAATTTCAATTAAACCTCTAACTGATTTTTCCGAAAACCCATATAGTGAAAGGTCAACTTTTTCTTCATTTTTTTCAAAGAACAGGTAGTCAGGTATAATAGCTTGTTTTTTTGGATTTCTTGAAAAACCATCAATATAAATTACTTTTCCTGTTTCGTCCTCTTTATCAAGACAATCGAATAAACCGCCATTTAGAAAAGGAATATCTTTAAATAGTTTTAAAATCTCATCTTTATTTATCAGAAATTTATCTAAATAACGGTAAAGATTTTTTACTCCATATTCTTTTTTGTTTTCTAAATAACCTTCTTCACTTGCAAATCTCCTTTCACCCATTTTCTGATTTAGGGTTGCAAAGAAAAGGTTTTGGATGATTGCATTGTAATAATTTTTACTTTCTAATGATGAGTAACAATCTTTTACGATTTTCTTTAGTTCATCTATTTTAAATAAATTGTTCGGAATTAATTCCTTTTCTTTTAAGAACCAAATAAAAATAATTCTTGTTAGTAAACGAATTAGGTTTGTAGCGTTACGTATCTCTAAATTTTTTTTTGGATCATCGCTGTATTTATAATCATCAGGAAACATTATCTTATCCATTGCCCAGAAATACCAACTCTGAATTTCGTTATAAAACTGCTTTGTTACAGGTTCAACTGAAAAAGCTTCTTTGATTTTTTCTATTGTTGAAAAATCCCCTTCACCTACTTGATGAAGAAATGTTTTATTGGTATGTTCTGGATTTACATAGTAAGTAAATCTTTTGAAACTACTCCAATCCCTGGATTTCCCTGAATAGTTGGTGTAAATTAAACTGAAACGAAAGTTGCTTTTTTTGTCATAGAAAATAAATATTCCTGCATCCGCTTGTTCTTCTTTTAATATATTTTTACCAAGAATATATTGTGCTTTTTTACCAGAACGTTCTGATAGTTCTTTATTAACGAAAATAGAACAAACAATAAGTTTACCATCATCAAGTTCACCTTCGGCTAATTTTTTGCCATCTGTGAAATTGTTTTCTGCATCCTCGAAACAAATTGATTCATTGGGAAATCTTAATTTATCATTTTTTTCACGAAAAAAATTTTCAAATCTTTCTATATTAAAATCTTCAATTATTGATTTTAAAATATCTTTTGAACTCATATTTTTTGATTTTCAATAGCAACAATTATTTCTTTTATTAAATTTTTATTCCTTATTTTTTCTTTTTCTAAGTAATCTTCTCCAAGTTCTTTTTTTAATGATTCAATTTCTTTTATTGCTTCTTCAATCTTTTTCTCATCAATTTTCAAATTTGCTATTCGCCGTAGAGTATAATCAGGAAGTGTTCCATAATGTTCTATATCTTCACGCAATATTTCAAGGAAATTAGAATGAACCGCTATTCTTTCATCTTTATCTTTAATTTTACGAAAAGTTTTTAAATTGTTTATCGCCTGTTGTTCGAGACTTTTATCTTTAATTATACTTGTCATTTTTTCTTTAACATTTTTTATACTATCATAAAAATCCCAAAACTTTGGACTCAATTTAAGGGGTTCTTCTTCTGGAGAACAAACTATTTTATTAAAAGCATCTTCAAAAGTTATCTGTGTTGGTGAATCACTAGTTTTATTATTTTGATCATATTTAACACAATTAATAAATAGCCTTCCCTTTTTAATAAATACAAGCAATTCGTTTTCATCATGTTTTTTAGAAACCTTCACACGAGGTGGAAATTTGTCCAATGAATCAATAATTCGAGGGTATTTTTTCTTTATATTTTCATATTCTATAAGCATCTTTGTATAAAAACTTTCTTTTTCTATCTTTTCTGGATTTTGTTGAATCCTTTCGTAGAGTTTTGAAGGTGATGGTTCCTCTTCAATATCAAATATCTTTGAATCTTCTCCTAATGTATTGTGAATCAAAAACATTTTGTTACTTGCAATATCGCGTGATCTTACCAACTCTGCTCCAAGATCTGTTGGGAAAAAATTAACAATGTAAAGTTCATCAAAGACCTTTTTACTTATACGGTTTATTCTTCCAACTCTTTGAATAACACGCACAGGATTCCACGGGATATCATAATTTATAATCACTCCTGCGCGATTTAAGTTAAAACCCTCTGATATTTTATCAGAACAAAGTAAAATATCATATTTGTTTTCCTGTTCCGAAAAGGAAGCATCAAAATTTTTATAGATTGCATCTAATTGAGATTTAATTAAGTTTCCAAAAATAGTTAAAACTCTTCCTTTAAAAGCCTTTTCAAGATATTGAGAGAGATACTTTACTGTATCTATATATTCAGAGAAAATAATGATTTTCCTTTCTGGCTCTCTTTCATGAAAGTCATTTAGGTTTCGAATTAAACAATCTACTTTGGGGTCTTCTTTAACAAGATTTAATTTTTGCAAAGATTCAAGTATATTATCAAACATTTTTAAATCAGATTTTATGTCTTCAATAAACTCATTTTTATATTTAAACTTAGATAATTCATATATCTTATGATTTTGGGGATAAATACCTTCTGTTATTTTTTCACTATATTCCTTTAAACTTTCCTCTATTTCCTCTAAATCCTTATCATAGATTTTTTCAAGAAGTCCCCTGTCCAGTATGTATTTATCAGTTCTTTCTATAAATTCAAGAGCGGATTGTGTAACTCGCTTAAAATTTTTTAAACTCTGTTCAAAAGAACCAAATGAACTTTCAAACCTCTTTACGAGAAGTCGCCTCATAAAATCATAAAGGTTGAGTTGAGAATAATATTCAAAATTTTCAGATTTTGACAATTTCTCATACATTATTTTTTCTTTTTCTGTTTCATATTCAAAAGGACGGTAGATTGCTCCTTTAAAATTTCCATTATCTTCGGGATCAGCAAAATATTCTTTAATTACAGTATCATAAAAATTAGACTGTTCTTTTGTTAATTCGAAAAACCATTCTATAGGGTCAGCCACCTTCGAAAGATTTTGAACCTCATTCTTATAATATGGGTTATTTTGCAAATCCAACCTGTTTCGCCGAATTGTAACTGGCTCAAAACAATCACGGATTTGTTTAGCAAGATATTTTGATCGTTGTTGAACTTTTTTTAATGCTTCTGGGAGTGTATAATTCATTCCAAAAAGTGATTTATAATAAGAGTGTGCTTTATTTTTCTTTTTTATATCGCTTGAATTAGAATATTTCTTTATGTAAGCAAGTTTCTGAAATGTTCTCTCAAATTCCGTAAATTTGTCACTTAAATTATTCTCTAAAGTTATAGTTGATTTCTTGGGAGTTATGAATAACTTAAGTAATGATAAAATATCTGCCGGTCTATTATTAAAAGGTGTTGCGGTAAGGAGAATAACAATTTTATTCCTGCAGATATTTTTCAAGTATTCATAACTTTTTGTATCTTGATTTCTAAATCTGTGAGCCTCATCAATGATAACAACTTCTATATCTTTTAATTTATTATTGACAGCATTTTGTAATTTATCTAGTTCTCCTAAAGACCATACTTCCCAATCGTAAAGTCCAAATTGCTCTTTATACATATTCCAGCCAGCATCTTTTTTTCTTGAGTCACCTATAAGACTGGGAGGACATATTATCACGCCTCGTTTTCTTAACTCTCTTGCGATGGCACAAGCAATTATTGTTTTACCAAGCCCAACAACATCAGCCAGTATAACTCCATTATTTTGCTCAATTATTGCAAGTGCCTGTTTTATAGCGTCCAATTGATATTGATAAGGAGTATAACCATTTTTTTTTAGTAGTTCAATAAGTGATGGAGTAGTCTCTTTTCTATCAAAAGAATCGAGATAAATTTTAAGAGACAAAATATAAGCTTCAAAAGGTGTAATTTCCTTTATCAAAGTTTCTTTTTCAAGAAGTTTTATGAGGTTATCTCTTTGTGTATCATTTTCTGTTATTTTAACTGACCATTCCCACAAATTATCAAAATATTCTTCAGCTTTATCAAAACCATAATCACTTATTTCAACATCGAATTCTTCCTGTGTTGTAAAGCCTGCTCTTGTTAGATTGCTGCTGCCAGTTATAAATAATTTATCTCGACCAACTTGATCTTTTTCCAATTTAAAAATATATAATTTTGCATGATTTGGTTTCGTTGTTTTTCGAATTATCAATCTGTTCTCTTTGATAAGTTGAATAAAGAACTTCGATTGTTCGTAAAATTCTTTTGTGTCAAATTTTTCTGTATTGATAGATTTTTTTAATGAATCAAGAAACATACCAAATATTTCTTCATTTGAGTAACTTGATTTACTATTCGGATCAGAATCAGCATATTCTATTAATTGATAATTAAATTTATCTACATTAAGCCCAACTAAAACTTTTAATAGAACTTTAGAATTTTTTTTTAAGGAATCGTACAGTTCTCTTAAACCTGAAAAATAAAAAAAACCAACTAAAAACTTTAATTCTTCGCTGTTTTCAATAAGGTTTGATATACGTTTTTGCAGATTTTCTACATTGCTATTTGTAATAAAATTTTTCATGGTTCTATATTTTTACTCTAATTTTGATATTCATAATCTGACATGTATAGCAGTGAATTTTTTCTTTCTCCTTTGTAATAACCTATTGTTTTTTTCTCTTACCCCCACAAAAACTTAGTTGCTAAATTTTATTACATTTTTCAAAAAAAATCAATTATCATTTTTACCTTCACAGAGATCAACATTTGGGGACGGTGCTTGACAGTGTGACAGTATAATTTAAAACAAACTATATAAAAGTAATAGAAGAAAATGGATTCTTATTTTTTAATGTTTTCGATAAAAGTAAGCATCTAAGTTATTAATTATCATTTTAAGTTTTGGAAAATAGAAAAACTATTTTTTCTATCTTTTTTCTATAAAAAGTACAATAGTATGTTGAACTGTTGCCATAAAAATATCAAAAGGGATTTTATCTATATTCCTTTTTATCATACATCATTTTTAATTCTTTAAGTAACTCTCTCACATCGAGATAGTTATACAACCTGTATTTGGCTTTAGATTGGAAACCTCCAATTCTGATTGAATAAGCGGTTTTAGGAAGAACACTAAATAAGTCTTCATCCGTAGTATCGTCTCCAAACGCACAAATGAAATCAAATTTATCTTTTGAAATATAATAGGATCCAACAACACCTTTATCGACACCAGCATTTTTAATTTCAATTACTTTATTTCCTTTCATTACCTGAAGATCTATGGAAGCGAAAAAACTAAGTAGGTGGTCTACAAGTTCCTTTGCCAATATAGAACTGTGTTCGGGATCTGCATTACGATAATGCCATACAAGAGAATATTCTTTTTCTTCAACAAAAGAACCAGGAAGTCTGTCAGAATATGTTTCAAGTATGGGGTAAACATTAGGTTTCCAATCATTCTTTAATGGCTTGATCGTTCTCCAGTTATTTTCGCCTTCTTTTATC
Organism: candidate division TA06 bacterium 32_111; assembly: GCA_001508335.1. Lineage (GTDB taxonomy): Bacteria > Hydrothermota > 32-111 > 32-111 > 32-111 > 32-111. Next base: position 10,656 of record LGFX01000002.1, read on the forward strand.
CATGCCCCATGCTCTGCCACTAAATCAATGTTAAGTTCTCTAAACCATTTTTGCAAAGTTTCTCTATGTCTGCCACTTATCAACACAATTTTATTTTTTTCATCCTTAGAGAGCGATCTCAGAGTTTTTAATAGAGGTTGATCAGGGTTTACCATTTTGGGATTTATAGAATAGGGAACAAGTGTACCATCATAATCTAAAAAAATAAGTCTTTTGTTTGCTCTCTTGTACGCCATTATAAATTTCTGTTTATCAAGTAATTTTGCTTCAAAGTTTTTCTGTTTTTCTTTCATGTAGAGAAGATTCTGAATAAAATCATTCCCCCACCTTACAATATCATAACGCATTAAACGTTGTTGCATTATTTGAATTCGTCTCTTCTGTTCTCTCCTGGGCATTTCCAAGCCTTCCTTTAAAGCGGAAGCAATTTCCTCTCTACTGTTCGGATTTATTATAATCGCTTCTCCAAGCTCCTTTGCTGCACCAGCCATTTCACTGATAATTAAAACTCCTTTTTGATCTTTTTTGCTTGAGAGATACTCTTTGGCAACCAGATTCATTCCATCCCTTAAAGGTGTTATTAAGGCTATATCACTAATCTTATAGAGAGCAACCAATTCATGAAAATCAAAAAACCTGTATTGATACAATACTGGTGTCCAATTAATACTGCCAAATTTTCCGTTGATTTTTCCTACAAATTCGTCTACCTGTTTTTTCATTCTCTGGTAATGCTCAACTCCCGTTCGAGAAGGAACAACCACGAGTATAAGAATGATCTTTTCATGCCAATTAGGATTTTTTTGAAGGAACAGTTCATAACCTTGTAATCTATTCAGAATACCCTTTGTATAATCCAACCTATCGATTGAAAGTAACACTTTTAAATTTCTAAAACTGTTCTTTAGATTGTTAGATATCTGTTTAACTTCCTTACTTTTTGAGGCATTGTTAAACTTCTTAAAATCTATTCCCATTGGAAAGGTATCTATTTTAATTGTTCTATTTTCAGTCGAAATTATACCCAAAGTGTGTTCGTATCCCAAAAAACGAAGAACAGAAATTAGAAAATGTTGCATATAATCATAAGTATGAAAACCAACAAGATCTGCTCCCAATATTCCAAGTAGTATCTCTCTACGCCATTCTGCTGGTAATAATCTAAATACCTCAAATGATGGAAAAGGAATATGATGAAAATAACCTATCGATAAATCTTTTCTCCTCTCTCTTAAAAGACCGGGTAATAGCATCAGTTGATAGTCGTGTACCCAGATTATATCACCTGGTTTTGAAATTTCCAAGATTTTATCACAGAAAATCATATTGACTTTTTGGTAATGTCTCCAATAATCTTCATCGTATACAACATAGGAAGGGAAGTAGTGAAAGAGTGGCCAAATAATCTTGTTACAAAACCCATTATAAAAATTGTTCACAACCCTATCTGATAAAAAAACTGGAAATGCATTAAATTCAGCCAACCTTTTTGTAAGTATTACTCTTTTATTTTCATCAAAGATAGATGTGCCCGACCAGCCGATCCATAAATGTTCCAAATTGCTAAACGAAGTTTTTTTTAATGATTTGAGATAAGCGTCAACTCCAGTAACTAAACCACCGGCACTCTTCTGCAATTCAAACCTTCCTTTTTTTTCTGTAACGTTAAAAGGTAATCTGTTGGATACTATTAATAATCTTTGTGGTGGTTTTAACTCATATTTTTTTATCATGTGCAATCCTTTCCTTTAAAACCAGTTGAGTAGACCCTATAAATTTTATCTCTATGCATCATCAGATAGTATAACAGGCTGTTTTATTTGTTTTCATCACAAAAATTCATTTTATTTCAACAACCTTGATTTTAATAACCTGTTTTTCTATTCTTTAAACACTCAAGATCTTTCTTTACTGATCTAATACTTTTCAATAAATGGAAGCTCACTATCAAATGTTTTTAATTTAAAAATTGTTCTTTTTTTTAAAAATTTTTTAACGGTTATTGTTGATCTCATTACTTTTCCTTCCTCTCGTTCTCAAAAAATGTCTTTCTATATGTATTTTATCTCTTATACGAAAAATGTCAAATAATATTTCGGGGACGGTGCTTGACTTGTGACATTTTTTATACACAAAAAACTATATCAAAATGAATAAAAATGTAAATATTAAGAAAAGGATAAAAAAAACTTTGCTTATATCTTTAAATTTCAAAGGTTTCTCTTCACTTAAAAAAGATTTGCCTTTTGTTAAAATCTCTTCCCTATATTCCAAAATATTTTTGTCGTAATCGAGATCACCTTTAGATAACCGATTGAGAAGATAATCGAGAAGAGGCAGAAAACCTGGTGTTAATACAAAATTGGAAAGATTTGTATCGAGAGGTAAGGAAATATAAAATTTGTCTTTTGAATAAGAAAGGAGTTTGTTCCCTCCATCATCCAAAATCAAAGGCTCTCCCGGTATATCGGAAAGTTTTTTATAGTTAAGGCTTTCGAAACCATTCTTTAAAACCTCTTTCAAGTTAGCATCTTTGAAAATGATTTTTCTTTTGTTATGGTGAACCATTTTATAATCTTTAAAAAAAACTATTCCTTTTTTTATCGCATCGTTAGAGGAAATAGAAATTTCACCATCAGTAACTTCATATCCCAAAGTCTTTAAAGCTATTTGCAAAATCTTTTCCCCAACAAGATCCTTTATCCTTTTGTTTTTAATATAAACAGTTTTTGGAAAACTTATAGAGTCTGTCAAAACCTTTATAAAACTTAAAGAATCAAAATCAGGTGAGAAAAAATTTATACCTCTTTTTAGAAAAATTTTTACCTCTTTTCCATCTGTTTTTAAAAGAGCAACTTTTTCATCTTTTGAAAATATTTTAAGTTCAGGTAGAATATCAACGATAAGGATATCGAAATCATTTTCCACCTTCACAAAATCAAAATCGTCCCTGAACCTATCATAGTTCCTATCTGAAATAAAAACTTTCTTCATAGATGGAGAATTTATCCTGTTAATCAAACTAACAAAATTTCTTACAACTTCATCCTTTTCTAAAAGTTCTCCACTGAAAACTTTTTCCTTTTTAAAAGGGTATTCTATTCTTCCTTTGTTATCATAAATAACGATATTATCGTAATTGAACTCTTTTTTGTATTCAAAAATCATACTGTCCAACTTTTCGGATTTGAGATTCAACAAGGGAGTGTTATCTATGAATATAAAAAGATATTCAACATTCTTTGAACCGATGTAAGGTTTTGATAAAAATAGTGTTAAAAAGGAAAATGATAAGACAAAAAAAATTATTTTTAAAATTTTAAGGATCAGGGTTGAACCCTTTTTTAAGGTTGATTTTTCACTCTCTTCGAAAAGATCGATGTAAGGATAAAATTTTACCTTTTTGAACTTTTTTGAAAAAAATAGAATTAAAAGGAAAATTGGAAGAAGAAAAAAAAGGATCAAATTAAAATCTCTATAGAAAAACATTCTTTCTCCTAAAAAAGAAGTTTGAAAGTGGTTTTTCAAAACCATCCTCAATCATTATGTGGTTGTAATCAATCCCGTTTTCATAGGAATACTTTTTTATACTCTCATTTCTATCTCTCAAAATTTTCATCCTATCTGAAAACGAATCGAAATAAAGGGTCTTTCCACTTTCCATATCTTTCAAATAGACATTTTCAAAATTATTTTTTTCAAACTCCTGTTTACTTTGTAGATGGAAAACTATTGAGTCATTTTTGAAAACTCTGTATATCGATAAAGTTTTCATCATATCTTCAAGATTTTCGCCAAAATCGGTTATAAATATAACAAAAGTAGATCTTTTAACCTTTGGTAAAATATCCAGTAAAACTTTTGCTCCTTTAGTTTCACCATCAGGTTTTATCGTTTCAAGATCCTTGTAAAGATGGGAAAGTAGGTTCTGCTTTTTTGAAGGTTTTTGAAAAACTTTTAACCTATCACTGTAAAAAACATAACCGAAAGAATCGTTCTGTTTTTTTGCAATAAGAGCGAAAATGAAAACTAAAGTTTTTGCATATTCGAACTTGTTTGCAAATCGCATAGATTTTGAACAGTCAAGAAAAATATAAATATCAGTGTCCGACTCACCCTCATTTTCCCTTACAAAAAGTTTTTCACTCCTTAAAAAAACTTTCCAATCTATCCTTTTAAAATCGTCTCCCTGAATGTATTCCCTGTATTCTGAAAATTCAGATGAAAAACCTTTGTATGGAGTTTTGTGTATACCTGAAAAGTACCCTTTCAAAATGTATTTTGATCTTAAAAAAAGATTTTCGATTTTAAAAATTTCTGAATAATTTTTATCCATCTACTCTGTAAACTTTTAAAATTTCATACTCTAAGAAACTGTTATAGATAAGATTTTTATCTTTTTCTTCAACTTTAATCAAAATTTTTGTTACCTTTCATTCCAACTTTTTTTATTCTCTATCTTCGTCCCATTCCTTCCGTCAAAATTCACAACATCTTCCCAGAATCATAAGGGTTATAATTCAACTCTCTCTGTTAAAAAAGAACCTTGAGAAGAGTTCTTTACCGGAAGAATGTTATACTCTTTTTGTGGATCTTCTTTTTCTCTTATATCCTTAAAATTAACTACCCGGTTAAACATTATATAATCTTTATATCTTTCAATTTGGTAGGAGAGAGTCAAATTCGAGATTCTTTCACTAATAAAAACACTTTTATCCATAATATTCCTTGCTTTGAAAATGTGTGGGAATTATAACAAAGATATAAAAATAATTCAACCTTTACATTCTGAAGAATTTGTATGTTCTCAAAAGGTTATCGTTATCTTTATATATCACAAAGAAAACACCTTTTTTTGAAATATCACCTATATAGTTCTCTCCATTTGAAAGAACTTTTATAGTGTTTCCAAGACAATCTATAAGTTTTGCAGAATTGGCATTTTCGATGTAAATTTTATCGTTAGAATACAAAATTCTTGTTCCCTTCTCAACCTCTTTCACCTCTACATTTTTTGTGTTGTTTTCAACAGTTCTCAAGGTTGTGAAAGTTAGATCATATTTAAAAAATTTTGTAAAAGTCACATTTATTAAGGCATTAAGATTTCTAGAATCCAGATATTCAAATGGAAATCCAAAAAATACTGATCTGTGTGTTGTGGCTATATTGTTAACACCAACTATTACTGATGCTTTGGGTAAACCAAGGTAATAGTTTACATTTACAAAAGTGTCTCTTGGAAATGGATAAACTTCATCAACATTTGATTTAGTTTGTTCAATTTGTTCAATTACCGCAGTGTATTCATTCGAAGCATAGATTGAGAATTTATCTGCTGAAAAGGAAACATCATCGTAACTGCTTGATCTGTAATCAACCCACATATAGTAGGAGAGAAATGGAAATTCATCTTTCTGAGAATTTACTCCCGGGACTCCATAAGATTGGGCAAGGTTCTCTCCGGAAACTATAATATTCCCCCCAAAAGTAAGATACCTTTGAAGATTGAATGTATCATCTGGAAGTATAAAAGGTTCACCCATTTCTCCAGTATATAAAATAACTGTTGTGAACTTTGATAGAAAATCGTAATTTGGATAAGACTCTGTATTTTTCAAATTCAAGTAGGTATAATCGATTTTATTCTCATCGAGTACTTTTAAAAGATCAAGAGTTCCTTTTTCTTCAAGTCCGTTATCATCAAGAACAAGTGTTCTACCTATACCAAAGAATTTTAAAATATCCCTGAGGTAACTGGTTCTCATTAGAATATTTTTTGTTGAATCAGGTATAGATTTTATTCCTTGGAGTGGACAGGAGTATGCACTGAAATCTGTTGTAGACATTACAGTTCTTCCGGGGAAATATAAAATTCCTTTACTTTCAGGAGGTGTATATGCTGTTGCTGTTGATCTGTAAAGTTTTCCTTTTTCTTCAAAAACAAAAAATGGGAAGTAGTAAGGCTCTCCAAGTCCGTGGAAGTTTCCAAGATTATCAATAGAATAATCTGGAGGAGTTCCAGCAGGATAAAGGAATTTGTATTGTCTGCAAAATGTGGAAAGTGTATCAGTGAAAATAGTCTCAATGTATGAGTACTGTGAACCACCATTGTAAAAAAGATAATTGTTGAAATACTGGTTTAGAAATTCACTATCATAGTTATTCAAAAAATCAGCTATATTGTTCCCTTCGATGTAAACACATCCACCATAATCAAGATAGTTTTTCAAATTTTCTATATCCTCTGGAGATAAAATATTGGGAGAAACAGGTCTGTGTCCACAAACTATAAAAACAGCACCATATTCAAGAATATCTGGATATGAAGGCAGTGGGTATCCAACTCTTAGATTGTTTGAATCAACTGAAAAACCAAGAAGAGAGAAAGATTGCAATAGGTTCTCTTCGTAACCTATTTGAACTTGAACATTATCTGGATCTGGAAGTTTAAGCCCACTATCATTATCTAAAACGAATATTTTTATTCCAACAAAATTTTGTGAAAATAATAGAAGACTAAACAGTAAAAATATAATCACTAAGAAGACTCTTTTCATGAAGACCTCCCCCTTTTTTTTAATTGTATAAAAAAATTTTCTTGTGTCAACCGAAAATTTAAAAAATAGGTATTGACTTTTTGTAAAAAAATACATATAATTTTACAAAAGGAGGAAATATGAAAAAGGTTTTAAGTTTAACTTTTTTACTTTTCTTTCTTTCCATCTTTCCATACAGGTTGAACCTTGAAAATGATAAAAAAAGTTTTGAAGTTCAGTTTAAACCTTTCGGTAAAAAGTTCATTTTCAACTATGATAAGAATTTTCTTTTGATACATCAAAAGGATATAGAAATTGAAAAGTTAAAGTTTTTAACACTATCTTTGGGATACCAATTCATAGATGTTGTAAACGATGATCCTTCCTGTGCTAAAGTAAAAAATATTATAGACTCCATTAAAAGTATAAAAAAAGTTACCGCTATAATACTTATAGGTGATGAAAATAGGATAAATCCATACAGAGGTTTTTTCAATCCTTACACTTTAAAAAGTTTCCCTTCAGATCTATACTTTTCAAATCCTTTTGTGGATTCCTCTTTTGTAATAATCTCAAGGATACCAGTTTCAAATCAGGAACAGTTTGACATTTTTGTTGAAAAGTTGAAAAATTTCCTTTCAGATAGTTCAAATTTTGAATTCGTTTTCACAGCACCTTTTTACGACAACAACAAAGACTCCACTGAAGATTACCTATACTTTACATATCCATATTTTATAAACAGAGTTTTGAAAGGAAAAATTTATGGTGAGACCAACTCTCCCTTTCCAAAATACACATACACATACGAAAAATTACCTGACTCTTTACTCTTCCCCTATTACAACTGGATATACGAATTGAGCAGTTTAAACTTAAAGGACAAAAATTTTATATTCACATACAGGGGGCATGGGAATCCAATATCTTCCGTTATGCCTGATTTTTCTTTAAACAATATTCAATATTTGAATTTTTCAAAAAATGGGATATTTCTATTCTTCTCCTGTCTTATGGGAAATTTCGATAAACTGATATCAGGTTACGAAAGATCTTTTTCAGAATCACTTTTAGTTTCCGAAAAGAACGCTATTCTCACCATTTCCTCATCATCAGAAACATTTTACCAGTACAACAACTATATGATGAACAAATTTTTCGATTTTTTAGATGACAACTCTTTCAAACTTGAAACAACTGAAAAGGAAACATTATTTTTAGACCTTTACAGAAAACTTATTTTCTCTTTTATGAACTATGCCGGGTACAACGATTATTCAGTTTCACAGGTTCTCTCATACAATATTTTCGGTTTTCCAATTTTGAATCTTAAAAAAAATCCATCTTCAAAACCTTTCTCTTTTAAAGAGAGTATAGACATATCTGACTCTATTTTAACAATAGAAATTTTAAGACCCTGTAAAATCAATATCTTTTCAAAGGAGAGAATTATAGATACCTTCAATTTTAACAACGAAACAACATTCTATTACAAACTTTTCAACATAAAACCAAACTCTTTCTATTACATATCTTCATATTTAAATGGAGTTCTCTTCGTTGATTCGTTTTTTGTTAAAAACGATATACTCTCTATTGACACTTTTTTCTTTTCAGATAACTCTGGTAACTCTAACCGACTTATAGAGGAGGGAGAACCTATCCAAATATTTTTTAAAACAAATAAAAACTCTTATTCCAATGTTGATATTTTTTCAACCGATTGTGAGATAGTTGAAGGGGTGATTCTCGATGGAGAGTTTTTTAAAACAACTGTAAAAACTTTAAAGGGTGCTTATAATTTAAAGTTAACAATTTCAATAGATTCTTCAAACTTCTATTTTGTTTTTCCTGTAAACAGGTTCAGAATTGTTATCGATTCTATGAACTGTCAAGAAACATCGATATTTTACAAGGATGAGGATTATCAGTTTGGAGTATCTGTTTCCTCTTTCGGTATTTTTCCACAGGAAAAATTAAAGTTAAAATTCATAGAGAAAAACTATTCTGTCAGTATTGATAGTATAATATTAAATACTCCCTTTGAACATAATATTTTATGGAACTACTTTAGATTTTTTGCCGATACAAACTTTATAAAAGTTGTATACTCGAATGGATTTATTTATGATACTATAACCTATAAAGTTTTTACAACAAAAAGACATTCACTCTTTTTATATGATCCTTTGAACAACTATCAGAATTCAGATTTTGTTTCATTTTTAAAAGATTCTTTGGATATATCTTTAACCTTATCAGATAAAATTGATTCAACCTTAACCTATTCTTCCTACATTTTCTCCTTTGGTCTCTATCCAAAATTACACCATATAACCTCCGAAGAATCTAATTTAATAGAGAATTTAGCATCAAGAAATGTCCCCCTTCTTGTTGAGGGTGGAGATGTTTTTGGTTATGATAGAGAGGGAATAAGGATAATGGAATTATTCAATATTAACAAATCTTTCGATGGGAATACCCTTTACAAAGGAACGGTTTTAAATCTAACTCCCCTTAACATTGATCTTCTTTACGATACAACCTCAAACTACATGGATTACTATGAGACTCCACAGCCTTTGCTTTCATTTTCAAACAGATATTATGGTTCAATAAAAAATAACAGGATAGCCCAATCTCCACTTCTTAAATATTTTAAACACATTGATTTGAATCTTTTGTATTACTTCTACACTATCTTTCTTTTAGATTTTGAGGAAGGTGTATCCTTCAAGGAAACTATTGATATTTCAACGAATCAGAGTTTAGAAATTTTCTCAACAGTTAAAAATCCACAGATTCTTTTATGTGAATTTCCAGATAACCTTATAGATTCAGTAAAATTTGAAGATGGAAGGGCAATAAAAGGTTTAGGGAAAAAATTTGTTAAAATTTTTGTTAAAAGGAACTCCCCGCCTTTCCAGACGAAAATATTTTTTTCAACCGGTTTCAAAGAATACCCTTTATACTTAAAATACACTCCTTACATTCAGACAAAAAACAAGAAGTTTAAAAAGAAGGAAAACATCTCAGAGTTAAAAGATAAAATCTATTTTGACAAGATTGGAAGAAGGGTTTTCAAAAATCAACTTAAAAGTTTAAACATCTATTTTACAGAGGATAAAAAACTTTTGATTTTAAAAAAATAGTTTGACTTTAAACTTTCAATTTTTATAATTCTTTTATGATGTTAATTTTTCTAATTCTTTTTTTTCTAACCTCTGAAAACATCTCAGGATACACTATAAAAAAAAGTGATCTTGTTACCTATTATGATACATTATCCTTGGAAAGTAAAGTTTCACAACTTTTTATAGTTTACACAAACAACTTCAATTTTTCAAATTATTATCCTGGAGGGGTAATACCTTCAAAAAATCTTTTAAAGAGTATTTACTATAAAAAAATTCCTTTTGAGAACCTTTTAAAAGATTTTCCAATTCCACCTTTTGTTTGTATAGATCAGGAAGGAGGGAAAGTTGATAGGTTATCATTTATAGAAAAAACTCCTTCTTTGAATTCGATATTCCATAACTATGAAAAAAGGGAGGAAATTTTAAAGATAATGGTTTTAAATGAGAAAAAACTTGGAATAAATTTAAACCTTTCACCTGTTCTCGATCTTTCATACCAGAAAAACTCGATGATGAGAAGAACGGATAGAAACATTCTTTCAACAACCGATTCTATTAAAGATTTCATAGATACTTACATATCTTTACACAAAAGCAAAAAAATTCTAAACTGCATAAAACATTTCCCTGGTTATGGAGAAACATTTGATAACTCCGATGTAGTGATACCAAAATATAAAGGAGATAAAAAACTTTTTGAAGAGAATTTGGATCTTTTTTACCATTTTTTTGATAAGGTTTCATTCGTTATGGTTGCAAACATAGTTTACCCATTTCTCGATTCTGTTCCTGCGGTAAGGTCAAAAAATGTTGTAAAACTTGTTAGGGATAAAAATGAAAAGATTGTCATTGTAGCGGATGATATAGCAGCAAAATCAAACAAAAACCCTTACTTGGTTCTGAAAGAATCTTTTAAAAGTGGGGTTGATATCTTTATACTTATGGATGATACACTTTTCGAATTTATGGTAGATTCACTTTCTTTCTGGATTTCAAAAGGAGAAATTGAAGAAAAGGAACTTAATGAAAAACTTTTCAGAATATTTCTTAAAAAAGAGTATCTTTTTAATACGCTCAAAAAGAAAAGTTAAATTCCAACTATTGAAACATCAGGAACAAACTGAGTCATTATATCTCTAAACTTTTTCAACTCTTCAGGTTTGTAGGGAACTACACCGGTAAAATCATCATTCAAAGTTTTCCAATTCCTAAACTGCTGGATAACATACTTTTTTGCACCTGTTATCAAAACACCTATCTCTCTAACATCCTCAAGAGTTACAAGTTGTGGAACTATAGTTGTTCTGAACTCATAATCAATCTTTGAGTTCAAAAGTATTTCAACAGAACTTTTTATCCTTTCAAAATCAATATTTACTCCACATGCTACAACATACTTTGAAGGTGATGTTTTTATATCCATCGCTACGTAATCAATAAGATTTTCGGAAAGAAGTTTCTTTAGAATTTGTGGATTGTAACCGTTAGTATCAACTTTTACTGGAAGTTTAAATTTTTCTCTTAAGTTTGAAATGAAACCTATAATATCTTCACTTAAAAGTGGTTCACCACCTGTTATAGATATACCTTCGATGAAATTTTTTCTCTCATCAATAAGAGAAAATAACCTCTCCTCCGTTATAGTCTGTAAAGAGTCAAAATCATCAACAAGTTCTTTGTTATGACAGAAAGGACATCTGAAGTTACATCCAGCCAAAAAAATGGTTGATGAAACTTTGTCTGGATAATCAAGTGTGGTAATACCTTGAAAACCTTTTACTTGAACCATTTTAATTTTTAAAACGTTTAGAAAATTTTAAACTTTGAACTCTTTTCTATCCTTGAACTCTTCCCTTTTGCCTTCGTTCCAGTTGTTTACGGGTCTGAAATAACCAACAACCCTACTGTAGATCTCTGTTGGAACAACTTTAACCTTTTCGAGTTCTTCTTTTTTTTCACCATTCTTCAAAATTGTTTTTGCCTCTTCCATCTATTCTCCTTTTTCAACATATATTTCAACGCCAAACTTTTCGAGTTCTTGGGGTGAATGATCGTAAGGGCAGAATTTATGTTCTCCCGGGATATAACCATGAACAGGACATATTGAAAATGTTGGGGTTATTGTGAAATAAGGAAGATGAAAATTCTCAGCGATCTTCTTAACGAGTTTTTTACATGCACTGATAGAGTAAATCCTTTCTCCGATAAAACCATGTAAAACTGTTCCTCCGGTGTATTGACACTGAAGTTCATCCTGTAATTTCAGAGCCTCAAAAAGATCATCGGTGAAACCCACTGGAAGTTGAGTTGAGTTTGTATAGTAGGGAACATCTTTACCTGCTGTTATTATATCTGGATAACGTTTTTTATCCTCTTTAGCCAACCTGTAAGATGTTCCTTCTGCTGGTGATGCCTCAAGGTTGTAAAGATTTCCAGTTTCATCTGTGAACTTTTCAAGTTTTTCTCTCATAAATTTTAAAGTTTCAAGAGCAAACTCTCTTCCATTTTTTTGCCCTATATTCTCTCCAACAAGCATCAGTGCTGCTTCATTCATCCCCACAAGTCCAATAGTTGAAAAATGGTTTGCCCAATATTTCCCATTCATTTTTTTTACATCTTCAAGATAAACTTTGGAGTAAGGATAAAGGTTATCCTCTGTAAACTTTTCAAGAATCTTTCTCTTTATTTCAAGTGATTCTTTAGCTAATTGCATCATCCTTTCAAGTTTTGTGAAAAATTCTGATTTGCTTTTACTGTTGTATGCGATCCTTGGAATATTTATGGTAACAACACCAACTGAACCTGTCATAGGATTTGCTCCAAAAAGACCACCACTCCTTTTTGGATGTTTATCGATTTTTTCTTCATTAACATTATTTTTGTTTGCGAGTAAGTTCAGTTGTATCTTTTCACTCCTTTTTTTCAACTCCCTGTTATCAAGTCTCAACCTACAACACATACTCCTTGCATCTGAAGGATCCATATCAGAGTTTATAAAGTTACTGAAATATGGAATGCCATACTTCGCCGTCATCTCCCATATCTTTTCAAGGTTTGGATTGTTCCAATCGAAATTCTTTGTGATATTGTATGTCGGAATTGGAAATGTGAAAATTCTACCCTTAGCATCACCTTCCATCATCACCTCGGCAAAAGCCTTGTTGAACATATCCATTTCCTGCTGGAACTCTTTGTATGTCTCGTTCATCCTCTTTCCACCTATTATTACTCTTTCATCCTTCAAAGTTTCCGGACAAACAAGATCCATTGTAACATTGGTGAAAGGTGTTTGAAATCCAACCCTTGTTGGGACATTAACGTTGAAAACGAACTCCTGCATAGCCTGTTTAACATCATCGTATGTTAACTCATCATACCTTATGAATGGGGAAAGGTATGTATCAAAATTTGAAAATGCCTGTGCCCCTGCTGCCTCTCCCTGTAATGTGTAAAAAAAGTTTACTATCTGTCCTAATGCTGTCCTGAAATGTTTCGCTGGTTTTGATTCTATCTTTCCAGTTACTCCACCAAGACCTTTTAAAAGTAAAAGTTCAAGGTCCCATCCACAACAGTAAACTGAAAGCATCCCAAGATCATGTATGTGTAGATCACCTTCCCTATGTGCATTTGCAACCTCTTTTGGATAAACTTTTTCAAGCCAATAGAGTGCCGATATCGTCGATGAAATATGGTTGTTCAAACCTTGCAAAGAGTAAGACATATTCGAATTCTCGTTAACCCTCCAGTCCAATTTTTCAATGTATTCATCCATCAAATCTATACTATCCTTTATCAACTCTTTGCTTTTTCTTAACTGGTTATGCTGCTCTCTGTAAAGTATATAGGCTTTCGCAGTTTTTGCGTGCCCAGATTCTATGAGCATCTTTTCAACAAGATCCTGAACATTCTCAACAGTTGGTATCCTTCCATCCTTATACAAAACCTCAAGAACAGCAACTATCTGGTTTGTAATCTTTTTTGCTGGTTGTATATCATCTCCACCAACAGCCTTTACAGCTTTAAAGATAGCTTCAGTTATCTTGTTTTCATCGAATTTTTCTACTCTACCATCTCTTTTTCTTATATATTCGACTTTTGACACTCCTCCTCCATTTTTTTTAGAAAATATTATCACTCAACTTTAAAATGTCAATAGACTCCACTAAATATAGTGGAGTCTTATTTTGTAAAATACAATATGTTGAAAAATAGTTGAACTTATACTTTCGATTATTTTACAAACATTTCAGCAACCTTTAAAGGTATTTCGAAGTCTAAAGAATCAAGTGTTGTAAGTTCTAAAAAATCGATAAGATAGATTTTTCCAACATTTGTTGAGATTACAATTTTCCCTTTGAAGTATTCTATATCTGAAGGTGAGGGAATATTTAAGGTGTTGAGAATGTTTAAATCTTTATCAAGTATATAGAGTTTGCTGAAGATATCCAACAAAAAAATTTTATCCTCAACAACTTTTACTTTTCCAAGATAGTTTTCAAAACTCAAAGAATCAAGTTCTACACCATTTTTTATCTTTTTTATTTTGCCTTTTATATCATCGTAGTTTCCAACAAGTGAAACATATATATTGTTTTCACCATCAATATCAAGGTAGGATGGATTTGAACCTTTTGCAAGATCGGTTTCAACATTTTTAAAATCTTCTGATATTTTGTATATATGTCCTGTCAGTGATGTGTTGTTTGAACCAACATACAGGAAGCCATCTTTATAAACTATCTCTTGTGGTGCGGTCAAAGTTAGGGAGTCAACTATAGAAAAAGTAGTTTTTTCAATCTTTAAAAGAGAGTTGGAAAGCCAATCCGTAACAAAAATGTAATCTTTACTACCTGATATATAGGCAGGAGAACTCAAATCTCCCCTTTCTATCTGTGATATTCTTTTTCCACTAAGATCATACTTTTCAATAGATGGAACTCCACCAAAACCAGAATTGGTTATGTAAATATTACTTTCATCCACAAAAATATCTGTCGGTGCTGTTCCGGTTGTCAAAAGTGGAGTGGTTTCAAGATTGAATAGAGAATCAACGATGTAAACCGCCTCCTTCTCCCAATCAAGGATGTAAACAGAGTTCTCAAAAGGCTCCTTTTTTAAAAGTGAACAGGAAATTGAAAAAATTAAAACAAACAAAAGTGAAGAGATCAAAAAGTCTTTTTTCATTAAACCTCCATCTTCAGGTTAAAAGTTACTTTTCTTCCTTCCTTTATGTATCCTTTTACACTCTCAATCCTCAGATCGAAAGGATTGATGATCGAAAATGTTAAGACAAAATTTTTCAAATTGTATTCAACACCTGTTTCATCTAAGGATATATAAAATGGCAAATACTTTGTGTTCTCATTGTTCAAAAATCTGATTGACCTGTACTCAAGGTAGAGAAAGAAATTGAAATTTTTAAATGTATAGAATGCAAAATAGTTTAGATTTAGAGGTGATGTGTAAAGAAGTAATTTGAACCTTTCAAGGATCATAGGAGAGATCGTTAAAGTTAAAGAGTTGTTTATATTAAAAAATTTTTTGTTATACTCAAAACCTATGTATGGGTTATAAGTTTTCAAAATATTTTGAGGAGAGTAAACACCATTTATATTAATCCATCTTATGAGATCTTTATAATAGTTAAAACCTGCAAAAAACTTTTTTTCTTCATCTGAAAAAGTTAAAGAGTATGAAAAAATCTTTTCGTTTAAAAGATTCTCATTACCTTTAGAAAATATATCACCAACCCAGTACAACTCGTTGAATGTAGGTCTTCTCGTTGAGATTTTAATAGAGTTATAAAAAATATAATCTTTTAAGTAAAATTCTTTTGAAACGGTAAAACTGTAAACATAATTTTTTTTCAAAAAATCTTCATTAAAATTTGAAGAGAAGGAAAAAGAGTTTGAAAATTTTAAGGACCCTAAAATAAGGTTAGAAAACAAACCGTAAAAGTATTCGTTGACATTTGAAACTTTTGTTGATTTTATAAAATTTTTCTGAAAGAATGTTCCAACTCCACTCTTATTCTTTTCAAATTTTATTATGATATTATCTGAAAAAGTTTTTGAAGTATCGAAAACTCTTAAATCTTTGTTGTCATAAATATAGGTGTAAATGTTGTTAGAATAAAAAATTTTTAGAAACTTTGAAAGATTAAAAGTTAAATTAAAAATTCTGTTGCCTTCAAATATTGTAGAGTTGAAAAATCTATGTCCCTGAATTCCCGGATCACCTGTTTGGCTCTTTCCATATATATATAGTATTGAAAAAAAATCTCTTTTAAAATAAAAGTAATTACTAAATCCATTTTGGTATGAGTTTTTTAGTTTTTCTCCATAAGGTAAAACCAAATCATTCTTGTCAAAATAAAATTTTCCAAATTTAAAACCTTTAAAAGATAGGGTCAAATCAATATCGTAAGATTTTTTATCATCAAAAGTTATATTTATTTTTGTTTTATCACTTTTTTCAATCCGAAAATCTATTCCAGATGAAAAAAGGTTTTCTCCAAGAAAGTTGGATCTGTCATTTTTATAAAAATTTAAGGAAGAGAAAAGGTTTTTGGGAAATAAAGATATTGGAACCATTCTTGATTGCTGGTTTACAATTGGAACACCATCTATGGACAAAATGTTATCCTCATTTAAAAGTCCATCAACAGAAATAATATAACTCCTGTTGTACTCTCTCAAAGTTACCTGTGGTATTTTTTTTATTATGGAAAACAGATCTTTCTCTTCGATCTTAATATTTAAAATATCACTTTCTATCCTTTCATTCTCTACAACAAGTGGTTTATACATAAAAGGTTCAATTTCAAGATAGATACTCATCGTATCATCTGTAACCTTAAATCTTTTTTCCTTATAACCCAATGAGGATAAACTTATCTCTTTTCCCTTCTGGATTTCAAATGGTGTTTTAAGTTGGTAAGTTTTTCCATCATAGGAAACTTTTACAAAAACAATACTATCATAGGTGGATTTATCGTAAACATATATATATGCTGAAAATATTTTCAGAAAAAGGGAAAAAATAAATAAAAATACTAATATTTTTTTCATATCCATCCTTGTCAGGACGGACCCTGTCAAAGCAGGTTCCGTTATCAGGCAGGTTTCCTGGCTTGCGGCTTAAACCTCCTGCCACCTTCCCCTTTTACGGGTGGTATAAGGCATTCGTATCCGCTTACAGTTGCTTGACAGCAGTGGATTTTCACCACTTTCCCTTTTACCTCAAAAGAGCACCTGACACATTCATTATATACAAATTAAAAAAAAATCAAGAAATTTTCAAATTCTTTAAAAGAAGTTTAATATTGACAATTTCTCTATTCTTTATATACTATAAAATTCTAAAAATACAAACCATGGAGGTATAATGGTTAATATACATTTGAAAAGGATAGGAAAAAAGAAAACTCTATGTTATAGGGTTGTTGTTGCTGATTCAAGGTTTCCAAGAGATGGTAGATTCATCGACAGTATTGGTTCATACGACCCAAAGGGCAAAAATTTAACAAAGCTCGATCTTATGAAGTACGATGCATGGATAAAAAAGGGAGCAAAACCTACAAAAAGAGTTGAATCTATAATAAAACTTTACAGAGAAAATAAATTGGAAGGAAAGGTAGAAAAAGATGAAATCACTTCTTGAATACATAGTAAAGTCACTCGTAGATAATCCAGAAAAGGTGAAAATACATGTTTGTGAAGGGAAAAAGACAACACTCTATGAGATAGAGATTGATAAGGAAGATATTGGAAAAGTTATCGGCAAAGATGGAACTACACTTGATGCAATAAACACACTCCTTTCCGTATCTTCTGTTAAAAATAACAGAAAATCCGTTCTGGAAATAATTGACTGATATGTTTTTTAAAGTTGGAAAGATATTGAAACCACACGGTCTTAAGGGAAATCTAAAAGTCCATCTATATGATAAGGATAGAGAAAATCAGATCCCTGAATTTTTTTTTATAAATGGTGAAAAAATCTTTGTTGAGAATTTTGGTCGTATAGGTTCAAACTTCGTTATAAAGTTTAAAGGTGTAGACAACAGAACCGATGCTGAAAAGTTGAAAGATCTTTATCTTGAGGTTGAGGAAAAAGATCTGGTTAAACTCAAAGATAACCAATACCATTCACATAAAATTGTAGGCTCAAAAATTATTTCTAAAGATGGAAAAGAGATCGGAAAAGTTGTAAATATAATTTTCCTTGAAAATGGAGATGTTTTAGAAGTAGATATTAAAGGCAAAAAGGAGACAATTCTTTTCAAAAAGGATTTTTTTTCTAAGATAGATCCTGATAGTAAAATCTTACAGTTAAAATACGAAGAAGAATTCTATGCGTTTTAGTATAATAACTCTTTTTAGGGAGTTGATAGAACCGTTCTTTGAAACTTCTCTTTTAAAGAGAGCGATAGAGAAAAAACTGATCTCTGTTGAAATAATAAACCTTAGGGATTTTGGTGTTGGGAAACATAGAAAGGTTGATGATTACCCTTACGGTCTTTCATCTGGAATGATACTGATGTGCGAACCTCTAAAAAAAGCTTTGGATTCTATAGAAGGTGAAAACAAATACGTTGTTTTAACCTCACCTTCAGGTGTTCTTTTAAAACAGGATCTCGTTGAAACCAATCTATCAAAAAAAGAACATATTGTGATAATAGCAGGAAGGTACAAAGGTATAGATCAGAGGTTTATTGATAAATATGTTGATCTTGAAATCTCCATAGGTGATTTCATCTTACAGGGTGGAGAGATTCCAGCACTAATAATAGTAGAAACTGTTAGTAGATTTGTAAAAGGAGTTTTACATTCTATAGATTCTGCTGAAAATGATTCCTTTTCAAAAGGTTTTTTAGATTCACCTAAATACACGAGACCAAAAGTTTTTGAAGGAATGGAGGTGCCTGAAATTTTACTTTCAGGTAACCATAAAAAGATTGAAGAGTATGAGGAGTACCAATCTTTAAAGATCACATACAAAAGAAGACCTGATCTCTTGAAAAATAAGGACTTGACAAAAAGACAAAAAGAAATTATAAATAAAATAAAATCGGAGGAAAAGAATGGCAAAACTTAATATCGACAGAATAAAAAAAGATTTTGAGAAGTCTTTTGATAAAAGTGAAAAATACGATTTCAATATCGGAGATACTGTTGATGTATCTGTAAAGATAGAAGAGAGTGGAAAAACGAGAACACAAAAGTTCAGAGGTATAGTTATTGCAAGAAGGGGAACGTCTGTAGGACAGACCGTAACGGTTAGAAAAATTTCTCAGGGAATAGGTGTTGAAAGAATTTTCCCGATAAACTCTCCAAATGTTTCCGATATAAAAGTTGTAAAGAAAAGCAAAGTCAGAAGAGCAAAATTAAACTATATGAGAGGTAGAACAGGAAAGGCTGCCACAAAAGTAGAATGAAAAAGAATTTTCGAAGTTTCGAAGAAAAATGGTGGAGTAAAAACCATTACTTAATCGCTGGAGTTGATGAGGCAGGAAGAGGCCCTGTTGCTGGACCTGTTGTTTCAGCAGCAGTAATCTTTCCCGATAATATTTCTATAGATGGAATCGATGATTCCAAAGAACTCACTCCAGAGGAAAGAGAGGAGTTGTTCCAGATCATTATGGAAAAAGCACTCGCTGTTGGAGTTGCATATACAGACAATGTCGTTATTGATAAGATAAATATACTTCAGGCAACTTACCTTACAATGAAAAGAGCTTTAGCAAAATTGAAAATATTACCAGATGTTGTTCTCGTTGACGGATATCCTATACCTGATCTTGTTTTAAAACAGGAATCTATAATAAAAGGTGATTCAAAATCTATATCTATTGCAGCAGCATCCATAGTTGCAAAGGTTCATAGAGATAGAATAATGGAATTTTATGGGATGGAATACCCTGAGTACAATTTTGAAACAAACAAAGGTTATGCAACCCCGAAACATATTGAGATTATCATTAAAAAAGGTCCCTGTGAAATTCATAGAAAAACCTTTGCACCCGTAAAAGAGATAATCAAAAAAGTTTTCGGTGATAAGATCTGAAAATATTTCTAAAGGAAAATCTGGAGAGGATTTAGCCTCAAAATACCTTTTAAAACAAGGGTTTCAAATAGTTGAAAAAAATTTTAGATCTGGAAGATTTGGGGAAATAGATATTGTGTGTAAAAAGGATGATCTTCTTGTCTTTGTCGAGGTTAGATCAAAAACTAATCTTAACAGGGGAACTCCTGCAGAATCAATAAACAACTTAAAAAGAGAAAGAATTTTAAAAAGTGCGAAATACTTTTTGATGAAATACCCTAAATATTCTAACTTTAACTTAAGGTTTGATTTTATAGGTATCAAAGTAAAAGGTAAATTTTTTAGAAAAACGGAAATAGAACATATAGAAAATGTTTTTTCCTGTGATGAATTTTAAAAACCTTCCCTTTTGAATATCTCTTCTACAAGTTTATGACATTCTTTATTTTCTTCCCTTGGTATATGTTCTATCTTGAAAGATTTTACCTGTGAGAGTATTTCATTCACTTCATTAAAAATTTTTTTAAGTTCTAAATCTTTAACTCTGTAGATTCTTTTTAACTGTTTTACAACAAGTTCACTATCAGAATAAATCTCTATTTCAAGATCTTTTAAAGTAAACCTATTCTGCACTTCCCTTAAAGCGTAAAGTAAACCAGACCATTCTGCACGGTTGTTGGTTGAATTTTTGAAAAAACCTCCACCGGTAAAAAACTCCTCTTTGAAACTTATTTTAAAAGCAAAAGCAGCTGGTCCAGGATTATTTTTACACCCGCCGTCAAAATTTATTACTATTTTCATCTTTTTTGAAAAGGATTATCCTTCCACAGTTTATACAGTATTCTATAGTTTTCATAGATTTTATTCTGTCAAAAAGTTGTGCTGGTATCGAGGAATAACATCCAAGACAGTAAGGCTCCCTTACAAGTATAACTGCCCTTTTCTTTCTCCTATCGTAAATCCTTTGATATTTCTTCTGATACTCTTCAGGTAAAGAGGAAACAAGTTTTTCCCTTTCAACATCAAGTTTTTTATTTTCCTCCTCTATATCCTTTAAAATTGTGTTTATCTCCTCAATCTCCTTTTTTATACTTTCCATTGTTGAGTTTTCCTCTTCAAGTTTTTTTATTTGGTTTTCTATCTTTTCGATCTCCGATAGATTCTTCAAAATCTTGTCTTCACTTTCAGAAATGGTATCCTTTTTATGTTTTATACCTTCAGATATCATCATATACTCATCGTTTGATTTCACATTCGAAAGGTATTTTTTATCCTCCTCTATCTTATCCCTTAAAACTATTATTTTTTGTTCAGACTCTTTATTTTCGGAAACGATTTTTTCTTTCTCTTTTTTTAAATTTTCAATTTTACCTATAATAGAATCGAGTTGTTCTTTTAACTCTTTCCTTTTCAAAGGCTTGTCTCCCATCTTTATCCTGTTCTCCTCGATCTTCTCCTCTATTTCACCAATCTTTTGAAATATTTCATAAATCTGCTCCATTATAACCTCCATAAAAAAAGGGAGTGTTTGAGCACTCCCTTTTTATTTTTAAAAATTTAAAGAATATATTTTTACTCTTCACTGAAATTTCCTTTTTTATTTTTTCTTACATTTTCCATAAAAACCCCTTTCATCTGGGCGAAACAGGAGTCGAACCTGTGATCTCCGGTATGTGAGACCGGCGCTCTTACCAACTGAGCCATTCGCCCTAAAAAAATTATTATAAATTTAATAATTGTAAAGTCAAGGGAATTTTATAAAGTTCTTGACTTTTTAAAATTTTAAATGTAGTATTTTAAAAAAGGAGGAACCATGATAAAAAAGATACTATTTTTGGGGGTAATATTTTCCCTGATTTTAACCTCATGTTTTCTATTACCACAAGAGGTTAGCGTTGATGATACAAAAACATTCTTGAACGTTTTGAAAATTCCATCAACGATCCAACCTCCCAGTACAATGGAGAAAATACAACTATGACTATGGCTGCTACACAAGATTTCTTCAACAAAGGTGGGACATCAAAAGGCACTCTCCTCTTCCCATCCCTATCTTTCAGGAATCTATTCAAACCTGAAGTTAAAACACCAAAACTTCTTTTCGATTTCAATTATGGAACCTATGAGTACGATTCCACAGCTTATGACTTCATCCTGACAGATGATTCCTCTCCAGCAAACGGTTATCTTTTCAAATGGGTTTTTGTTGATTCTCTTGGAACAGATTACAACATGGAATTGTTGTTCGATTCTTTACAGTACTATTCAGGTGATCCGTACCAGTCTACCCCAACAAAGTTGTATGTAGCACTTAAAGCCAACAGCTCAAATCTCATGTGGCTTAAAATTAACGCTATCTACACAACAATTTCAGGATATGACTATGACGAATATCAACCAACTTCTCTACAAACTCATTTTGAAGTTTCAAACGAAGTTGCTTTTGAACTGGATTACGTTGGACATGAGAGTGGTGATACAATAGTCATTATAGATTCTTTGAGAGCAAAAGTTGAAGACATTTTAAACGATGATTGGAACGAATACACAGTCAGAATGAATAGCGATACCACGGTTGATTTCACAATGGAAAACAAAGAGGGATGGTTTATGGCAATCAACGCTCAGCAACCTGTTCAGGTAGATTCTACATATTCAAAACTTGATTTTACAGGTGAACTTAAATACAAAGATGTTCATGCTGCTGATCTCTCAGGTTATATATGGGAACCAGAAGATGTAAACCATCTTTCCATAATGGTAGCAACTTTTCCTGATGGCAGTTCAGATACTTTGATTTTGAATCCTCAGATTCCACAGACAAAATAGTAAAATTGAAATAAAAGGGGAGTAATTTTACTCCCCTTACTCTTATGAGAAATTTAATACCTTCATTTATAGTTGAGAAGATAAATCTAAACCTAACGAAAGGTAATTTTTTTGGTTATGTGATAAGTGGGGATATTGAGAATTTTACTCCCATGGTTGAAAACCTTATGGAGAAGGAGAAAGAGGGAGCTGAAATATTAGGAACCATTTTAAACAAAACTCTTGGAAATGTTACAGATACAATCTATAAGAATGATGGATTCATAACTACATTCTCTGGTGATGCTTTCACCGCTATCTTTTTTGAAGATAAATCTCCAACAGAGATCCTTCAGGTTTCAAAACAGATACTTGAAATTTTTTCAAACTTAAACAAAAAAAGTAACATAAAACTCAACATCAGGCTTGGGATCTCTTCAGGATTTATAGAATGGCGAATATTCAACAACGATAAATCAATATACTATTTTAAAGGGAACGGAATAAATTCCGCGATAAGAATACAACATACAGATGAATCGTCGGTGATAAAAGTTGATGTTTCACTTATAGATAAAATTGATAGGAATCTTGTTAAAAAGATAAAAGGGGGATATTTTATTGTTGATGAGAGTAAGATAGAGATTCCAAAAAATAATTGTGAGAAGAGCCAGATAATCCCATTCAAAAGTTTAAATTCAAAATTTTTTCCTGAAATTATATCCGATTTAAAGATAGAGGGAGAGTTTAGAAAGGTTATACCAATCTTTATAAATTTTCCCTTTGATCTTGAAGATGAAAAGTTAAATATTCTATTAAAAACTCTTTGTGAAAATACAAAAAAATATAACGCCTATCTGAATAAAGTAGAATTTGGTGATAAGGGCGGAATGATACTTTTGATCTTTGGAGCCCCATACACTCAGGAAGATATGGTTGAGAGGGCTATACTATGTTCAACAGATATATTTAACCATTTGAATGAGAATCATATAAAAGTATCGGTTGGGCTTGATTACGGAACAACATACTCAGGCTTTATCGGTAGTTCATTTTGGAAAGAGTATACTGTTATAGGAGATATAGTTAACACCTCAGCAAGAATTGCAACAACAAACAGTTGCAAGGTGATGGTTTCAGAGAGATTAGCATGCGAAACAAAAAGGGTCATTTTCTCTGATCAGGTTGAGTTATCTTTGAAAGGAAAGGATAAAAAGATAAAAGTGCTTTCCGTAAAGGGAATAACACAGAAAAAAAGTTTCGATTTTATCTCCCCTTTCATCGAAAGAAAAAGTGTTAGTGAAAAAATTGAAAAATTTTTAAAAACTTTAGAGGATAAAAAAGTTGCTGGTTTAGTTAATATCTTTGGCGAAAGCGGAACAGGAAAGACAAGAATCTCTTTCGAGTTATTTTCAAAGTTAGGTTATGAAATTTTTTATACAACTGCAGACCCAATCCTGAAAGAACCTTTGATGGCTATCAAAAATCTCTTTTCCAACATAGTTGGTTTTAACACTTACGATAAAGAATCGAAAAGAAGAGAGAGCATAGAGAAGTTTTCAAAATCTTTTGAAAAATTTTACGATATTGAGTATGAGAGATTGTATTCTTTTCTTTTATACTTTTTCAACCATGAGGAAACATATCTTATAAAAAACCTTCCAGCGAGAGAAAAACTTGAGGGGACTTTTTTTACATTAAAAAACATTCTATTAAAAAATATCGAGAACAAAAAAGCGGTTTTTATTTTCGACGATTTCATGTGGGTGGATCAGGAAACTGTCGATTTCGTAAATTACCTTTTAAGAGACCAGTATGAATTTAAGAGTGTTCCGTTCATTTTTTTATACAGGGAAGAAAATGATAATATAAGAAGGTTGAAAAAGTTAGGATGTGAGTTGATAGTTACAAAACTTGAAAATTTCACATTTGAAAATGTAAGAACTTTTCTTCAGAATTTTTTCAAAACAGATGTTTCAAAGGAACTTCTCAATACTCTATGGCAAAAGAGTGAAGGTAACCCTTTGTTCCTTGAACAACTATCAGTCCACCTTGTCAACAATGGACTTCTTACAAACAGAAATGGAGTGATCAGTTTAAAAGAATCCAACTATGAGATACCTTCAAACATAGATAGGTTGATACTTTCAAGACTCGATTCACTTTCAGCAATCACAAGGGATGGAGTTCAAAAGGCATCCGTAATCGGAAAAGAGTTTGAAATACTTTTACTTTCATTCCTTGTCGAAAAAAAAGATTTAGATAGAATACTTTCAGAATCTGAAAAAAATAAAATAATAACTCTCCTTTCCGAAAAGAGTGCATCTTTCAGACATATTCTTCTCTATGAGATAACTTACAGGATGCAGTTCAAAAAAAATGTTGAAAGGTTACATAAAAAAATAGGGGAACTCTATGAATCCCTTTTCAAAGATAACCTTATAAATTACTATGAAACACTTTACTACCATTTTTCAAAAGGTAATGTTAAAAATAAAGCCATTTTCTATCTGAAAAAATCTATTGAAAAGGATATCTCATCCTTCTCAAATGAAAACGCCATAAAACTTATAGAAAAATATCTTGAATACAGGATAAACAAAGATGAAAGAATATATTTTACCATTAAAAAGGCTGAAATCCTTTCACATATAGGGAGGTATAAAGATTCAATAAAAGAGTATAAAAAAATTCTCAAAGAGAAAAAACTTAAATTAAAAACCAAATCTTTAGTTTTAAAGGGAATAGGCAACTCATTATGGGCTATGGGTGAATACAAAAAAGCTTTAAATCAATACAAAGAGAGTTTAAAAATAGTTAAAAATTTGAGAGATCAAAAGGAGATTTCAGAGATATACGAAAAAATTGGTTTAGTTTATTACAACAAGGGGGATTATTCAAAATCTAAAGAGATGTTTAACACAGCGTTGAAATTCGCAAAGAGAGATGTTGAAAAGAGATTTTCAATATACTCCAATCTTGGACTTTTACTATACAGACAGGGTAACTATAAAAAAGCTATGGAATATTACACAAGATCACTCGATTATGCAAAGAAAAACAATAACCTTTCAGATCAGGCACTCTTCAATTTAAGAATAGGTTTAATACATTATGAAAAACAGGAATACGAAAAAGCCTTAAAAAACTATTTCGTCTCTTTAGATCTTAACAGAAAAACAGGAAACAGAAGAAATGAGGCGGTAACTCTGGGTAACATTGGAACAGTTTACAACGAGATGGGTGAAACTGAGAAAGCTTTAAATTATCTTTTTAAAGCTTTACAGATAGATAAAGAGATCAACAATCTTGAAAATGAATCTATAATTTTAGGAAATATCGCAAACATATATGGTGCTAAAAATGATTGGGAATCATCCTTGAAATATTATAAAGAGGCATTGGATGTTGATAGAAAAATAGGAAGTAAATGGTCAGAAGCGATAGATCTTGGAAATATAGGACAACTTTTCAAATTACAAAAAAAATATAAGGATGCTGACGAGTATTTTAAAAAATGTATAAAGATAATCAGGGAGATGAATGCGAGATACCCTTTAAGTCATTTTTTGTATCACAGAGCACTCCTTCTTTTTGAAATGAAAAATTTTCCTCTGTCTTTAAAACTCACCAAAGAATCTTTAAAAATTGCAAAGGAGTTAAAAAAGGAAAACTTGATAAAAAGTTGTGAAGAACTGATAAAAAAAATGGAGGATAAGAATGTCAAAATGTGACAACAAAAATGAGTGCCCTTGCACATATCCTGGATGCGAAAGACACGGAAAATGCTGTGAGTGTGTTGCATACCATAGGAAATACGGAGAATTCCCTGCTTGCTTTTTTTCAAAAGATGGTGAAAAGAGTTATGATAGATCTTTTGAAAATTTAATAAATGATAGAAGAAGATAAAAATTCTTGTCTTTTTATCAATTGACAATATAATATTACAAAAAGGGGCCAGTGGCTCAGTTGGGAGAGCGCATCCTTCGCAAGGATGAGGTCGGCGGTTCGACTCCGCTCTGGTCCATTAAAAAGGAGAAAAATGATTAAAAGGATTGGCATTTTAACAGGTGGTGGTGACTGTCCGGGATTGAACGCTGTTATCAGAGCATCTGTAAAGACAGCAATTTCCCATTATGGATGGGAAGTTCTTGGAATAACTGATGGATTTGATGGTTTGATAATTCCAGATAGAATTTTTAAAATGGATTTGAACTCTGTAAAAGGAATACTTCCAAAAGGTGGAACAATCCTTGGGACATCCAACAGAGGTAACCCTTTCAAATATCCTGTAAAAAAAGATGGGAAAATTGTAACCGAGGATAAATCAGATGAGATTTTAAAAAATATTTTAAAATTAGAGATCGATGGTCTTATTGTTATAGGTGGAGATGGGACTTTAAATATAGCATATCAACTATATAAAAAAGGAGCAAACATTGTAGGTGTTCCCAAAACGATAGATAACGACCTTGCAAAGACTGATTATACCTTTGGATTCTTTACCGCTGTAAACACCGCTACTGATGCTATAGATAAACTCCATACTACCGCAGAATCACACCATAGAATTATGATAGTTGAAGTTATGGGAAGAGATGCTGGATGGATAGCACTAAATTCAGGTATAGCTGGCGGTGCTGATATTATACTAATTCCTGAAATTCCTTTCAATATAGAAAAGATAATTGAAAAGATTAACGAAAGAAATTTAAAAGGTTCACATTTCTCCATTATAGTTGTTGCTGAAGGTGCATATGAAAAAGGAAAAGATAAGCATTACGTAGAAAAGGCAAAGAATGAGGGAACTCTTCCAAGGTATGGGGGAATAAGTAATTATATAGCTTCAGTTCTGAGTGAAAAAACGGATATGGAGATAAGAACAACGATTTTAGGACATATACAGAGAGGAGGTTCGCCAACGCCATATGATAGGATTCTGGCTTCAAGATTCGGTGTTGAAGTCTGTGACCTTATAGCACAGAAAAAGTTTGGATATATGGTAAATCTTGTGGGCACTCAAATAATTTCAAGACCTATAGAGGAAAGCATAAGTAAACAAAAACTTATCGACCCATATGGACAACTTGTAGAAACTGCAAGAAGATTGCAGATATCTTTGGGGGACTGATGAGAGTTTTAATTGTTACTCCCTTTCCACTTGTCGCTTCCCAGAGTGGTATTTATTCCAAAGATATTGCAACATACCTTTCAAATGAAGGTGATGAGGTTCTTGTTGTAAATTTTGATAACGAGAATACACAGTACAATGAAAATTTCAAAATAACAACACTCTTTTTTGGAAACAATAAAATACCTTTCAAATTCCCATGTTTCACGACACATCCACATACAGACAAAAATTTTTATCAGATGACATTACAGGAAATTGATCTGTATCAAAAATATCTCAATATAACTTTTTCAAAAATTATAGACTATTTCAATCCAGACATTATACACTCACAGTACCTCTGGATTAACACAAAGGTTATCGGAGATATTAAAAAGGATATTCCACTTGTTTCAACAAGTTACGGTAACGAGATACAAACAGCATTTGAGGATATAAGGTATGAGGATTATCTAAACAAGGCTGTTGAAAATTCAAGGTTTATAATAGCCCCTTCAAAACAGATAGAGTTGATTCTCAGAGAGAAATTTAAACTAGATGCTGTAAAATTGAAACTCATCTATAAAGGTTATGATGACGATCAGTTCAAATTCATTGATGATAATTTTGATGTTTACAGGGATTATTTTGGAATAAGCGATGAGATAAAACATATAGTTCTTTTCCCTGAAAGTTTAAACTATATGAAAGGTGCTGATATCTCAATAGGTTGTGCAAAAAAAATTCTTGAGTTGAGAAATGATATATGTTTCATTTTTATGGGAAAAGGTGATTTTAGAAAAGAGGTAGAAAGTTTAGTAAAAAGTGATCATAAACATTACCTCTACTTCCCCGATCTTACATACGAGGAAAAACCTACAATCTTTCATCTCGCAGACCTTGTTGTTTTACCTTTAAGATTTGAACAGTTTGGAACTACCGTTTTACAATCTTTTGCTATGGGAACACCAGTTTTATCATCCGAGGTTGGGGAGTTGAAATTTTTTGTTAACAATGAAAATGGTAAGGTCATAAAAGATATTAATGTTGAAAATTTTTATAAAGGAATAATTGAGATGGTGGAAAATAATTTTAAAGAGAAATGCTCCCTCTTCTGCCATCAGTACGCTTTTAGAAATTTTTCCAAGAATTCTGGACTCGCATTGATAAAAAAGTTGTATGAATATGCTATCAATGAAAAATTTTAGGAGGCATAATGGAGATAAGAAAAGAATCCTACTGTGGTTCCGAAAATCCTTTCGATATACATGTAAAAATAGAACCCGCGGGAAATGGTATAGATATCGAGGTTTTCTCAACTTTGGGAGAAGAACAGTTTAAAAAAATAAAGGAACTTGTTGAAGATATACTCAATTTTTATGGTATAGTTAATGCTAAAATAACTTTAAAAGATTTTGGAGCACCAGATTTTGTTATAAGAGCGAGGATGGAAACGGTTATAAGAAGAGCTTCACAGGAAATTGAAAAAAAAGTTTACTTGGAGAAGATGGATCTGAGATACATCCCTTTAAGATCGATTTTTAGAATAAATATTAACAACCCCAAATACCTAAACGATTCTTTCAAACTTAAACCTGATGCTTTTCTTCTCGATCTTTACAAAGGTGTTTCGATAAATGAAAAGGACAGTGCAAGGATACTTGTTGGTAACTTTCTTAATGAAAAATTGGATGAAAGAATCTTTAGAATGATAAAGATAAATCCCCTTGATTTAGGTGGAAACGATGATATTGATTATTTAACTCAGTTCTCTCCAGATTTTTTTGTTCTTTCAAAATGTGAAACAGAATATGATGTAAAAAAGAGTTTAGAACTGGTTGAAAAAGCTGAAAAGAAGTATAAAATCAACAGAATATTTCTAATTCCATCCATAGAATCTGTTAAAGGTTTAATAAATCTATACGAAATATCTTCAGTTTCAGACAGAGTTTTTGGTGCTATTTTGAACATAAAAGAGTATCTGACATCCTTATCGTTAAGCTCAGAAAATGTTACAGATCACATTTACTTTGCCAAACTTGAATTCATTACTAAAGTTAAGGCAGCAAACATAATGGCATTTGAAACTACGACATCAAAAATAGATAATCCAGATGAGGTCAAAGAAGAGTTAAAACTCTCCTACGATTTAGGTTTTGATGGAAAAATAATAACACATCCAAAACTAATTGAAATCACACATTCTATTTTTAAACCCGAAGGAAACATCGATAAATATGAAAATATAGTTTCATTGTACAATAAAGCATACGATATGGGTTCAGGTCTTGTTGTAAACAACTCTTTCCTTGTTGATAGATACGAAATAGCAAGATCTTTAAAATTCGTTCATCTTTTAAAAATGGACAAAAAAGAGCAAAAGGAGTAAAGATGTTCAAAATACTCGCTATAAATCCAGGTGCAACCTCAACAAAAATAGGTTACTATGAGGATGACAAAGAAATTTTTACAGAATCAATAAGACATCATAACGAAGAGATTCAAAAGTTTAAAAACACTATCGACCAACTCGATATGAGAGTTCAAACGGTGAAAGATTTTCTCAAAGAAAAAAATATCGATCTCAAAGATATAGATGTCTTTGTTGCAAGGGGTGGACCTTTCAAACCTTTAAAATCTGGAACATATTCCATAAACAAAAAAATGATAGATGACGTTCTCTCTGGAAATGTTCTTGCCGATCATGTTTCAAACCTTGCCTGTCTTATTGCTGAAAAACTTTCAGTGAAGGCTGACCAAAAAAAATTCATAGTTGATCCTGTTTCTGTTGATGAGTTTGACGATATAGCAAGAATATCTGGACTTGAAGGCATAGAAAGAAAATCCCTATCACATGCTTTGAATATGAAAATGATAGCCAAAAGATGGGCTAAAGAGAATAAAAAAGATTATTTCAAATCATCTCTCATAGTTGTCCATCTTGGTACCGGGATATCCGTTTCTGCACATAAAAATGGAAGAATGATAGATGTAAACAACGCAAATGATGAGGGACCATTCTCTCCACAGAGAACAGGAACATTACCTGTAACACAGTTATCAAAACTTATAACCTCAAAAAGGATGGAGTATGAGGAAGTAAAAAAGATGTTAACCAGCCGAGGTGGAGTTTACTCATACCTTAACAATGATAATATAACTGAACTTGTCAAACTTATGGAAGAGGGAGACGAAAAGGTAAAACTCATTCTATCCGCAATGATGTACCAGGTATCAAAAGAGATAGGTGCGATGGCAACAGTTCTTTACGGAAATGTTGATTGTATAATAGTTACAGGTGGAATAGCGTACAACAAATGTTTGACTGACATTGTAGTTGAGAGAACCAAATTCATAGCACCTGTGGTAATATATCCGGGTGAGGATGAAATACTTGCACTTGTTCTTGGTGCGTTAAGGGTTATGAAAGGTGAAGAGAAAGAAATGGAATATTAAAAATGAATAAAAAAATTTTTCAACTATCTTTTATTTTGATTACATTTTCCCTGATGTTTTCAGACAAAATTCCAATATCAACAGACTATCCAACTATCTTCCCCTCAGCAAGGATTAGAGGTCTTGGTGGAAATGGAACTTCTATAATGGGAGATATAAGTTCAACCTTCTACAATCCTGCAACACTTTCAGGTTTAAACTCTGGAGGTATATCTATATCCTTTGAGACAGATCACTACTCTTCCTATGCTGAATTCCTCGAGAAGGATCAATCGGTTTACGGGAAGAATGTTACATTTTTAACGATTTCAACCTATCAGGGTGGTTTGAGTTATATGCCACTTTTCAAAATCTCTTACAGGGATTCATTCTTTGATTCCTTAAACCTGGAAAGAGACTTTGAGATGAAACTCGACCAATACTGGCTCTCAGTTACAAGTTATGCTGGTTCCGATGAGAAATTCACATCTTTTATTTATTTTGGTTTTAACCTGAAGTACCTCAACGGAAAAATAGCTGAAACAAAATTGATCTATGACACGTTAGGTGATTTGAAGGATGGCTTTGCCGAAATATCTTATGGAAACGGTTATGGCCTTGATTGTGGAATGGTTCTTTCTCTTTCGAATTTTTTTGCTTCACTTATGTTTAGAGATATTTTCACACATGTTTACTGGGACTCTTATGATAAACAGATAATACCAATGAATGGGAATTTGGGACTCTCATATGTTCCTTTGAATAATCTGCTTTTCAATTTCAACATTTCAAAATTTTTAAGAAAGGAAACACCTTTTGTTTATACTCTTGGAGGCGAGTACACTTTTTTTGAACTTTCAGAAAAGACGAATTCTTTTTTGGATGATCTTAAGAAAGGTTCTCCCAGTATAAGAGTTGGGACATCTTTCAAAGAGATCCCAAATTTGAGTACAGCGATAATAGATATAGGAGTTGGATACAATTCAAACTCTGTAAGATTTGACCTTTGTTTCGAATCAACGCTGTCAAAATACTATGTTGGGAAATTTGATTATTATTTAACTTTAACGATACCTATAACAATTTAGGAGGAAAAATGTTGATATCACACTTTTTAAAAAAAGAAAATGTGATTTTCGATTTAAAGAGTAAAACTAAGGATAAAGCACTCGAAGAGATGGTCGATAAGATAAAACTTTCAAAAGAAAAGAAGGAACTTGTCCTTCTATCACTAAAACAGAGAGAAGTCTTAGGAACAACAGGAATCGGTAACGGTATAGCGATACCACATGCTAGATCTGTTGTTCTTGATAAACTCTGTCTCTATATAGGTATATCACCTAAAGGTATCGAGTATGAAGCACTTGATGGAAAAAATGTTAATATAATCTTTTTGATAATTGCTCCACCACTCGATTCTTCAAACCAGTATCTTATACTACTCGGGAAAATTGCGGCACTCTCAAAAAAATTGATAAAGAAAAAAGATTATCTAAAAATAGATAAGTATGAGGATTTCATAGCCCTCATAAAAAAAATGGAAGAAAGTATGGAGGATGAAATATGAACATACAGTTGCATTACCTGATACAACTCAGCGATCTTGATACGCAACTTGAAGAGTTAAAAAGTGAGAGGATAAGGAGTAAAGAAGAATCTATAGGTTTCAGAGTTCAGGCTAAAGAGAATGAGATAATCAAATTGAGAGAGAACATTAGAAATAAAATAGATCCTGAACTTTTAAACAAATACGATAAAATACAGAAAAGATATAAAATGAGAGCCGTGGCACAGGTAAACGAAGGCGTCTGCTATGGATGTTTCACAGCCTTGCCAACAAGTTATGTTGCCGAATCCGATAAAAACAATAAAATAATTACCTGTCCAAACTGTGGGAGGATACTATTTTGGATAGAATAGTTGAAAAAACAATAAAAAATCTGGAAAAGCATCATTTTGAAGTTTTCTATTTTGAAGATTTAGAAAAATTGAAGGAAAAGGTTAAAGATTACTTGAAAATCTATGATAGTTTCTCTTTTGGAGGATCAACAACTCTGGTTCAAACAAAATTAAAAGATTTAATAATAGAGAATGGGAAAAAATATATTGAAAGAATAGCAGGCGATGATGAGGAAAAGAAGATAGAGTCTGAAAGAGCAGCACTTCTTTCAGACATCTATTTTATGTCCACTAACGCCGTATCATCTACGGGTGCACTTATAAATATAGATAAAAGGGGAAATAGGATTGGGGCTTTGATTTTTGGTCCAAAAAAGGTTGTTGTTATAGCATCGACCAATAAAATTACAAAAGATATAGACTCTGGTATAGAAAGAGCAAAAAATATAGCAGCGGTTTCAAACTGCAAAAGATTCAATCTCCATACCCCTTGTGTTAATCTTCAAAGATGTGTTGATTGTGAGCATGAGGAGAATATTTGTTACACTACCGTAATAACAAAAAGATCCTTTCCTCATAAAAGGATAGCAGTACTTCTCTTTGAAGGAAACTATGGATTCTAAATATATTCCCTATGCCCAGAGATTTAGACCTGAAAATCTTGAAAGTTTCGTTGGTCAGAAACATCTTGTCGGTGAGAATGGAATAATAAGAAAATTTATCTATAATAACATATTCATCTCTATGATCTTTGTTGGTCCACCAGGGGTTGGAAAAACAACGTTAGCAAACATTATAATCAAAAAGTCAAAACTCCCAAAACTTTATATAAATGGGATAAACTTTTCAACAACGAATCTGAAAAAAATTATTGAAGAATCTAAATCTTCCACTCTAATAATTCTGATAGATGAGATACACAGAATGAATAGGATACAGCAGGATGCACTTTTGCCTTACGTAGAGGATGGAAACATAATAATCATAGGAACCACAACCGAAAACCCTTCATATGAACTCATTCCCGCTCTACTCTCAAGAGTTACAGTTTTTCGTTTCAACCGTTTAGAGGAGGATGATTTAAAAAAAATTGCAAAAAATGTTTTTAAAGAACTAAAGATTGAAGTTAATGATGAGAGTATATATAAAACTCTGATATCCTTTTCAAACTATGATGCAAGACAACTTATAAATTTAATACAGAATTTTTCAGAAGAGATAAAAAATATTAAAGATTCTAAAGAGTTTGAAAAACTCCTCATCTCAAAAAAACTTATACAGTATGACAAAAAGGGGGATAACCATTATCACCTAATATCAGCATTCCATAAATCCGTAAGGGGAAGTGATGTTAACGCTTCGATATACTATTTTGCAAGGATGATTGTTGGCGGTGAAGATCCTTTATATATTGGAAGAAGGATGATAAGGATAGCATCAGAGGATATAGGTAACGCTGATCCTCAAGCAATCGTAATAGCGAACACCACCTATGAAGTTTATGAAAAGTTAGGTTCTCCAGAAGGGGAACTCGCTCTTTTGCAATGTGCTATATATCTTGCTCTATCTCCAAAATCTGTTTCCGTTTACAGAGCGTATTCAACCTCTATTGAATATGCAAAAAAAACTACACATAAAGATGTTCCTTTCAAATTGAGAAATCCTGTTACAGAGTTTGACCGAAAGGAAGGTTATGGAAAAGATTACAAATACCCTCCAGAATTTGAAAACAGTTTTGTTTTTGAAAATTATTTCCCTGATGGTGTTGAAGAGAAAAACTTTTATTTTCCAGTTGAAAGAGGTTTTGAAAGAGAGATGATAAAAAGAATAGAGTATTATAAACATTTAAAGGAGAAGTTAAAAAATGAAAAATAAAATTTTGATCCTTTCAATTTTATTTTTTATTCTTCTAAACTTCTACTCATGTAAAGATACAAATGGGAATAAAAAAGTTTCTGTAGTATCAACCATCTATCCTGTTAAAGCTTTTCTTGAGTCAATTCTTGATACGAGCATTCAAAATTCGAGCGTTCTTGACAAAAATATTGATCCCCACATAGCAGAAATTACACCCTCGAGTTTTAAAAAAATCTCTCAATCAAAAATTTTTATCTCTCTCGGTTCCGGGATAGAATTTGAAGAGAAAAATAAAAATCAGTTTTTAATTGAAGCAAAAAATTCTATAAAGATAGACCTCGCAAAAACTCTCGAAGAAATAGAGGATCCTCACATTTGGATATCGCTTAAAAATCTAAAAATTTTTTCAAAGATCCTGTATGACACATTATCGAACTATAACATATTAGATAAAACTACTCTTGATCAAAGGATAGATATTTTAAACAGAAAAATAAATGCTTTAGAGGATTCTATAAAAAGAATGATAAAAGAAAAAGGAATAAGAAAAATATTTACCGATCATAACGCTTTTTTCTATTTTGGAAAAGAATTCAATTTAGAGTTGAGAACGATATCAGATAACGAGGATGAAGTTTCAGTAAAGGATCTCAAAAATGTTCAGGATGAGATCTCAAAAGAAATGGTAAAGATTTTTTTCTATACCAACCCATCATCAGAAAACTATGCCAAAAATTTTGAAAGTGAAATTAAAGTAAAAAGTTTGTATATAAATCCACTTGAAGACCCTGTAAAAAATTTTGAAAAGATTTTAACTTTTTTTAAAAATTTATGAGTTCAAAAACTATTCTTGAAATTGAAAATTTGAGTTTCGTTTTAAACGGAGCAACCATTCTTGAAAATATAAGTTTTAGAATAAATGAGAATGAACTCTTATCTATAATAGGTCCAAATGGTGGTGGTAAAACAACACTTTTGAAACTCATACTCGGATTATACAAACCAACAAAAGGTAGAATAAAATTTTTAGATAAAAATTTATCTATAGGTTATCTTCCACAGAAGAAGAGTGAATTTTTTGATTTTCCGATTTCAATTTACCACTTTATACTCCTTGGACGGTATAAAAAACCCTTCACCAATTTCAACGATGATGATCACAAAAAAACAAAAGAGGTAATCCAAAGATTGGGGATAGAAAATCTGTTAAAAAAAAGGCTATCAAACCTATCAGGTGGAGAGTTTCAAAAGGTTCTTTTAGCAAGATCTATAGTAAAAGACCCTAAACTACTTATACTTGATGAACCCACATCCTTTATCGATATAAAATCACAAAACGAATTCTATAATCTCTTGTTTGAACTTAAAGAGAGAATGTCTATTATACTTGTAACCCATGATTTAGGGGCTATTTCAACAAAAATAAAAAGGATAATATGTTTAAACAGAAAAATAAATTTTGATGGTGATATTACAACCAACAGAGATTATGTTATGAACAATCTTTATGGACATGAAGTTAGCATAATAGACCATAAGGAACATAAAAAATTATGATTCTACAATACAAATTTTTACAGTTATCGATATTCTCATTGTTTCTTTATTCAATTTTAGCTTCAATAATTGGAAGTTTCGTTGTCTTGAGAAAGATGACATACATCTCAGGAGGTATTTCACATGCAGCTTTTGGAGGACTCGGACTTGGAGTTTTTTTATCACTGAATCCAATACTTACCGCAATTCCTTTCACATTAATTTTCACATCTTTTCTATTTTTTCTTGGAAAAAAGTTTAAAATAGAAAACGATTCGATAGTTTCAATAATTTGGAGTTTGGGAATGTCTATAGGTATCATACTTTTAAATTTCAAAAAAGGTTATACTGGTTATTTACTTGGATACCTTTTTGGTAATGTGTTGTCTATAAATACTTTTGATATATCTTTACTTTTTGCTATACTCGTTTTAACACTAACAATATTTTTGATTTTCATAAAAGAATTTCTATTTCTTTCTCTTGACTATGAATATGCTAAAATTGTAGGAATAAAAACTAATCTATTCGATACCATATTTTACCTTTTGATAACTCTTGGAATAGTTGTAATGATAAAAATTTCAGGGGTTATAGTCAATATAATATTTTTGACCATAGCCCCTTTGATAACAAAAGAGATCTTTACAAATATTTACAAAATGATTCTCTTTAATTTTATTTTAAACCTTTTCTTCTCTCTAACAGGACTCTTCATCTCGTACCAGTTCGATCTTCCTTCAGGACCTTCCATCGTTTTGGTTTCGATAACCACCTTTTTAATATTTAAAATATACTCTTATTTTACGAAAGTTTATGCACGATAAGTCCACTTCTAAGTTTTGGCTCAAACCATGTTGATTTTGGAGGCATAACATTTCCAGAGTCTGCAACAGTCATCAACTGCTCCATACTTGTCGGATACATAGCAAAAGCTACCATATACTCTTTTGAATCAACAAGTTTCTGCAACTCCTCGATTCCTCTTATCCCGCCAACGAAATTTATCCTTTTATCGGTTCTCGGTTCCTTTATTCCCAAAATTGGATCCAAAACATTTTCCTGCAAAATGGAGACATCAAGAGATTTTATTGGATCGGTTCTAAATATTATCTCTTCGTTTGCTTCCAATCTGTACCATTTTTTATCAAGATACATTGTGAAAGAATGTATCTTTTCAGGCTTCTGGGACTTTTTCAATTCTATAACATTGAATTTCTTTTTCAAAAGTTTCAAGAATTTTTCTTTCGAAAGACCATTCAGATCTTTAACTACCCTGTTGTAATCCATAATCTTTAACTGGTCATCAGGATAAATAACGGAAAGGAAAAAGTTGAACTCTTCTTTTCCGGTATACTTTTTAAGATTCTCTCTCCTTTTTTTGGCAACTCTGACAGCTGCAGCTGACCTATGATGTCCATCTGCTACATAAAGGTTTTCAATCTTTGCAAAAAGTTTTACCAACCTTTCTATAACCTTTTCATCCTTGACAATATAAAATATATGCCTTACATCGAGTTCATCTTTAAAATCGTATTCAGGTTTATTTTTCTCTATAAAATCTTTAACAATATCATCTATCTCTTTTTCCTTCCTGTATGTAAGGAAAACAGGACCAGTGTTAGCATCAATTATGTCAACATGCATAGCCCTTTCTATCTCTTTATCCTCCCTAGTATGTTCATGTTTTTTTATAACATCTTTTATATAGTCATCAACAGATGCACAAGCAACTATTCCTGTCTGTTCATGTTTACCCATTATCTGTTTATAGATGTAAAGGTAATCATCCTTATCCTGAAATAAAACTTTATCTTTTAAAAATTTTTCAAAATTTTCTTTACCTTTTACAAAAATCCTTTCGTCGTGAACATTCCAATCATCTGGGCATTCTATTTCAGATTTCTCAATTCTTAAGAAAGAGTACTTTTTATCTTTAACATACTCTCTCGCTTCCTTTACCGAAACAACATCGTATGGTGGTGCTGCAACTTCGCTAACCAAATTTTTAACCGGTCTTATACCTTTAAATGGATGAATCACTGCCATATATTTCTCCTTCTTACCATGCGAAAAGTTTAAACTGTGAAGTAAACTCTTTTACCTCTTCTCTGACTTTATTTATCTCTTCCTCATTCTCAATATTTGAAAGTACCCTATCTATGAATGTTGCTATTTTTTTCATATCATCCTCTTTCATCCCCCTCGTTGTCATGGCTGGTGTCCCAACCCTTATACCACTGGTAACGAAAGGTTTCTCTGGATCGAATGGAATAGTATTTTTATTCACGGTTATTCCAGCTCTATCCAAAGCTTTCTCTGCAACTTTTCCGGTCAACTTTTTGCTCCTAAGATCAACAAGCATAAGATGTGTATCCGTTCCACCTGAAACCAATCTGTAACCTTTCTCCTTCAAGGATTCAGCCAACTGTTTTGCATTCTTTAGAACCTGTTTTTGATATTCAACGAAAGATGGGGAGAGAGCTTCTTTGAATGCTACAGCCTTCGCAGCTATAACATGCATCAAAGGTCCACCTTGAATTCCTGGGAAGAGCGTCTTATCTATCAAGGCAGCATGTTCCTCCTTACATAAAACCAAACCACCTCTCGGTCCCCTTAAAGTTTTGTGTGTTGTTGAAGTAACAACATCAGCATAGGGAACTGGAGATGGGTGTAAACCTGCTGCAACGAGTCCTGCGATATGTGCTATATCTACAACAAGTTTTGCACCAACCTCATCCGCTATCTCTCTGAATTTAGGAAAATCAAAAAATCTCGGATAGGCACTCGCACCTGTTATTATCATTTTAGGTTTTACCTCTTTTGCGAGTTCCTTAAGTTTAGAGTAATCTATAACTTCAGTATCCTTTTCAACTCCATAATGAACAGCGTTGTACAAGATACCAGAAAAACTTATCGGGTGTCCATGTGTAAGGTGTCCACCATGTGAAAGATTAAGCCCCATAAAAGTATCATGTGGCTTCAAAAAAGCAAGGTAAGCAACCATATTTGCCTGTGAACCACAGTGAGGTTGAACGTTAGCATGATCGGATTTAAAAAGTTGTTTGGCTCTTTCCCTAGCGAGATTTTCAGCAACATCAACAAACTCGCAACCACCATAATATCTTTTACCAGGATACCCTTCAGCATACTTGTTCGTCATTACACTTCCTAAAGCCTCAAGAACAGCATCCGAAACAAAGTTTTCTGATGCTATAAGTTCTATCTTTTCGTTCTGTCTTCTCTTTTCGTTCTCTATAGCTTCGAAAATTTCAAGATCAACCCTTTTTAAATTTTCCTTTTCCATAATCACTCCTTATTTTTTCAGTTCAACTGTTTGTGTTGGGAAAGCAAAATTTATTCCTTCCCTGTCAAAATTGTATTTAACGAGATAATGAAAATCCTCTTTTATCGCACCTATATCCCTGTTTTTGTTTACCGCAAAATTAACATAAAGATTTAAAGAGTACTGATCGAATTTATAGAAACCAACATTTATAGAATTCTTCTCCTTAATCCTTTCATCATCGTTTAAAATTTTTGTAACTATGTCCGCTGCTTTTTTGATGGTTTCAACTGGAGTTTTATATTCAAGTTGCAAAACATATGAGATTTTGACTATATCGTTTTCCATATGGTTTATTATCTTACTTTTCGCAACTATACTGTTAGGAAAAACAACTATCTTGTTATCGTACCTTTTCAACTTCGTTGTTCTTAGACCTATACTGACTATATATCCCACTTCACCATTTATCTCGACAAGATCTCCAACATTTAGAATTTTTGAAAAGAAAATCGTCATCCCACCTATAAGGTTCGATAAAAGGTCCTGAGCAGTAAGAGCTATAGCTGCACTCCCTATTCCAAGACCTGTTATGAGGGAGATAACGTTTACACCAAGGATGCTCAAAGTAACAGTTAGTGCAACTATAAGAGAAAAGATCAATACTGTTTTTTTAAGAAGTGACTCTATCTGTAGGGAGAGATTGACTCGCTGTTTCAAAAGTTCGTCCCTGTAAATCCTTTCTATCAAAAAATTCATTAAAGAAACGAATAGGAAAGTAAAGGTAAAAA
This sequence comes from candidate division TA06 bacterium 32_111, assembly GCA_001508335.1. Taxonomy (GTDB): domain Bacteria; phylum Hydrothermota; class 32-111; order 32-111; family 32-111; genus 32-111. The sequence goes on from LGFX01000002.1 coordinate 51,101, forward strand.
CATATAATATTTTTGTAAGATTAAGAACAATATTGTAAACCTGAGTATATTTTGTAAAGAATATTAGAGATATATGAAAAGATATTGAATAGATTAGTAATATGTAAAAGAGAAAAAATCTTCTAATTGTATTCGATTTTTTTCCTTTAAAAAAAATAAGTAAAAAGAGGGTTATTGAAGTTGAGATAAGTATAAAAAGTAAAAATAAAAGGTAAGAACTCAATTTGTTATCAAATATAATTTTATCCACTATCTTTTCCTTTTATTGTACTCTTTTATCCCAAGAGATAATATCTTTATAGCATCTTCGAGTTCTACTGTATTTAAAACATAGGCTATCCTCACCTCATCCTTCCCCTTATCAGGTGAAGCATAAAATCCGTTCGCTGGAGCAACCATAACAGTCTTTCCATCAACTTCAAAATCCGTTAACATCCATTTTGCAAAATTATCAGCATCATCCACAGGTAGTTTTACAACAACATAGAAAGCACCTTCAGGTTTTCTTGTAAAAACACCTTCAACATTTTTTAGGTTTTCGTAAACAACATCTCTTCTCTTTTGATATTCCGTTATCATCTCCTTCATAAAACTCTTCATATTTTTATAACCTTCAATCATACCTATCTGTTCTATAGTTGGAGGACATAATCTCGCCTGTCCAAGTTTTAAAATACCGTTTAAAGCATTTCTATTTTTTGTTACAAGGTATCCTATCCTCGCCCCACAAGCTGAGAACCTTTTAGATATAGAATCGAGCATTATGGAGTTCTCTTCAGAACCTTCTACTTCAAGAACCGAAGTATGTTTTTTGTTATCAAAAACAAACTCCCTGTAAACCTCATCTGAAAGAACAAAAATTTTGTGTTTTTTTGCGATGTTAACAACCATCTCCATCTCATCTTTCGTAAATATAGTTCCCGTTGGATTGTTTGGAGTACAAACAAGGATTGCTCTCGTTTTTGATGTTATAAGTTTTTCAAACTCCTTTTCATCTGGAAGATGAAAACCTGTTTCCACTTTTGTAAGAAGTGGAACTACCTTCAAACCAGCCATAGATGCGAAACCGTTATAGTTAGTATAGAAAGGTTCTGGAATTATTATCTCATCCCCAGGATCGGCAACAGCCATCATAGCAAAAATTATTGCTTCAGATCCACCTGTTGTAATAAAAACTTCGTTAGGATTAACACCGTATCCAAGTCCATTAAGATAGTCAGCAACAGTCTCTCTTGCGACCTTTAATCCCTGCGAAGGTCCATAAGCGAGAACACGTTCAGAATAGTTTTTTATCGCATCATAAATATAGTTTGGTGTTGGAATATCAGGCTGTCCAATATTAAGATGATACACCTTTATCCCTCTACTTTTAGCATCATCTGAATATGATAAAAGTTTTCTTATTGGTGATTCCTGCATACTATTTACTCTTTCTGATATCTTCATTTAATTCCTCCATTTTATCTTTTCTTTCCTTTCCCAACCTTTTTATCTCATTTAAGACTTCCTCTTTCTTTAAAATATTCTTACTTTCAAGAACATTCACAAGTGCCTCTATAGAGAGTGCATTAGTATAAAACATCTCCGCAGGAGATAATTTTACTTTCAAAAGTTTACTATCTTTTTTCTTTTTAAATAGTTTCATCTTAACCTCACTATCGCATACCCTAAACCTATACCCATAAAATCGTATATAAGATCCTTATAAGAAACAGTTCCATCAGTAAAATTATCATAAACCTCTTTTCCAAACGAAAAGAGAACCGGAATACTTACAGAAAATGTTAAATTCAGCGTTTCATCTTTATCTTTAACTAAACTTTTAACAAAGAGAGATGTTGATGCCGTTATAGCGAAAGTTGTGAAGAGATGATCTATCTTATCTTTTGAAAAGAAGGGATCGGAAAAAACATTTTGAATGAAAAGAATGATAAAAAAGAGAATCAAAAATTTACGCATTTTTCAGGTCTCCTTTTTTCAATAAGAACCTCAACTACAGATCTAACACATATCTTTGCCATCTTTTCTCTTGTTTCTTCAGTTGCACTTCCTATGTGAGGAAGCAAAACAACATTCTTCATTTTAAGTAGTTCTTCTTCTATAAGAGGTTCATTCTCATAAACATCAAGCCCTGCACCTGATATGATATTGTTTTTTAAAGCATAAACAAGATCTTTTTCCTTGATTATCTTTCCTCTCGCTGTATTTATTATAATAACATTTTTTTTCATCTTTTTAAAGACTTCAATATCGAACCTGTAGAGAGTGGTTTCATTCAAAGGAGCGTTAATTGATATGAAATCAGATTGTTTTATAAGTTTTTCAAAATCTACCTTTCTTGCTAAAGTTTCATCTTTTACATTTTCATCGGTAAAGATAATATCCATCCCGAAACCTTTCGCTCTTCTTGCAACAGCCTTTCCAATTCTTCCAAATCCATATATTCCTAAAGTTTTTCCAAAAAGATCTTTTCCAAGAAGAAGATCTGGTTTCCATCCTTTAAACTCACCTTTTCTAACAAACTCATCACTTTCAACAATTCTCCTTGTTACAGAAAGGAGTAAAGCGAAAGCTACATCTGCGGTTGCTTCCGTTAGAACATCGGGAGTGTTTGTTACAAAAATATTTTTTTCTTTTGCATAAGAAGTATCAATGTTATCATATCCAACAGCGTAGTTGGCTACAACTTTCAAGTTCTTACCTTTTTCTAAAATATTCCTATCTATCCTGTTGCTCAAAAGGGATATTATCCCATCATACTTTTCAACTATTTGAAGAATTTCTTCATAGGAAATGCCAGTTTCAAAGATATCAACTTCGATTCCATTTTCGTTAAGATACCTTTTTGTGTCAAAAGGTAAACTGTAAGTTTGTAAAACCTTCATAAGCCTAAATCTCCTGCTATTGATTTCATAGAATCGAGACATATTTGAATGAAATCTTCAAGTTTTAAACCTGTTTCCTCAATCATCTGTATCTGTTCTCTGTTGGCACCAGCTGCGAACCTTTTTTCTTTAAATCTTCTTAAAATAAAATCTAAATCGATTTTTTCTATCTTTTTCTCAGGATGCATCAAAGTGGCAGCAACTATTAGCCCAGTAAGAGGATCAACTGAGTACAAAACTTTTTCAATAAGTTTTTTTCTTTCCTTATGACCGGGATGAGCGAGAATAGCATCAAGAATATCTTCAGTAACATCACACCCTTTTAAAATTTCCAGAGTTATATACCCATGTTTTTGGGGTTCTTTCGCTGTTTCCCTATAATCGAGATCATGTAAAAGTCCAGCGAGAGCCCATTCCTCTTCGTTCTGGTTAAAATGTTTTGCCAAACCTCTCATACATGATTCACAAGCGAGCATATGTTTTATAAGGTTAACATTATCAACATTCTTTTTTACAAGTTCTAAAGCTTCATCCCTCTTTATCATTTGGACTCCTTTCTCATTTCTCTTTAGTTTTTCTTTTCGCAATATTTTCATAAAGATTCAGATACTTGAAGATCGAATCGGTCAGTCCAACCTTATAATAATATTTAACAAGTCTATCGTAAGCATCAAAATATGTTGAATCGATTGAAATTACTTTTTTTATAATTTCAATACCATTCTTTTCATTTTTTGTTTTCATGTTAAGTTCAGCATAATTCATCAAAAGTTGACAGTCGGAAGAATCAACTGAAATCCCTTTCTCATAATAATTTTTTGCTTTTTCAAAATTGCCCTGTAAAAATTCGATGTTCCCAAGAAACTTATAAGATTCAATATTATTTCCCTCCAATTCAATCGATTTCAACAAAAATTTTTTAGCATTTTCAAAATCATTCCTTTTAACATATAATTTACCGAAAAGGAGACAAATCTTATAATTTTCGGGTGAAAAGTGTTCAGCCTTCTTCAAATAGTACTCTGAAGAATCGTTTTCCCCTTTTTTATAAAATGATAGCGAGTAATTATAGAAAAGTGTTCCTACAATGTTTTCTATTCCTGAAAAATCACCTCTTATATTCTCATATCTCTTCGTATGTAAAACAGCTCTCTTCGTGTCGTACAACTTTTCATCTGAAAGATAGATAATATCAGCGAGAACTTTCTTTTCAGGATTGGTTTTAAATTTTTCTTCAGCAATTTTTAAAGCTTTCTCATACTCTCCTTTTTCCATATATTTTCTATAATCGTTCTGAGAACATGAAATAAAAAATATTAAAGAAAATAAAAGTATTTCATAGAATCTTTTCATAACCTTTCCCATTTTTGATAATCAAACTTTCAAATCTAACACCATATTTTGAAGGTAAGAAAATTGAGGATGTCAGTTTAAAAATTTCTCCATTTTTAACGGTTCTTTCAGTTATAAATGTGTTCACTTCACCTGTTCCTGCACATGACACATAGGAGAATCCGTATTCAATTGACATTTTCTCAAGTTTGTGACTTTTTAAATACTCTCTATAGCCCATCTCACATTCCTTTATTCTGTTATTTTTTAAAAGTGAAGCGAGAAGGACATCTATACCATCTTTTGCAATATTTAGGATTTTCTCCTTATTCTTTGATAACTTTCCAAATGGAAAACTTTTAGAGAAGGAAAAACCAACACCACTTTTCATAATACCAATATCCAAGACTACTATTCTGTTATTTTTCAAAATATCACCGTTCAATGTTGGATAGATTGTTTTTGGATCAAAACCAACATAAGTAGGTAGATACCTTTTAAAACCATCCTCATATATTAAAAGATCAACAGCATTTCTTAAGTGAACATCTTTGATCCCCACTTTAAGCATTTCTTCAACTTTTCCAAAAATCTTTTCCATCCTTTGGGCAATTTTTATAATCTTTGAAATCTCATTTTTACTTTTATAACTACCCAAAGTTTTAGAAGGGGAAATAAACTTGAAAGTAACAAAATCCTTGAAATACAAAGAGAAGGATGAGTTTAAAAGTCCAACTCTGGTGATTCCATTTCCCTTTAAAATTTCAAGCCACTCTTTTAAAAACAGTTTTCCATTTTTAAGGTATTCGAGCGTATCACCCTTTACAAGTTCAACGTTACCAATATTTTTGACCTCAGGATATAAAAGATAATCAACTATAAGATAAACTTTTCTTTTCCCGATAAAGAGATTGGCATCATACTCACCATAGTTGAAAGATAGATCCTTTTCAAGAAGATCAAAAACCTGTTCTGGATCATCAATAAATATCATCTCTTTCTCTTTCAGAAGTTTTTGAATTATTTTAATTTTATTTTCCATATTTTCTCAACTCTTCGTAAAAATTTTTCAACACCTTATCAATAGGTCCTTTTTGAACTATCTCACCTTTTTTAAAAAGAACCCCAATATCCTTTCCTCCAGTTATACCTATATCTGCATCTTTTGCTTCACCAGGCCCATTAACAACACACCCCATAACCGCTACCTTAACATTACTCTTTACATTTTCAAGTATATTTTCAACCTCTTTCTGAACGGAAACAACATCGAAAGTTGTCCTGCTACATGTTGGGCACGCTATAACATCTGGTACATTAGAAGACATATGAATGGAAGAGAGAATTATCTTTGCAGTGTCGATCTCATATACAGGTGAATCTGAAAGTGATACCCTTATAGTATCGCCAACTCCATTAAGAAGAAGGTATGAAATACCTATAGAGTTCTTTATAGATCCCCTTAAAATTCCACCAGCCTCGGTTACTCCAAGATGGACAGGGAAATCTAACTCTTTCAATTTTAAATTAGCTTTTATCATCTCTATAACATCTGAAGATTTAACCGATAAAATGAGTTTATCGAATCCTTTATCTAAAAAAAATTCAACAGATTTTTTTATTGATTCAAAAAGAGCATCAGAACTTGGATAATTATACTTCTTTAAAATTTCTTTTTCAAGAGAGCCACCGTTGACACCAATTCTTATGGGAACATCTTTTTCCTTTGCAACCTTTATAATTTCTGAAAGATTTCTTTTTGAGATATTTCCCGGATTTATTCTTATCTTGGCACATCCTATATCAATTGCCGAAATTGCGAGTTTATAATCAAAATGTATATCCGCTATTATAGGACATGGTGAATCTTTAACTATCTTTTTCAAAGAGTCCTTACATTTTATATCAGGGTATGAAACTCTAACAATTTGTGCACCCCTTTCATATAATTGGTTTATCTGATCTAAAGTACTTTTATAATCCTCAGTTTTTGTGTTGGTCATCGATTGTATAACAACCGGATGTTTCCCTCCGATTGGTATATTCCCAACGTAAACTGTTTTTTTAGAATTCATTCTTCAACCCTTTTAATTTTAGCACCCAACTTCCTTAACTTCTTCTCTATAGATTCGTATCCCCTATCTATATGATATATCCTTTTTATCTCACTCTCCCCTTCAGCTGCGAGTGCTGCTAAAACAAGAGCAGCCGATGCCCTGAGATCTGAAGCCATAACAGGTGCACCTAAAAGTTTTTTTACACCTTTTATTATAGCTTTGTTTGAATCTATTGTAATATTCGCACCCATCCTTAAAAGTTCGGGAACATGCATAAACCTTTTCTCAAAAATATTTTCAGAAACAATTGATATTCCATCAACAAGGGAAAGTAAGGAGACAAACTGTGCCTGCATATCAGTTGGAAAAAATGGATAGGGTAGAACATCTATATTTACAGGTTTCAAAATTCTCGATGACTTGATGTATATTTCATTTTCACCTATTGATAATTTAAACCCTATCTCCTTCAACTTGTTCAAAACTGCATCCATATGGCCGGGGTTACATTTTTTTAAAAGTAACTCCCCACCTGTTATCGCTGCGGATACAAGTAAAGTCCCTGCTTCTATCCTATCAGGAATCACACTGTATTCAGCAGGAAAAAGTTTTTCAACACCATCTATAGTTAAAACTGGAGAATCTATGCCCGTTATCTTTGCTCCCATACTGTTAAGGAATCTCGCCACATCTGAAACTTCTGGTTCTACAGCTGCACCTTTTATTATGGTTTTCCCTTCAGCTTTAACTGCGGCCATCATAACATTTATAGTTGCACCAACAGATGTTCCTTTACTTCCCTCCAGAAACATCTCCTTCCCTTTCAACTTCTTGCATCTTGCCTTTACATAACCTTTTTCCAACTTTATATCACATCCAAGTTCCTTAAAACCTTTCAAATGTAGATCTATAGGCCTTTCACCTATAGCACAACCTCCAGGTAAAGATGCATCAACTTTTCCCTTCCTTCCTATCAAAGAGCCCATAACATAATATGAAGCCCTCATCTTTCTAACAAAATCGTAGGGAGCAACATATCCAACTTTTGAAGGCACATCTATTAAAAGAGTATTTCTTTTAAACGTTACCTTTGCTCCCAAATACTCCAAAACCTTTATCATATGTTTCACATCATCAACATCGGGAACATTTTTTATAACACTTCTTCCAGTTGTCAGTAAGGTTGCTACCATTATAGGCAGAACAGAATTCTTTGAACCGGATGCGTTCAATTCACCTGAAAGTTTTACTCCACCTTTTATTATAAATTTATCCATATCAATCCCTTTTTAGAAATGGATCAAAATTCGAATAGAATTGAACATAACCTTTATCATAGAAGAAATATCTCCCACCTGCCTGTATATCCCTGTAATCAGTTTCAAAACCTTTCCTTGCAATAAGATAGGAGTTCTTGCCCAGTTTCAATTTTAAACTCAAGATAAACCTCGTTTGGAAGGAAGAGTATGATGTGGAATCCGTATCTTCCCTTGTTAGATTCGATATTGCCTCTCCACCACTAATATTAAAAATACTTTTTGAAAATGTGTAACCAATATAGAAAAGATCCGTATTTTTTTCAAATCTACCTTCAACCTTTCTGTAACCTTTTTCATAAAAGAGATCCATCCAGTTAACCCCCTTCCTATAAGAAAGAGAATAGGAAAGTTTTATCCTGGAATCTTTTTCTTCAGTTGTATCGTTTAAATCAAAAAAAGAACTGCTTAAATCCATAAGAGTTAACCTAAAACCTGTCGATAAAAAGTTTGCTCCTTTATCTTTGGTATAAAAAATTTGAGAGTAAAGATAATCGTAACTTGTATCAATGGTAAAATCGTAGAGGAAAGAATCCAAAAAGTCATCGTAGATGTAATGTTTTTCTCTTGTAAAAAACTTTTTTCTATAAAATGTTAAAAATTCAACATCTTTGATGTTTCCAGAAGAGTGCAAAGTAAAAATGTAAGGATTAGTTTCATAGATTCTAGGATAGGGTAAAAATTTTTCATTCCAGTTTTTATGTGAATAGTTGTTATCAAAATTTTCGAGTGTAAAGGAAATTCTGTTTTTCGTGTTGAAACCATTGAAATCTAAATGGAATGTTAAATCTGAGTCCTTTTTATAGAATGTCGGATTTGCTAAAAATCCTAAACCAAAAAAATCCTTAAATCTGTATGTTAAACCATATTCAAATATTTTACTGTGAAATTCGAAATCATCGTAGTAAAAATTTTGAAGTTCAAAATCCAAAGATTTAAAAAGAGGAATTTTTAGTTTCAAAAAAGATTTTATAGATAGTTGCTCAACATTGTAACATCCACCAGAAATCATAACTAAATTTTCTTTTTTAACAAAATCGTTAAAGATGTTGATATCGAAATCTGAGCAGAATTGATCAACTATATACTCTGAATCATAATTTTCAGGTAAAATGTATGAGAAAACAAATAGAGGTAAAAATAAAAAGAATAATAAAATATTTTTTTTACTCAACTTTAAAATCCTCAGATTTTCCATAAACAGAATCAATATTAAGAAGGTAGATTCTTAAAGTATCGTTTTTCTCCGGATCTATTTTTATGTCTTTTAAAATTTTTATCAAAGTTTCAACCTGTTCTTTACTATCAACAGTTGAAAAAATTATTTTGGAGTATTTATCTTTATCGTTCAGTTTATACTTTAGACCAGAAAAAATGGGTATATTTATGTTTACCGCTTGATTTATCGTCTGTCCCTCAACAACGAAAGAATCGTTTATTCCAGTTTCTACAAGAGAGTTTAAAACATCCTCGTAGAATTCATCTCTGTATAAAAGAATTATCATAAAAAACATATATTTTCTCCTTTTTATTTTCTGTAAAGATAGTTTAGCCAGAAAGGAGTTATCAATGTTGTTAAAAGAATCATTATAACAAACCCATTGTATACAACCTGATCAACAAAACCTCTTGAAAGTGCAATGGATGCTATAACGAGTCCAACCTCTCCTCTCGGTATCATTCCAACTCCAACTTTCAAAGATTCATCCAAAGTTAAACCATTTAAATAACTCGCTAAACCACATCCAATAACCTTTGAAATAATAGCCAAAATCGTCAAAACGAATGTGAAAAGAAAGTTAAGATCATGCAAATTTATCGATGTTTTTACACCTACAACGAAAAAGAAAAATGAGATGAAGAGTGTATCCACTATGATATGAGTATTTTCCAAGACTCTTTTAGAGAATCTCGTTTTTGATATTGAAACACCAGCAACATATGCACCAGTTATTCCAGCTATACCCATCTCCTCGGAAAAATATGAGAGAAAGAGCATAAGTATTACAGCAAGACTTAAAACCATATCATGGGACTTAAAATTTGAAACGAAATGAAAAGCCCTATTGATAATGTAAACATAAAGTATGTATAGAAAAACCATCAAAAGCACAAGTTTCAAAATCACTATATAAAAGTTCCCTGAATGGAATAGAAAAACAAAAGAGATTGACATAAAAAGTATTCCAATAACATCATCCATAACAGCAGATCCAAGAATTGTAATACCACTTCGTGTGTTCAGTTTCCCAATCTCAAGGAGTGTCATAACCGTTATAGAAACTGATGTAGCAGTAAGAGTAAGACCAATTATATAACTTGAGTTGAAGCTGAATTTCATAAACAGGAAAATGAATGAAAGAAAAAATGGAACAAAAACTCCAGAGAGAGCTATTGCAAGGGATGCCTTCCCTTGTTTTTTAACACTTTCAAGATCAGTTTCAAGCCCGGCAAGAAACATTAAAAAAAGGATGCTTATATCTGAAAAAAATTCTATGGTGTTATCAACTCTTATTATTTTCAAAACCGGCCCACAAAGTATTCCAAGTAATATTATACCAATTACAGAGGGTAATTTTAACCTAACGAAAATTTCATTTACTATTTTTGTTGAAATAAGTATGAATACGAAAATAAAAATTTCATTCATTTTCTAAAACCTTGTAATAGAATTCTCCATCAAATTTATCTATTTTTAAACCATCATCTAATTCTTTTTCAAGATCTTCGAGAATTTTTTTCAAATTTTCGCCATCTATCCCTAAAGAGTTAGATATCTGTTCAAAGGTACATGGTCTCCTCTTCAAGAGTTCTTTAACTTCCTCTTTTCCAATATTTGAACGGTTATCCTTTTTCGCTGAAAATGCCAAATCTATCTGAACGAAATCTCCAAGAAGATTTTTTATCCTTTCTTTATCTTCTTCCTCAATAGGTTTTGCTTCTTTGTAAGATGGAGGCCTTATAACAGTGTTTATCTGAACTTTATCTACATTCATCCTCTCTATTATCTTTCTTAAACTTATAAGATCACTATCTGAATCGTTTATTCCTTTAACAAGCAAAATTTCAAGGAAGAGTTTACCTTTATACTCTTTTGAAAATTTTATCAAACCTTCTATTATTAAGGAAAGTTGTAAATCTTTATGAGGTTTGTTAACTTTAAAAAAAGACTCCTCACAAACAGAATCCAAAGAAGGAACAACTATATCAAAGCCCATCGATTCGATTCTTACATCCTCTCTGAAAAACAAAGAACCATTTGTTAAAAGGGTTAAAGGTAAATCAGTTAACCTTCTTATCTCATTTAAAATTTCTCCCATCTTTATATTTAAGGTAGGTTCCCCGGAACCGGTGAAAGTTATACAATCTATCTTTCCAGTATAAGTTGTTAGGAAATCTTTTACCTGCAAAATTATCTCTTTATCATTATGAAAATCTATTCTTTCTATTATTTTATTTGTGGTTTTTCCAACTTCACAGTAGATGCAATCGTAGGAACAGAATTTTCTTTCAACAAGATCTATTCCGAGAGAATAGCCTAACCTTCTTGATGGTACAGGTCCAAATATATATTTTTTACTCATAGGTAGTAATTATAACAAAACTGCTATAAAAGTCAAATTTAGTTACTGAAGTATATTTGAACTTTTTATATACCAGTTACTTTCCCTTTTTAGAAGAAAATGTTCCATATTCGATATCTTTTCATCTTCTCCGTTTGTTTTAAAATACATTCTTACAAAAACTCTGGCTGTATCATCCGCAAATGAAATGATAGAAAAACTATCTATCTTAACTTCAATATCCATATTCTTAAATATGAATTCAATCATCTGTCTTGTTGTGTTGTATTCGAGTGTATCCTCTTTATCTATTGTCTCCATATAAGTTTCAACATCTTTCTTGTTCATAGCATCCACATTTCTGTAAATAACATCCTTAATTTTTGCAGAATCGTTGTTTGAGTTACAGGAAATAAAAATTAACAAAAGAATAAGAAGAGGTAAAAATTTTTTTAACATTTTAAAACTCCTTTTATAATATTAAATCAACCAAAAGAGGTATCAAAAGTATAGGTAAGGTTGATGGGAAAAGAATCCTATAAACCTTTGACCAATCTGCCTTAAAATATTCTCTCGTCAAAGACAAACACAGATGAACAGGTGAAATTAGAACACCAAAAAATCCAGAAGCGTAGAAAAGTGTTAGTTTTATAAAATCTACAGATCCATTTTCTTTTAAAATTATTGTAGAAACTATAGGAAGAAGTATTCCAACATACGCCTGGTTAACACCTGTGAATATTCCGATAAGAACTGGAATGAAAATTAGAAGAATATAGTATGTTGCCTTATAGTTCTGGAAAAGTAGGAAATTGTTTTTTATGACTTCAGAATTTGAAAAGAAATCTTTAAAAACCATCACACCAACTATTAAAAGAATCATATCCAATGAAATTGATTTAATAAAAATTTTAACCTTTTTTTTGATTCCAACCTTCAAAATTATAAGAAAAAAGAATGAAACAGAGAATACGATTATCTCCTCTCTAAATTTAGAAAAAAGGATCAGAACAACTATTAAAAGAACAGGTAAAAAACCTAAAAAAACGTTTAGTAGACTTTTGGATAATGGTATTTTTCTTTCCACTTTAACATTTTTCAACTTTTTGATAAAAAATATACCTATCAAAAATGCAACAATAGTTAAATAGAATTGGTGTTTCATAACCTCTTTAATGGGAACACTCAAAATGTTCGAAGTTAATATCAATCCCGGATACAATGGCCAGAAATATTCCCAGATATGTCTGAACCAATAGTTGACAAAAGTTTTTTCTTCAGGTTTCATATCTATTTTATCACCCAGTTCGTTAACTATCTCCGATGGGACCAAAGCCCCACCAGGCATTGGAAGAAGTCCAATGAACATGGGAGGGAAAATTATAGCATACTTTACATCTTTGAATATCTCAAGTAAACTTTCAGTTATAACTTTTATCCCTTTCTCTTTAATTACATTTGTAAGAAGTAAAACTGAGTATATTATTATAACAGTTTTAACCGTTGTATAAGAAGTTATAGACTTAACAAAAACATCACTTATCTGTTTGAATCCGGAATAAAAGAATAAACCAATAAAAAGAGAGGAGATAAGTAAAGATATCCCTATATTTATTTTAAACCTTAAAGAAACAACAAAAATTACAATTATGAAAAAAATTTTTACCCAGAACAACATCATTCACCTAAATTTAAAAGTGGAACGAGGTTTTTATCGAAAGGAAGTATAATTATCTTGGAGTTCTGTGTATTCAAAAGTTCTTTAAGATTCTGTATGTAAAACCATTGTAAATACTGTCTGTTCAATGATTCCGATATCTTCCTCTGAGCCTTTGCAATACCTTCCGCTTCTATAAGTTTTCTCTCCTTTTCCTTCTTCTCCTTTTCAAGTATATAAACCATCTTCTGAGATTCCTGTTCAGCAGCTATCTTTTCATCTATAGCGTTTTTTACTTTCATGGGAAGATCAATATTTCTAAGTAAAATTTTATCACATATTATACCCTTTTCATAAAGGTTTGTATAAAGTTCATCGAATATCTTTTTTGATAACTCTTCCCTTTTTTCAGAAAAGATTTCTGAAACATTGTATAAAACGGTTGCATTTCTTATTGAAGTTCTTATCGCTGGTCTTACTATCTTCTCAACATAGTTTATTCCAATGTTTTGATAAACATCAGCAGCTTTTTGTGGATCGAGTTTATACCATACACTTATATCAAGGGATATTGTTAAACCGTCTTTCGTTAATGAGGTTATAGCATCATCTCCCTTTCTTATTCCTTCCTCTTTGGCAACAGACATAGTGTAATCCTGTGTTCTAACATCCATCATTACTACCTGAACAAAAGGAAAGACGAAATGTAATCCGTTCTTTAAAACTTTTTTGTTGAGATTACCAAAAAGTATCTGCACTCCAACATAGCCTGGCTGAACTATTCTTATAGAACTAATAAGTATCATAAAAACAAGTAAGACTGAAACGATTATTATAATATTCCTTCTGCTAATAAATCTAATTTTCAATCCAGCATTTGTTGCAATAAAATATCCTATTATCAGGATAAAAATTAAAAAAATTATAAATGGCATTTATCCCCCTTTTTTAAAGATTTTAATATTTCCATTAAGGTCTCGTAATCGAAACCTTTTCTATAATACCTTTGAATAACCTTTTCATCGATATTCTTTTCTTTTTGCAACAATTTTTGTAGGACTTCTTTTTCATTATAGGAGTCAAGAAATTCTTTAACATAATTTTTATCAAAATTCCATTTGAACTTTGAAAAAATTTTACTTTCTATTTCTTTTTTAGAATATCTCTTTTGAGACGAGAGGTATTCGAGATAATCTGAAAGATAGGAATGGTCATCTATCAAACCATTATTTTTAAATTCCAAGATTAATTTTTCTATGATCTCTTTATCAACCTTTCGAATAAGAAGTTTTTCTCTCAACCTTTGCTCAGTGTATCTTTTTCTTGATATTATATTGTAAAGGTATCTTTTAGATTCATATATTCGTGTCTCTTTTTTTAAATTCTCAATAAAGTTCTCATCCACCTCTTTACCAGAAAACAGATCGAACTTTAACAAAAGTTGGTCATAGGTTGAGAAGTAGAACTTTTCATCAATAAAAATATTCACTTTCTCTCTATTTCTCTTTGCTCTCTCTATTTTTGTTATCTTCAACTATCATCCCCAAGGCTTTTCTTATTTTGGTTTCTATCTCATCAGCCACTTTCTTGTTTTCCTTTAAAAACTGCCTCACATTCTCTTTTCCCTGTCCTAATTTTATATCTCCATAAGAAAACCATGCTCCTGTTTTCTCTATTATGTTTAAACTTGTCCCAAGATCGATCAACTCTCCATACTTTGATATCCCTTCTCCGAAATATATCGAAACATAAGCTTTTTTAAATGGTGGTGCAACTTTATTTTTTACCACTTTAACCTCAATGTTGTTTCCCACATCCTCATCTCCAACTTTTATAGAACTTATCCTTCTCACTTCAAGCCTTACAGAAGCATGAAACTTTAGAGCAAGTCCTCCCGGTGTAGTCATAGGATTACCAAACATAACACCAATTTTGTATCTTACCTGATTTATAAATATAACAGCGGTCTTTGATCTATTTATAACAGCGGTAAGTTTTCTCAAAGCCTGAGACATCAGTCTTGCCTGTAATCCCATATGGGAATCCCCCATATCTCCTTCTATCTCAGCCTTAGGAACAAGTGCTGCAACCGAATCGATAACAACAACATCTATGCTTCCGCTGCTAACGAGTTTTTCGGTTATCTCAAGAGCCTGTTCACCTGTATCAGGTTGTGATACGAGAAGGTTATCTATATCAACTCCAAGTTTCGTTGCGTAAGAGGGATCGAGGGCATGTTCGGCATCAATGTAAGCAGCCATTCCTCCATTTTTTTGTGCTTGAGCAACAACCTGTAAAGCGAGTGTAGTTTTACCACTCGATTCGGCACCATAAATTTCAACTATCCTTCCCCTCGGAATACCTCCAACTCCCAAAGCAGCGTCTATAGCAATAGAACCTGTTGAAATTATATCTCCTGCAACCATAGCCCTATCACCAAGACGCATTATTGAACCTTTTCCAAAATCTTTCTCTATCTGTTTTAATGTCATCTCAAGCGATTTCATTTTATTACTATCCATATCTATACCTCCTTATTTATTTCATGTAGCGAAATGTAGGTTGGTTGATTGTCAATGAATCTTGATTCAAAAAGAACTAAAGAATTTATACTATATCTCTTTGATTCAAAAAAAGTTTTCTTTTGATTTACAAATTTAAAAAGCAATTTACCTTCGAATTCATCCTTTATTCTCGCTATAGTTACATGAGCGTTGAAATTTTTTCTATCAAAATCTATCCCATTTTTAATAAGAGTTTCCCTTATTCTTCCAACAGTATCCTTCAATTCATCTGTAATTTCAAGTGAATAAAAGAATATCGCTGGATAATTGTTTTTATTAAAGAATTTTAAGCCTTCTCCTTTTACCTGAACTGGATTAAAATTAGCAGAATCCATTATGTTTACAATCTGTGGAACAGATTTTTCATCTATCTGACCCAAAAAAGCAATAGTAATATGCATATTATCAGGTTTAACCCAGTTAACACCTTTCAAATCAAGATTGTTTTTAATCTTATGTTGAACAAGTAAAAGTTCATTTTTTAAATCGGATGGAATTTTGAAAGCGATAAATAATCTTTTACTCATCCTGTATCCTCCTTAAAATTGAAAAAATTGAAAGATTAACAGATTTTTGTCTTATAATATCTCTACTTCCGCTAAACAAATATTTTTTACTTTTTAACCTATCTTTGTAAAATGTTGATATAAAAACGGTTCCAACAGGTTTTTCTATACTCCCTCCTGAAGGACCAGCAATACCTGTTATTGAAACTGATATATCGGATTCGAAAATTTTAGAACAACTTTTTGCCATCATCTCTCCAACTTCTGAAGAAACAGCACCATACTTTTCCAAAAGTCTTCTATCAATTTTCAGGATTTTATTTTTTGAACTATTGGAGTAAACAACTACTCCCCCAAGAAAAAATTTACTGGATCCCTTAATATCTGTAAGGTATTTTGACAAAAAACCTCCAGTGCATGATTCTGCAACGGAGAGTGTTAAATTTTTCTTCTCCAACTCTCCTTTTAGATAAAGGTTTAACTCTTTACCATAACTTTGTAGACATTTCTCTTTAAATTTATTTTTCAAAAACGTTAAAACTCCCTTTTTTGAAAAGTATAAATCTATAAAACCAAAGGTTGGATAGAAATGTATATTTGAAAGAGTCTCTATATCAAAATTTTCTTTTAGTACCTGATATACTTGTATTTCAGTAGTATCAAAAATTTTAATATTGTATTCTTTTTTAACTTCCCGTTTTGAAATAACCTTATCAAGAATATTATCTGTTATCCATCTTACCTCTCTTGTTACACCCGGTAATAGAAATATTCTTATACCTTTATAAACAACAAGATGGCAGAAAGCGATTCCAGCCCCATTTTCAAACACTTTTGAACCATTTATAGTTAGTGATTGTTTTTTTAGAATTTCAGAATTCGCTTTCATCTTTTTGGAGATTTTATCGTATATCTCTTCAGAAAAAATAATTCTCCTTTTTAAAGATCTGCCAACAGCCCTTAATGTTATATCATCAACTGTTGGTCCCAAACCACCTGTTATAACGATAAGATTTGAGACTTTTAATGACATCTGTAAAACTCTATCGATATTTTTAAAATTGTCTCCAACAATAAATTTCCCTGTTATTTCATATCCTTTTCTTAAAAGTAAACTCGAAATTATGGTTGAATTGTCTTCTAATACTCTGTTTTTTAAAATTTCATCTCCAACTATTATTATTGATGCTTTCATAAAACAAAAATGATAAAATTTGTTATGAGGTTGGCTAACATTCCAGCAACTATATCATCGAGAAGTATTCCAGTTGGACCTTTGATTTTTTCAAATCTATCGAGAAAAAAAATTTTTGAAATATCTAAATATCTAAAGATTACAATCGAAATGAAGTAAACAAGAAAATTGTTCGGTAAAAACATTATCGATAGGGTTGCCCCGAGAAGTTCATCAACAACTATTCTTTTATCGTCACCAATAAATTTTTTTGAGTTAGATATCGTAATATACGAAAGAAAAAGAACTGTGCAGAAGAAATTGAACAGAAAGATGAACCCACCTTTAATAGAAAAGAACCATAAAAAAAGAAAAAGAAAAGAAACTATTGTCCCACCACCTTTAATGTTTCCTATAAAAAAAACTGTACTAATAATATAATAAAAGAGTTCGATCATCTGTAAATTTCTGGAATCTTTTTAAGTTCTTTTATCTCTTCCTGAGATAGAAGAGAAAGGTAGTTCAAAATTATTATAATTCTTTTCTCATTTTTAAAAACTCCAATTCCTTCTATGTATCCCAATCTATCCTCAGGAAGAAAAGGGGGAATACTCTTTATATCTGAACTGTTAAGTTTAACTATCCCAATAAGTTTATCAACATAAAAACCGATCCTCAGTTCATCCAGTTTCATTATCACTATAGAACCGTTTTCACTCCTTTTGTTCACTTTCAGACCAAACTTTTCTCTTAGATCAAAAAGTGGAAGAAAACCTTCTTTGTCATTCAAAACTCCAAAAAAACTTCTATTTTTTATTCCAATATCCAAAGGATCCTTATATTTAATTATCTGCCTTACAAGGTCAGAGTCCAGACCATACTCCTCATCGTTCAACTTAAAGGAAACATACTCTTTTTCTTCCTCGAAAGATTCTTCTCCTTTTAAAAACTTTTCATCTATAGAAAAATCTTTATCTTCAACCATCCGTTCAAGATTTTCTCCCTCTTTTGAAAAATCTCCTTTTAAAGTTTTTTCATCAATCTTCATATCTTTTATCTCTTCTTTTTCAACAATCTTTTTTTCTCCATTTCTTTTTAAATCCTTTCTTTTTTCGACTTTTTCTTTTTCATTATTATTTTTACCTTTTGCTTTACCGCTACTGAAAAGAGATGAAAGATCAATTTTCTTTTTCATATTTTTCCCCCAGAATCTCTTTTAATTTTATTTCTGATTTTTGAGCCCATTTACTGAATCTATTTTTTTTGATAAGGTCTTTCAAAGTATTAATACCCCTTTTTTCCATTCCAGATTGTATATAAACCAGTCCCAAATAATAATACGCTTCAAGCAAATTTGGACCTATCTTTATGGCTTCCTTTAAAAAATTAATAGAATCATCATACATTTCCCTTTCCATGTATATAAGCCCAAGATAAAAGTTTGCATACATTAAGGCAACCTTGTCTTTTGATTGTTTTAAAACGTATGTTAAATGTTCTATTGCTTCACCATAGATACCTTTTTTAAAACAAACAAAACCAAGGTTGTTTTTCGCTATCGAGTTTTCAGGATCAATTTGTAGAACTTTTTGAAAAACTATCATAGCGTCATCATACCTCTCCTTGTTTATATAAGCCCATCCTAAAAGATCGAGAGTTTTAACATCGTTTGGAGCGAGAGAACTCGCTTTTTCCAAGACACGAATAGCATCATCATACTGTTCTTCAACTAAAAAATTCCAGCCCTTGTCTATATAAGTTGTCAGATCAACTTTCGATATCCTCATGTTCTGAACAAATTTTTCAAAAGAACTTTTTTCACTCTTTTTTCCTTTAATCTTTTTGGCTAGTTCTCTTAACTTTAAATTGGACTGAACCAAAAACTCGTTAAGTTCTACTATCTCTTTATAGAAATTTACTATGTGATCTTTAACTGTTTTTTCATCGAACTTATTTGAATCTATCTGAGCGGTAAGAATATCTATCTCTTTTTCAATTTCCTTTTTGAATTCTTTAAATTTCATTTAGAAGTTCCTCTATTTTTTCCGCTATATTTTTTCTATCAAGAACGAAATCAACAGCTCCAGTTTCTTTTGCAGCTTTAGGCATTCCATATATCAAAGCACTCTCCTGTGATTCCGCTATATTTCTCCCATTCATCTTTTTTATTATACTAACTCCCTCACTTCCATCTTTGCCCATACCTGTTAGAACAACACCTATGATTTTGTTTTTAAAATGTTTTACAGCGGAGATCATCATTATATCCGCGGAAGGTTTCACAGAGTGGTATGGGGGATCATCGGTATGAATTATATATCCCTTCTCATCAAAAACCATATGCTTGCCACCCTGAGCTATAACGCAATCTCCATTCATAAGTTTACAGTTATCATAAGACTCAAAAACATTCAAATGCGAAAGGGAATCCAACCTTTCTGCAAAAGATCTTGTAAAACCTGCAGGCATATGTTGAACTATTGCAATAGCACCATCGATGTTACCATTAATTTTGGGAATTATATCCATCAAAGATTTTGGTCCACCTGTAGATGATGCTATCGCTACAAGTTTTGTTGCTTCGATTCTGGTTATTTTAATAAACTTTTTACTTTTTTCTATCTCAAGAAGTGAGTGTCTAACTTCCTTCAGGTTAGCATTCAAGCCCGCTCTCAGTTTTATCAGGATCTCATTTTTTTTATCTTTGTAGTCCAAAGAGGAAGGTTTTTCAACAACATCTATCGCCCCAAGTTCAAGTGCCTTTAATGCAATTTTTGAACCTGTTTTGGTATATGAACTCACAATCAAAATAGGTATATTTTTTATCTTTAAGATGTGTTGCAATGCTATTAGTCCATTTACCTTTGGCATTTCTATATCTAAGGTGATTATGTCTGGATCAACTTCCTTTATTTTATCTATTGCCTGGAGTCCATCCTTCGCTTCATCAACAACGGTAAATTCTTCATCAGAATTTATAATATCTTTTAAAATCCTCCTGATCAAAGCTGAATCATCAACAATAAGTACTTTAAATTTTTTCAAATATAAATTTCTCCATTTTTTACCGAAACAACTCTTAAGACACCATTTTTAACATTAAACTCAACAGATCTACTGTAATCACTTCCCACATCCTCAGCAACAACAGGTATCCTGAGTTCTTTAAGCATTTTTCTAGCAATTTCAACATTTCTGTACCCTATAGAATCTTCCAGACTTTTTATAAATGTAGCAAACATGTTGGCACCACCAACCAGTTTTGACTCCATCCTATACTTTTTTGCACCAAGTTGTTCCATTTCCAGAATAAGGTTTGGTAGACCTGTATCACAGTATTTATAAGGATTGAAAATAACATTGGAATAGGTTCTTGAAGGTAACATATAATGTATCATACCACCTATCTTTTTTTCCCTATCATAAAGAGTTAAAGCAACACAGGACCCAAGCCCAATTGTCTTTAAAATGTCCTCTTCAAACCCGATATTAGCATCAGCTATTTTTATGTTGATTATCAATTTTTTTTAAAAACCCTCTCTTTAACATTTATCGGCTTATAAAGTTTTTTTACGTTACCAGTCAAGATCTCTACTTTGCCAAGCACGAGTATTCCTTCAGGAAGTAAAAGATCATAGAAGACATAAAAAATTTTCTCCTGAAACTCCTTTGAAAAATATATTAGAACATTCCTACATATTATAAAATCAAATTTGCCAAGAGTAAAGAGTATATTTTCTTCCTTTATATTTACGATTTTAAAATATACATTTTGCTTTAATGACTCATCCAGATAGTAGTAATCTCCAATTTTTTTGAAATATTTTTTTTTCTCTTCTTCTTTAAGTTCCATAAGAGAATAATCCCTATACATTCCAATATGTGCTTTTTTCACCGCATCCTCATCAACATCTATCCCAACTATTTCATAGTTTAATTCTCTTTTTAAACTCAATCTCTTCATAATTATGTTTAGGGAGTAAACCTCTTCACCTGTCGAACATCCTACACTTAAAATCCTTATCCTTTCCTTTTTATTTATAACTTCAGGGAAAACAAACCGCTCAAGAAAATCGAAAGTTTCCCTATTTCTAAAAAACCTTGTGACATTTATTGTCAAGGTTTCTTTTAATTTATCTATTTCCTCTCCATCACTTTTCAAAAATTGTAAATATTCCAAAAAAGTTTTCTTCCCTGTAGCTCTCATCCTTACCATAAGTCTTCTTTTGAAAGGTCTCTCTTTATAGAGGTTTCCATCTATTCCTATCTTTTGACTTATGTAATCCACAAGGATCTTGTAGTCTATCTCATTCATTTTTTACAGTTTTTATAGTCTTTTTAAGTATCTCGTTGTCAGGCTGTAATTTCAAGGCTTCTTCCCAAAATTTCAAAGCCTCTTCTTTTTTGCCTTTTCGGTATTTTATGTTACCCAACCTATAAAAAACATCGAAATCACTTCTGTTAAGGTTTATTATCTGTTCAAGCACTATTTCGGCTGCCTCAAAATTTTTCTCAAGGAAATAAAAGTCTACCAAAGATTTGTAAGGTAGAATCTCATCCCCACACGTTTCAACACTTTTTTTCAAAAAGTTTTCTGCACTTTCATATTTACCAATAGAGAGGTAGATCTGTCCAATATTAAAATAGTACTGCCAGACGGATGGATCACTTTTGGATAGTTCAAACAGTATTTCTGTAGCCTGGTCCACCATTCCATATTCAAAGTTTATTAGAGCCAAAAAGAATTTCGCATATTTTAGTCCTCTATCTATATTCAAAGCCATTCTCAATTTCTCTTCAGCCTCGGCAAAAAGATTCTCTTTGAAAAGTAGTATTCCATAGTTGGCAAGAATTTTTGAATTCTCCGGTTCCAATTTTACAGCCCTTTCATAAAACTCTTCGGCTCTTTCAAACATACCCAACCTTTCGTATGTAAGAGCTATATTGTTAAAAAGTGAAACATTTATTATACCCAGTTTTAAAATTTCCTCAAAATATTTTAAGGACTCATTATAGTTACCCGTTCTGAAATATATCAAACCAAGATAAAAGTAGGATTTCGCATCAGTTTTGTCTAACTGAATTATATGTTTGAATTCTCTTATAGCCTCCTCATACATCTCCGTTAAAAGGAATGCAATTCCAAGGTTGTAATGCTCTGCAATCTTGTTATGAGAATCTACAACAATCTCTGAATTCTTCTCCTCTCCAGAATAAATATACCCAAGTTTTAAAAGCGTGTAAACTTCTTTACCTGTTTCATATTTCCCTATCTTAGAGTGTTCAAAAATATCTTTCAATGTTCTATGACCATCAACAAGAGAAAAAACATACCTTGTTGACTGGTTTTCAATATCTTCTTCCTTTTTAATACCAGTTTTAACAAGAACTGTTTTTTCTGAAGGTAACTCTTTTTCGATAATTGACCATTCATCTACTTTTCTTGCTTCTTCAAGTAAAATATCATCAGCATCTATCTCAACGGTTATGGATTCAGTTATAGGTTCAATGTTAGGTTCAAAATTAAAAAATCCACTCTTCCATGTCAGAAGAGTAAAGATACTATCCGTTATCTGCTGTTTTATCCTTTCTTCAAGAACCTCTTTCGAAACAAAATTCATATCAACAAGGATATCACCCAACCTTTTAGATGATTTTATCTCCTCCTGATACTCTAATGCCTTTTCAAGTTGTTCCTTCGTTATATCGTTAGATTTCAAAAGAAGGTTACCGATCCTCTCTTCTCGATTGACTATTGAGCAATAGATTATTTTACCATCTTTGAAAAAAATGTCTCCGAAGTTCTTTTTGTCTGATACACTCAAAACACCTGTTTTCCTTCCAAGTGAAAGTAACTGTATTATGTCAGGTAAAGATGCTTCCTGAAGGTTTCCTCTTATTGCCATTATCAAACCTCAAACTCTACATACAATCTATCTGTATCGTTGATCCATTCTTTTATCAACTTAGAAGAATCGAATTCTCCTTTTTTAACAACCTCTCTTTTTTTAACCATTCCAGTTGGAAATACCTTTTTTATAATCTCTTCAGTTATGTTGTTCTGATATTTTTTCAATTCAACGAAATACCTATCAATTTCGGATAATGGAAGTGAAACATAGTCGAGCAAAAAATTGAATAACAGATCGTTTAATTTAATACCATACTTTTGCAAAATATTTTTATAATAGTTTTTTCTGATATAAAAAGTTGTTGGCTGTATATTGAAAGAAGTGTACTTGTTAAAAAGATCGAGAATCTCTCTATCATCTATACTGAATTTTCTCTGAAGTGTTATAACTTTTACAATGTTTGCGGAAAGTATATTTTTAACAACTGGAAGAAATTCTTTTTTTTCATAAATTCCATCAAGATCATCTATAAGAACCATGTCGGATTCGTTTAAAAATTTCATCACATAAAAATTGTCCGATGCTTGCTGTATATTATTCTTGTTAATAAATATTACCCTTTTTTCTGTTAGTTTGTTAAAAAGGGCGTTCAGCAGGTGTGTTTTACCGGTCCCAGAGCCTCCAGTTATAAGAACTATCTTATCAATGTTTACACCATTTATTATTTCGTTAATTTTGTTAACAACATGCCTGTTGGAAGAATCTATTATAAAATTGTCCATATTCATCAGAATACTCGTTTCCTTTTCAAAAAAGGAAAAATAATTCAATTTCTCTTTCAAAAGATTGATCTTTTCTCGTAGAATTTCAACTTTATCTGGATCGAATAGCATTGTTTCAATCTCTTTAGATTCTTCTTTAAATTTCTTTACATTTAAAAGACCATACTCCTTATGTAGGTCAATTAGTTTTCTAACATTATCTGTAAACTTTTCAAATTCCCTTCTTACATAACCTAAATCCTTTGAGTTTATAATATTTTTAAGAGTCTCCACATTGAAACCTTTCATCTCCCAAACATAAAGTTTTTCGATAAACTCTTCCCTGTTTTCCTCTTCCTCTAGTTTTTCTTCTACCCCAGCCTCTTTTTTAACCTGACTTATGAAATCTACAAAATTTATAAAATTGTTACCGTTTCTCCTTTCCTTTATCAAGTTATATACTTTTGACTGCTGTAAAAAGTTTTTAATCCTGTCTATATTTTTTATCTCATCTATCTTTTTTGATGATGTTATAAGAAGAAAGGAGTTAGATTTCAAACCAAACAAAAGATCCTCTATAAATTTTTCAAGTTCAGGATGTTTATCTATATCATCAAAATTTTTGATAAGAAGTATATTAGCGTATGGGAAAATATTTTTAAATTTTAAAAGAGTATCTATCCTCTTCAACTCAAAAACCTGTTTTATATCTATTACAAAAAGATACAGTTCTTTATATCTTTTAGAAAGGTCGAAAAAGAGTTTATCCACAAAATCGTTAGCCGTATTATCGTTTGAATAGATTATAATAAATTTGCTTGTGAGATAACCTGTAGAAAGGGCGTAGGAATACTCAGATTTTAAGAATGGATCATCCGGTAAATTTTCTTTTACCGTTTTTAAATTTAAAAATGTAAAATTCTCTTGAAACTCTTTTATTTCATTCTGGTTCATCTTCTATTTTTTTCAAATCTACTTGTAAGGTTCTTTATAACTAAAAACATAGATTCTTTCAAAGTTTCAAGAACACCTATACCTTTGGTTGCAACCGATTCAAAACTCTTCCATTCGTTTTTTAACTGCAAAGTTGTTTTTATCGTTTCAATATCAAGTGCTGTTGGAATATCCCTTTTGTTGAACTGAATTATTAGTGGAATGGTTTCGATAGAAAGATTGTTCTCTTTCAAGTTTGTTATCAAATTTTCAAAAGACTCTATGTTATCCTCCATCCTGTCTGCCTGAGAGTCTATTACAAAAACAACTCCATCAGCACCCTGTAGAACAAGTTTTCTTGTTGAATCATAGTATACCTGACCGGGAACCGTGTAGAGTTGAAATTTTGCATTAAAGTTTCCTATTTTTCCAACATCGAATGGAAGAAAGTCAAAAAATAGAGTCCTATCCATTTCTGTAGCAAGTGAAGTCATCTCTCCCCTTTTATCGGGTGGAATCCTGCTGAATATATATTGAAGATTCGTTGTTTTTCCTGATCTGCCAGGTCCATAGTACACTATTTTACAGATTATCTCTTTCTTTGCATAGTTTACAAGCGACATATTTACCTCAATCACCTTTTATTGTGTTAAAAAAGTCTGTATCACTTGATTCAATTCCTCTTAATTTCAATTTAAACTCATCAACATTGGTTACGGATTGAATCGCTTCCTCGTAAGAGATTATTCCACTCTTATAGAGATTCATAATCGATTGATCGAAAGTGTGCATCTGGTACATGGCACCCTCTTCAATAGCGGTTGGAATAAGAAGAGTTTTTATTGGGTCAAGTAGATACTCTTTTATTGTTGGAGTGTTAATCATAACCTCTGTAGCAGGCACCCTTCCCTTTCCATCTATTCTTGGAAGCAGTCTTAAGGATACAACACCAACGAGAGTGGTCGCCAACAAAACCCTTATATGTTGCTGTTGATGTGGAGGATAGAATGACAATATTCTGTTAATCGTTTCAGAAGCGTTTAAAGTATGTAAAGTTGAAAGAACGAGGTGCCCGGTATCAGCAGCCTTTATAGCAACATCCATAGTATTAACATCTCTTATCTCACCCATAAGTATAATATCAGGATCCTGTCTTAAAACATGTTTTAAGGCACTTTCATATGAATTTGTATCGTTACCAACCTCTCTCTGGGAAATAACAGATTTTTTATCCCTGAAAAGATACTCTATAGGATCCTCTATCGTGATGATGTTTTTTGAATAGTTTTCATTTATGTATTCAATCATAGCAGCAAGTGTAGTTGATTTTCCAGAACCTGTTGTTCCAGTCGTTAATATCATTCCCCTTGGTCTTTCAGCCATTTCTTTTAAAACTGGTGGAAGGTTCAATTCATCAATAGATTTGGCTGATATAGGTATCGTTCTCATGGCTATAGCAACACTTCCCCTTTGAAGGTAAACGTTAACTCTGAATCTTGATAGACCTGCAACACCTATTGCGAAATCTAACTCCTTTTTCGCTCCAAACTCTTCCTGTTGAGTTTTAGTCATTATTTTCAGAGCAATGCTTTTCAACTCATCTGGGCTCATAGGTTCTTCTTTCAAAATCTGTAACTTCCCATCTATCCTTAAAATTGGTGGGGTTCCAGCTTTTAAATGTAGATCCGACGCTCCATCTTTAACCATCTTTTCAAGTAAGGATTTTAATTCCATATTCTCTCCTTATTGAACCCTTTCGACATATTCACCAGTTCTTGTATCTATTCTTATTTTATCTCCAACATTCAAAAAGAGGGGGACTGTAAC
Source organism: candidate division TA06 bacterium 32_111 (assembly GCA_001508335.1). Classification (GTDB taxonomy): domain Bacteria; phylum Hydrothermota; class 32-111; order 32-111; family 32-111; genus 32-111. The sequence goes on from LGFX01000002.1 coordinate 77,528, forward strand.
CTTTAAACCGGTATCACAAACGGCAGGTTTGCTTCCTCCTGAGACAGTATTTCCTCTTAAACCAGGCTCAGTTTCAACTATCTCAAGTTCAACAAATATTGGCAAATCAATATCTATAACCCTCTCTCCAGCAAAAAGAAGTGTTACATCCATATTTTCTTTCAGATAAAATTTTTTTTCCTGTAAAATATCCACCCCCACACTTATCTGTTCGTATGTTTCGTTGTTCATAAAAACATACTCTTCTCCATCCTTGTATAAAAATTGGAATGGGATCCTTTCAAGTCTTATTTCATTCAAACTCTTTCCAGAATCGAAAGTCATATCTACAATATTACCATTCTCAAGATTCCTCAACTTTGTTCTAACAAAAGCTCCCCCTTTTCCTGGTTTAACATGTTGAAAATCTATCACAAGATAGATTTTTCCTTCATATTCGAATGCAAAACCTTTTCTTATATCTGCAGTTGTAGCCATTAAACCTCCATTACTTTTTTCTTTGATTTATGAACTTTATCCATTCCTGAAAGTTTCCGTCAAAGGGAATATTTTCTTTTTTCTCTTCATCCTTTTTATTTTCTTCTTTTTTCTCTTCACTCTTCTCTTCCTTTCGTTCCTTTTCAATCTTAACTTTTGAATCATCTTCCTCTTTTAAACTATTTTCAACATCTTTCTTTTCCTCAGTTTTAAACTCTTTTTCAGCAGTTGCTTCTTTTTCCATTTTTTTATTTATCTTTTCATCAGTCTTTTTTTCTTCATCTTCAGAAACGGAACCAACATCTCCAAACTTTTCCTCAAAATCTTTTTTCTCCTCATCTGTAATATTTTCAACAGATAAACTTTTATTCAACCTTTCTATAAGTTCTGCCCTGTTTTCTTTCCTCTCCTCTTTGTTGTCAGCAAACATTTCTTCATCCACTTCCTCTTTTATCATCAGTTCCCTGAGTGTTCTAATCTTTTCAGCATACCTTTCCTGCTCTGGATTTTGACGGAGAAGTATCTGATATATCTCCAAAGCTTTTTCATATTTTTTCTGTTCCATATAGATGTTTGCTATCTCTTCAGAAAAATACTGGTATTTTTTTGTTCCGCTCAATTCGTATGGGATTATTTTTTTCTCTTCAACTTTCTCCTCTTTTTTTAAGAAAGGATCAACACCCCTCCTTATAAACTTTTCTTCATCGATAATTTCAGCACCTTTATTTTCAGTAATCTCTTCTCTTTTCTCATCTTTTTTTGAATCAAGTTTTTTTTCAGATTCATCAGTTTTATTCTCTTTTTTTTCTTCCTCCTCTATCTCCCTTTTTTTAAGATTCTTTTCATCTACTTTCTTTTCTTCTTCATTCTTTTCTTCCTTTTTATCTTCCTTTTTATCTTCCTTATCTTCATCATCAAAACTTATTACATTTGAGGAATGTTGAATTATAAAATCATCGATTACATTTTTTTCTTCTTTATCATCCTTTTCAACATCCTCCTTTTTTTCTTCATCTTTTTTTAAAAGTTTTTTCCTTTCCTCTTCAACCCTTTTCTCTTCATCAATTTTTCCCTTAATTATTTTAATCTCCCTTTTGGCATCCTCATTCATTGGATCAAGGAAAATTATCGTATCATAGAGTTTCAATGCTTCCTGAAGGTTTCCTTCCCTTTTTCTTATTTCCGCAAGGTCGTTGAGTGCAACTATGTTCTGAGGATCGAGTTTAATCACCTTTTCGAAGTTTTTTGATGAGTTTGAAAAATCTTTTTTTTCTTTGAGTGCTTTTCCCATAAGTACAAGTGCTGAAACGTTATCGGAGTTATACCTTAAACCTTCCTTTAAAACTGAAATAGCATCATCTATCATACCTATTTTAATATAAATACTCGCAAGTTTTACAAAAGATTTTGATTTCGGATTTTTTGCAATATCTTCAAGTAACTCTTTTATCTCTTTCTCATACATACTGTAAGAATTCAAAATTCCTCCAGAAAACTTTTAAAATATTAATTATAATTAAAATATATAAAAGTGTCAATAATTCTTTTAGATTGATTCCTATTAAAAATATTGTATAATTATTTCGTGAAAAAGATTATACTTGTGGAAGATGATCCTGATATTGTGGAACTAATTTTAGATATTCTCTCAGAAATTTACCAGGTAACTTTTGAAACTAATGTTGAAAACTTTTTTAAAAGGACAGATGCAGATATAGAAAAATTCGATCTTATAATAACTGACTTCCTTTTAGAAAAATACTCTGCAAAAGACATCATTGAAAAGTATAAAAACAAAAAATTCCTTATAATCTCCGCTTTATCAGTTAACTCTCCCGAGATCTCACCTTTAGTTGATAACAAAAAAATATTCTATCTCCAAAAACCTTTCGTTATAGATGATTTACTAAATAAGGTGGATAATATTCTTAAGTGAACTTTTTGAGACTGTTCATAGTTTCTTTATACTCTTCACCTTTCAACATACTTTTAAAATGCCCAAGTGAGAGATAGATGTACATAATTGCAAAGAGTGAACTCATTCCAACATATATCGCGCTATACTCTTTCAAGTAGAGAATTATGGGAAAAATTGAAAAGAGTATCAAACCGAGTAGTGCCGGTCTTTTTATTATAGGAGTTAGTAACATAAAAATAAAAAGATAGGATATTAGAATCTCTGGGAAAATTGCGAGTAGTGCACCTAAAGTTGTTGCAAGCCCTTTTCCTCCTTTAAAATTTAAAAATATGGGAAAAACATGTCCCAATACTGCAACAAGTCCAGAAAAAACTGTTAAAAGATCCTTTTGAATCAAATTATCAGGGCAGAATTTTCTGACAAGAATAACAGGTAAAGCTCCTTTAGAAATGTCAAATATCAATGTTAGAATACCTATAACTTTTCCACCTTCAATAAGAACATTGGTAGCACCAATATTTTTTCTTTTCCCTTCTTTTCTTACATCCTTTCCAGTCTTTAACTTATAAAATATATAACCTGAAGGGAAAGATCCAACAATGTAGGACAAAATCAAAACAAAAAATAAATACAAGTAAACTTTCATATAAAATAAAAGAGGGCTTTTTTTAAAGCCCTCTTATTTTGTTATTTAACTTCCCTTATTATATGGGGTGTTATGAATATCAAAACTTCTTTATTGTTCTTTGAAGATATATCTCTCTTGAATAGGTTACCCAAAATTGGTATCGCTCTTAGAATTGGTATTCCACTTTCAGATCTCTGATCCTCCTGTAATATGAAACCACCCATAACCACGGTTTCACCATCTGAAACCATCTGAACAGTTTTAGCCTGTGTTTTGTTTATTATTGGTTGACCACCCGCATCAGCCGTTACTGTTGAGAGTTCAGCCTCTATTTCAAGAGTTATATCCTCCGAGGAGTTAACATGTGGCACAACATTTAAAATTGTACCAACTGTATATTTTGTATAGTTAACTGTTCCATCAGTATTTATCGTAGTTAAAAAGAATTCCTTTCCACCGAGTATGTTCGCTTCAGTGTTGTTGGTAGTTGTTATCCTTGGATTGGAAACTGTTTTAGATTTACCGGCAACTTCAAGAGCATCGAGTCTTGCACTCAGTTGACCGAAATCTCTTGTTGTTCCTATGCTAACCGTTCCAGCTGTAGGAGTTGAAGGACCAACACCTTGTATGCCTCCACCAATGGAAACCTGATTTATACCAACGTTATTTAAAGTCCATGATATTCCAAGTTCTTTTGAGTTGTTTAACTGGATCTCAACAACCTTTACAACTATTTCAACCTGTAGATTTTTCTTATCAAGATCCTCAATTATTTTCTGTATTCTGTTTTGAACATCCTGAATATCTTTAACTATTATAGAGTTTGTTCTCTCATCTATAGTTATTAACCCTCTTTTTGAAAGAACTGGTTTTAAAGCGTTCTGTAAAACTTTAGGGTTCGCAAATTCCAACCTGTACACTGTTGTTATAAGTGGTAAAGCATCCTGCATCGCTGTCTGCTCAGAAGAAAATTCTTTGTATGTCCCAACTCTTATCATATTTGGGTATTCCTGATATGTTAAACCAGCAAGTTTTGTTACCATATCGAATATATCCTTCCATGGAACGTCCTTTACATGTACCGTAACCCTTCCAACAACGGAATTTGAAATAACAAGGTTAACTCCAACATAGTCGGCTATTCCTCTCAAAAGTGTTACAACATCAGCATTCTCAACATCGAGAGAGATTAAAAAATCTGAATTCTTATTTGTAGCACCTTCAACCTGTTCTTTTGTTTCAGGTTGTGTAAGGGATGCTTTCCATAATGGAATATCTGCCTTTGATAATTTATCAAGTGTTACTACGATGTCATTTCCTATGTATTCTTTAGAATAAGAATACTTATCATCAGTCTCTATAATAACCCTTAAAAAGTTTGTTTCATAATCTTTTATGATCTCAAAAGAAACTATTCCAGAACCATTGTTAACTTTATAGTATCCCCCATTTAAACCATTATCTATCCCTATAAGATCTATCACTATCATATTCGGTGAAGTTATAGAAAAATCTGTAAAATTAGCAATCTTGTCAAGTGAAAATCTTACCTGGGTTTTACCTGTAGAAGTAGAGACTTCTATTTCATTAAGCAGCCCCAAAGAGAAAGCGGAGAGAGAAAGAAAAAGAACAAAGGACAAAATAAAGATTCTCTTAACCATTTATTACCTCACTTTTTTTTCTTTGTATCAGTTTTTTTAACCAATTTGATAACTTTATTTCTAACAATTCCATACTCATCAAGTTTAAAAATAACTGAATCCTGTTCTATTTTAAGAAGTATTCCATTTTTTATTTTCTGTCCTTCGTAAAAGATGAAACCTAACCCTGACGCATCTTTAAGTAATGCGAGTTTTCCATTCTTACCTTTTATCATTCCGAAATACATTGCACTCTCTATATCTATTTGAATCTTTCCTTCCCTCTGTTGCTCTAGTATCGAAACGAAAGGATCATTTTTTGTTTTAAAAGTGTATGTTTCAATGGCAAAGGGAAGAGTTGTTGTAGTATCGTATGGTAAAGAATCTGAAACAGTTTCCTGATTTTCTACTACAACTTCCGTATCGGAATTTGAAACAGAATTGTCTGTTGTTTTTGTATTGCCTTTTGATGTTAACGCTTTGGAAGATTTTTCTATTGCAGAGTTTACAGGGTTTCCCCTCGAACATGATATAAAAGTGAATAATATGAAAAGTGTTAACGATAAAAGAAGGATTGATTTATTTTTTCTTTTTAACATTTTTACCTTCCCCTGTTTTTGTTTGGGCACCTGAACCTTTATAGTAAGTTGACATAGTTAAAACAACCTGAATGGTGTTAAGGTTTTCATTGGTTGTTTTCAAAGGTTTTATAGTGATACTTTTAACTTTGGTAATTCTTTTTTGATTTCCTATATCCGTTAAAAATTGTCCAAGAGATGAGTAATTCGCATTCAAGGTTATCTCATGATTCAGGTTTGCGTAATCGTTAGTGACAGATACACTCAAAGGTTTAATGTTCATTATCTTAACATTGTTTTTATTCGCATAAACCGTCAGAGTATCAAGTGCATCTTCAAGGAGTTGTGAATCCGGCAACATTTTATTTGCAATCCTTAACTGGTTTTCAAGTACTTTTAGTCTTTTTGAGAATTCCTTGAAACTTGCTGCAACCTTTCTCGCTTCATTAACCTGGGTGTTGAGTTTATCATTTTCAGCTTTCAGTTGAGTGATATTTTTTGCATTTTTCGAATAGTCGAATTTCCAGTACAGAAAGAGGATCGCTATAAGAATAACCAAAGTTATAATTGTTTTTAATAAATTATTTTTTTCCATCTGTCACCCCTATTTTTTGTAGGTACAATTTATTTCAAAAGAGATTATATCGTAGCCACCCTCTGGTTTGTTAACTATATCCTTTAATACAAAATTATCAAAATATTCCTTCTCTTTTTTCATATTCGTTAAAAGATCAGTTATCATAAGGTTCGAAAATGTTTTGCCTTTTAAAATCAATCTGTTATCTTTTACAGTTAACTCTTCAAGCCAAACATACTCTGGAAGAAGTTGGTTTATCTTATCAAGAAGTTGAGCATATGCAAACTTTCCAGATATAAGATTTTTTATAGTTTCTATCTTTGTATTTATCTCATTCTCTTTTTCTTTCATCTTCTCTACTTTTTTAACCTCTTCCTGCAGTTTTTTGAGTTCACTCTCTTTTTCACTTATCTTCTTTTTTAATTTGTTTATCTGTCCGACCTGTGAGAAGTGGATTATAAATATTAATATAAAGAGAAAAACAGCAACACCTATCGAAACGAAAAATCCGAGGTTGGTTGGAATCTTAAAACCTAATTTTGGTATACCTCCCTCACTCTTTTTTCGCTTTCTCTCTTCTTCTGGAAGTAAATTTATCTCTATCATCTTTACCTCTCTTTTATGGATTTCTTAAACTCAAACCTATTGAAGGAACAAGTAATGGTGAAATTTTTTCCAATTCTTCGAGAGTCAAAAGTCCTTCTTTAATTTTAATGTTTTTGAAAGGATCAAGTTTTTCAACATTTATCTCAAACCTATTTTTAAAATAATCTAAAATCGCAGGGCCATTTGCTCCACCACCTGATAGGTATATCTTTTCCATTTTTTCTCTATTTGTAAAAGGTATAGCTCTTTCAATATGTGTACATATTTCATCATAAAACATTTCAAGCCCTTCTCTTATCTTTTCCTCAGGTATCTCGTTTAAAATTTCACCTTTGAAAACTTTGTCCAACTGTTCCTTTGTTATTCCTGGTATCTTTTGAAGTAAAGATTTTATTGCTGTTGTAATATCCCTTGTAAAAAGGTTATTCGTCCCCTCGATGAAACTCAATATAGTGTTCTCATATCCGATATGAACGAGTGTTACCATTTCGTTGGGAACAGGTTCATAATTTGCTTCAAAACAGTTTTGGATTGTAAAAGCGGGAACATCGATAACTGTTGGATACAACTCCATATCTTTTATAAGAGTAATAAATGGAAGGAGAATCTCCTTTTTTGCTGCCACAAGTAATACATCTATCTTACCCTGTTCCTCGGAAGGTCCCAAAACTTTATAATCGAGTTGAACATCTTCTATACTATAAGGAATATTAGTTTCAGCTTCCTGTCTCACCATTATTGAAAGTTCGTTGTCCTTCATCTGGTCCATCTTCAATTTCTTTACTATAACTCCCCTTCCTATAAGAGCACATGAGACATCCTTCTCTTTAACATCCCTTGAGACTAAAAGATTTTTAACTGTATCAACTAGTTGTAACCTGTCCATGATCTCACCATCGGCGATCGCGATATCTGAAAGTTCGGAAAATCCAAAATCTTTCAAAACAGGTTCCCCTGATGAAAGATCAACGATTGAGTATTTTATGAATGAACTTCCAATATCAAGGCCAAGATAAGTTTTTTTTCTTTTTTTAAAAGCCATAATACCACCTTTTTATCCTTCAATAAATTTTTTTATTTCCCTGCCTTCAATATACCATTTCTTTCCAATCTTCTTTCCTTTTAAAAGTTTTACTTTCAAATGTTTTCTAACAGTCTGTTCTGTAACATTCAATATCTCGGCAACCTCTGAAACAGTATAAAGTTTATTTTCATCTATCTGTGATGGAATAACTGCCATATATCCCTCTTTTTGTGTTTTTTTATGTTTTTATACATACTTGTATATATTTATACACATTTTATCCACAAAGTCAATAGGTTAAAAACATTTTTAACATTTTTTTATAAGTATATATTTGTTTATAACTTTTTATTTTTTTTTTAAGTTTTACCTCTTTTAAATAAAGGGATTGAGGAAAAAGTTCAAAATTTTGCAACATATGCAAAGGAAATTTTTTACAATAATGTGGATAACTTTTTTCTTGATATTTTTGATATTTTTCATAAAATGTTCAAAAAGGGGTGTTCATGGAAAAAGAAAAGATTTTTGAAGAAGTTTTTGAAAAAATTAAAAATTCCGATTATACTGATAGAAAGGATATATTGAGAAATGTTGTTAATATTTTAAAAGAGAGTTTTGAACATTATGACTGGGTTGGATTTTACCTTGTAAAAGAGGGAAAACTTGTTCTTTCCGATTTCAACGGAGAGCCAACGGTTCATACAAAGATAAATTTTGGTGAAGGAATATGTGGACAGGCTGCTGAGAAAAAAATTACTTTCATAGTGAAAGATGTTTCACAAGAGAAGAATTATCTTTCCTGTTCTCCAAAAGTAAAGTCTGAAATAGTTGTTCCAATCTTTAAAAATGGTAATATCGTTGGAGAACTTGATATAGATTCTCACAGAATAAACGCTTTCGATGATATCGACAGGGAACATCTTGAAAGGATATGTAGGTATCTTGAAAAATTCTTTTAATATACTATCGAATCAAGATAAAAATATTCTCCGTTTTTAAAAAATCCTACTATCCCATCTTCAAAATTCAAAATATACTTTTCGTAAACTGTTGTATCTTTTTGATCAAAAATTAAATTGATTTTTATAGTAACAAAATATGAGGAAGTATAATCTTTACCTTCCAAGTGTAATGTTTTTACAGAATCCACAAAACAGGAATAAAAGTATTTAAAATTATTGTTCTCATAGTTCTCATATATTTTTTGATCTTTTATAAGGTAAGTTGGAAAGAATGGAATTTCAAAAGGATAACCCTCAAAAATGATCCTCTGATACTCAAAATCAAAAAGGTGGTAAAAAAGATTCTCTTCATAATCGAATTTATACCTTTTATATTCTATCCCTTCTATTATAGTATCTCCTGTAAACTGAATTGTTGATAAGTTATTATTTTTATCGGAATAATATCTAATGGAATATTCAGGATCGTTGAGGAAAGTTCCACCAGTGGTCTTTATGATGTGGTAATCAAGACCACAGTTAAAAATCAGTAAAGATAATGTCAAGATTGAAAATAAAATTATCTTTTCCATCAAAAAGTTTCTCCTTTGAATATCCAAGAGAGATTCCAAAAAAAGTTTCAAAAAACTTATAATTGAATTTTAAATATGGTGAAAGAAATTCACAAAAACCTCTTTCAATATTATCGTAATCTCTCTTTTCAATATAAGAAAGACCAATATCGGTTTGAAAGGATATTCTGTAATTATTCTTTTCAATAAGAGAAAGATTGTATCCTGTTCCGAAATTTATAAGATTCAAGCGGTAGGTTTCCCTATACGTTTTATAAGAACAGATTTCTCCAGTCGCTAAAAATGAAAAATTTTTCATTTTTAAAATCTGATAATCAACTTTTATACCGTTACTATTCTTAAGATAGTATGACCAATAACCAAAAGGTATCTTTGTTGTGAAGGAAATATTTAACTCTTTTGAAGATATATTTAAAGTTAAAAAGAAGATAAGCGTAGTTAAAAGAATTTGGGCGAAACAGGATTCGAACCTGTGACCTCCTGCTTGTAAGGCAGGCGCTCTCACCAGCTGAGCTATCCGCCCTTTGAAGATGCTTATTATATTTATTTTTACCCTTTCAGTCAACATAAATCTTACCTTAAGTCAGTAAAATCACCTTCGCAGATATCTATTACTCCATCTTTAATTATTTTCTCTATTCTGTAAGTTCCCATAGTTGGTGCTCTCATGTAACCATCCCATGCGGCTTCAGCATACCTTCCACTTTCAAGAACATAAAATAACCAATCTTTAACATACTCAGGTTCATCCTGTGCGAAACCTGAACCTATGTGAGTCAACCATCTCTGGTTGAAAAACTCATGTGCCCCAACAGGTGGAGCTATTATTATAGGCAAACCTAAAGCTGTATAGAATGACATCTCCGAAGGTTTTGTCCACAATATATCAACATCCCTCAACTCTCTGTTAAAATTTTCAAAATATAACATTTTTGAATTTTCATAGATAACCTTTACATTCTCATTCCCATTCAGAGATATCTTTTCAAGTTCAAACTCAAAATAATTTTTAACATCCTCCCTGATTCCAGCAACAAGAATCAACTTTATTTCCCCTTTCTCTATTTTTTCTTTTAACGATTTTACAACCTTTATACCTATATCCTTCTGAGCACCTGCACCACCAACCATATAGCATAATGTTAAAGGTCTTGAAACTTTTGAGGGTAACTCTCCAAGATATTTTTCTATAACATCCTTATAAACATTAATAAATCTTTCTTTAGGATCAAGTTTCCTTATCCTTTTCAAAAGGTCTTTTTTTATTATCTCCTGATTTTCTCCTATGTTTTCTTTTGGTAAAGGAAAACCTGTTATGAATATGTTACAACTCTCAACTCCATATTTCAAAAGTCTCATAGAAGCGTGTCTTGTAGGTGTTAAAAATTTTATCTTCGATTTTTTGGGATCGTCTGAAACCCATACCCTGTTAATATCAGTGTCAGTAATTATTGAAAAAATATTTTCAAAACCATTATAATCGGCTGCAAGGGATGGAATAAAATGTGTTGTAATTATCGGTATATCTTTTTCTTTAACATGTTCAAGCAACTCTTTACACAAACCCATATTAACAAGCGCTTTTAAAAAGTAAACATTACCGTTTGGTTTTTCAAGTAGGTTAAAAGGATAGAAAGGAGAGATAGATTGTAGTTTATCATAAAGGTTGAAGATGGATTCCCCTATTAGTGGTATATTTTTCGCTCTCGAAACAGCCTCATATCCTGATTGTGATGCTCTCCACAACAACTTTTCTTTCCTGTTTGTAACATAATCAACATTCGCTGTTAGAATTTTTTCCTCAGCAATATCCTTCAAAGGGTATGCAGCTCTCTGATGACCGTATCCCATATCAACAGATAAAATCCAGGCTTTTTTATCCATAACCTACTTTAAAATTTTTTCTCCACTACCTATCATATTAAGATTCTCTCTAATCATCTTTTCAATAAAATTTTTATCATTTTTTAAAAGGTATGTTTTCCTTCTCAAAAGAATATTCTCAACTTTTATTTTTTTTAACCTGTATTGAAGATTTTTTTCATCAAATTTTGCTTTCATAAGATATATAAGCCCCATCTTTGGTTGAAAAAATAAGAATAAAAAAGATATAACAAAAAGAGCAAAAAAAAATTTTACAAGATTTTTATTTTTTTTTCTTCTAAGCATTCACTTTTTTAAATTGTAAAAGGATTCTAATCCCAAAAATTTTGTATTTTCATCAAACTCTTCTATTCTTATAAGTTGATTATATTTTGCTATTCTTTCACTTCTGGAAAGAGATCCTGTTTTTATAAATCCAGTATTCATTCCAACAGCGAGATCAACTATTGTTACATCTTCAGTTTCTCCAGATCTATGGGAGACAACAGAAGTCCAGCCAGCTTTCTGGGCCATCCTTATCGCTTCCACTGTTTCTGTTAACGTGCCTATCTGGTTGAGTTTTATAAGAACAGAGTTAGCAATTTTTTCTTCAATACCTTTTTTTATAAGTTTTGGATTCGTAACGAAAATATCATCCCCAACTATCTGTATCTTTTTACTTAACCTTTCATACATTTTTTTCCATCCGTTCCAATCGTTTTCACCCAATCCGTCCTCTATTGATATTATTGGATACTTTTCTACCCATTTTTCATAAACATCTATCATGTAACCACTTTCAACAAGTTGATTTTCAAACCTGTATTTTCCATCTTCATAAAAACTGCTCGCTGCACAATCAAGAGCAATGTAGATATCCTTCCCTGGTTGATATCCTGCCTTAGAAATAGCATCCACCAAAATTTCCAAACCTTCCTCATTGTTTTTTAAAGTTGGAGCGAAACCACCCTCATCACCAACTCCAGTAAAATATCTGTTCTCCTTTAAAATTTTTTTCAAGGTACCAAAAACTTCACAGTTCATCCTTATAGCATCCGAAAAGGTTTTTGCATTTACAGGTACTATCATGTACTCCTGAATATCCAAATTGTTATCAGCGTGTGAGCCACCATTTATAACATTTGACATTGGAACAGGTAGAATGTGTGAATAGAAACCACCGATATATTTGTAAAGAGGTATCTGAAGTTCAGAAGCCATAGCCTTTGCAACCGCAACGGAAACTCCCAATATTGCGTTAGCACCGAGTTTCGATTTGTTTTCCGTACCATCAAGTTCTATCAATTTTTTATCTATACCGATCTGATCGAAAGCATCATATCCAACAAGTTCTAAGGAGATGATTTCGTTGACATTTTTTACTGCAGTTAAAACTCCCTTACCTAAAAATCTCTTCTTATCGTTATCTCTAAGTTCAAGTGCTTCCCTTTCACCGGTTGAAGCTCCAGATGGAACTGCAAACCTACCAACACTTCCACTTTCACAAACGACATCAACCTCTATAGTTGGATTTCCTCTCGAATCTATTATCTCTCTTGCTCTAATTTCCTCAATAATTGACATCCTTCCTCCTATCTTTTTAAAATTTCTTTTAACATTTCATTTATTAACTTAGGATTTGCTCTATTTTTAGCCTTCTTCATACACTGCCCAACAAGAAAACCAAAAAGTTTATCCTCCCCATTTTTATACCTTTCAACTTCCTTACTGTTCTCTTTAATTACTTCTATTATCATATTTTCAACATCCTTTTCGTTCAAAGAGATATTTCCCCCATCACATTTAATTATATCGTCAGGGTCATTCCCTGTCAAAGACATTTTTTTCAAAATATCCTGAGCAAAGTTCAGGTTAACCTTTTCTTCATCTATCATCTTTAAAAGTTTGTTTAAATCTTTATGGTTGAATTTTAAATCTTTCACTCCTATTTTTTTCTCATTCAAAATGGCGGGAATCTCTCTGATGAAAAATTTGGTAACCTTTTTTAAATTTTTAACTCCATCAACACTCTTCTCAAAAAAATCAGCGAAATCCCTATTGGATGTTATGATCTCACCTTCTTCAAAACTCAACCCATAATCCTTCTGTAATCTTTCCAATTTCTGAGAAGGTAATTCAACCATACTCTTTTTAATTTCTTCTATAAAATTTTCCGAAAGAAGAAGATCTGGAAGATCAGGCTCAGGGAAATACCTGTATTCCGAAACACTCTCCTTCTTTCTCATAGGTCTCAATTCCTGTTTCCTTTCATCGAAAAGCATCGTTACAGAAATTATTCTTTCACCTTTGGACAAAAGTTCTTTCTGTCTTTCTATTTCAAGTATTATTCCTTTTTCAATAGATTTAAAGGAGTTAAGATTTTTTATTTCAGTTTTTGTTCCAAGTTTTTGGTCATCTTTTTTTCTTAAAGAGATGTTGGGCTCTCCCCTTAACTCTCCAAACTCCATATTTGCAGTTGAAACATCGAGATATCTAACTATCCTCTGTAAATTTTCAAGATACTCTATAACCTCTTTCTCCGAGTTGAAATCAGGTTCAGTAACTATCTCCATCAAAGGAACTCCAGCCCTGTTAAAATCAAGCAAACTGTTTTGGTCCTGATCATGTATCATCTTTCCAGTATCCTCTTCAAGATGTATCCTTTTTATTCTTATCTTTTTTCCTGATCTTAGTTGCATATAACCTGAAGTTGCAAGTGGAAATTCGTGTTGTGTTATCTGATAACCTTTGGGAAGATCAGGATAGAAATAATTTTTCCTTGCAAAACCTGAAATTCTATTTATGTTGCAGTTCAAAGCGAGAGCAGTTTTTATAGCGAGAGGAACAACTTCAAAATTCAGTGTTGGCATAACACCTGGCAAACCCATACAGATAGGGCAGACATTTCTGTTTGGTTCCTCAGTAAATTCAGTAGAACACTTACAAAAAATTTTACTTTTAGTTTTTATCTGAATGTGAGTTTCAACACCTATCGTTACAATGTATTCATCCATCCTTTTTTATCTCCTCTTCAATAATTTTAACCCAATCCAAAAGGTTATCATCATCGTTTCTCTTTCCTACAAACTGCACACCAACAGGTAGTTTTTCGTAATACCCTCCATTTATACTGATAGCAGGGACATTTGCGAGGTTTGCAAATGCCGTTAGAGAATCTGAAAGATGCATCATAACCGGATCATCAACTCTTTCGCCTATTTTAAAGGGTAAAAATAATGATGTTGGTAGAACCATCATATCAAAATTTTCGAATATACTATCAACACTGTTTGATATGTAATCTCTCAATTTAAAAGATAAATCATAGTACCTACCATTTTCATACATCAAAAGGTATGTTCCAGTCATTATCCTTCTTTTAACCTCTTTACCAAACCCTTCACCTCTAACCTTTGAATAAATATCGAAAAGGTTATCTCCTGAAAATTTTTGTAAACCATACTTTATACCATCGTACCTTGCAAGGTTGGATGAAGCTTCACACATGGTTTGGATCTTGTATGCTGCCATAGACAGATCTATAAAATCTAAGTTAATAGGTTGTAAAGAAAAACCCATCCTTTCAAGTTTAGAACAGATTTCCTCATATTTTTTTATAACTTTTAAATCAGCGTGTGGGATATCTTTCACAAAACAGATCTTTTTCAGATCCCTTTTTTCGTTTATGTGATCATCCATCGTGCTATCATGTTTATCATTCCCCCTTACAGTATTGAAAACTTTTTTACAATCCGAAACATTCAAGGTCATTATTCCAACAGTGTCGAGTGATGAGGAAAAAGCGACAAGACCATACCTCGAAATCTTACCATAAGTCGGTTTGAATCCTACAACACCGCAGAAGGATGCGGGTTGCCTAACAGAACCACCAGTATCTGATCCTATTGAAAATGTAGAATGTTTTGAAGCAACGGAAACTGCACTCCCTCCACTTGAACCACCTGGAACGTATTCTCTGTTATGTGGATTTTTAACAACACCGAAAAATGATGTCTCGTTCGAAGACCCCATAGCGAACTCATCAAGATTATTCTTTCCTATAAGTATTGCGCCAGATCTTTTTAATCTCTCATATACAGTTGAATCGTATGGACTTATAAAATCTGATAGGATCTTCGATCCACAGGTCATCCTCAACCCCTTTACAGAAAAATTATCTTTAAGGGAAAAAGGTATACCATCTGTTTCCGAAAGAATATCACCTTTTTTATACCTTTTCTCCGAAAGGTATGCCTGCTCGTAGGCAATATTTTTTGACAGAGTTATAAAATCGTTTAAGTCATCCTCATCGATCTTTTTGTATAAAGAGTCAACTATATCAACAGGGGAAACTTTTCCACCTAAAAAAGATTCTCTCAAATCTTCAATATTCATTCTTTCTCCTTAATTATCTTTGGTAGAACTATAAAATTATTTTTAACTCTTTTTGAGTTCATGAGCATATCCTCGGTTGTGAAAAGTCTTTCCGGATCATCCGAGTTGAAAATAGATAGGTACCTTTTGTAGTATTCTCCATCCTTTACATTTTTAGGATCGACTTTTTTTAGAATCTTTTCAATATCGACAAAAATATCGTTTATCTGTTCAAGAAATTTTGATTTTTCTTCCTCTTCCAATTCTATGAAAGAATGTTTCGCAATTTCCTCTAAAAGTTTTTTATCCATTTCACTTCCTTGTTAAATTTGCATACTCTGCAAAAATCTTTTTAACATCACCATTCAAAAATTGTATTATAAGTATCTCATCCTCTCCAGAACCCTTTTTGCCTTTTATTATACCTTCTCCAAAAATAGGATGAACAACTCTCTCATTTATTTTAAATTTGCCCTTATCTGATTCCCTTTTCTTTTCAAAATCATATTTTTTTGTAGAGAGACTTTTTGTTCGATCGAAATAGTCAACGATTCTATTCTCAAAACCTATCTCTTTCAGAAACCTTGAAGGTATCCTAAAAGATGATTCTTGATAATAGAACCTTTCAACAGTATAAGTTAAAAAGAGATTTTTCTTCGCTCTCGTTAAAGCAACATATAAAAGTCTTCTCTCCTCCTCACAGTTGGAGTCTTCTTCAAAAGAGTTTCTATGAGGGAAAAGACCATCCTCAAGCCCAGTTACGAAAACGTTTTCAAACTCGAGTCCTTTAGCATTATGGACGGTCATTAAAAGAAGGGAATCATCGTCTTTGTAATCATCTATATCGGTGTAAAGGGATATCATATCAAGGTAGGCTGATATAGATCTATCCTCATTCTTCAGAACAAACTCCTTTGCAGAGTTTAACAACTCCTGAATGTTTTCAAGTCTTGAATATTTTTCATCCTTTAACATTTTGTCGAAAAGATTTTCAAAATCAATAGAATCCACTAAAAATTCCAGAGCATTATAAACATTATCCCTATTTTTTTCAATATTTTCAATAATGTCAACAACCTCCTTCACTCCATTTTTAACCCTTTTTTTTTCAGGGAAATTTTCTTCAAAATTTTTCAAACACTCCCAAACTGAAAGGTCTTTTGCCTTTGCAAAAAGTGTTATTGATTTTAAGGTAACATCACCTATTCCCCTTTTTGGAAAATTTATTATTCTTTTTAAAGAGATCTCATCATTCCTGTTCACAGTAAATGAAAGATATGAAAGAAGATCCTTTATCTCTTTTCTTTCAAAAAATTTTATGTTCCCTATCAGGGTATACCTTATATTGTTTTTCCTTAAAATCTCCTCAAAAGGCCTTGACTGCGCATTGGTTCTATAAAGTATAGCAAAATCTTTCAACCTTTTACCCTGTCTATTTTTCATCTCTATTATTTTATCAACAACAAAAATTGCTTCATCCCTTTCATCTTTGCATTTAACTATTCTAATATTCTCACCATCATCAAAAGAGGACCATAAAACTTTCTCTTTCCTTTTTAAATTATTCTTTATAACTCTGTTCGCTATATTTAGAATATTTCTGGTAGAACGATAGTTCTGTTCGAGTTTCACTATTTTTGTTTCTGGAAAATGCTCTTCAAATTCAAGGATATTTTTTATCTGCGCACCTCTGAAACCGTATATAGATTGATCATCATCTCCAACAACGGTTATATGGTTTTTCCCATCATATATACTTTTTAAAATCAAAAATTGAGCATAGTTGGTATCCTGATATTCGTCAACAAGGATGTATTTGATTCTTTCGGAAAATTTTTTTCTAAAGATTTCATTCTCATTAAAAATCCTTATAGTTTCTATAAGTAGATCATCAAAATCGTAAGCATCATTTCTCTTCAAAGTTTCCTGATACAGGACATATACCTCTTTTATTCTTTTAAATGTATCATCTTCGGAGTCAAGATCTTCGGGAAAAATCATCCTATTTTTCAATGATGAAATTATCCTGCAAATACCTTTAGGTTCAAGGTCGTGAATCTTTTTTTCTTTTAGAATGTTCCTTATAACACTTTTGGAATCATCCACATCGTATATTGAAAAATCTGGACTTTTCATCCTTTCCCATCTGAACCTTTTTATTATCCTTACACACATCGAATGGAACGTTCCAATCATCATATTTTTCACTGGAAAACCTAAAAGTTTTTCAACCCTTTCCTTCATCTCATCGGCAGCTTTGTTTGTGAATGTTACAGCAAATATGTTTTCCGGGTTTGAAAGACCGTTTTTTAGAAGATAAAAGATTTTATATGTTAAAACTCTCGTTTTTCCAGAACCTGCTCCAGCAAGAACGAGTAATGGAGATTTTAGGTATAAAACCGCCTCTTTCTGTTTTTCGTTCAATTCATTCAAGAAAGTGTTAGCAGCATCCATATCAAAATCTATAATATTCTTTAAACCAAAGGTAAAACTTCCTTATCCCTTCTTCAATATCTGTTTTTGGTTCATATTCTAAAATTCTTTTACTTTTTTTCATATCTGCAAAAGTCCTTTTCATATCAAAACTTTTTCTCTCCTCTTCAACATATTTAAAATCTGGAATCAATTTTTTTATTATCCTCAAAACTTCCTCTATTTTCACCGGTTTTGAACATCCTATATTTAAAATATCCAAACCTTTTAAGTTTTCAACATACTCTATCGATCTTTTTATCATCTCAACTCCATCATCAATGTATGTGAAATCCCTTTCAGTGTTTGGAAATACAACAGATCTTTTTCCATTATAATGGTTTAAAAAAAATTTATGTAACATCAGATCTGGTCTCTGTGAAGGTCCATAGAATGTGAACAACCTCAAAATAAGAAAATCCATACCAAAATTTTCAGAGAAGAATTTTGCGATATTTTCTCCTTCAACTTTTGTAAAGCCATAAAAAGATATTGGAGATGGAGTAAAATTTTCTTTGAAAGGAACTCTGTTGTTGCCATAGATTGATGATGATGAAGAAAAAATGATCTTTTCTATTCTATATTTTTTTGCCATTTCAAAAACATTGAAACTTCCTTTTACGTTATTCTCAAAGTAATCTCTCATCCTTTCGTTTGAAAAATGGACACCTGGAAGTGCTGCAAGATGTATAATAAGATCTATTTTATACTCTTTAAAAAAATTTTCTAAATTTTTTCTGTCCTTTATATCAATGTTAAAAATGTTTTTGTAATTTTTATTTTTTTGGATTTTCCTTTTCAGAGCAAGATTATGAAGTTTCTGTTTAGCATCATAGTTGTTGGAAAAATTATCAATAATAAAAATATTGTATCTGTTTTGATCGAGTTTTTTATAGAGAGAACTTCCTATAAAACCAGCACCACCTGTTATAAGAATATTTTTCATATCTTTTTATCATAACAGAATATTGAATGTTGTCAACTTTCACTTTTAGAATTAACCTTTATTTTGATTCAATTGTGTTAATTATTTTTTTCAAATATTTCTATTATAGAGTTATGTATTATTCAATTTATTTTAAAATTCTAATTTTACATGTTCAGAAAAATAAAGTATCTAAATTTTTCTAGTTTAAGCTGAAAATTTCAATTTTGAAATTAAAGTTGGGAATTTGATGTTGAAAAATTGAATAATCTTTCAGATAATTTCAACAAATCTTGCATTAAACTCAGGAAAGGTTTGTTCTGTATTTGTATATTACTAGAAAAGAAGTGATATAATATTACCGAATCATTTGCCCAAGCGGCATTAAGAGCAAAAAAGGCTTTGTTTGATGGTGTAGAAATTGAAGCTGCACATGGTCTTCTCGTTAATCAATTCCTATCACCTCTTTCAAACAAAAGAACATACTCGGCGTAGGTGTAGAGCTTGCAGACTGGAAGCTGCTATAATGATGGCTAAAAGGGGACATAAAGTTTATATATGGGAAAAAGAAGATCATATCGGTGGAGCGCTGAAACTTGCGACACTCCCACCAGGAAAAGAAAAACTCCAATGGCTTTTGGACTATTACTCAAATATGACAAAAAAATTGGGTATCCAAATTTCATTGAATAAAGAAGCAACGGAAGAAAATATAGACAATTTTATACCAGATACAGTGATTTTAGCCTACGGAAGCAGAGCTTTTATACCGCCAATTAAAGGTATAAACAATAAAAACTCGATCACCTTTGAAAAAATCCTGAATGGTACAATTAAAATTACGAATAAAAAAGTGATCGTTGGTGGAGGGGGACTGGTAGGTTGTGAAACAGCACTTTATCTTGCTTCAAAAGGTAATGATGTAACTATTCTTGAAATGCTCTCAGAAATCGCAGGTGGAATGGAGAAAATAAGTAAAAATTATTTGTTGAAAGAACTCTCTGAAGGAAATGTAAAATACTTTGTAAACTCACCAATAAAAGAAATCACTGAAAACTTTGTAATCTTCGGAGAAGGGAATAGTATTGAAATGGATTATTTTGTTGTCTCTTTTGGGGGAGTTTCCGACCATAATCTGTATGAAAAAACAAAAACAAAATATGAAACCTATTTAATTGGAGATGCTCTAAAACCCAATAAAATAATAGATGCTGTGCATACAGGATTTGCAATAGGTAAAATAGTATAAATACTTTCATCTTTAAAAATTAAAGAGGAGAAAAAATGGAAGAAAAGGTTAAAATTGGAATCATTATTTGTGATAGGTATAAAAACTGTGCAGGTGGAAAATGTTTCAGATCACTAAGAGAGAGAGTTGGAGCGTTCAGCATTTATCAAGGTAAAGAGGTTGAAATTGTTGGATACACTTCCTGCGGTGGTTGTCCTGGCCCAAATATAGAATACGCTCCTGAAGAAATGAAAAAAAATGGAGCAAATGTAATCCACTTCGCAACCGGAATGGTTGTGGGTTATCCCCCTTGCCCATATATTCAACATTTTAAGAAATTTATAGAAGAAAAATACAAGATGCAGGTTGTTATAGGAACACATCCAATACCTCAAAAATATTTTCTTACCCATCAAAAACTTGGTACATGGAATACACCTGAATGGGAGGAAATGATAAAAGCAACATTAACAGAGGAAAAAATAAGGATTTCATACGATTAATAAATTGGGACTATCTGAATTTTCTTATGTAATAAGAATGCCCCTGATAATCTACTTTTATAAGTTTACCTTTTTCTATAAGTGAATCAACTATGTGAAAATTTTTTTTGTCTTTTTCTAAAAGTTCTTTTACTGCATCTTCCCTCATTGGATGAACAGCTGTTATACTTAACAAATCTTCTTCCACATTACCTGAGTAAGCAAAAGCATTTCCTTCATATCCTATAAGATATTCTACCCTGCCTTTCAATTTATTTTCAAATATTTGAAAAAATGAGTTGATAGTTTCCTCTTTTGGAGAATTAGCCCATTTTTCAGCAGTTGGTCTTGTTGGAATCGATAGGTAAGAGGTCTTTAAATTTTTCAGATTCGACAAATATTCCGCAATCTTTTTAAATTCATCCCCATAATCAAAATTATCGATAACCATAGTTTCAGAGATAAGAATACCTTTAAATTCAGAGCTGAACTTTTCAACACCTTCAAGAATTTTATCCAGATCAAGTTTTTTAAACCCTCTATCAATCTTTCTCCATATATCTATAGAAACCGCATCAACTTTTATGGAAACAAGATCAAAATTCATTAAGGCTTTTCTTACTTCTTCATCCCACATTAAACTTGAGTTTGTAATAATCGCAACAGGGAAAGATAATTGTTTTATCAAGGAAACTTCTTTTTCTAAATTTATATCGAGAGTTGGCTCCCCATCTGGAACAAAAGTGATATAATCTATCTTCTCTCCTCTTTCAATAGCAACCCTAACCTTTTCATTTACACTTTTAAAAATTTCTTCTGGTGTATAAAATGGTTGTCTATCTATTGTTATTTTCAAACTCCTACCCAGTTGACAATAAACACATGAGTAACTACAGATTTTAAAAGGAATATTGTTCACCCCTAAGCTTTTTCCTAATCTTCTTGATAGCACAGGTCCAAAAGCGATACCTTTTGTTTTTCTCATATCTTTTCTTAAAAAATCTTTGAAACTTTTTCCCACACCCTTTTTATCTCTTTTGATACTTTACTATCTGGAACAAACTTTACAACAGGTTCTCCATTTACCATAGCGTTTGTAACTGAAGGGTCAAAAGGAATCTTTCCAACAACCTCATAATTTTTCAAGTGACAGAAATCTTCAATCTCTTTGGTTTTATCTATGTTTATATCAAATTTATTTATCAATATAAAAGGTTTTATCCTAAAATGCTCCATCAATTCGAGTATTCTTTTAAGGTCATGAACACCTGATACTGTTGGTTCAGTAACTATCACACCAGCACTCGTTCCAGTAATAGAAGAAATAACAGGACAGCTGATGCCGGGAGCCCCATCGATAATTATTTTCTCAACCTTCTTACTTGCAGCAACTTCTTTAGCCTGATCTCTTACAAAAGTAACAAGTTTGCCAGAATTTTCTTCACCTGGATCAAGCATAGCATGAGACATAAAACCATTTTCAATTTTGGAAAGGTATATGTTTCCAGAAACCTTTTGTTTCATTTCTATAGCTTTCACAGGACAAATAAGTGCACAGACGCCACACCCTTCACAACTGTGTGGTTCAACAATAAAATCGTCAGAAACTGCATCAAACCTACAATTTTCTCTGCAAAGGTTACATTCCACACACTTTATTTTATCTATCAACGCTGCTTTCGAGCCCTTGAATTCAGATTTTTTAATTAACTCTGGATGTAAAAGAAGGTGTAGATCCGGAGCATCAACATCACAATCTGCAACAATTACTTTATCTGCAAGTACTGAAAATGAAGCTGTTATCGTTGTTTTTCCCGTGCCTCCCTTACCACTGACAATAACTAACTCTTTCATTTTTGTATCTTCTCTTTTATAGTGTTAAAAAGTTTTTGAAATTTTTCTTTCCATTCTGCCATTTCTAAAACAAATGGAATACCTTTAGAATAGAGTTCCGCTATTTTTCTTTCAAAAGGGATCTCAAGTAAAATATCTATGCCTTCTTTTTTGCAATAATCGTATATTTTTTTATCTCCTATATCTGCTCTATTTACCACTACACCAAAAGGTATTTTCATCTCCCTCAAAAGACTTATCGCAATTTTTAAATCATGCAAACCAAATGGTGTTGGTTCTGTAACCAATACACTAAAATCACTATTCTTGACAGATTCTA
This sequence comes from candidate division TA06 bacterium 32_111, assembly GCA_001508335.1. GTDB lineage: Bacteria > Hydrothermota > 32-111 > 32-111 > 32-111 > 32-111. The sequence continues at coordinate 100,027 of LGFX01000002.1, forward strand.
TAACCGGACAGGATGCCCCGGGTGGAGAATCTATGATAACATTTTTGTTTTTGTTCATTCTCGATTTTACTTCCCTAACAACATTTGAAGCAACAGCATCACCTACTTCAAGTTCACCATATATAATTTCTATCCCATTTGAATTCCCATAATAAATTGTACCGGTTTTATGTGGTTCCTCTTTTATTGCACCTTTAGGGCATACGATTTTGCATCCTCCACAGCTATGACAAAGCTCAGGTAAGATAAAGGTTTTGTCTCTGCTTACAAAAATTGCATTGAATTCACAAAACTTTGCACATTTACCACAGTTATCACATAGAGATTCATTAATAGATGGAACCAAAATGTAAAGATTCTCAGTTTTGTTAATCTCTGGTTTTAAAAACAGATAAGAATTAGGTTCCTCCACATCGCAATCTAAAAGTTGAACATTATCAATAGATAATGCCAAATTTGTAGCAAACGAGGTTTTGCCTGTTCCACCTTTTCCACTTGCAACAGAGATTATCATATTTTAGATTACCCCAATAAACCTTTTTTAAACTTTTCAACCAATTCTTTAACCGTTCCGTTTACTCCGACGATAACCTTTATATTTGAAGTATTTAAAATTCTTAAAGCGTTTGGTCCTACATCACCAGTGATAAGGACATCTACTCCTTTATCTATTAAAGTTTGTGAAGATTTCACACCGGCTCCACCACCAGCGTTTACAGAATCGTTTGGAATAGATTCAAAATCCATACTATCAGGATCTATTATGATAAAGTATGCGCATCTGCCAAATCTTGGATCCATTGTGGAATCAACAGATTGACCAGTCGAAGTTACACAAATTTTCATCCTTGCCTCCTCTTGTTGCCATCATTAATAATTTTGTTAAAATTTTTTCCCTTGAAATTGTTCCTTCTCTTAATTTGTAAAAATCAATATAAAGTTTAATATATAAATCTTCATTTAAAAATTTCCCTTGCCACGTCCTCTACCTTTACCTTGTCCATATCCGAATATTCCTCTTCTCAATCCTCTACCTCTACCTCTACCAAATCCTCTTCCTTGTCCTGAAACGAATGTACCACCATTTTCACCATTATTATGGCTATTAATATTTGGTATATTAACATTCTCCATAGAAAGTGCCCCTTTGGGACATTTATCTATACAAAAACCACAATTGGTACATTTTGTCTTATCAACAAAAGCCTTCCTATTTGAAATTGCTATAGCATTTACAGGACAAAAATCAACACATATCCCACATCCAACACATTTGGTTTTATCAACATTAACCGACATATTTTAACCTCTCAAAGTTTGGTTAGCAAAAAGACGGCGGAGATAAAAAAACAAACCTCCGTCGTCATATTTAATAGTTCTGTTCTTAATCTTGTGTCTTTTCTTTTTCTAAAACCTCAATCCTTTTTTGAATATCCTCAAGTTGATTTTTTAAAATTTCTGCTTGAGAACGAAGAAGTTCCGCTTCATTTTTTGCTGAGTATTCCAATGGAACATTTTCATAAGGAAAATAAGAAAACAAAGATCTTCCAAATCTAAAGCCAAATCCTCTTCCAAAACCTCTTCTATACCCAAAACCACCCCTGTAAGAATTCATGTAACCTGGCTGTGCAAATCCTGCACAATACCCTAAGCCTCTACCTGTCATCGGTCCCAATCCCCAAGGCCCTCTTCTGTCTCCTAATGGCATTCCAACCTCCTTTTTATAGTGAATTAAAATTTATCTTTCCTTTTATTTAACTTCTTTAAACTTTTCGATTATTAACATCAATCTTTTTTTATATTCTTTTTTTTCAAGGTTTTATTTATTCAACTATCTATAAAATATTCAATTCTATCGTTTTCAACCTGTCGTTATTAGTTATATCTAATAATGTTAGTTTTATCTAATTATAACTATCAAACAAATTTTGTCAAGTCTAAAAACGACACTTTAAATAAATCATTCAACATCCAATACTTTTTATGTCTTCCTTTTTTAATGTTTTAGATAGTTGAATATGTTATCTGTTTTTTTTAATGGTTTTAGGCAAAAATACTTCAATATCTACATTATGTTTTTTTATAGTGATAATTTAAATAATATTTCGACTTTTGGATACAATTTTTATTTTTTATTAAAAAATGTTTATTAAATTGGATAAAAGAAAAAAGTTGAAAACACTTTTTTTCATTTTGACAAGTGTTAAAATATTTGTTTATTAATTAAGAGTTTAACCGTTATCTATCGATTAACAATTTTAAGGAGGTAAAAATGAAATGGGTCACAAGAGCACACGTTCATGTGGACAGGGTTGCATGTCCTTGGCTTATAAAAAGGTTTATCGATTCTGAGGCAGAGTTTTTATTTGTTGCTCCATCTATGGTAAAGAAAACAGCAGAAGAAACAGGAGCGATTCCTTTTGATGCTGAAGGGATTGAGTTAGGTCATAAAGATGGAAATTGTAGTTTTGTCACGATCTTAGAAAAATATGGGTTAAAAGATCCAGTACTTAAAAAAATTGCCGATATAGTAAATGCAGCAGATACTAACAATCTTGATATGAACACTTATGCGGCAGGGCTTGAAGCAATCGCATCCGGGTTTTCTATTATTTTCCCTGATGATTACGAAAATTTAAAAAAACAATTTTTGGTTTACGATGCACTATACGCATTTTTAAAATTACAATTAGTAAAGGAAAACAAAAAATAAAGATGGACTCAACAAAAATAAACATTTTAAAAAGAATAATTGGATTTCTTGGCTTGAACAGAACAGTGCTTTCGATGCTTATTATGGTTATATTCTTGGGAGTCGGCGAGAAAATGGCAGAAAGATTCCTCCCACTCTATATAGTTTCTCTCGGTGGATCTTCTGCATTTGTTGCGTTTTTAAATGGAATGGATAACCTTTTGGGTGCTCTTTACTCTTTCCCGGGTGGATACATTAGTGACAAGATAGGTTACAAAAAATCTTTAATAGTTTTCATATTGATGTCAATGATCGGTTATCTTTTTGTGATAGTTTTTTCTGGATGGCAAGCTGTACTTATAGGTGCAATCTTTTTTATTTCATGGAGTGCGATATCTCTTCCAGCAATAATGAGTCTTGTTTCCAAGTCTGTGAAAAAAGAAAAACAAACAATGGGAGTATCCCTACATTCTCTTGTTAGAAGAATACCCATGGGACTCGGGCCCATCCTCGGTGGAGTTTTGATAGGAATATATGGAACAATTATAGGAGTAAAAATTGCTTTTTTATGTGCTTTTGTTCTTGCGTTGGTATCTATTTTCTTTATTAAAAAATATATGGCTGACGATCCTATCATTAGAGGCAAAGGAATGAGTATAAAAGAGTCATTTTCTGGAATAAATCCAAACTTAAGAGTTTTACTGATTTCAGATATTCTTATAAGATTTGCTGAACAAATACCATATGCGTTTGTTGTAATATGGGTTGTTAATTATTTACATCTCAGCGCGTTTCAATTTGGTATTCTTACAGCAATTGAAATGGTAACAGCAATGATCGTCTACATCCCCATAGCCTATCTTGCTGACAAATTTGGGAAGAAACCATTTGTAGTTATTACTTTTTTATTTTTTACAATATTCCCTTTGATTATTTACTATTCAAGAACTTTTGGAATGCTTGTTATAGCATTTATTATAAGAGGCTTAAAAGAATTCGGAGAACCAACAAGAAAATCTCTCATCCTCGACCTTGCGCCTATCGAATCAAAGGCTTCAACTTTTGGTATTTATTATCTTATCCGTGATGTAACTGTATCTGCAGCAGCTTTCTCTGCAGGTTTTTTGTGGAATATAAGCCCAAAGGTAAACTTTATGACTGCATTCGCATTTGGCATTACGGGAACATTAATTTTTCTCTTCTTCGGTAAAGAAAAAATAAAAAGAGCAAAAGTAAAACATACAATTTAAATGTTGAATTTCTTCTATTATGCTTAAGAAATGGGAAAATCCGTTGAGGATAAAATTTTATAAGATTGATAATCCACTATATCTAATTGATAAATTGTTAAACGACTGATTTATTCTAACTTTTTAAGGGTTTAAATACCTTTTGGGTTTTTTCTGAAAATAAATTTTTTTACTTCAATAAATTATATTAAAATCAAAATAAAAATATTGACTCAGTCATCATTTATTTTTCCAAAACTATTATTGAAAAATGTAAGATAATTTATGGAGTTTTTTTAAATTGTTGAGAAATTTGATAAGTCGAATAGAGTGTTCAAACTATTTTATGTACTGCAACTTGTAGAGTTCCCAGTAATAGTTTTTCTTGGCAATAAGTTCTTTGTGGTTGCCTTCTTCAACAATCCTTCCCTTGTTTAAAACATATATTCTATCAGCATCCTGTATGGTTGACAACCTGTGTGCTATTGCTATGGTTGTTCTATCCTTCATTATTTTTGATATAGCATCCTGTATGAGATGCTCAGTTTCAGAATCTATATTCGAGGTTGCCTCATCAAGTATAAGAATTTTTGGTTCACCAACAAGAGCCCTCGCAAAAGCTATCAACTGTCTCTGCCCGGTTGAAAGGTTTGTTCCCCTTTCGTTCAGTAAAGTATCATACCTTTCAGGTAACTTCTCTATGAATTTGTCAGCGTTAACATATTTTGAATATTTTTCCATCCTTTCGAAAGGTATATCTCTTGAAAGTAGTATGTTGTATTTGATATCTCCTGAAAATATTATTACATCCTGTAAAACCAAACCAAAGAAATCTCTAAGATCTTTTAAGGGTAAATCTTTTATATTTATACCATCAAGCAAAATCTCGCCCTCTGTTGGTTCAAAGAATCTTAAAAGCAGATTTATTATAGTCGTTTTACCTGCACCTGTGGCACCAACAAAAGCTGCTGAAGTGTTTGGGTTTATTTTGAAAGAAACATTTTTTAGAACAGGCTCCCCTTTCTTGTACTCGAATGAAACATTCCTGAATTCAACCTCACCTTTAAAATCTTTCAAAGTTTTTGGTTCTTTACTTTCAACTATCGAAGATTTTTCATCAAGTAATATGAATATCTTTTCCGATGCCGCCATAGCACCCTGATAGATGTTATACTTTTCAGAGAAATCGAATATAGGTCTGAAGAAAAGTTCTATGTATGAGAAGAACGCAAAAAGTATACCCAAAGTGTATTCTCCTTTAAAAATACCCTGACTTCCAAAATATATCAAAATAGCCAGTGTCAATGATGATGTGACATCTATCAAAGGTCTGAATATTGAAAAAATAAGAAGTTGGTTCATATTCGCATCATAGAACTCTTTTCCTATTTTATTAAAATCGTTGAAAGATTCCTTTTCCTTGTGGAAAGATTGTATCAGAGAAACTCCACTGATAGATTCAGAAATGAAAGCGTTCAACTTTGCAACAGCCACCCTTACTCTCCTGTATGAAATTCTTGCAAAATTTTGAAAGAGAATCAAAATTAAAATCACGAATGGTAAAGTTAGAAGAATAATAAGACTCAGTTTTAAAGACATTCTAACCATCATAACTATTATGCCGATTATAGTTAAAATATCTTTTGCAGAATAAACAAAAACATCGGTAAAGAGTTCTCTTAATGCTGCAACATCATTTGTCGCTCTCGTAACGAGTTTTCCGATAGGATTTCTGTTGAAAAAATCCATCGAGAGGTTAAGTGTGTGCTTCAGAATATCCTCTCTCATATCGAACATTATCTTTTCGGAAACAACTGAAAGTATAAGAACCTGAACATAGTTAAAAATAAAAAGTAGAATAAGGATTAAAACATAAAGTATTGCGAACTTCCTTACATTGAAAATATCATCTTTTCTAACCTTATAGAGAGTCTTTTTTTCGAATTTAAATAGTTCATTTTCTGGAATAAAAATATTTTTTTCACTTTCAAAATATTCTATTTTTTTATCTTCGATCTCCTTCAAAAAATTTTTTTCAACAGGGAAATATTTTACAACATCTATCAGAGAATCCTTTTCAAGTTGGACAATATCCGCTTTAGTCAATATTTTTGATGGGATAAGGAAAAACGAATCTATCTTTTGTGTATAGGAAGAATTTTTAGTAAAAAGATTTTCGGTCTTTTCGTTCAAAATTATCTTTGAATAGTTTTTTCTTATATACCCATCTATAGCCCTTCTTGATATCTGTGGTAAAACAACCTGTAAACCACTTATAAAGAGAAGTAATATAAAGGTAAAAAATATCTGCCAGAAATATTTTTTTGAATAATTCCAGATTCCTTGTAAAATTCTTTTATCTGATAGTTTGTAACTTCTTTCCTCTTCCATCCTACTCTTCCAATTTTTGAATTCTATAAAATTCTCTGTATACAGGTGATTTCAATATTAACTCCTCATGTTTACCGGAGTTTTCAATCTTTCCGTCTTTAAGAACATATATATTATCAGCATTTATGAACGAAGATATTCTGTGTGAGATAACTATAGTTGTTATATTTTTTGAATAGTTGTAAAGGTTTTTAAGAATCTCTTTTTCTGTGTTCGTATCAACAGCACTAAAGGCATCATCAAGGATTAAAATCTTGGGTTTTCTTACCAGAGCCCTTGCAATACATAACCTCTGTTTTTGACCACCTGAAAGAGTTACACCTCTTTCTCCAACGAGAGTATTGAGACCATCTTTAAAATCTTTCAGATCCTTATCGAATGAAGATATTTTTATAACTTCATTGATAAACTTATCGTCAGCCTCTTTGTTAGCAAACCTGATATTATCCCTTATAGTCATAGAGAAGAGAAAAGAATCCTGAGGAACATATCCTATGCTGTCCCTTATTCCTTCTATCATAATATCGTTAGCATCTTTTCCATCAAAAAAGATTTTCCCTTCCTTCTCTATAAGTACTCTCAGTAAAAGTTTTATCAATGTTGTTTTCCCACTTCCTATCCTTCCTATTATTCCAACATATTCACCTTTGTTTATCTTTAAGGAGACCTTATCGAGAATGTAGTTTCCTTCATTATAGTAGAACGAAACATCTTTAAACTCAATATCACCTTCAGGTAGAATGTATTTCGCATCTTTTCTATTTTTTATCTTCGGTTCCTCTTTTAAAAACTCGTAAACCCTTTTAAAAGAAGCGTTCCCTCTCTGGAATATGTTTGATGCAAAACCAACAGCCATCATAGGCCAGGTTATTATTCCAAGATAGACAAAAAATGCAATGAATTGACCTGTCGATATATCTCCCAAAATCGTCTGTTGCCCGCCGAAAAATAGAACTATCGCTGCCCCTAAATCTGAAAAAAAGAAAATTAGTGGAAACATTATTCCCCAAATCTTTATTAGAATTATATTCTTATTAACATAATCTTTACTTATTATATTGAACCTTTGTACTTCTTTTTCTTGCTGGTTGAAAGACTGAACTATCTTTATTCCAAATATCAACTCTTGAACTTTATCTGTCATATTCGAAAAAGATTCTTGAACTTTTTTGAAATATTTAAAATTCAACTTCATAGAAATAAGTGTTATTATGGAGACAAAAGGTAGAGGGAGTAATGCAAGAAGGGTTAATTTAACATTCATCCTTAACATAAAAACAAGAGTTGCAAGAAAAAGAAAAACAGAATCGAAAGCTGAAATTATACCAAAAGCTGTTGACATCCTAATAGCCCTCATATCGTTTGTCATATGTGCCATAAGATCACCCGTTTTTACCCTGTTGAAGAATGAAGCATCAAGTTTCAAAAGGTGATCATACAACTTATTTTTAAAATCGTATTCTATAAAATGTGACATCCCAAGTATTATCATTCTCCAAGAGAATCTCAAAATACCTATACTTAAAGCGAGCAGGGCTATTATAAATGTGAGAAAAACTATTTTATCAAAATAATCTTTTCCGAGAACTATGTAATCTATAGATTTTTGGGCAATACGCGGAATTATAAGTTGAACTATATCAACGAGAATAAGCATCAAAAATCCAAATATTATTCTGAAAGGTGCCTTTCTATAATAAGAAAGAATAAACTTTATAAGCATAGATAAACATTTTAATCCAAAATATCATTTAGTCAACATTGGATATTGATTTTTCCCAGTCCTTTATTTTTAAAAAGGAGAACAATCCAAGAAAAGCAGGTGTATATGTTGAAATAAATCTGAAAATAAATATGTAGACAAGAATATTATCCTTTCCAACTATCTGAGAGAAGAAAAGAGCTATACCTCCCTCAGCAACACCACTGGATCCGGGAGTTGGGACGAAAGCGGAAAGGTATGTTAACAAAAACTGTAAAGAAAACGCTTTCATAAAATCAACTTCAGAGTTGAAAAGTCTTATAACAAAATAAGAGAGAGCAAAATAGGAGTAAAGTGATATAAAAGTTGCAATCAAAGACATTATGTTTTTTTTTATTCCCTTTGTGAAAATAGTTTTAAGCCCACCTTGGAAATTTGAAAAGAAATTTACAATGTTTAGTAAAATTCTTTTTAAAAGGTTATCTGAAAAATTTTTCTCTATTATAACTTTTAATTTATCGTTAAAAATCACTATAAAAAGTAGAATAATGAATACAATAGAATAGATTACCATAAAATATTTTATCAGGCTTTTAACGTAAGATGTTGAAAGAACATTTTGAAGGTAAATTAGCATAAAGGGAATAGTAAAAATAAAAACAATAACTGACTGAAAACCTCTCATAAGAAGAACGGATGTCGCATTACCAAGATTGATTCTTTTTTTTGAAAGAAGGAAGAGTTGGAATGGCATACCACCGGATTGAAAGGGAGTTATCAAAGCGAGAAGAACACCTCCAAGAGTAAAAACATAACCATCGGAGAAGGAAAATTCCCTGTTGAAAATTTTTCCAAGAAAATAAACTCTTAAAATGTTGAAAAAGTTGGAAAGAAAAAACAGTAAAATTATTGCAAGAAGGTTCAAAAGATCAAAATGTATTTTTATATTTTTTGGTATATCCTTTACATAGAAAAGAAAAATGATCATGTAAGCGGAAAGGGTGAAAATAAAAAAAAGTAAAAGTCCCTTTTTTATTTTACTTTTCAACCTTATTTTCTCCAGGAGATTCCTCCATGATCTGCTCTATACTCTTTCCAGTTTTCTGCACTATCCTTAAAGTCAAGATCCCACCAAGAAGGGCACCTATAGTGAAAGTGAAGAATCTCCAAATTATAGCGTAAATCCCAAGAATCTCTTTTGGACATATATCTTTGAAAAGGATTGCGAAAACTGTTTCAGCTATACCACTCGCTCCAGGGGTGGGCATAAAGTATACCAAAAAATTATGTAAAAACTGAAGGTTTGCAACGGCAAGGGGATGCTCGACTTTAACACCAAGTCCAAAGAGTATCAAAACAGCAATGGAGAAGAAAATTATATAGGAAAAAAAAGTTAAAAAAAGTAAAATGAATAGAAGGATCTTTTTCTTTTTAAAATAATGTTTTAAACCATCTTTAAAATAATCTATCTCTCTTTTTACAAAATCGGAAAATCTTTTTATAATGCTTTTTCCATTTTTCTTTTTAGAAAAAAATCTTTTATCTAGATTCTCAAGAAACTTCAAAAACTTTTCTGGGAGAAAGTATATTATAAGAGAAACTATCAAAACAACAGGATAAAAAACAATAATGTATTTTATAATCCATTCAACAACATTATTTTTTAAAAGATACGAGTACGTAAAAAAAATGAAAGGTAGAGCAACTATGTGGAAAATAACTGCGAGAACTCCCCTCATAAACAGAATGAGCGTCCCCTCTCCATAAGGAATTCCATTCTTTTTTAGATAGTATACTTGAACTGGATAGCCTCCAGTTTGAAAAGGTGTTATCGCCGCAAGAAAAATACCTGGAACAACAACCTCTATCCCAGTAAAAACAGAGATGTTATACCCAAGTCCCTTTGCAAGATATTTTACCCTAACTCCATCAAGATAATAATAAAAAAGTAGTGCAACAAGTGTTAAAAGAAAATAAAAAGGTTTTATACTCTTTAAGTATTCCCATGTATCTTTTGATACTGTCAGAACAAGAATCAATGTACTTGCAATTATGGTTAGGGAAATGAATATCTTTATTCCTTGTTTTATGTTGATCTTCATTTTATACCTTTTAAAATATCTCTTACCCTGTTGAGTTTTACCTTAAACTCTTCTATCTTTCTCTTTGTTTCATTGATAACTTCATTTTCAGCCTTCTTTAAAAAGTTCTCATTCTCCAGAAGTTTCCTATTTTTAATTATCTCTTTTTCAAGTTCATCTCTTTCCTTTTCAAGTTTTTTAACAAAAGAATCTATATCGCAAATATCTTTTGAATTTATATAAACGATTCCCATCTCAAAAGGTTTTGCTACAACACTTTCTGGTATCTCTTTTTTGAATTCTATGGTATCAACCTTTGATAGTTTTTTTACAAGTTCAATATTATCATTCAAAAATTCAAAATCTTTCCCATCATATCTCACAAAAATATTTTTTACTCCAGTTTCAGAAACTATATTCCTTATGGAAACTATTAAAGATTTCAGCATTTCAACATTTTCAAAACTTTTTTCATCAAAATATTCGAAAGGTTTATACTCCTCTTCATGAATCATTTTTTCACTACCGAGAAGAGAATTGATCTCTTCCGATATGTAAGGCATGTAGGGGTTAAGATATCTTAAAAATCTTTTCAATACAAAAAGAGAGTTTCCGTTTTCTTTTCTTTTTACTTTCTTTATTTCAAGGTACCAATCACAGAACTCTTTCCAGAAGAAATTGTAAAGTGCTTCTGCGCCTTCAGATAATCTATAATTTTCAAGGGAGTTTTGAAAATCTTTTTCAAATTTAGATAAAAGGTGTAAGATCCATCTATCGAAATCATCTTTTTCATTTTTCTCTACAAAAGTTTCATTTTCATTTTGACCAAGAACAAGTCTCGTTGCATTCCAAATCTTGTTTGCAAAATTCCTTCCGAGCTCAAAAGATTTTTCAGAAATTTTAGGATCCGTTCCTTGACCTGAAAGAAACACAAGAGTGAACCTTAAAGCATCAGCTCCGAATTTGTTAATTATAATCAAAGGGTCTATTCCGTTGCCAAGAGATTTCGACATTTTTATTCCTCGACTATCCCTTATGGTTCCATGAATGTAAATGTCTTTAAATGGTAGTTGACCGGTAAACTCGATCCCAGCCATTATCATTCTCGCAATCCAGAAGAAGAGGATCTCTGAGGCTGAAACTATAACCTTCGTTGGATAAAAATATTTAAAATCTTCCTTCCCATCTATCCATCCAAGTGTTGCGAAAGGCCATAGCCATGATGAAAACCATGTATCGAGAACATTCTCATCCTGATGAACCTTTCCTCCACATTCAGGACAAACTTCTATTTTATCTACTGAAACTATCTCTTTTTTGCAACCATCACAGTAGTAAACGGGTATCCTGTGCCCCCACCATAACTGTCTTGAAATGCACCATGGTTTTATATTAGAAAGCCAATGGTTGTAAACACCCTGCCATCTTTGAGGGAAAAATTTCAACTCTTTTTCAAGTGAAGCCTTCAGAGCGGGTTTAGAAAGTTCATCCATCTTAACAAACCATTGTTCAGAAAGGTAAGGCTCAACTACAGTTTTACATCTATAACATTCACCAACAGAATTTTCATAATCCTCTATTTTATCCAAAAGATCCAAACTCTTTAAATCCTCTAAAATCTCTTCCCTCGCTTTGTATCTATCAAGACCTTTATATTTCCCACCATTTTCGTTTATGAAACCTTTTGTATCAAGGACAATTATCTTTTCAAGTGAATGTTTCTCGCCCATAACGAAATCGTTCGGATCATGAGCGGGGGTAACCTTAACAAACCCTGTTCCAAAATTTATATCAACAAAATCATCACCTATTATTTTCACTTCACGGTTTATAAGAGGAACTATAACACTCTCTCCTAAAAGTTCACTTTTTGTTTCATCTGAGGGGTTTACTGCAACGGCGGTATCACCAAGCATTGTTTCTGGTCTTGTTGTTGCAACAACTATGTATCCATCCCTATTTTTAAAAGGATATCTTATATAGTACAGTTTCCCTTTCCTTGGTTTGTAATCAACCTCTTCATCAGACAAAGCTGTGTGACATCTTGGGCACCAGTTAACTATATAGTTTCCTTTGTATATGTATCCCTTTTCGTAAAGTTTTTTAAAAACGTAAGAAACGGTTCTCGACATGTCCTCATCGAGGGTAAACTTTGTTCTATCCCAATCACATGTTGCTCCAAGTGCTTTTAACTGGTTTAAAATAATGTTTTTATGTTCGGTCGCCCAATTCCAAACCTCTTTCTCAAAATTTTCTCTCCCAAGATCTTCTTTTCTCTTACCTTCCTTTTTTAAATTCCTTTCAACAACAACCTGTGTTGCAATTCCTGCATGATCCGTTCCGGGCACCCACAAAGCGTTGTACCCTTTATTCCTATGGTACCTTATCAGAATATCCTGTATGGTATTGTTGAATGCATGTCCAAGATGTAAAATATCTGTAACATTTGGAGGTGGAATTACAATAGTGTAAGGTTTTTTGGAAGGATCTATTTTGACCTTGAAAGGTTTCCTTTCGTTATATATACTGTTCCATTTCTCTTCACATCTTTTAAAATCGTAAACTTTTTCCATAAAAACTCCAAATTTTTTAAATTATATTCAAATATTTAAAAAAGTAAACAAAAAAGCTTTTATTTGAAAATCAATTATTTTTTTTCTTGCTATTAATAAAATAGAAGGACTATAGAAAGATGAATTTAGATTAATACTTTCGGGTAAAAAGTTGAAGAGAAGATAAAGTATCTTTTGAAACTTCATAAAAAAATTATATATTTTCTTTTTCTTCAACGATGGGTTTATCTGATAAAGGTCAAAAATTCCAATATAACCTAAAAAAATAATCGAAAGATTGTTTTCTTGAGCAAATTTTTTAAAAAACTTTAAATTCATAACTTTTAGATTATGACCTTCTGAAGTTTCACTTTTAAAAAATTTTGATAAAAATCTATTAAAATTCTTTTTGTTTGGGACTGTAACAATTATAAATCCCTTATCTCTTAAAAACAAAAGATGCCTTTTTAAAACATCTTTCGGCTTATCAAAATGTTCGATAAAACCTCTTGAAATAACGACATCAAAATAATCGTAGAACTCTTCCATATCTTTATCAAAAAAATCTTTAAAAAAAACATTTCCCTCATTGTAACCATAAAAAGAGAATACTCTTTTATTCATTTCATAACCATTTTCTGATTTTTCTATTCCATAAGGCTGTGCTGAAAAAATTTTCGCAATCTCAATAATAAAATGACTGGTGCAGACCCAATTTCTACAATTTTCACAATTTTTTCATTTTTCAAGTATTTTTTTATCTTTTTTATCTGATCGGTGTATAAAAATGGAATAAAAAATTTCGAAATCTTTTTAGGCATTCTTGAATGGTAAAGCCCATTCTCTATGCTTCCTTTTTTATATTTATCGTTCCAATATTTCTCATTTAATAAATTTTTCATAAATTCAAGTTAACCTTTTATAAAAACATCTTCTTCTTTTATGCTGTCTGTGTTCGAAATACTTCCAGAAAGATTGAACCCTTAAATTGTTTTCAAGTTCTCCACTCGTTTCTGCCGAAACTATTTTATTTTTTATACATGATTTTGTGATCTCTGTAATAAGAAGAGCGTTTAATCCACTCCCCATGTATTCTTTTTTTACAGCAACAAGGTAAAGATCAATTTTTTTGGGAAACTTCAAAGCCCATAAAAGATGGATAAAACCGAATGGGAAAATTTTCCCTTTTGATTTTTGCAACGCTTCTGATAAAGATGGCATGGCAATACCAAAACCTATAGGATTTTTTTCTTTATCAACAACTATTTTAACATAATCTGGATTTATGAAACCAAAATATTGCTCAGTGTATGACTCCATTTGCTCCTTTTCAAGAGGCACAAATCCATATAAAGAAGAGTACGATTCATTCAGAATCTCAAAAATTTTCATAGCATATTTTTTTAGTTCTTTCGCTTTTTTTACATCCAAAATTGAAACATTCAGTTTTTCCTGAACAATATTGTTGACTCTTAAAATTTTTTCTGGGATTTTGGTTGGGACCTTTACTTCAAACTCAACCCAGTCTATATCCTTAAAATATCCAAGTTTTTCAAGATGTTTTGGATAGTATTCATAATTGTAGATCATTGGAAGTGTGCCGAGTTCTTTAAACCCTTCTATAAGCATACCTTCAGGATCAAGATCAGTAAAACCCATTGGCCCATGGCTTTCAAATATTCCCTTTTCTTTTAGCCAACTTTCATAAGTTGAAAATAGAAGAGTTGAAACCCTTATATCATCAACAAAATCAACCCATCCGAACCTTGCAATATTTTTTTTCCAGATCTCTATCTCTTTTCTGTTTATTATTCCAACTATCCTACCAAGAACCTTTTTATTCTCTTCAACAATCCATATCATGACATCGGAATATTTAAATGCAGGATTTTTTTCTCTGTTTAAAGTGTTAAATGTATCATCCCTTAAAGGTGGAACAAAATATTTGCAACCTTTGTAAAGAGTATACTGAAAATCTATAAACCTTTTTAAATCTTTTTTATCCTTCACCTCTAAGATTTTCATAATATTTCAATCATCTTTTCAATAGATTTTAAAGCTTTTAACCTTATACTCTCCTCTACAAAAATACTCTCTCCCCCTTCTCCCCTTAGAGCGAGAAGAATATCTTTTAAAGTGATTTTTTTCATATTGTTACAAATAGCTTTTGGTTTCCCTCTTAAAGGGAAAAATTTTTTATCAGGGTACAATTTTTGTAGCCTGTATATCATCCCTTCCTCAGTTCCAACGATGAATTGGTTATTTTTACTCTCCTTGGGATATTTCACCATACCACCCGTAGAAAGTATAACATCACTTAAAAGTTGTACATCCTCCGGTGCTTCAGGATGTATCATCAATGTTGCTTTGGGGTACTTTTCTCTTGCTCTCTTAACATCTAAGATGTTGAACTGGTTATGAACATAGCAGAAACCTTCATAGGCTATAATCTTTTTATCGGTACTCCTTCTTACAAAGGAAGCAAGATTTTTATCAGGTAAAAATATTATTTCCTTTTCCTTCAAAGAATTGACAACTTTAACTGCGTTCGCAGATGTACAACATATATCACATATAGATTTTACAAGAGCTGTTGTGTTTACATAACAAACAGTTTTAGCGTTTTTATTTTCTTCCTTCAATTTTTTCACTTTCTCTAATTCAACCATATCAGCCATTTCACATCCTGCTGTTGGAACAGGAAGAATTATATTCTTTTCTGGTGAAAGAATTTTTGCGGTTTCAGCCATAAACCTAACACCTGCGAAGATAACATTTTTTTTATCAATATCTTTTATAACTCTACTCAGTTCAAGTGAATCTCCAACAAAATCTGCGACATCCTGAATATCACCTATCTGATAGTTATGTGCTATTATAACAAAATCCTTTTCCTTTTTTAACTTTAAAACCTCTTCCTTAATTTTATTTTCCATCATTTATCTCCATCAAAATTTTGCCAGCCTTCATATAGATGAATTTATCACTATATAATTTAATTACTAAACTCTTTTTTTTATCTCTCCATAATATTGTATCATTTAAATATCTTCTTTTCAATTCATAATCACCATGTATCATGGAGCATCTGTAAAGATCTTTGTCGTAATACTTGAGAAAAAATGGAAGAATGAGCCAATCGTTTGGTTCAAACTTTAAAGAATCGTAAAATCTTTTATTCTCTCCTGTCAAATATGTTTCTATTGAATTTTGAAGAAATTTTACATAACCTTCGCTTTTTTTGCCTACTCTGTTGTACTTTGAAATTATTGAAACAGGTTTAAGTTCCTTTAAATATATCTTACCAACATTTTCTATTTTAACTGTTCCTAAAGCAACTGAGGTTTTTATAAATATAAAAAGTGTATCATCTACAATACTATCTTTTATGACACTTTTTCCTGAAAAAAGATCCATTTTTACTCTATATGAATATTCTTCAGAAAATATTGGAATCAAAAGAGAGATTAAAAATAATAGTTTAATCAACCTTTGCAAATTTTTTCTTCCCAACCTGAATAATATCACCTTTTTGGGGTGTATACTGAAAGTTAAAATCATCTATAACAACATTGTTAATTCTCAATCCCCTACCTTTTATAATTCTACTTGCCTCAGATGTTGATTCCGTTAATTTATACTTTTTTAAAAAATTAGTTATTTTAACATTCTTATCTTCTTTTGAAACCTTTATCAAGGGGATATTGTCAGGGAGTCCCTTCTCCTTAAAAATTCTTTTGAACTCCTCTTCACACCTATCACTTTCCTCTTTGGTGTAATACATCTGAACAATCGTTTTAGCAAGAATGACTTTATAATCTTTTGGATTTTTACCCTCTTTCATCTCCTTTTCAAATTCTTTTATCCTATCTTCAGGAATATCCGTTGTAAGAAGCATATATTTTGTAATCAAATTATCAGGTATGGACATCAATTTCCCAAATATTTGGGTGGGACTTTCGGTTATACCAACATAGTTATCATAAGATTTTGACATTTTTCTCGTTCCATCTATCCCTTCAAGAAGTGGAAGTGTCATTACAACCTGACCAGGTAAACCGTACTCTTCCTGTATCTCCCTACCGAGAAGGAGGTTGAATTTCTGATCTGTTCCTCCAAGCTCTATATCAGCTTTCACTGCAACAGAATCGTAGGCTTGAAACAATGGATAGAGGAATTCATGTAAAGATATTGGTACACCATTTTTATATCTCTGTTCGAAATAATCCCTTTCAAGCATTCTTGCAACCGTCATCTTTGAAGATAGTTTTATAATATCCTGTGGAGAGAGTTTATCAGACCATTCTCCATTCAATCTTATTTCAGTTTTTTGGGGATCAAGAATTTTGAAAACCTGTTCTTTGTAATTTTTTAAATTCTCTTTTATTTCCTCATCGGAAAGTTGGGGTCTTGTTTTATTCTTGCCTGTGGGATCGCCGATTTTTCCTGTAAAATCACCGAATATCAAAACGGCAGTATGTCCAAACTCCTGGAATTTCTTTAACTTTCTTAAAGGTATAGTGAATCCAAGATGGATGTATGGACCCGAGGCATCTATACCGAGTTTAACTCTTAAAGGTCTATTCTCTCTTTTAGCGATCAAAAGTTTTTTTTCAAGTTCACCTTCAGGTAGTATATCTACACAGCCTCTTGAAAGTTCAGATAAAATTTCTTTTAGATTTTTCATAATTTAAAAAAATGACGGCACAGGGACTCGAACCCCGGACACGAGGATTATGATTCCTCTGCTCTACCGACTGAGCTATGCCGCCATCTATATCATCTATAATCTGTTACAGAATATTTTTTTCTTAACTGGTTCATCCAATCGTTTATAACCGATTGTTGTTTTGCCTGATGTAAAGCCTGAAAATACTTCAAGTAGTAATCCTGCATCTTTTCCTTTGAAGGTTCCTCGATCTTCAAAACTCTAAAAATGTATCCCTTGTTTTCACCTGTAAGGTAGTAAACTTTTTTAGGTTCAGCTGCAAAAATTGCTCCAAAGAATTGATACTGGTTATCAACATCCAACAACTTTTCAGAGATCGTTTGTAAACCTGTTTTGTGGTAAATAAGTTTATTCTTTTTTGCAAAATTTTCAAGAGATATGTTACCTTTACTTATCTCCTCTACATATTTAGATAATTTTAAAGCTGATAATATCTTTCTCTTCTTTCCTATCATGTAATTTTTTACCTGCTCTTTTACATCCTCAAATTTCACATCATTGGAAATGTTCTTTCTATCTATCCTTGCAATGATGAATCTATCGGAAAGCTCTATAACCTTTACATCACCCTCCTTTGAACTCTTAACAAAATTTATTATCCTTTGAGGATTGTCGAAATCTTCTATATAACCATCTTCAGGATCAAAAGGTTTCGTTGTGAAAAGTTTCAGAGATTCACTCTCCGCAACATTTTCAAGTCCCTTTTCCTTTATTCTGTTTATAAGGTTATCACATCTCTGTCTGATTGAAGAGACCGTTTCATAAGATGGTAGAGTCCTTATAAGTATATGACTCGCTTTTATAGAATCCCTTTTTATATCCTCAACTCTTATTAAATGCCATCCGAACACAGTTTTAACTGGAACAGAGATCTCTTTGGATTTCAAACTGAAAGCTGCATCTTCAAACTCTTTTACCATCTGTCCTTTTTTGAAATACCCTAAAGAGCCTCCGTTAACTGCTGAACCATAATCATCGGAATAGAGTTGTGCAGCTTTTTCAAAAGTTAAATTACCATTTAAAATATCGTTTCTTAAACCTTCAATATTCTCCTTAGCGTTCAAAATATCTTCAGATGATGGATTTTTAAAAATTTCAATGTAGGAAAGAACAACCTCTCTATTTTTTTCAAAAATATACTTTTTGTTTTTAAAGTATTCTTCCGCTTCTTCATCAGTAACTGTTGGCGGAACATCGATAACAGTTGGAACAACAGTATACTCTACCTGAGCCTTAGTCTCATTCAACTTTATCAACCTTCCAATCTCATCATTCTGTATCTTTATACCTGAAACAAGATCAGATTGTATTTTGATTTTTGGAAGATTTTCAACTATCTGATTATAATATGAAATTTTAAACTCTGCATTGTTGGGATCATCTATTATCTGTCTATAAAGTTGGTAATCGAACTTCCCCTCCTTGTAAAACCTCTCATCATTTTTTATCTCCTGTGGAGGTACATTGTAAAGTATATCAAGTATTTCCTGTTGATCTATAGTGTAATTGTATTTTTTAATTATATCATCAAAAATGATTTTTGTTACCAACTGGTTGAAAGCCTGATCCAGCAACTCATTTTCAGTCTGCTGATCGATACTTGTTCTGTTAGAGTTGGCAAGGTATGTTTTTCTTAATTTTAGGAACTGATCATTCAACTGGTTATAGGTTATTTTAATTTTGTTCACCTTTCCCACAAAATTTCCTTTTTCAGGATTGTTCGATGAAGCGAGGTTCATACCCCAATCAAGAAAAATGAACAGAACGAATGAAAGAATAACTATAACAAACACTATAGTCATATTTTTTCTCAATTTAGACATCATAAAAAATCTCCTTTTTAGAAGGTAAATATATCATATATAAAAAATTTTTCAACTCTCTTTAGTTAACTCTACAATTCTTAAAAAATTGTTGTAATTTTTGAATTTTTTATAAAATTTCTCATAAATTTTTAAAGATTCTTTCCTGAAATCTTCCCTCTTAGTCTTTTTGTAAAGCATGTAATATATCTCACCTTTTATACTTTCTTTATCGTGTTTAGAAAGTAAATCCTTAACACTATCTATAAATTCATCCTCATCTTTTATCTGATAAAAAAGTTTCAAAAGAGTGTATTTAACAAAATATTCCTCATATTCTTTCCTACCTTTTATAAAATCTATACCTTCATCAAGAAATTTAAAACCATTATCAAAATCACCCATTTTAACAAGTATTTCTCCTTTCAAAAGTAAAGAATTATAATAGTACTGTTCCAACTTAATTTTCTCTAAAAGTGATAAGGATTCTTCAACATGTTTTAAAGCAAGATCAGGAAGTTCGTTAAGAAGATAGGTCTGCGATAGATAATAATTGTTTAAAGCTATACCCATTTTATCATCTATCTCTTTTGCAATTTTCAAACTCTCGCTAAGGTATGATACGGAAACATCAAAATCTCCAAGAAGTGCATAAAGTTGCCCTAAATTTGATAGAACAGTTCTTTTTCCTTTTCTATCACCAAGTTCTTCAGCTATCTTTAAAGATTCCTTATAGAATTCAGATTCCGCTGCATAATTACCTTTTATGTTGGCTATACCTCCAAGATTGTTTAAAACTATCCTTATACTCTTTCTATCATTCAACTCCCTTGAAATTTTAAGTTGTTTTAGAAAGTATTCTTCAGCCTTTGTATAATCTTTTAATGAATAATAAAGAGCTCCAAGATTTCCATAAAGATACGATAAAGGAGTTTTAGAGTTTACATCCTTCAAAATTTTTTCAATCTCAAGATAGTAGGATAATGCCTTTTCAAAATCTCCTTTCATCCAGTAAATTAAACCAAGGTTTCCATAAACCGCGTTTAAAGTTAAAAGAAGATTGTTCTTTTGAGCTACCTCTAAAACAACTTCATAATTTTTTTTAGCTTCCTCGTAATGACCCATATCCTTATAAATGTTACCTTTGGTTAAAAAAACGTTGGCATAAGTTTCAGGATCGTTGGTTTCATCAACAAGTTCTAATATCTTTTCAGCGATCTCTATACCCTTTTTATATTCGTTCTTCCTCCAGAATATCTGCGATCTGATACTTAAAATATCAGCGATTTTATCTTTATCTTTGTATTTTTCAAAAGTTACATAAGATTCATCAAGATATTTTTCACATTCTTCGTAAAATCCCATCTGAAAAAGAAGATCACCATAATCTTTTAAAATTTCAGCCTTCAACTCATTTTCGGGATAATCAACGATTTCACTTAATATTTGCTCATAACCTTTTTTAGCCTCAATCCACATACCAAGTAACATTTCCATCCTTAAAAGATAAACTTTGATTGATAACTTTTCAGAAAAATCTGAAGCGTAGTTTAAAGCTTTCTTATAAAAATTTAAACCATCAGAGAAACGGAATTTTTTATGAGAATAATCACCCGCTTTTTTATAAAAAATCTTTGCCTTATCAAAAATTTCACCTTTCTCATAATGGAAAGCAATATCTTTTAACCTCTCCTCATCACTTATAAATAGTTTTTCCATCACTTCACCAACAATTCTATGATACTCCTTTAACTTTTTTTTAAGTATCATATTGTATACGGTATCTTTTATAAGAGAGTGTTTGAATATAAGTTTAATCTGGTTTATCTTCAATAGAATATTTTCTTTTGTTATCTTCTCTATACCGTTCTCATAATTGGAAAGATTGGAAACCCTTTTTAAAACCTCATTTTCAACTTCATACCCTATAACGGAAGATTTTTCAACCAAACTTTTTAGTTCAGCGTTCAATCTATCTATCCTGGCTATAATTATCGAACTTATTTTGGAAGGAATATTTTCGATCTCCTTGATTAGAATATTTTTCCCTTCTTCATTTTTTATGAATTCGTTTTCAAGAAGATATATTGAAAACTGCTCAACATAGAATGGATTACCTTCAGTTCTTTCATAGATGAATCTCACAACTTCTTCTGAGGGAGAAAAAATAAGCTGCTTTTCTATATAAGATTTACAACTTTCATAATCAAAATTTTTAAGTTCAATTACTTTGACAGGGAATTTTTCATAAAGATTCAAAAATTTCTTACTCCCATCATAATCGTATCTTGAAGTGAAAATTGTCATAAAGGGATAGTTTTCAACCTCTCTGGAAAGTATCTCAAAAAACTGGTTACTCTTATAATCCTGGTATTGGAGATCCTCTACTATTATCACAAGAGGTTTTATCTGACATAAAAAAATAATAAATTCTTTTAAAGAAAAAAATATCTCTTCCTCTAAACTCTTCCTGTTAAACTTATAAATTGGTGAATCCTGATCTACTAAATTTAACAAAAATTTAAAGATCTCTTTTAAATTTTTCTTTATTTTATAATTTTCAAAAATTCTGTTGAAAATTTCTATGTTCTCATTTTTTGAAAGAAACCTATCCTGTTTAAAAAAATCGAACAAAAATCTTTTTATAGATGAGAACTCTTCTTTGTCAACATTTTCATTTTTGAATATTAAAAATTGAAATTTTTCACTATTCCTTGAAACTATTTCAAAACATATCCTTGATTTTCCAATACCAGCATCTCCAAAAATATATACACATCCTCCATTTTTACCTTCTAAAAGAGGTTTCAAAGAATCCTCAACTAAATTTACCTCTTTTTCCCTCCCAACTATCTCATTTTCGAAATAGATCTTCTTATCAAAAATCTCTTCATTTAAAACTTTGAATATTTTTTCTTTTTGACTTTTCCCTTTCAACAATTTTTCTTTCTTAAAAAGGGTTTTAAATGATGTCCCCAAAATTTCTTCCGTGAAACCATCTACACAAACTTCACCAAAATCACTTTCAACCATTATCCTTGCAGATACATTTACTCTATCCCCAAGAACCGTATAGGTTGACCTTAAAGGTGAACCGACATAACCAGCATAAACCTTTCCGTAAGCCAATCCACTCTTTATAAAATTTCTATATCTATCAAGTTTCTTATCGTAAAATAGCATTAAAGATCTTTTTAAATCATTCTCATAACTTTTAGGTGCTCCAAATATTATGAAAATTTTTCCTCCCTTATCTCCGAAATCTACAAGATCGAAATAACCTTTATATTTTTGGGAAAGTTCAAAAACTGTGAGTAAAAACTTTTCCTGATCCTTTTCATCAAGTTCGTCAAATGAAATGAACATAGATGCAACATCTCTGAACTCGCCAGCAAAATCTTCTGGAAGTTCTGTATAAATAAAACTTTTCAAAATTTTTTCATCAAATTTTTTCCCACTAAATTCAGTTACTCTTTCAAAACCATCTTTTTTTCCATCATACCTGTATCCATATTTAAAATATGTAAAACGTTTATCTGGGAAAAACACTTCTGCTTCCTTTGAGAATACAACCTCGTTTTCGTTACAGTATTTTTCCATCTCTGCTGCAAGATTTATTGGTTCACCTTTAAAATAGTAAATTCTCTTTTCATCTCCTAAAATTGACCATTCCAGATCTCCAAAAGACACACCTATTTTAACTGATAATTCAAATTCTCCCGCTGTAGTTTTTATTCTCCCATTTTCTTTAGAAAAAGTCAAAATTAAATCTAAAATGTTTATCAAATTACCGTGTTCATCCTTTTTTAACAGACCCGTGAAAGCATCTCCAGCAAAAGTTAAAATATCACCACCTCTTGAGTAAACTATTTTTATAACCTCTCCAAAAAATGAGTTTATAATTTCAGAAAGTATCTCACTCCCTTTAAAATCAACCTTCATCAAATTTTCAGTTATTTTTGTGAAACCTTTTATATCAACAAAAAAAACAAAAAACTCTTCCTTTCCCTTCAGTTGATTATTTTCAATCTTTTCAAAAATTAAATCAGGAATTATTTTAAACATAAGAATAAAAAAGGGGTATCAAAGATACCCCCTAAAACTTTTCAATCAGAGCAGATCATTTCTTCTTAGTTGTTTTTTTCGTTGCCGATTTTTTTGTCGTCTTTTTTGAACAACCTGCTTTTTTTGTTGCCACATTTCCTCCTTTTGTGACTTTTTGTTTATCTTTTACGAAAATCTGGTCAAAAAAATCAAACATTCAAATATCCTTTTATTTTCCTTTACTATAATTTTTTCGGGAAAAATTTCTTAACCTCATTGAAATAATTATATACTTTTAGGTTATAAAAGTCAATAGTTTATACCATACTTTTTCATTTTATATCTAATAACCCTCTCTGAAGTTTTTAAATATAAAGCTGTATCTTTAACCGAAAAGTTATTTTTTTCAAGGGCATCGATTATAATTTTCTTTTCGAAATCTGAAACCATCTCTTCAAAAGAAATAAAAATTTTTTTTTCGTTAGTTTCAATTTTTTCGATAACTATATCTTTTTCTTGAACAGTTTCTCCACTTCCCAATATTACTGCCCTTTGAATTATATTCTGTAACTCTCTAACGTTACCAGGATAGGAGTAACTTAAAAGTTTTTCAAAAGCTTTTTTTGAAAAACTTTTAAACCTTTTGTTGTTCTCTTTGGAAAATTTGTTCAAAAAAAAGTGTGCTAACTTTTCAATATCCTCTTTCCTTTCCCTTAAAGGTGGAATCTTTAAACTTATAACATTCAATCTAAAATAAAGATCCTCTCTAAATTTTTTCTCCTCAATAAGTTTCAAAAGGTTTCTATTGGTTGCCGAAATCACTCTAACATCAACTTTTATCTTCTCATTTCCTCCAACCCTTTCAAATTCTTTCTCTTGCAAAACTCTCAACAGTTTAACCTGCATGTTCAAAGATACATCCCCTATTTCATCGAGGAATATTGTCCCCTTATGTGCTATTTCAAACCTTCCTTTTCTTCTTTCGTACGCACCTGTAAAAGCACCTTTTTCATAACCAAAAAGTTCCGTTTCAAGAAGATTTTCATTCAACGCTCCACAGTTTACAGCTACAAAAAGTTTATCTTTTCTGTTACTAAAAGAGTGGATCATCTTTGCTATCTGCTCTTTCCCGGTTCCACTTTCTCCAACAATAAGTATATTCGCATTTGAGTTTGCTATCTTTTTTACACTTTCAACAACATTCTTCATCTTTTCAGATTCATATACGAATTCAGAAAATTCCTCTCTCTCTTTAAGTATCATATTTTCATTCTGAACGTCAATTATTTTTTCTATCTTTTCTATCTTAATCTGAAGATCGTCAAGATTTATCGGTTTCTGGATATAATCATAACCTCCGTTCTTCAGAATGTAAACTGAATCCTCAACAGAAGAATACGCTGTTATAATTATGAAGAACGTTTTTAATTCTTTTTCGTTGATAAAATCGAGAATATCTTTACCACTTCCATCTTTGAGTTTCATATCTGAAATAATTATATCAAAACTTTTTTTGTTAAGTAGTTCTTTCGCGTTTTTTACAGAATCAGATTCACTAATTCTGTGTTCAAGACTTTTTAAGAAATCTGACAGATTTTTTCTCTGTATCTTTTCATCCTCTACAAGAAGTATCTCAATCATCTTTCATTTCCTCCATAAAAATTTTTATCGTAGTCCCAACTCCCTTTTTCGACTCAACTTCTATTTTCCCTTTATGATCCTCTATTATCCTTTTCGCTGTTGCTAAACCTATTCCAGACCCGTTCTCTTTGGTTGTATAGAAAAGATCGAAAATTTTTTCCTTCTCTTCGTATTCCATTCCTTCGCCATGATCAACAATCTCTATTAAAATTTTCCCCTCGAAAGAATCAACTTTTATCTCAACTTTTTTTCCTTCAGTTGATGCTTCAATAGCGTTCAAAACTATATTTTTAAAAGCAATGCTTAACATCTGCCTATCACCAAACAAAAATCTATCGCATTCCGAAAACAACTTTATTTCAATCTTTCTTTCATCAAGCAAAATTTTTAATGAACTTACTATTTCCTCAAATATTTCATTCAAAGAAACCTTTTCAAACCTGTACTGGTAAGGTTTTGAAAATCTTGTAAACTCGACTATCCTTTTGTTCATCCTCTCAACTTCATCAAAAGCTTCCTTCAACATAACTTTTTCATCACCCTCTAAAACATTCTTCCTCATCATCCTTTGCAGAATTATGGATATGCCATTTAAAGGATTCTTCAATTCGTGTGAAATTCTAAAAGTCATCTCTCCAAGCCTTGACTGGAATTCCATCCTCCTCTTTTCCTCCTTCAAATTTTCAAATTCCGTAATATCCTTTAAATACAAAACCAATTTTTTGTTATCGGATGTTCTGGTGGATGAAACGAGAAATTTATAATTCTTATAAAAAATCTGGAAATCTTTAACCTCTTTTAAGTTCTCAACAATATCTTTTATTTCTTCTATTTCAAACAAAGAAAAGTTGAATTTTCTTTCAAATCTCTTATCAAAACTTTCAAACTCTTTACTATCAATATTCTTAACAAAAATGAATTCATCAAGAAGAGAAATTATCTTAAATTTTTCACCACTCTCTTCCAAAAGTTTTTGAGAAAGTCGAATATTTTTAGCATAAAAGGACAAAATAGTTATTAATAGAATGTAAAGAGAAAGAGTAAAGAAGAGGTAAGTTAAGAAGTTTATCAGGTTTCCTCTTTTTAACCTATTCATCTCCTCGATTACGAACCCAACCCTTAAAAGTAGATTCTCATCTTTAACAGGGCTTATTATCTCAAAAACTTTTTTCCCCTCAAATTCTTGGATCCTAAAAGTATCTACCCTTTCAAAAAACGAATACATTAAGAGAGAGTCAAAAAAGATACTTTTCATCTGACTAACATTGAAAGAAGCGTAGAATATTCCTAAATTATCCTGAAAAAGTATGTACTCTATTTCAGGAAGTGCTGAAAGATCATCCAAATAATTTTTAAGACCACCATCTTTTAAAATGGTTTTAAAGGTATTTTTAGATCTTGATATCCTGTATAAATCTTTTTGTTCCTTTTCAAAAATCACAAAAGAATCCCTGTTATAATTTTCAGAGAAAGAGAAACCTTCAGTAAAAAGATCATTTTCTAAAAATTTATTAAAATTCCCCTTATATCTGTATTTTTCTTTATTTCTTTCAAGTTCAAAAAACATTTCGTTAAAGATGAACTCTTCTATAGAAACTATATTTGAGGAAACATTTTTATAAGTTTCACCTATAATGTTTGTTATGATTCGGGATCTTGTTAAAAACTCTTTATCAAGAGTTCTATTTTTTGAAACGAATTCAAACGTTTGAAAAAAAATCAAAATCAGAAAAATTAGAAAAAGTAAAATTGTTTGGAAATTTTTAATGTTTAGAACAGTTTTCTCTTTCATAATTTATAATTATAGGTTGACTTAAATAGTTTTTTTATATAAAATATTATAATAAGAAAAAAAAATAAATCAAACGGAAAGGAGTGATTATGGATTTTTCAAAATACAAAAATGATCTGATACTAAAAAAACTCGGGAGCAGATCAGGTATAAATCTTATCTCGAGTAAAGAGATGTTCAACAGAATCAAAGAAATTCCCGTTATAATAATGGCTTGCAACATAAGGATAAAGCATGTTGTTCCTGGTATAATGAAAGCGAGTGAAGAGTTGAATTCTATAATGGGTTTTGAACTTGCAAAATCTGAAGGTAATCTTTCAGGTGGTTACACAGGTCAAACACCTGAAGATTTTGTTAACATGTTACTGGATTATGCTGATAAGTATAAGTACTCTATGCCATTTTTCATCCATGCTGATCATATCACTGTTAAAGATACTAGCGAAAAAAGTGTTGAAGAGGCTAAAAAACTCATAGAGGCACAGATAAAAGCAGGTTATACATCTTACGCAATAGATGCTTCTTTTAACGAAATACCTGATAACATTAAGATAACAACTTACCTTTCAAAAGAGATAATCGATAACGGATTCGGGCTTGAAACTGAAGTTGGTGAGGTTAAATCAACAGGTCAGGAGGCTGAAATTACAACCGTTGAAGAAGCGGTAGAATACATAGAGGGACTTAGAAGTAATAACGTCTTTCCACAACTTCTTGCTATAAACAACGGTTCTAAACATGGTAACTATAAACCTGGAGAAGAGGTTCATATAGATCTTAAAAGGACTCTTGAAATATACAACGCAATCAAAAAACATAATGTATGTATAGCACAACACGGAATAACTGGAACACCTTTGAACATAATTGGACAGTTCGCTGATTGTGGAATCAGAAAAGGTAATGTTGGAACCGAATGGCAAAATGTTGCACACAGAGGTCTTCCACCTGAACTTATGAAAAAAATGAAGATGTGGGCTGAAAACAATGGAAAAGATATAAAATTCGCTACAAAAGAGTTTAAAAAAGAGATAGACGATATACCATCGGAATACTCTCAAAAGATAATGGATGAGGCATACCTGAAGGCAAAAGAGTTCATATTGGCATTTAGAAGTAAAGATAGTGCCAACCTTTTATAAAAATATGAAAACGGTTGACCAACTTATCAAAGAAGAAAAACAGATCCTTGCTCCTTATGCTGTTTTTTCTTCGGAATCTAAAGGTAGAATTTATGAAATAGGAGAGTCAAGGCACAGAACTCCATTTCAGAGAGATAGGGATAGGATAATACATTCTCAAGCATTCAGAAGACTCGAATATAAAACACAGGTTTTTGTTAACCATGAAGGGGATTATTATAGAACAAGGCTAACCCACACTATAGAGGTAGCCCAGATAGCAAAGTCTATCGCTAAATCCTTAAGATTGAATGAGGATCTAGCCGAAGCGATATCTTTGGCTCACGATATTGGGCACACCCCTTTCGGTCATGCAGGGGAGAAAGCACTACACGAAATTATGGAAGAATTTGGAGGTTTTGAACACAATTCTCAATCTTTGAGGGTAGTAGATTACCTTGAAGAGAGATATAACGATTATCTGGGACTCAATCTAACATGGGAAGTGAGAGAAGGAATAATTAAACATCATACGAGTTACGATAATCCAAATTCATCTTTATTGAAAGAATTTTTGCCTGATAAAACCAGTTCACTTGAAGCACAAATTGTCAACGTGGCTGATGAAATTGCTTACAACAATCATGATATTGACGATGGACTTGAATCTGAACTGATAGATTTCAAAGATCTTTTAGATATTCCACTTTTTAAAGAGTGTTATAACAGATTCTATAAAAAGGTAAAAAATGAAAAGATTTTAAGGTATGAGATAGTTAGAGAACTCATAGGTGAACAGATTAACGATGTTATAACAACATCACTTAAAAACATAAAAAAGGAAAAAATTAAAACTCTTGAAGATGTTAGAAACTCTCCAATTTTGATAGATTACTCTGATGAGATGAAGAAGAAAAACAAAGAGTTGAAAAATTTCTTATATGAAAAACTTTATAAGAATTATAAAGTTTTAAAAATGCAACATAAAGCTGAAAGGTACGTGAAAAAACTTTTCGAGGCGTATAAGGAAGATGTAAGACAACTCCCCACTAAATTTGTTGAACGCATAGAGGTTGATGGAATGGAAAGGGTTATCTGTGATTATATTGCAGGTATGACAGATAGGTACGCCCAGGACGAATTCGCAAGGTTGTTCCTTCCATACGAAAGAATGTAATGTTTCGAAAATTTAACAATGAATTAAAAAATCTGATATATTCAAACCTTTCAGCTGATCAGATTGCCAATGGGTTTGCTGTAGGTGTTTTTATTGGTTTTTTGCCTCTTTACGGTTTTCAAACTGTACTCTCAATAGTTGCTGCACTAATTTTTAAAAATGTTAACAGAATTTCACTTGTAACTGCAACACAACTTTTTCTTCCCCCTGTAATTCCAATAGTTGTTTTCTTAAATTACCTCGTAGGTTCTCTTATACTTTACAGAAAAATCTTGTTTTTAAAATTAACCTCATTTGAAGATATCATTATCTATATTAAACCTATATTTATAGGTTCTCTGTTCGTTGGATTTTTTTTCGCAATCCTTTCAAAATACATTATAAAGTTTATAGTGATTAAACTCAGGAGAAAAGATGATAAATAGAGAAGAGATATTCAGATCTATAGATGAAGAGAAGAGAAAAGAAAACTATATTAAGGCTTTATCACTTTACGGTGAACTTCTTAAAGAGAACATATACGATTTCAACATTTACTCCTCTATGGCAAAAATATATTACCTTCTTGGAGATTATGATGCGAGTGTTAGGTTCAATCTTATTTCGATACATCTTTCAATAATAGAATCTGAAGAGATCTTAAAAACTGATACAACTATCTCTAAAGAGATGAATGAAATGATAAAAAAAATAAAAGGTTTAACAGAAGAACTTTCAAAAGTTGATAAAATATTGAAAAACCTTATATTCTGTGAACCCAATCTTATTCATCTCGGTCATTCCCTTTTGGATTCAACTTTAAACGATGAATCAAAAGAAACCTATTTAAAGATTCTGAAAGGTGAAAAAATCGATATAGATGAAAAATATAAAAAAAGTGAAATGGAACTTTTTTATCCTTTCGGTATACTATTTTCAGCAGTAATGATAGAGAGTGAAATAAAAAGAGAAGAGATAGTTGAATATTACCTTTCATACGACAGTTCAGAAATGAGAACAGTTTATGAAAAAGTTTTAAAACTCTATGAAGAGTTTAAATTTCCTGAAACTCGATAGAAGGGAAGAACATACATTCCTACTTCTAACTATAGGTTCCATTTTCAATGGAATCTCTCTTGGAGTTTTACTTTTACAGGAATTCATTTTAAGAAAAACTCTTTTGGGAAGCCTTTTCGAGATAACCCTTCTTGTGATGATCCAACCTGTTTCAAACATCTTTTCAATATTTTTCTATCCCTTAAGCAAAAAATTTAAAAGAAAGAACGATTTTTTTCTTCTTATAGCATTTGTTGGAAAACTTATTCTTCTTTTGATGCTTTTAACTAAAAGTTCAAAGATCTTCATTCTGGTAATATCGGTTTTTTATATTTTCAACACTTTCATGAACCCTCTATTCTCAAACATAATGCAGTTGAATTTTAGAAAGAAAAATAGAGGCTTCGTTTACGGAATAGTTTCTTCAGTTTCAGTTCTTGCAACGCTTGTTGTTTCAAATCTATCTGGAAAACTTCTCGATGTTAACGATAACCTTTACAAACTTCTTTTCTCAGTATCAGCGGTTTCTGGATTTTTATGTTGCTTCATTTTTTCAAAGGTAAAGATAAGAAAAATCAGACAGAAAAAAATTGAAGAGGAGTTATCTTTTTTACAGCCAATCAAAATAATAGTTAAAATTTTGAAAGAGAATAAAGATTTTATGAAATATGAAATCTTTTTTTTCCTATATGGAATCGGATATCTCATCATACTTCCATCTATTCCTGTATACTTTGTTGATATATTGAAACTTGACTACTCAAAGATCTCTTTTATAAAAGGCTTTCTGGGACAGGTCGGCTTTATAGTCTTTTTTCCCTTCGTTGGGTTTTTTCTTGACAGGATGAATATTTTTCTTTACTCTTCTTTAACCTTTTTTTTACTCTCTTTTTACCCTCTTTTCCTTTTGATTTCAAGTTTTATTCCAAATCCATTCTTCTTTATCTATCCAGCTTTTTTGATATTCTCTATAAGTATGTCAGCGGTTTTTGTCATATGGGACCTATCATCCATTCATTTTGCAAAGGATAATGATTCATCACAGTTTCAGAATGTTCATATTTTTCTAACGGGAGTAAGGGGAATAATCGTTCCATCCTTAGGTTATCTTATTTTAAAATTTTCATCACCAAAACTACCATTTTTTGTATCTAACCTTTTCTTTCTTTTTTCCTCTTTTGGGATGTTTTATTTGTTTAAAAAATTTAAATCTTCTTGACTTTTAATAATAAAATAGTAATATAAAAAATTAAGGTGTTAAAGAATATGAAAGGGATAATTTTATCAGGTTTTAGACCAACAGGTAAAGTTCATATAGGTAATCTAAAGGGTGCATTAGAAAATTGGGTAAAACTACAGGATGAATATGCCTGTTATTTTGAGATAGCCGATTGGCATCTCTTAACAACATCATACGATGATGTGGCTTCTATTCAAGAAAACATATTTCAGATGGTCGTAGATTGGCTTGCAGCAGGAATAGATCCAAAAAGATCAATCATATTTCTTCAATCTTCAGTAAAAGAACATGCTGAACTTTATCTTCTCTTTTCAATGATAACACCTTTATCCTGGTTATACAGGAACCCAACTCTAAAAGAACAGATCCGTGATCTTGAGATGACTTCAGATAACAATTATGGACTTTTAGGCTATCCTGTTTTACAGGCAGCGGATATACTATGTTATAAAGCTACAGCTGTCCCTGTCGGAGAGGACCAACTCCCTCACCTTGAACTTACAAGGGAGATAGCGAGAAGGTTTAACAACCTTTACGAAGAGATTTTCCCTGAACCAAAATCTTTGATAACTCAGTTCCCAAGAGTTCTTGGAATAGATGGTAAAAAGATGTCAAAATCTTTAAACAATGCAATTTATATTGCTGATTCTGAAGAAGAGATTAGAAGAAAAGTGAAACTCTCTATAACTGATACAGCTAAAATAAGAAAGAACGATCCGGGTCATCCCGATATATGCAACATATTCTCTTACCATAAAATTTTTAACAGAGAACAAACGGATGAAATAAAAGATTCCTGTCAAAAAGGGGAACTCGGATGTGTGGAATGCAAAAACAGATGTGCCGATAAGATAATCGAATATTTAAAACCTTTGCAGGAAAAGAGAAAAAATTTTGAAAAGGATCCTGATGTTATTTACGATATTGTTGAAGATGGAAATAAAAAGGCAAGAATTATAGCCCAAAAAACTCTCGATGAAGTCAACGAAAGCATGAATTTAAAAATAAACAGGAGGTTTTATGATAAAACTTCACTATAATTACAAAGATCTTTTCAGGTGCACAAGGTTAGGACTCTCAATTAAAAAGATGTTCGTGATGCTTTCCGCTATTTCTCTCGGTGCTTTAGTTTACATGATATTTTCCTACATCGCTTTCATAGCAAACGGCACATCTATCAAAACTATCTGGGAAACCTATAAATTTATCCCGGCACCGGTTATAGGTGTTACAACATTGACATGGTATTCGTGGTTGATCTGGATAGTTGGAGCCATTTTATATTTCATATTCTTCATCTTCGCTCAAACAGCTGTTACAAAAATAACTTTCGAACAGTTGAAGGGAAATGAATTTTATGAGATGAAAGAATCTTTAAAGTATGCTGCAAAATTCTGGAAATCTTCCTTTCTTGCTCCATTAACATTGTTGATACTTATAGTTTTCATGTTTATAGGTGCTTTCATTTTTGGTTTGATAGGAAGGATTCCATATTTTGGACCACTTTTTATAATCCTTTTGATTGTTCCTATAATTTTTGGAGCAGTTTTTACAGTCTATCTGATAATAATATTCTTCGTTTCACTTTTCATTTCACCAGCGGTTGCAGGAACATCAAAATCTGATACTTTCGATACATTGTTTGAGATATTCTCCCTTGTATGGGACCATCCATGGAGACTCGTTGTATGGGGTGGTTTGGTTGGTGCGATGTCATCACTTGGAGGAGTTATACTTGGAATAATTTTGAAGTATTCCTTTGAACTGACAAGATGGGCATTATCTGTATGGAACGACGGATCATGGCTTAAAATATGGAATAACGGTTTCTATTTCCTCCCTCCAGTTCCAGCATACCAGATATCTGAAAAAATTGCATCATACGCAACACCTTTCCTTTTTACTCTACACACTTTTGCACCAGGTAACTGGGCTATTAACCTTTCCTCTTTTCTTTTCGGAGTTTTACTCTATATAGCAGGTTTTACAGTAATATCTTACATTCTTGTTTGCTGGACAGCAGGATTAACAATAATGTATGTCAACCTCGTAAAGATGAAAGATGATGTGAATCTTCTTGAAGAGAAGGATGAGGAGTTTGATGAAATAGAAGAAGAAAAAGAAGAAGAAGAAGTAAAAGAAGAAAAAAAGGAAGAGAAAAAAGAATAAAGGGAGTTTTTAAACTCCCTTTCTAAAAGGTGGTGAATATGGGTTTTTTAATCTTTTTGATCATTGTTGGAGGACTCGGATTTACAGGATGGACAATTTTTACCAACAAGAAGAATGAAACATTTTCCGTTCCTGAGAATTTCGTTATTAACACAAAACCTACAATGCCTGCTGGAACACAGACATCTTTCTTTTTGACAAAAACAAAAGAATTGACTAACAAGAGTTTTGAAAAGATAGGTGAATTCTCTATTCAGAATTTTCCCTTTAAAAATTATTTCATAGCATTCTTTTCTGGTGAAAAAAATGTTTTCTTAATCCTTGGACAGAATATTCCCGATTCCTTTCAAAAATTTTTGGGTATCACTGAGAAACCTTTTATGAGTGTTATTTCATTATTCACAGATGGTTCCGATCTTGAAACAACTACAAGAGAAAACAGCGATAAGGAAATTAAAAGTGAATTCAGAAGGGTCATTAAAGTTGAGAATATTCCTCTGGAACTTATGATAAACAAACACAAAGAGAGTGTTGACAAGATAGAAGTAAAAGGTATCCACGAGGTTCTATTAAACAAGGATGATTTTTTCAAATACTTTGAAAGAGGACTTAGAATAGACGTAGCGCACAAGTTAACAAGGGGTTATGTAACAAAGGCTGATGTGGAAGAGATACTGAAAAAACTCCAACTTAAATTAACTGAGGTAGGGAAAAAAGAGCAGGAATAATTTCAGTTCCGCTCTGTCATCCTTTTCCAGTTATCGAAAACTCTTCTTATATGAGGAATAGTTATTGAACCGCCTATTATTAAAGCTATATCTACCGCTTCAACAAGTTCATCATCTGTAACCTTTTCCTCAAAACATCTTATCAGATGGTAGAGTATACAGTCATCACACCTTAAAACTATAGACCCAACAAGACCCATAATCTCTTTATATTTTGCTGGGATTTTGCCTTCAGAGTAAACCTGAGAATCAAGTGCAAAAAACCTCTTGGTTGATGTGGACGAAAAATCCATAATTATACTGTTCAACCTTTCCCTTTCTTTTTTGAACTCCTCTATACATTTTTTCTTTTTATCCATAGAAACCTCATTCCACTTTTTTAAATTTAAATGTTCCGTTAGGTTGAATTATATCAACATTGATTATTTTACCATTTTTTTCACCAAATTTAACAAAGAAACCTTTTAGGTCTTTGAACTCAAAATAGTTCTTTTCTACAGGAACTATCTTCATCGGTTTTTGACCCTTTAAAAAGAGAGTCAAATATCCATCTTTCGTTAAATTTATTTCAAGAGTATCATTTTGAAGAACATACTCTCCTTCAAAATTTTTCAGATAATCCAAAGATGAAAACTCATCTTCAGGGACTTTTTCAAATATTATATCATCTCCAGAAGGTTCAAGAGGGATAAGAACTTTTGATATTCTCCCATTTTTATCACTCTCAAAAGAAACAATAAGATCCATATCTTCAATATTTTTAGACACAGCTTTAAACACATCATAATGTAAATGTTTTAAATCGAATGTAAACTCGTTGAAATTTAATAAAAGTTTGTTCTTTTTATACTCTATCAATACCCTTCCATAACCTTTATCTTCATATAAACCAGTATATTCTTTCAAACGATGTTGTGGTTTTGTTCCCTTCTTTTGTACATCGTGCGTTTTTACATTTTTGGATCTAACATTTTCTGTCTCCTTAACTCTATCACTCCATGGAGTTGGTTCAAGTCCCAACATAAGTTCTGAAACGTACATTTCAACTATGAAAGGTATGCTGCTTGAATTTGAATTTGAAAGTATAACAACTCCAAAAGAATCTTCAGGGAATATTCCCATCTGTGCTGAAAAGCCATCTATGTTTCCTCCGTGGAATATGTGGTACCTTCCTCTGTAATATTCAATAAACCAGCCCATACCATAGGTTCTAAAACTTCTTTCAGGATAACTGGACTTTTCAGAAACTATCATTTTGGGAGTAATCATATTTTCAATATAATCTGATGATAATATGTTTGTTCCCTTTCCTTTGTTCAGAATAAAAATTATCCATTTTGACATATCCAAAACATTTGAGTTAATAGTTCCAGCAGGGCCCATCGCTGGGAACTCCCTAAAATCCATTCTAACAAATTTTTCCCCATCAAAATTGTAAGGTAATGCATAATCATCAGATTCTCTCATAACTTCTGTTGAAAAGTTTGTATTATCCATATGAAGTGGTTTCAAAATTTTTTCACTAACAAAGTTTTCCCAACTGATATTGGAAACCTTTTCAACAAGGTATCCTGCAAGAAGATACATATGGTTCTGGTACTGAAACTTTGTTCTTATGGAACAGTTCGGTTTTAAGTATTTTAACCTTCTATAAATCTCCTCCCGTGAAAATTGTGAACCGTACCACATAAAATCATGTCTCGGAAGACCTATCCTATGGGTTAATATATCTGTTGGCGTCGCAATTTTTTCAGAAACATCATCGTAAAGTTGAAAATCTGGAAGGTACTCTTTCAAAGGTTTATCAAATTCCAACTTTCCATCCTGAACAAGAATCGATACTGCGGTTGCCGTGAAAGATTTAGTGCAAGATCCAATAGCAAAAAGAGTCTTTTCAGTTACTTTTCTCTTTTCCTCATAATTTGAAAAACCGTAACCTTTAGCGTAAATCAATGAATCCTTATAAACTATTCCTATAGAAAGCCCAACTCCATTATGCACTTTTAAAATTGAATCTATAAAGATATCTATTCTTTCAGATTGCTGTGAAAAATCTTTTTGATAAGAATTCAAAAAGAAAATTAAAATTAAAAGAAGTAAAAGATTTTTAAAAATTCTCATAAAAACTCCTTTGTTAAAAATAATGATAAATTAAAAAAATTCAAAGTCAACCAATATGTGTTGAAAATGGTTATTTTTCTTATATAATTTTTACATGGAAAGATTCAAAATAGTAATCCTTGAGGACCAACAGGATATAAACGATCTTATAGCAATACATTTGAAAAATAACAACTTCGATTATGTTCAATTCTTTTCTGGTAAAGATTTTTTAAAATATCTTTCGAATAACAACACGTTTCATCTTCTGATATTGGATCTGATGTTGCCTGAAGTTGATGGGATAGATATTTTAAAGAGAATGAAAGAAGATCGATTATATAAAAATATTCCGGTTATCATACTTACAGCGAAATCTGATGAGAGTGATAAAATAGTTGGTTTGGAACTCGGAAGCGATGACTACATGACAAAACCATTCTCCGTAAAAGAACTCATAGTTAGGATAAAGGTTATATTGAAAAGGTATTACAATGAAAAAGAAGAGAGTATAATAAAAATTGGTAAAGATATAATAATAGATATCAACAGAGCCGAATGTTTCTATAAAAATAAGCCTGTCAGTTTAACATCAACTGAGTTTAAAATATTAACAACTCTCGCTAAAAGAAAGGGATGGATTTTTTCAAGAGAAAAGATACTCTTCTCAATATGGGGAAACGAAAAAATAGTTACAAAAAGAACCGTAGATGTTCATATAAAAAGTTTAAGGGATAAAATAGATCCGCAAGGGAAACATATAAAAAATATTAGGGGGATGGGTTATAAGATTGAAGATTAAAATATTTTCGAATATAAAAATTCTAATTTATTTTCTCATATCCATTCTTATAGTTATAAATATAACATCTTTTTACTTTACAGCAAAGATGGTGAGAAAAACATACGTATACTCCAACACAAAAGATATGAGATCAATTTCAAAAATCCTAATGGAGGAGATTCAATATTTTTCGAAAGATCAGGACATGCTGAACAAAAAGGTAAAGGAGAAGAGTGATCTGACTGGAATAAGAATAACAATAGTTGATACAACTGGAGAAGTGTTGGCGGATTCCTACAAGGACTTTAGATTGATGGAAAACCACAAAGGTAGAAAAGATATAGATGAGGCTTTGAAAGGGGAAGAGATTACTATAGAAAGGTACAGTAAAACTTTGGATAGTAAAATGTTATATTTCTCTACCCCAATGTATAAGGATGGTAAATTAATAGGTGTTTTAAGATTAAGTTCCTTTTCCAAAGATATCGATAAAGTACTTTTCAATATTTTCAGGGATTATATTTTCGTTTTCATATTAACGGTTTTTATAATCTTTTCTTTATTCTTTTTTCTCAACAGAAAGGTTACATATCCCGTTAACCTTATAATAAAAAATCTTGAAAAGTTTGGAAATGGTGAATTGGATACAAAAATAATTCTAAAAGAGGATGATGAGTTTAAAACTATAGGAAAAAGTTTCAACGATATGGCTGATAGTATTAAAAAACTGATTTCTGATGTTGAAGAAAAAAATAGAGAACTTGAAACTCTTTTAAAAACTATAGAACAGGGAATTTTTATAGTTGATAGCAACTTTAACATAATCTATTCGAATAAGAAATTGGAAAGCCTTTTAAAGGAGAAAAAAAAGATTTTAAAGATAACTGATATCTTTTTAAACTATGATTTTCTGAACGCTCTGAAGAATTCACAGGAAAAAACCATAAAAATTGAAAGTGAAATCAACTCAAGAATTTTTCTCATAAACATATCTTTTATAAGAGAGGATAACAAATACATTCTAACATTTTTTGATATCACTGACCTTAAGAATGTTGACAGGATGAGAAAAGATTTTATATCAAACATTTCACATGAACTAAAAACACCTCTAACAGCAATATACGGATATTTGGAAACTATAGAGATGGAATATAAAGATATAAAATATGTTCCTATAATAAAAAATCATGTCGAGAATATGAACAAACTCGTTGAAGAGATTTTAACGTTATCCTATCTCGAAACATCCCCAAAAATAAAAAAGGAAGAGTTTCTTCTAACAGATTCTGTTAAAAATGTTTTAAAAGGTTTTGAGGAGGATTTTAAGAAAAAAAATCTGAAAATGGATTTTTCTTTTAGTGATGAAAAAATATATTTCAACGGTGACAAAGAAAAGATAGAGAGGATGATAAAAAACCTTGTTGAGAATTCTATAAGGTATACTGATAAGGGGTATATAAAAATATCTCTTGAAAAAAAAGATAAGAACATTTCTTTAACTGTTGAGGATACAGGTATAGGTATACCTAAAAAAGAAATCGAGAGGATATTTGAAAGATTCTATACAATAGATAAATCGAGATCAAAAAAGTATGGGGGTTTTGGATTAGGACTTTCGATAGTTAAACATATTGTAAAACTTCATGATGGAAAAATCGAAGTTGAGAGTGAAGAGGGAAAAGGAACAAAGATAAAATTATCTTTTGAAAGTTAAATCTTTAACTTTGAAATCGCCTTCAAAAATATCTTTCTATCAGTTTTCGGAATTTTACTTTTTTGTGGGAATTTTTCGTTTTTTACATCTTTAGCGTATTTGTTCAACGCGATAGAAATTTTTTCTGAAAGGTTCTCATACCTTTTTATAAACCTTGGAGTGAATTTGGAATATAACCCAATTATATCGTTTATTACAACTATCTGCCCATCACTATCAATACCTGAACCTATAGAGTAAATAGGGATTTTAAGATTCTCCTTAAGATATTTCACAACAAGATCGGTTGTATTTTCAACTATTATCATCAAAACACCATTCTTCTGAAGTTCCAAGCCATCCTCTATGATTTTTGTTATCTCCTCCTCATCATTCCCAAGAACAGGATAACCTCCATACTTTTTATAACTCTGTGGTTTCATTCCTATATGCCCACAAACAGGTATACCAGCATCAACAACAGCCTTTATTCTATCAATTATCTCTTTACCTCCCTCCATTTTAACAGCATCACACCTCGTCTCCTTTAAAGCCCTGCCACAATTTTTTATAGCATCTCTTCTTGATACCTGATATGTTAAAAAAGGCATATCGAATATAAGAAACTGTTTTCTAATCGCTTTTCTTACAGATTTTCCAAAAACGATCATCTCATCAAGAGTTATATCGAGTGTTGAAGGATTACCCATCATAACCATCGAAGCGGAATCACCGACAAGAACTATATCAATTGGTGAATTGTTAACTATGGAAGCAATAGAGTAATCATAGGCAGTCACAAGGACTGCCTTTTCATTATTCTTCTTTTTTCTTAACAGTTCTTTATATGTGATTCTTTTTAGTTTACTCTTCAATTATTATGATCTCCTCTTCACCTTTTATAGTATCTTTAGGAGTTGTATCCTGTTTTTCTTCCTCAATTATGAATGTTCCCTCTTCCTTTACCTCTTCTTCTGGTTTTATGGCAGGTGTTTGATCTTTTTCTTCTATCACAGTTTGTTCTTCCACTACAGGTTGTTCTTCATAGGCAGGCTCTTCTGTTACCTTTTCTTCAACAACTGGAACAACTTCCTCCTCTTTTGCTTCTTCTACAACAGGCTCAACTGGAATGACTTTTTCTTCTTTAACCTCTTCTATAACTGGTTCTGGTGTAACAACTTCCTCTTTTACACTTTCCTCTTTTATAACATCGGTTTCACCTGTTATATTCATAAGTTCACTATACTTTTTCATAAGGTATTCAGTTTTGTTTCTATATGAAAGTTTTATCTCCTCATAGGGTTTTATATCCATATTTCCTTTAATTGAAATGATTGCTGCTGTAGAATATTCATCATAGGGAACGAGAACCTGCAAAGCTCCAGCTGCAAAATACTCTCCGGTTTTATCCTTTCTAACTATAGTAAATACATCTCCAGTATTTATTCCATCATTTTTACCAAGATTGATGAAAACTATCGTGAATTCGTTCGTCCTGATTTTTGGGTTTTCCGTTCCTATCAAAGAACCGTAAATATCATCTGAAACTTTCAGATAGGATGAGTTTGGATTTATCTGTGGTTCTTCATAGAAAGTTACAAAATCACCCTTTTCGATTTCATCGTAAGATGCCGTTATAGTTCCATAAGCGAGATTATTCTCATAACCATCTATTCTCACCTTCCCGGTTATTCTTACATGTTTTCCAAGATTTTGACCACTTTCATTATCTTTCACCTTGTTTTTCCATTTGAATATAACAAGTTCTTTTCCAGTTAAAGATTGATCCGAGAAGTTAAGTTTTATGTAAACTTTTTCATTTTTAACCATTTGGTATGAATTTTTATAAAGCCCATCTATCTTTCCAATCTGGGGATTCTGTAAAGAAAGGTAACCAGCCCTGAATGCGAGTTTTTTAGCAACTGCATATTCAACAGCATTTTTTATCATATAACTTTTCGTTCTTTCGATCTTCTTTATATCCTCTCGTATCTTTTTAACTTTTCCAATATCATCTCCAACTTCCGTTGTTTTTACATACTGAACATTTTTTTCCTCAACCTCTTTTTCAAAACCAATCTCCTCTACAGCACCTGTTTCCTCTTTTTCTTCAACAGGTTGAAGAGTTTCTTGAGGTATAGCATCAGCCACAACATCGGGGATAATGAATTCCTGACCAGGATATATCCAGTGTGGATCTTTTATTTTCTCTATATTGGCGTTATAAATATTTCTCCATATGAAAGGATTGTTATAATAATAACCGGCAAGATCCCATAAAGTATCTCCCTTTTTAACAATATGTATCTTCTGACCAAAGATTACAAAAGATACTATTATGGTCAATAAGAGGAATAACCATTTCTTCACTTCTCCTCCTTTTTAGTTTTATTTTTGACCTGAATGAACTGGTATTTTAAAATACCCAAAATCTCCTCAAATACTTTTTTCTCTTCAGAGTCGAGTCCACCTTCCATTTTTTTGTAAATAAACTCAAGTATATCAATAGAATGTGTTGCACTTTCAAGGTCAAGTTTTGTTTCTACACCTGGTATATCTATCAGTTTCATGTTGGCAAGTGACTGAATATAGAATGGGTTTATAACATCCATTATCTCAATCTTTTTTTCAGACAAGGTTTCCTCCATTTGTGGCGAGAATGTTTTTTTGATAATATATCTTACCATTCTTTACGAAAATCCTTGGAACTCTTGGACCTATTCCTGTCAAAATTTCATAATTTAAAAGACCTGAAAGTTTTGCCAACTCGTTTATTGAAATGTTATCTCCAAAAACTTCTACCTCATCTCCAACTTTCACATCCTTTACTCCGGTTATATCTATCATCGTAAGGTCCATACAAACATTACCTACAACTTTAACTCTTTTCCCCTTTAAGAACATATGTGATCTGTTTGAGAGTAACCTTGAATAACCATCACCGTACCCTATTAGAACCGTTGCTATCCTCATACTTTTTTCTGCGATAAAATTCCTCCCATAAGAAACGGTGTCTCCCTTTTTTAAATTTTTGATCTGACATATTCTTGATTTCAAAAACATAACCTGTTTCACTTTTATAAACTTTTTCAGCCTCTCATCAGTATACTGACCGTAAACCATTATACCAGGCCTTACCAGATTGTAAAAACTACCCTTGATGTTTACTATGCCAGATGAGTTAGCAAGATGTCTGTATTTAAAATTTATACCTTTCTCTTTTAATTTTTTTATTATTATATCATATCTTCTTTTTTGTTCAATAGAAAAACCTTTATCCTTCTTTTCAGCTTCAGCAAAATGTGAAAAGATACCTGTAACTTTTATGTTTTTCAACTCTAAAATTTTAGTTATTTCCCTTTCAGCATCCCTATAGGAAATACCTGTTCTGTTCATGCCAGTATCAATTTCTATATGTGCCTCGGTTATCCTGCTTTTCTTGTAAGATTCTCTATCTATACTTTTTGCATAAGAGTAGGATACAAGGTTTGGCATAATATTGTAATCAACTATTTTGGGAGCATCATTAGAAATTGTTGGACTTAGAATGAGTATCCTGTTGGGAATCCTATGGATTCTTAGTTCTATTGCTTCATCTATCGAGGCTACACCGAATATCTCTATATATGGTGATAGAACTCTGGTTATTTCTATGCTGTCATGACCATAAGCGTTCGCTTTTACTGCTGCAAGTATTTTTACATCTTTACCAACAAATTTTTTTATAGTCTTGACATTGTAAATAAGATTATCTATGTTTATTTCAGCCCATGTTCTATTCTTCATAAACCTCTTTCAGTATCGAATCTTTCGTAAAAATCAAAAATGTATCATCAAAAGAG
Source organism: candidate division TA06 bacterium 32_111 (assembly GCA_001508335.1). GTDB lineage: Bacteria > Hydrothermota > 32-111 > 32-111 > 32-111 > 32-111. Next base: position 142,574 of record LGFX01000002.1, read on the forward strand.
TATTTCAACTTTAACCTGTAATCTCTGAAAAAACTCTGATACTCAAAAAATGAATCAAGTTTCACATCAAAATACCTTTGAAATCTTCTCAAATCGTAAGGGTAATAATCTTCCTCCTGATAAAATCTATCTATACGGTTTTTCAAAGATAAAGATGTTAAAAGTATATACTCTTTTGTTGTTTTATGCTTCTTTTTGCAATTGAAATTTGGCGGTTTTAAAAATAAACCGAGTATTATCGAAATAAAAATGAGTAAGGTTAAAATTTTATAAAATCTGTTATTTTTCATCCTCAATCAAACTCAAATAATTTTCTTCTGAGATCATAGTTTGGTTCCATTTAGGTTCAAAAATCAAATTTATGTTAACATTCCCTTCACCTGCAACCTCTTCCACCTTCTGTTTTAATTCGTTTATCATCATCGAGGCGAGAGGGCAACCTGGAAAGGTTAAAGTCATATCTATATAGACTTTTCCTTCTTCAATCTTTAAATTGTATATTAAACCTAAAGTTACGATATCCATTCCTATCTCTGGATCTATAACTTCGCGCATCTTTTCAACAATAATTTTTTTATCCATAAAACCTCCTAAATAATAAAATTTATCATATAGAAAAAATAAATCAATAGTTTACCCTAAAATTTCCCTATACCTTAAAAACAATTTCTCCCCATTTCCAGACATACTATCATACTTTTCAACCAGTTCATCATACCTTTTTTTATCTAAAAGAACCTTTCCAATATAGAACGGTTTACTTTTTTTGGTAAAAGATCTTTTAAACTCTGTTAATCCATCCTTCCCTTCTTTCGTTCCACCACCGAGTATCATCCTTTCACTCCCCAAATTTTTTGAAAGTTCACATCCCCTGTAAAGTAACAGATTTGAAAGACCTTTTGTCATTTCATTCCTTAAAACTGACGAGAGATGGTAGTAGGAGTTGAAACCTTCCCTTATCAAAAATATCGATCCACCAAAATATTTTCCATCCCTATAAGAGTTTAGAATATAGGAAAAATCAATATTTTTTAAACCTATAAAATATTTTTCGCTGAACTTTAAAAAATCTCTTCCATTCTTTTTTTCAATCATATCATTGTAAATCTCATAAAACTTTAAAAACTCTTCTTCATCCTTTTTTTCGCTAATCAAAAAATTTTTCTTTTTCGCAACATTTATCTTATTCCTAACTGAACTTTTAAAATCATCCATATAGTTTTCAAACAGATCTATGTAAAAAACATCTCTGACATATTCTATTTGAAAAAGTCCACTTTCTATTTTAGGGAAAAATGGATTGAACCTTATTAAACCTGCTATGAGTCCTTTGTCCTTTAAAATTTTAAAAACTTCTTCAAAAAAAGGTTCGGTGAAATTTTTATCCTTTTTTGATGAATAGAAGGATCCATAACCATAAGGAGTTTCAAAATCTCTATACTTTTCATTAATAAGAATTATAAGAAATATTAAATCACCATTTTTCTCTTTAAAGAAAATTTTACTATCACCGTAAAGTTTTGAATACTCCTCAAAGAATTGTAATTCTTTGATGTTGTAATCTTTTAAAAGTTTATTCCAGTTATCTTTTATCTTTATCAAATTTTCTCACAGGTTATAGAAAAATTTGTTATCAAGTATTCTATACTGTATAGCCTCAGATATATGTTCATCTTTTATATTTTCCTCTCCAGCCATATCTGCTATAGTTCTTGCTACCTTTATTATTTTTGTAATCGATCTTGGAGAGAAAGAGTAATGTTTTATAGCAGTTTGGAGTAAAAGTTTTGAGGAGGAATCCAACTTACAAAAAACTTTCAAATATTTTGAGGAAAGATGGCCATTCCTTCTTATATTTCTTACTTCTCTGTATCTATCCTCCTGAATGTTAGCAACATTTTGAACCCTTTTTCTAATATCATTCGAACTTTCAACATTATCTTCCATTGTTTCATTCAAAAAATCGATACGTGGGACCTCTATATGTATATCTATCCTATCAAGTATTGGGCCTGAAATTTTTGAAAGATATTTTTGAATGTCGTAGGGAGTACATTTGCATATATGGTTTGGATCAGAATAGTAACCGCATCTGCATGGGTTCATAGCTGCTATTAGTGTAAACCTTGAAGGATAGATGAAAGTGTTCTGTGCTCTTGAAACAGTTACATATCCATCCTCAAGGGGCTGTCTCAGAGATTCAATTATATTTTTTGAAAATTCTGGAAACTCATCCAAAAAAAGAACTCCGTTATGTGCGAGAGACACCTCTCCTGGATGTGAGTCCTGACCTCCACCTATCAAAGCAACATCAGAAATAGTATGGTGTGGACTTCTGAAAGGTCTTTCTTTCACTATACCTTGACTATCTTTAAGTAGTCCTCTTATAGAATAAATCTTTGTAGTTTCGAGTGATTCTTCATCTGTCATTTCTGGAAGTATGGTAACAAACCTTTTGGCAAGCATAGTTTTACCTGTTCCGGGTGGACCAATCATCAAAAGGTTGTGCCCTCCACTCGCTGCTATTTCAAGGGCTCTCTTCTGCAATGTTAAACCTTTTACATCCTCAAATCCAAAATCGTACTCGAAAGCCTTTTTAACAGTATTTTTATTTTCAAACTTCTTTATCTTTTTCAAACCTGACAAAAAATCAACAACCTCCCTTAAATCTTTAACTGGGTAAATTTCCATTCCCTTTACAACCGACGCTTCACGTCTGTTCGCATAAGGAATTACAAGTTTCCTTTCACCTTTTTCGTATATGGATGAAACTATTGCCAATATTCCGTTGACCCCTCTAACTTTACCATCAAGAGCGAGTTCTCCTATGAAAATAAAATCATCAGTGAAATCTTTTACAATTCCAAGTGATTTCAAAAGGGAAACTGCTATAGGTAGATCAAAGTATGATCCCTCCTTCTTTATATCTGCAGGTGCAAGGTTAACTGTTATCCTTCTATCAGGAAATGGAAAGTTAGAGTTTTTAATGGCACTCCGTATCCTCTCTTTAGACTCCTTTACAGTTCTTTCAGCCAAACCAACTATGTTGAAAGCTGGAAGTCCATTCTGAACATCAGTTTCAACCTCAACAATATAGCCTTCAAGACCTTTTATCCCCGCAGATTTTAGTATTGAGATCATATATTTTTTCCAACCTCCTCCTTACAACCCCATCGGAAATGAACCTTATCACCTCAGGTATTACTTTCACCTTTTCAAGATACTTTTCTCTATCATTTCTTTTCAAAAATTTTAGATAGTTATAAAAAAGTTTAGCATGTTCAAGTAACCTGTAACTTCCTTTCAAACTTTCGCAACTTCTTTCAAATATCTCTTCCCTTTTTTTTATATCAACATCTTTTTCACCTTTTATGTAACTTATCATTATCCCATTGTTTTCATCTTTTCCTATCAAACTCTCATACCTTTTAACTACCTCCTTTCTCTTCTTTTCGCTTTTCAAAAACCTTGTTAAAAAGAAAACAGCCTCAGTTAAAAGGTAACCGTTCCCTATCAAAGAACCTATGTTAAAGGATTTTAAATAATAATCTTTAGATTTTTCATAATTTTTCTTCATAAGGTACAACCTTCCGAGATTGTTGTAAACCATCCATAAACCGAGTTTGTTGTTCAATTTCAATGCATTGTCGAGTGATTCCAAAAGGTTGTATTCTGCATCCAAAAATTTTCCCTGCTCAATGTAAACCAAAGCGAGCCCTGATTGACTTCTTATGGAACCATAGAGATCTCCATAAAAATGTTTTATATTTATAGAATCAAGGTAACTCTGCACAGCCCTTTCGAAATTACCCACGTTTAGATAGACAAAACCTTTTGCATCGTAATATTTTGCAAGATCCAAAGTCATCTCTTTTTTGAAATTTATAAGTTGGTTGTACTTCACTATCGAAAAATTCTTTTCAGCCAGAAACTCCTTTCTCCTTTCAAAACTCTCTTCCATCTTATCGTAAAAGCCTTTTGACATATCAAGGTATTTGAAAACTCTATCTATACTTTTACCCATCTTAAAACTAACCATACCCACATGTCTTGCAGCTCTCGATTTCTCAAGAAGGTTTGAGTTTTTACTCTTTAAAACAAAGAAGGAGTATTTTAAAGCTTCTTCAAATCTGTTCAAATAGTAGTACGCTGAAGATATTTCATTGAAAAGTTCATATTTCGAAATTCTATTTTTTCTCCCTTTTAAATTTTTCTCAACCTTTTTTAAAATTTTTATACCCTCTTTATTTCTACCACTCTGAACGAAGATCTTTCCTAAGTTAAGATCTATCAAGAGTCTATCATCCTTATTTTTCATCCTTTTTCTTGCATCCATCAAAAATAGATAGGATTTTTCAAGAGAGTTTATACTCTGCATCTTCAAAAGATGTAAACCCTTTTCAAGATGGATGTAACCTTCTTTGTAAAGTTCTATAAAAATTTTAACTATCTGGGGATCAAACTGTGTCTTAGAATTTTTTGAAATCTCTTTTATTGCGTTCTCTTCACTCCTTATCTCCTTTTTATAACTTCTTCCTGAAGTCATTGCATCGAAAGAATCAGATACGGCAATTATTCTGGAAAAAAGTGGAATGTTTTTTCCTTTCAAACCTTCAGGATACCCTTTTCCATCATACCTTTCATGGTGATATTTTATAGCATCCTGCAAACCTGGAACATACTTGAAAGAACCTAAAAGATATGCGCCATAAACAGAATGTCTTTTTATTTCTGAAAACTGGAACCTGTTCAACTTTTTTCTACTGTTCAAAATAGATATTGGGACTTTAACTTTACCAATGTCATGAAGTATAGAAGCAAGGTACAAAACATCAAGTTCCTTTTTTGAAAGGCCCATCCTCTTTCCTATAAGTACAGAATACCTCTGTACCCTCTCAGAATGTCCTATAGTGTACTCATCCTTAGCATCTATAACATCGGAAAGATATTTTATGGTGTTCAAAAAGAGTTCTTCATTTTCAAGTGAGGTTGATAATTTTTTCAAATCTTTCATATTAAAAATGGAGGCGGCGGGAATCGAACCCGCGTCCAAAGATAGATGTTCAGTTCTTCTACATGCTTAGCATCCATAAGTTATTCCTGATCGGCTGGATGCAACCTTTCAGGATTTTTGCCCTAATCTTACGGTACGGCTCGGGCTTACCATACCGGCAGTCAGGATTATGAAGATCTTTTCAAAACCCCTGACAGGTCTTGAAAGATCCTGCTGCAAATTATGCAGCTAAAGCGAAATTGTTGTCTTTTCTTTTTTGCCGGTTTTTTTACGAGACACCAGCAATCTCGGCATGCTTCCCCTGAACAAGATTATCCCTGTCGAGACCAATTTCGCCCCCCAATACAATAATAACTGAATTTTAAAATTTTTCAACAATAATATTGAAAAATTTTTTTAAAATAATATACTTTTTAAAAGGGAAATGAAAAATTTAATAGTTAACAGAACAAATATCATAAAATTTATAATATTTTTAAATTTAATCATATCTTCTATTTTTATCCTCATACTTATAAAGCAGATTGATTCTGTAAAAAGGAAAGAGGAGAAAACACTTTTTAATACGCTTGAACATCACAAAGAATATGTAAAAGTAAAAATGAAAACTTTAAACAAAAGTTTAAAGTTTATAAGTTATCTTTACACTGTTAACGATTTTTTGAAATATAGTAAGAATAAAGAGGTAAAAGATAGGTTTTTTAACAAAGTAAAAGAGATACATGATGCTTACAATGAAGTTAACTCTATCTCTTTAATAGATAGAAATGGTAATTTGATATTCTTTGAAAATGGTTGTTCGGTTGATACAAACCTTCTTATGAATTCAACCCTCAACAAAGAGATAAAATTCTCAAAAATAAAGATCTTTGGCAAAAAGCCTTTTTTTGATGCTTACATCCCTGTTTTTGACAAAAAAAATGGTGATTTTATTGGAACAATAATACTGCAGATAGATTTCTACAAATTTTATTCTTTCGAGAAAGGGCATTTTTTCCCTTTCAAAGATGTAAACACATATTTTGTTATAGTTGAAAATGATTCTTTTAAGTTTCTTCAGATAACTTATCAAAAACCTGAAGTTGAATGTTATGGAATCGAAGATTTTTCAAACCTTTTCGAAAATTTGGACTCAACAAAAAGTTTCGAGTTTCACTTAAAAAAATACAACAAAAAATTT
>LGFX01000014.1 GCA_001508335.1 candidate division TA06 bacterium 32_111
GAACTCTTCAAGGTATGTCTGAAAGGTTATCCTGTCTTTTTCGTATGAAAATAGTACAGAGTAGTAGTTCGATTCTATATTAAGATAATTTGACTCTGATATTAATCCATTTTCGAAAAGTATTCTATTCTTTTTTAAGTTTAATTCTTCAGTTGATATGAGAATCGAATCGGTTTCAATTTTTTTCTGATAAGCTAAAAGGTTAAAATAGGATTCAATTATACTTTGAGTTATATCGTTTATACTTTTAAGGTATAACAGGTTTGCTATATCTGAGTACTCCTTATTTTTAAAAACACCTAAAAATGTTGGAAGGTTGAAAATTGTCTGACTTATTGAGAGTGATTGGGAATAGTTCCAGTTCGAATAGTTTGTAGAGTCAACCGAAATTGTATATGCTACGTAAGGTAAAATTGATGGAAGAGAATTTAAAAGTGCCTTGTTATTTATATCCCTTTCAATAACTTTAAGTTTAAAGTCTATTGATGAACTCTTAACTTTCAAAAGTGCCTCTTCCAAAGATGTATCTGAAAAAAGAGTTAAAAATGCTGATAAAACGATCACAAAAGATATAAAAAATTTTTTCATCTGACCTCACAACTTTAATTTATGCAGAATTTTAAACTGTTACAATAATTTTGTCAACCATATATTAGACGCAAAATTTATCCTTTTCCCTCGCTTTTTTTTAAATTTTTTGAAATCAGATACCCTGAAAGGATAATAAGACTTCCCCCCAATATTAGAAATACATTAAGTTTCAACTTTAAAAAAATTATTTCGTTGATCGTTGTGAAAAGAATTGTGAATATAAAAAGTATTGAAGTTGAATTTACCGGGAGATATGATAACGCATAGTTCCAGAAAATATAAGCGAGTCCACTTTGAAATACTCCCATCTCCAAAATCCAGAACCAGTGCTCGAATTTCGTTGGTTTGTTTGATGAAAAAAATACTATTGGAGATACTGTTATTGAGGATATTAAAAATATTTTGAAAAGAAAATTTATAATTTTTTCCGGTTTTTCTCTGAGAGGAGCGACAAGTTTTGAAGAAAGGTAAACATAGAATCCAAAACTCATACCTGTTAAAATTCCCCAAAAAATTCCCAAATAGAAATTATCCTTCAAATCCAAAAAATGTTCCTTACCTAAAACGATCACTATTATACCTAAAAATGATAAAATGAAAGCTATAATTTCGTAAAATGTAGGTTTTTCTTTATCTATAAAAAACGAAAGTAGAATTACAAAAATCGGAGAGAGGTTCTCAAAAATCATAACGAGTGTTCCAGAAAGGTATTTCAAAGATATATGGTAAAGTAAAGAGTTTCCAGTTATTCCTATTATAGAGATTAGAAGAACCAGTTTGAATTTTTCTTTTAAGTTGAAATCTAAATTTTTGGTGAAAACAAGAAATATGAAAAAAAGAAATGTCCCGATGAAAAATCTTACGGCAGCGACGAAAAGCATGTTAACATTTTCACATGCAAGGTATCTGCCGGCAACACCATGTATTCCCCAAAGAAAAAGAGCAACAAAAGCGTAAACCAATCCGATTTTTTTCTCTTTCATCAATATTGCCCAAGAAGTTCGAGATAGTTTATTGGGTTTCCAAGGTGGATGTTGAAGGTCAAAAGATCTTTTTTTATGTTGTTTTTGAAATAACCAAAACTCGTCTCAAAAACTCCAAAAGGTGTTGCAAAAGTTAAAGAGAACCTTGAACCAAAAATATATTTTATGTAGAACTGATCTATTATTCTATCGAACATAACAGATCCTTCATTTTCGTTTTGAATATAAAAATTATCGTTTATATAATATCTGACAGTATACCCTGAAGACATTGTATACCTTTTTTGCAGGTTCCTGTCGTAAAGGTATCTCAGTTCAAAGGTTGGTTGGGAAAGTGGATAATCGAGTTGTATTTTTGAGGATTTTGGAAGATCCGAAAAAATATAGTTTAAAAAACCATACTTGAAAACAAAGGAATGGTTTATTTTTTTTGATATCCTTTTTTGATTTAAAAAATAACCTGTTGATTTTATATAGATCTGTTTTAAAGAGTTTGAATTGAAAAGATCGTTGTATGTTTTAAAATCTGTTGTTTTCAATGTAGGGTTGGGAAGGTTAACTCCAAAAGTAAAACTTTTCTTTTCAGTTGATATATTTTTGTTCAGAGGTTTTTCCTCTTTTTCAAAATAATAAAAACCGAAACCTATTTTAAAAAGATCAACTGAGATGAATTTCTTGTACCTTGAAATTAGAAAAAATGAAAAGATCTTTCTTTTATCGAGATTTGAACCGAAAAGGAAAGTTGAACTGAAATTCTGTTCATAGTTGAAATAGTTATCGAAAAGGTTGAACACTTTGTATATGTGGAAATTGGAGTAAATTCCAGAAATAATTTTAGAGTAAAGTACACTTGGAGAAAATAGGTTTATTGTGAATCCTTTTATATAGTTTCCTGCGAAACCGTATATATCCAGATATGAGAAAGTGTTGAAGATGTTGTTCTTTTGGTAAACCCCATAGAGATTTACCCCAGCCTTTGAATCAGCGAATCCTCCGAATCTGAATATTGTTGAATCTATCTCTTTTACTTTTAACTTCAAAATCATCCTCTTATTTTTGTCATTTATAGTTATTTCAGGTTCTATGGATTCGAAAATCGATAACGAGTAGAGAGTGTATATGGATTTTTTAAAGTTATCATAGAAGAACAAATCTCCACTTTTCAATTTTATAACATTTCTAATTGATCTATCGCTCCATACATTTTTCGACTCTATAATTACCGTATCTATTATCCTTCCATTAAAACTTTTAAATCCTTCTATGTAGAATCTTCTATCCTCTTTTGGATAGATCTCTTCATTTTTTATCTTATCCTTTATTTTGGGCAGAATCTCTTTGGCTTTGTCGTATCCTTTTTTTATGATCTCTTCAGATTTAGTAAACTCATATCCTCTATATTTCCCAACATCCGGTCTTATGTAAATGCTGTATTTTTCAAGAGTGTCTTTGGGATAGTTTTTTGTTAAAAGATCAACTATAGAAAAAGTTAAATCTATTATTGAAGGATTTTTTTCTTCAAAACCTTTACTTTCCGAAGACACATCAACACTTATTATCATATCAGGGTTAAAAGTATCCCTCATAGATTTTAGAGGGATATTTTCAAACATCCCCCCGTCGAAATATGATATGGAATCAAAAATAACAGGTTTAAAAATAAGTGGAATTGCCATTGAAGCCCTGATGGATTTTTCCAATTTTCCCTTTGTAAAGATTTTTGGGTTTTCACTTTTAATATCTGATGCTGTGCAAAGGAATGGTTTATACATCTTCCTGAAATCTGAACCTATAGCGTAATCGATTTCTGAAAAGAAAGAGAAAAGTTCGAGATTGATAATCTTATCATCAACAGTACTTTCTGGAATTTTCAGTTTCCCATCCTTCAACTCTGTGGTCAAAAAAGTAGGATAGGAGTTTAGAAAAAGAAAAACTGGTTGGTAATTTTTGATCGTTGATTCGTTGAGCCAGTTTCTTATATTTTCACTTAAAAATATAGATTCTATTTCTGATGCTGTATAACCTGATGCCCATAGACCACCTATTATTGAACCCATACTTGTCCCTGCAACATAATCAACAGGAATATTGTACTCCTCTATAACTTTTAGAACACCGATATGTGCAAGTCCTCTCGCTGCTCCACCTCCAAGCACAAGGCCAACCTTCTCTTCACAAAAGAGAAATGTAAAAATAAATAGAAAAAAAAAGGATAGTATTTTTTTTGTTCTTGATTTCATCTTCTTTTTCTGTACATCTCTTCAACCCTGCTTCTATATTTTTCTATTATAAGTTTTCTTCTTTTTTTCAAAGTTTCAGTTATCTCTTTTCCTATTTGCAGTTTTTCAGGTATTATTGTGAAATTTTTGATAGATTCGAAAGGATGGAAATTCTTTGATCTGTTAACATTCTCCTCAACAAAATTTTTAAAAAACTCTTTAACCTTTATATTTTCAACGGTATCTTTCAGATCCTTTATATCCAACTTCAACTCACTGATTAGATTTTTGAGTTTCTCTTCTTCAATAAATATCAGAGCTGCGAGATCTTTCTCATCATCTCCAACAACAACAGCATGAGAAATAAACTCATTCTCTTCAAGTTTCTCTTCAATCCTGTCTGGTTCAACATTCTCTCCACCTAAAAGAACTATGGTATCTTTAGCCCTACCAAGTATTATAAGGTTGTTATTCTTTGTAAGAAAACCTATATCCCCAGTATTCAACCAGCCATCTTTGGTTAAAACCTTTTTGGTTTCCTCTTCGTTTTTATAATAGCCTTTCATTACCTGTTCGCCTTTAACATAAATTATCCCTTTTTTCCCTTTTTTAACGATCTTGCCATTTTCATCCCTTAAAGATATTTGTGTTCTATCAAATGGAATACCAGCAGTGAAAAGGAAGTTGTAATCAAATCTTCTTGAACTTATACCGGGAGATGCTTCCGTCATTCCGTAAGCGTTTAGAAGTGTTATTCCAACGGTATTGAAAAAGTTATCTATATATTTAGGGATCATTCCTCCACCGGTGAATGCACCTCTCAATCTGCCACCAAGGTTGTCCCTGATAGGTTCGAAAATAAAATAAGCAAGAAAGGATGGAACAAGAAGAAGTGGAAAAATAAAAAGTGATGTAATTATTTTGAGAAACCTTTTTTTGTAACCCTCTTCGTAAAGTTGAGTATCTCTCTTTGTGAGAACTCTGTAGGAATATAGATGTTTTTCCCGTATCTTTAAAAAGATGTAGAACAATGTTTTTTTAAAAAGTTTTTCACTTTTCATTCTGTCTATAATCTTTCTGTAAATATGTTCCCAGATCCTTGGAACTGCACTCATAATGGTAGGTCTTATCTCTATAAGATCTCTGGAGAAATTTTTTACATTGGAATAAAAAATTTTTGCTCCACCAGCTATACACACATACTCGAAAGTTCTTTCGAATATGTGCCAGACAGGTAAAATTGATAGAGCTACATCCTGTTCCCTTCCGAAAGTTTTGAATTTTATCAAAGGAGTTATAGTTGAAACATTGTGCATAAAATTCTTATGGGAAAGCATCACTCCTTTTGGATTACCAGTTGTTCCAGAAGTATAAATTATTGTTGCGAGATCTTCCCCATCTATAGTTTCTCTTTTGAATTCGCTACCATCATCTTTAAGAAGTTCTGAAAAGTTGATAAAATTTTGAGATTGGTTAAAAACTATTACATTCTCTTTCCTTATAATATCTTTTATAGGTTCATAAAGTTTTTCATCCTCTATGATTGAAAATTCTGAATCGGAGTGTTTTGCTATAAAGTTCAACTCACTTTCAGGGGAAGAAGAACTTCTTGGAACATCAACAGCACCTATAAAGAGGAGTGCTATATCGGAGATCAACCATTCATACCTGTTATCTGATATTAGCAAAACTTTTGTTCCCTTTTTAACTCCAAGTTTTCTTAATGCTGAAGAAACCCTTTTTACCTTTTCAAAGAATTCTTTATATGTTACTTTAACTATGGAGTTATCCTTTCTATAACTCTGAATAATTCTTTGAGGATACCTTTCTATAGAATTTTCTAACATCTCTATCAGAGATTTTGAATTTAAAATTTTCTCCATAAAAAAATTATATCATTTTTTTTCATTTTTAAAAGATTGAAAAATATTTTTTTAAAGTTATAATAAAATAAATGGAGGGAGAATGAAAAATTTTATTAAAAAAATTTTTTTTATCATTCTTGTTATTTTAGTAGGAAGTTGTGCAAAAGAATCTAAAATGAAAAATTCCACATATTCGAACTTATTTAAAAGTGGAACAACCATTGTTTATGAAGTTGCTTCGTGGGGTGATATGTACATTTTAAAAATAGAAATAGAAAAGATTAACGGAGATCTTATCTTCCGCTACACTTTATCAGATGAAAATGGAGATACTACTTTTCAAGATCGGGAGATTACAGTATCAAAAAAATCTTTAGAAAGTTCCGAAAAGATATTTATGAATCTCTGGGATGGGGATATAGTAGATATAAAAGGAAAGACATCCATTTTCTTTTCAAAAAAAGTTTTTCGAGAACTCGTGAACAAAAGTGAGGTAACTATAGATGTTGGAGATGGGGAAGAACTTCTGAAGTATGAAGGTAAAAAGGTTTATACCTGTATAGTGGACGGAAAAATTTTTGAACTAAACTCTATAAATGCATCGAGTGATCTTTTTGGATACTTTTCCATTCTTGAAGATTACTATTTCCCTCTGATCCTTCAGATGGAGGTTGGTTATATTATCGAATTAAAAGAGATAGTTACGAGATGATCACTTGAAAATATAGAGAAGAAATAAATAGAAAAAGATTTATAACCGTTAAAGGTGTAACTTTTTTGGGGAAATCAGAAATTTTTAAACTGCATCCCTATGCAAGAGTCAGAAGGAGTTTTTGATCGAGATTTTTGAAAGTTTCGAAAAAAGGCAATCCAAATTTTTTGATTTTGAGAAGATTCTGTAACTTACCGAGTACAAAAAAACACTTTCGAATAAAGTCTCACAACAAGGAAAATAGAAGTGAGAAAAATTATAAGGTTAAAACCTATAGCCTTTATAGAATCCTTTAAGGAGGTTCTACAGGTAAAAATAACAAAAAGAGCACCAAAAAGCAAACAGGATACACTTTTATTCTATCATTGAAGAATTCTCTTAAAGATATGATCAAAGAAACAATAAGAGTTGTGAGAATATAATCTTTTATTACGCTATAAAAAGATAAAAAGGAATCCGTCTTCTATTCTTGAGATCTGGATAGTTTTAGATTCGGAAAATTCAAAAGGAAAAGTTTTACTTGAAAAAGTTTCATCCTTTAATAAAAAATGTATTTCCGATGAATAAAAATCTGGAATAATGTCGGTGATTTTTATCTCGGGTCCAACATTTTTATGTTTCATAATGGAATTTAAAAATTTATCATTGTAGAAAAATATTTTGAAATTGTTGTCAGTTGCAAAGAATGGAGTTGGTAGAGTTTCAAGTATCGAATAATACTTTTTTAACTGTGAGTTGGTTTTCTCTTCAAGGATCTTTCTATCAATCAATCTTGAAATCTGCTGCCCGACGAATGAAAGAAAATCTTTATCCTTCTCGGTGTATTTTATATTCTCATCATAACTTTGAACAGCAAGAACTCCAGAAAAATTATCCCCTGAAAGTGGAACACCAAGCCAGTACTCACACAGGGCTCCAATGATCTCTATCTCCTGCTTTCTTGAGAGATTTATTATATCTTCCCTCGTTAAAAGTTTCGCTTCTTTAGTTCTCAAGACATATTCGGTTAAACCGTTTCCAAATTTTTTTGATGGTGCAAAGTTGTCCTTTTGATCGACAAAATATGGAAAGGAAATTATGTTTGTTTCCTTATTGTATATGGCTATATAAAAATTATCAGAGGATATGATATTTTTGATTTCCTCATGTAATTTTATAAAAAGATCATTAAGATTTTTTGAAGTGTAAATTATGTTAGAAATTTTATAGAGAGCCTCGTTCAGAAGTGAAGTAAATTTTTTATCGGAAATATCGTTAATTATTGCAATGATACAATTTTCCTCATCTATTTCGATAAAATCTGCACTTATACTAGCCCATCCTGTCGAACCATCTTTCTTTCTAAATTTCAACTCATAGTTTGTTATCGGTCCATTAGTTAAAATTTTATCTATGAAGAGAGCCCTTTCTCTTGGATCAGCATAAAGGATGGATGTTGATTGACCGATGATTTCATTCTGGGGGTAACCAAAAACTTTTTCTACGGAACTATTTATTTCAATTATCTTTCCATCCTCAACCCTGCTTATAAGAACAACGGCAGGATTGTTTTGAAAGATTTTTGCGAATCTTTCATTGACTTTTATATTTTGGTCTTCAACATATTTTTTGAATGTAATATCTTTAAAGAACAGAAGTATTTTGAAATCATCACTTTCAAGATCCTCTACTGGAATGAAAAGATTTTTAATCCAAATTTCACGACCTTTAATGATAGTAAGGTTTTCAACATCCAATACTTTTTTTTGATTTATCGCTTTAGAGATAGCTTCCTTTTTCTGTTCCAATTCAAAATCTTTAAAAAAGTGTTTAAGATGTATATCCCCTTCATTTTTTATATCAAAAAGTTCTTTCGCTTTTTCATTCAAAAATTCAACAACAAAATTTTTGTTAACAAGTAAAATAGCGTCATCTATAAGATTCAAAAATTTGTAAAATATTGCTTCCTGCTTTTTTGCAATATCTATTAACTTTTCAAAATCATATTTTTCAAAATCAAGCATTTTTAAAGTTTATCAATTGGTTTTGAGTTGTCAACAGATAAATTTTTTACGAATTCAACAGCATTGAAATGGAAAGGGCAAATTGAATAACCCTGAAAGACATAGTTGTATATTTTTGAAAATTCCTTTGTTTCTAAATAAGGGAATTCTCTACATTCGGTTCCTCTGAATGGATATACCAAACATTCATTTCCTTTTAGAAACTTGCATGGGGATTGGTTCATAATGTAAACTTTATGTTTTTCATAGAAAATAAAATCTTTTTCAACAATTTCCTTTTCACTTTTTCCTATACCTTTTGACAGTAGTGGAATGTCATCCTTTTCAAAAACAATTATTATCTCCCTGCAACAGTTACCACACTCTCTGCAATCAATAATTTTTTTTAACTGCTTATAAAAACTTTTTACAGGTCCATCATAACTTTTTTTGATTTTTTCATCAAAATCGCTAAAAATTTCAAAGAATCTTTCGTTCTCAAGAGATTTTAACTTAGAAATTCTTTTTATTTTTTCTATCTCTTTGATTATTTCCATTTAAGTATAATAATAGAAAAATTAAATATTTCAACAAGAAAATTTAAACTTATTGTTGACTTGAAAGGATTTTTATGTAAAATACTTTCTTTTAAAAATTTATGATGATTTAAGTTTTGGATAGGAGGTATAATGAAACCAACTTATCATCCAAGTAAGATAAAAAGGGTAAGAAAACATGGATTCAGAAAAAGGATGGAGACGAAAAACGGAAGAGAAATCCTTTCAAGAAGAAGGGCAAAGGGAAGAAAACGTTTGACTGTCTCCGATCCGAAGGTATGAGGAGAATTGGGAATACCCCGATTTTAAAAGAGAATGAAATAAAAAGAGTGTTTGAAAATCCAAAAAGGATTTCATCAGACTCATTTATTCTTTTGTATAAAGATGGGAAAGAAAAAAAGGTTGCTTTTACCGTTAAAAAAGGAAACTATAGAACAATAGTTGAAAGAAATAGGATGAAGAGGATTCTAAGAAAACTTTTTGTTGAAAACGAATCTGAATTCGATAAAAATTTAAACTATGTTTTTATTGCGAACAGGAAGATTCTAACAAAGGATATAGAAAAGTTGAAGGAAGAATTTTCTGACATCGTTAAGAAGGTAAAAGAGGTATGAATAGGATTGTTATTTTTTTTATACAGATTTACAGAAAATTTATATCTCCTTTGTTCCCCCCAACATGTCGTTTCACTCCAACATGTTCTGAGTACTCTTTACAGGCTTACAGAAAGTACAATTTTTTTAAAGCCTCCTTTCTGTCAGTAAAGAGAATATTAAGATGTAACCCATTTTCAAAGGGTGGAGAGGATCCACTCGAATAGGAGTTTTTATGAACAATTCAACAAAAATGCTTATCATGTTTTTACTTATAGTTCTTATTTTTACATACTACTCTTATATGACTCCCAAAACACAGATGGTTCAAACTCCATCTGATACTGTTAATGTTCAAAAAGAGGATACGAGTGTAAAAAAAGTTGAAACATTGCAACAGGTTTCCCCGCAAAACTATATTATTCCTAAAGACACAACATTAATTTATTTTGAAACCGATCTAATAAAAGGAAAAATCTCCACTCTTTCAAGTGCTTTCACTTCTCTTGTTTTGAAAGATTATAAAACAAGAAAAGGGGACTCTCTCGAACTTTTAAATGATGGACAAAAATCTTTCAAACTGAAAGTAAAATCGAATAATCTTGTGGTGGATTTTTCAGATATCAATTTTTTACCTGTTTATACAGGAGATATAAACCCATTAAAAAATGATGTTGATTCTTTGGTTATGGTAGGTTTCTTCGATACTATAAAAATAACGAGAACTTTCATCTTCAGAAAGGGAAGTTATATTATAACACATAAAGTTAATTCAAATATTCCTCTCGATAAAAAAGAGTACATACTTGAAAAGGGAATCTCTTTTACGGAGGATAACATTTCTGATGAATTTCAGTACTATGGAGTTACTTACCATAGTTTCAACAGTATTTATAGGATAAAAGAGAAAAATGTAAAAAATGTATCAAATTATCCAGGAAATTTTGATTGGATGGGAATGCAAACGAAGTACTTTTTCATTGGTGTTATTGGAGATGGCGATAATATTGAAGTAAGGAAACTTGAAAACAAAAAACTGGAAGCACAGTTTTCACTGCTATCGGATTCTGTCGATTTTTATATTGGTCCAATAGATTACAAGATTTTGAAGAATCTGAGAAACGGGATGGATAAAATTCCAGATTTTGGTTGGTCATTGATACAGCCTATAAGTAAACTCATACTTTCTTTTATGATTTTTATGTATAGATTTATACCAAACTATGGGGTAATAATCATCATACTTTCAATTCTATTCATAGTTATATTTTCACCATTGACCTTCATATCATTCTCATCTATGAGAAAAATGCAGATGATACAACCTCAACTCGAGGAGTTGAAGAAAAAATATGCAAAGGACCCTCAAAAACTCAACACCGAAACTATGAACCTCTATAAAAAATCTGGAATAAATCCTTTTATGGGCTGTTTACCTATTCTGATTCAGATGCCAATTTTTTTCGCCCTTTATGCTATACTTAGAACAACGATCGAGTTAAGACAGGCACCTTTTGCACTCTGGATAAGAGACCTCTCCTACAAGGATCCTTTTTATGTGCTTCCCATACTCACAGGTATAACCATGTTCATCTCACAAAAGATCTCTTCCACAGCCACGGACGAATCACAAAAAATGCTTGTTTACATTATGCCTATTATGATAACCATTCTATTTTTAAACATGCCTTCTGGAATAAACCTTTATTGGTTTGTGTATAACATTTTGTCAGTTGGACAACAGATTCTAATCAAAAATAGTATTAAGAAACAAATGGGAGAATGATTATGGATAAAGAAAAAAATTATATCGATATTGAAGAGGAAACGGTTGAAAAGGCTATAGAAAAGGGAGTTGAACTTTTAAAAACAACTATCGAGAATGTTGATGTTGAAATAATAACTGAGCCGCAGAACGGTTTTTTGAAATTTGGTAAAAAGAAGGCGATTGTTAGATTACGTCTTCTTTCAGGGGAAATTCCTCAGGAACTTTTGAACAAAGATAAAAAGGGGAATGAAGAGAGAAAGGAAAAAATAAAAATCGATGAGGTTCTTGAAAAAATTTCAGGGGAAAAAAAGGGTATCGACAATAATCAAGAAAATATTGAAAAAAGTTCTGAAAAGTTTGATGAAAAAAATAAAGAATCGTCAGAGAAAAGTATGATTGAGGAAAAGTTTAAGAGTTTGACTGAACTTATGGGATTTAAAGTTGAACCTGAAATTAACTGTTTGAACAATAAGTACAGGATAATCATTAAGGATACTCCAGACGCTAATCTTTTAATTGGGAAGAATGGAAAAACTATAGAGGCATTACAACATGTTTTAAACAAAATGTTGATCAAAGAAAAATTCAATAAACCTGTCTATCTTGATATAAAAGGTTATATTAAACAGAAGAGGAGAAACAGATTTCTAAAAAATGGGAAAAAATGATACAATATTTGCTCCAATTACCCTTGTTGGAAATTCCTCTATAACCGTTGTTAGAATATCAGGCCCGAAAACTTTTGAAACACTAAAAAAGATAACATCGATTAAAAGAGTAGAGCACCATAAAATTTATGTTGAGTATATAAAATTTGAAGAAAAGATTTATGATCACTCTGTTATAGCAACATTTCTATCTCCCCAAAGTTACACCGGAGAAGATATGGCTGAAATATCTCTACACGGTGGATACGCTGCACTTGAAACTTTTTTAAAACTTTTGAAATCCTTAAAGTTGAGAGAGGCAGAAAGGGGAGAGTTCACAAGAAGAGCATTTTTAAATGGTAAAATCGATCTCATTCAGGCAGAATCGGTACTCCAAATAATAAATTCCAAAACTGAAAAATCACTATTTCTTTCAGTTAAAAACGAGATGGGAGAATTTTCAAAAAAGATAAAAAATATTAGAGAGAACTTCCTATCTTTGAAATCTTATGTCCAGAGTTCTATAGATTTCCCGGATGATGTAGAATGGTCTTATGATAGTTTCAAGAAAGGCTTTGAAAAGGTTAAAGTGGAACTTGAAAGTTTGAAAAGATCTATATCGAGTGGAAGGATAATGGATAGAGGAATAAAGGCAGTTATTATTGGAAGAAGTAACACGGGAAAATCTACCCTTTTCAACAGGATGTTGAAAGAGGAAAGAGCTATAGTTTCAGAGTATGAAGGGACCACAAGGGATTTTATTTCAGAATGGATAGATCTAAATGGTGTTCCCGTTAATTTGACAGATGGGTGTGGTATAAGGGATACGAAAGATCCTATCGAAAAAAAAGGAATAGAACTTGTTTTAAAGAAAGTTGAAAGTTCCGATATAGTTATTTTTGTATTCGATCTTTCAAAAGGATTTGTTGAAGAGGATAAGAGAATACTGGATATGATAAAAAGTAAAGATCCTATTATAGTGGGAAACAAGAGTGATATTTCCAATGACCAAAATTTTGAAGGAATAAAAATTTCAGCTTTGACTGGAGAAAATTTGAACCGTTTGAATGAAGAGATTTTTAAAAGGATAAACTTTTCAGATGAAACGATAATAGTTTCTACCCATCAATACAATGTTATTGAAAAGATGTTTGACCAGATGCAAAGGATTGAAAATTTGAATTCTAAAAAAGAACCTGAAATAATTGATTACCATCTTAAAAACATAATTGATGGATGTGATATCCTGTTAGGAAAAATAACTGATGAGAACATTCTAAATGAAATCTTTTCAAATTTCTGTATAGGGAAATAGGAGGAATTTTGAGAGATTACAATCTAAAACTCAACTATCTTAAAAATGAAAAAGCGAGTTGTTTAGTTTCTATGGGCAACACTCAAGTTTTATGTGTAGCAACTTTACAGAAAAAACTACCACCATTTTTGAATCCTGACGAGAGTGGATGGATAACGGCAGAGTATTCGATGTTACCGAGATCTTCGGTTAACAGAGTTGAAAGGGAAAGGGGAAAAATAAACAGCAGATCCACGGAAATACAGAGACTTATAGGAAGAGCATTACGTGCATCGGTTGATCTAAAAAAGATAAAAAATCTTTCAATAATTGTTGATTGTGATGTTATTCTGGCTGATGGTGGGACAAGATGTGCTTCTATAAATGGAGGTATGGCTGTTCTTTACGTACTTGTTTCAAAACTCTTGAAGGATGGGGTTATAAAGGAAAACCCATTTAAAACATATATAGGTGCGATAAGTGGTGGTATAGTTGATAAAAAGATAATGATAGATCTTGATTATGAGAATGATTCAAAATCTTCATCAGATTTCAACTTCGTTCTCGATGATAAAGGTAAGATAGTTGAGATACAGGGAACATCTGAAAAGGATAATATTTCAAAGGATGATTTTGATAAAATTTTTGAAAAAGCTAAAAAGGAGATATTTAAAATAATAGATTTTTCCAAGAAAAAAGTTAAGTATGGCAAAATTTAAAATAGAGCATACCGTAAAGAGTGAAAACCCATCTTCAAGGTTGGATATCTTTTTAAAATCTCTTGGTGTGAGATTATCGAGAACGAGAATCATAAATCTTATAGAGAATGGAAGGGTACTTGTTAATGGCAAAATAGAAAAACCATCTTACAAAGTAAAGAAAGGGGATCATATTCTTGTTGAGTATGAAATACTCGTAAAAACCGATTTACAGCCTGAGGATATCCCTTTAAAGATTATTTACGAGGATGATGACATAATAGTTATAGACAAAGAGAAAGGTATGGTCGTGCATCCAGCAAAGGGAAACAGAGAAGGAACCATCGTTAACGCTTTACTTCACCATACCAAGATTTCGGGAGGAGAGTCCGAAAGACCTGGAGTTGTTCATCGTTTGGATAAAGATACGAGTGGAGTTATGGTTTTTGCAAAGAATGAGAGAGCCCATCAGTATCTCTCAAACGAAATTGAAAAAAGGAGAGTTAAAAGGACTTATCTTGCTATTGTTTGGGGAGGATTTACAAGAAAAGTTGGAAAGATTGATGCACCAATAGGAAGGAGTAATGTTGATAGAAAACTTATGACAGTAACAGATGTAAAAAGTAGGGAGGCGATAACTTTCTACAGAGTTTTAAAAAATTTTAGAATATGTTCACTTCTAAAAGTTAACCTTAAAACTGGAAGAACACATCAGATTAGAGTTCATATGCACCATATAGAACATCCTGTTGTTGGAGATCAGGAATACAAAAAAAATGTTCATTTAGCCTTAAAAAATCTTCCTGTTGACTTGAAAAAACATTTTGATAATATAAACGGACTCATATCAAGACAGGCTTTGCACTCAGTATCTTTGACGTTCAGACATCCTGCTGACGGTAGAGAGGTTTCATTCTATTCATCTCTGCCTAAAGATTTTAAGGAGGTTTTAACTTACCTCTGGAATTTAGAAAAGGAGAAAATTTGAATCTTATAATTGTGGAATCACCAACAAAAGCAAAAACAATAGAAAATTATGCTGGAAAAGATTTTAAAGTTTTATCTTCAAAGGGGCACATAATAGATCTTCCGGAAAAATCCTTGGGAATAAAAATAGAAAAAGATTTTGAACCTGAATTTAAAGTTATCCAAAGTAAATCGAAGATAATTTCACAGATAAAGGAAGTAAGTTTAAAAAGCGAAAATATTTTTGTTGCAACGGACCCTGACAGGGAAGGTGAAGCTATAGCTTACCATATTGTTTCAATAATGGATGAAAAATCAAAATCTAAAACTAAAAGGGTACTATTTTATGAGATTACTAAAAAAGGAATCAAGGAGGGACTTGAAAATCCAAAAGATATAAATTTGAACCTTGTTGAATCACAGTATGCGAGAAGGATTCTTGATCGCCTGGTTGGTTATCTCATTAGTCCTTTTTTATGGAAGGTTATAAAAAAAGGTCTTTCCGCTGGAAGGGTTCAATCTGTTGCTTTGAGGTTTATTTGTGAAAAAGAGGAGAAGATAAGAAATTTCAAAAGTAAAGTAACATTCAAAATAAAAGGTGAGTTCAAACATAAAAACGGTTCATTCTATGCCGATCTTATAAAGTACGATAACGACAAAGCTATATTTGAAGATGAAATTAAAGCGAAAAACATATCCGAAATTTTGAAAAAAGAAGAATTTTTTATAAAGAATGTTTCTTATGATGATAAATCGATAAAACCGTATCCTCCATTTATCACCAGTACACTGCAGCAGGCAGCAGCAAACATTTTTGGTTTTCCTGCAAAAAAAACCATGACTGTTGCTCAACAGTTGTATGAGGGAGTAAAGATTAAAAACAGTATGACAGGTCTAATAACATACATGAGAACTGACTCCACAAGGATGAGTGATGATGGTATTAAAATGATAAGAGAATATATAGATAAAAATTATTCAAAAGATTACCTTTCAGATAAGATCAACATATTTAAAAGTTCAACATCATCCCAGGATGCCCATGAAGCTATAAGGGTTACCGATGTTGATTTGACACCTGAAAAGGTTGAAAAGTATCTGTCTAAGGATCAGTTCAAACTCTACTCTTTGATCTGGAAAAGAAGTGTTGCAACACAGATGAAGAATGGGATATACACCTATACTACGGTTGATATAGAGGGTGGGAAATTTTATTTTAGAGGAGTTGGTAACAGATTAAAGTTCGATGGATTTTTAAAAGTTTATCCTTATGGTGATTTTAGAAATCTAAAAAACGATATTCCAGAGGTTTTTAGAGATGATAATGTAAAACTTAAAGAATACAGTATAAAGAAGGAAGAAACACAACCTCCTTCAAGATACACTGACGCAACACTTGTAAAGGCTCTGGAAAAGAAAGGTATAGGAAGACCTTCAACCTACGCTTCAATAATAGATATTCTATTAAAAAGAGAGTACGTTTTAAGAGAGAAGAGGTTTTTCAAGCCTACGGAACTTGGTGAATTAGTTAACAAACTTTTGATAAAATGGTTCCCCGATATCTTTGATGCTGATTTCACAGCAAAGATGGAAGAAAAGTTGGATCGGATAGTTGATGGGAAATTTTTGAGAAAGGATGTTTTAAAAGAATTCTATGCTGAACTTGAAAAGGATTTAAAGAACGCTAACGGTAACAGCAGAGAGGTTTCAAAAAGTGTTCAGCAGAAAACTGACCAGATATGTGAAAAATGTGGAGCTCCAATGGTTATAAGATGGGGGAGGTATGGTAAATTTTTGTCCTGCACCAACTATCCAAAATGTTCGAATGCAAAACCTATAGTTGAAGAAGAGGAAAAACTTGATGAGAAATGTCCAATATGTGGGAAAAACCTCGTTGTTAAAAATGGAAAGTTTGGTAAATTTATCTCCTGTTCAGATTATCCAAAATGTAAATTTACAAAAAACTATTCTATAGGAATTAAATGTCCAAAAGATGGTGGAGATATAGTTCAAAGAAAGAGTTCAAAAGGAAAAGTTTTTTACGGATGTTCCAATTATCCTAAATGTGATTTTGTTCTATGGGCAAAACCTGAAAAGGTAAAATGTGAGAATTGTGGCTTTGAAGGAATGGTGAGATTGAAAGATAAATATAAATGTATAAAATGTGGTCATATTCAGAAAGTTCACGAAGAAAGTTCTGAAGAATAGATTGAGTAAAGATTTCTAACCCTCTCTATATAGTTTTCATCTGGAACTTCGTTCCTTCTAATCATAACCTTTTTTATATCTTCAATCAACTTTTCTATATCGTAAATATTTGATTCATCTCCCCATGAAAAAGGTTTTATATATTTTTTGTTTTTTATATCAAGAAATATATTTGAGAATGGGCCTATAACTGTTCCAGTGTTTATCATCGTTCCGATTGCGGTCTTTGTGTGTTCCCCTATTATACAACCCAGTTTCTGCATTCCACTATCAATAAAACTCTCTCCGTTAAAAAACTTCACTGTAGAGTAGTTGTTTTTTAAATCAGAATTAGTTGTTCCAGCACCAAGGTTTACCCATCTACAAATAATCGAATGTCCTATAAAACCGTAATGGTGCTTGTTAACATAATCAAAAAAGATTGATTCTTCAACCTCTCCAGAAATTTTACACACTTTTCCAGAAATGAAAGGACCTCTTATCGTTGCACTGTCTATAAGGTTATCTTCACCTATATATGCGGGTCCCTCTAAAGAATTAAAATTTTTCAAAAGAGTATTGTCAGATATATAGAGATCCCCTTTGGTTAAATTTATTATTGTAAATCCCTCTACTTTAATATTTTTTCCTAAATGGAGTTTTTTTCTATCGCCGATTATTAGAATGTTTTCCAAAATGTTTTGATCATTTTGAAAGGTTGTACTCTTAAAATAAAAATTCAAAATTTTTTCAAGGTTTTTTATCAGATCGAATGCGTTATCTATTTTAGATATTTTATTGATCTGAGAAAGTTCCATTCCCAATATCTTGATCTCCTCTTTATCCATAGTAAGTGAAATTGGAAAAAGGTTCATAATTCCATCTCCCTTTTGTATGTTTCATAATATTCAAAAACTTTTTCCTTGAACTCTTTTTTGAATCTTTCCTTTGAAAATTTTAATGCGTTGTTTCTACATTCCTGTTGTGAAAAACTAATCTCTTCAAACCTTTTTACAGCATCAGTTAAAGATTCAACACTCTGTTTTTCAAAAAATAAACCAGTTTTCCCTTCGATTACTGTTTCAATTGCTCCCCCCTTCTTCAATGCTATAACAGGTTTTCCACAAGATTGTGCTTCAAGAGAAACTATTCCAAAATCTTCTATCTGCGGGAAAATTAACGCTCTACATCTCTGATAGTAGGATAAAAGTTTATTATCGTCAACATAGTTTAAAAATTGGATGTTCCTACCTGCAATAGATTTCAAATAGTTATAATGTGAACCCTCACCTATTATAACGAGAGGTTTTTTTAATCTGTTAAAAGTTTTTATGGCGAGTTCTATAGATTTGTAAGGCTTCAACCTTGAAACTAAAAGAAAGAACTCTTCCTGCCTTTTATTTTGATCTGGAACAAAAAATTCTGTATTGACAGGAGGATAGATTATCGGAGAGTCTATACCATAATATTTTTTTAACCTTTTTTGAACTGTTTTTGAAATTGTTATATAGAAATCTGGTCTTTTAGAAGAAACCTCATCCCAAACTCTTATTTGACTCAGAATTATTTTAAGTCCTTTGCTGATGATACCTTTCTTTTTGATGAGTGAAAAGAAAGACTCCCAAACGAATCTCATAGGGTTTAAACAGTAAGTTACATGCATAGTTTTTGTGTTTGTTACGACTCCTTTTGACCATGCACTCGAATTAGAAATTATTATATCGAACTCCCTTGTATCGAAGGATTCAACAGCTGCAGGATAGAATGGCAAAAGGTATTCGTAATAAAATTTTGAAAATGGAAAACTATTTAAAAAAGATTTTTTTATGTTTTGTTTTGTAAGAAATTGTGGGATTTTATTTTTATCGTATATTAGTGTAAAAACTTGTGATTGAGGAAAAATCTCAAGTAACACTTCTAAAACCCTTTCTGCCCCACCATACTGGTTTAGATAATCATGCACTATTCCAATTTTCATTACTGATATTATATGTGATGAAAAAAAATAGTAAATAGGTAAAATACCGATTATAAAAATTATATTTTTATAATTTTATAGACTTTTACTTTTTATAAATTTTTAAGTATGTTTTACCAACATTTTATTGAGAAATCTATAAAAAAGAGAAATCTTAAGATTGGATGACAAGATTTTACTGAATGGAATCGGAAGCATTTTAGCAGAAGGATTTGAGATGGTTAAAGATGGTTTGAAATTTTTTTACGCCTATCCCTTCTTGATATCACAATATATAGAAATATCTTTCAAAAGATTAGATAACACAAACCAGTTAAAGTTGTTAAATAGAAGGTGTTATTTTTTGTTAGTATCGATCAGAGAACTTTATACCATCTTGAAACTATTTAATCTTTTTTAAACTGTCAACAACATCCTTTAACTCCATTCCTCTTCCTGTAAAGTATCCTTCAATTTTTTTCTTTATCCCTTCATCTATATTTCTATCTATCGGATTTATAGAAGAGTTTCCAACAGTTTCAACGAAGAATTTTCCAAAACTGATTAGAGGAGAAAGCCCCTTTTCAGTTATATAATCAACGGAATCTTTATCCGTGTGTATGAATCTTGAAGGAACTCCACCTACTCTCAAAAAGTTTACAGTTGGAACCCCTTTCAGAGAGAATGGCATATTGTCGCTTGAGTAAATATCTTTGGAAACGTTTAAGGATGTTCCACTAAATTTTGAAGCAAAACTTATAACATTTACAAGATAATCGGAGGCAGTTACTATACATTGTGTTGTGCCAAAAGGATCTCCAGCAACATCGAAATTTATTCCAAGGATACAATCTTTTAACTCTCGCTCCCTTCTTGCTACAAAAAATCTACTTCCCCATAAACCCCATTCCTCTCCAGAGAAGAAAGAAAATATTAGATCTCTTTTTGTTGGATTTTTTGAAAAGTATGTTATCATCTCTGCCATTATACCTATTCCACCACTGTTATCTGAACCGCCGGGAGATCTTGGAACGGTATCGGTATGACCCATAAGAACTATCCTCTCTTTACTTTTACTTTTTCCTTTTATCCTTGCTATAATGTTTTCACTTCTCGTTTTGAAAGTTTTCCCTTTACCTTGAATCTTTACTCTTTTCCCAACATTTTCAATAAGTTTCAAAACATCAGAATATTTTATGTCTATCATAGGTATTATACATTTTTTCTCAATCATCCAACTTGAAAGGTGTAAAGATGAAATAAGATCATCCGATCTTGAAGCTGTTATAATACCTTTGATCTTTTTCTTTTTCAATATTGGGAATTTTGATATGTTTGGTCTATTTTTCATTATCAGAATTTTATTCTCAAAATTTTTATCAACATTCTCTATCTGATCGAAAGATTCTGCATATTCGAGTATTCCATCAACCGAAAATGGAACCGTTAAACCGTAAGGGACACCTTCATATTTTTTTGAACCCAAAAAGATATTTCCTTTTCCAATCTCAGATATGTGTAAAGGAAATTCCATCGTTTCATATTCAACTTTTAAATCTTTTAGAAATTGGATAATTACTCTATTTGCTTTTTTATGGTTATCAGTCCCAGCGATCCTTTCCCCTTTAAGTTTGAGCATGAGATCGTAAGCTATTTTTCCAGTCATCTTTCCTCCTTTTTCAAGAGATTTTAACATATAAACTAATAAAGTAAATAAAAATTTAAAAAAAATAAATTGACTTGTTCAAAAAAAATTTTATAATCAAAGAAAAATTTTCTTTTTGGAAGAGGTGTGTATGTCAGACGGCTATAAATTTGATCCGATGGTTAGACTTTTAAAACCAGAACTTGAGGAGATAATAAAAAATAAGGACTGGAAGAATTTAAAAGAGATAATCTCTTCCTGGCAACCACCTGAGATAGCAGACCTTTTTAAAGAGATCGAACCTAAGGAAAGGGTCGTTATTCTAAGATTACTTCCCAAAGAATTACAACAGGAAGTTTTTTCATATCTTGATAGCACCATGCAGGAAAATATTTTAAGGAATCTATCGAACGATGATATAAAATCTATCGTTGAGGAACTTGAACCTGATGATAGAACGGAACTTTTTGAAGAGATGCCACCTGATCTAACAAGAAAAATGATAAATCTTCTCTCACATGAAGAAAGAAAGAGTGCTTTACAACTTTTAGGGTATCCGGAAAATAGTGTTGGAAGATTGATGACTCCAGATTACATAGCGGTTCAACATTCCTGGACAATTGAGAAAACCATAGAATATATAAGAAATTATGGTAAAGATGTTGAAACTATAAATGTGATATATGTTGTTGATGAACAATGGCACCTTCTTGATGATATCTCTATCAAAAAACTCATACTTGCACATCCTTCCCAGACGATAGAATCTTTGATGGATAAAAGTGTTGTATTTTTAACTGCAAACACGGATCAGGAAGAGGCGATTAAAATCTTTGAAAAGTATGATCTTTTAGCTTTGCCTATTACTGACGAAGATAGACATCTTTTAGGAATAGTTACGTTTGATGATATTCTCGATGCAGTTAGAGAGGAACAGACTGAAGATTTTACAAAATTTTCAGGTATACAATCAAACGATCTTGATTTAGATTTCATAACAAGAATAAAAGATGTTCCGATGATACAAATTTTTAAAGCAAGAATCAGTTGGCTTTTTGCCTTACTTATAATGGATTTTGTAACTGGTGGGATCATTCAGGGATTTCAGGACACTATTGCAAAATATGTGGTTCTCGTTTCCTTTCTTCCTGTTCTCGTTGATACGGCTGGAAATGCAGGTGCTCAATCGGCTACACTTGTTATAAGGGCTCTTGCTATGGGAACCGTGCAGGTGAAAGATTTGTTCTCCTTGATCGTTAGGGAACTTTTTATAGCCACTTTACTCGGTCTTGTTATGGGAGCAGGGATTTCAATTATGGGATTTGTCAGGGGAAAAAGTTTTCAAATCGCAGTTGTTGTTATAGTTTCAATGTTTGTAAACGTAATAATTGGAAGTTTAATAGGTGTTCTTTTACCTTTTATCTTTACAAAGTTGAAAAAAGACCCTGCAACAGCAAGCACTCCACTTATAACATCTCTTGCCGATATAATCGGAACAACTATCTATCTTGGTATCGCTTATCTTTTTCTGATCAGATGATCAGTTTTTCTTAAAAACGCTTATCTCTCTACAACCAGATATTCCCATGTTTGACATCTCACTTAACTCTATTCTTACAAACCTTGCTTTTTTGTTCAAATTCTCAAAGTAAAAATAGGTTTCATCCATGGAGATAGAATCTATCTTTTCATCCCATCCATCGGTTGTATCTTCATCAAGAATAAGGTAATATTTTCCACTCTCTCCGTTATGTGTTATACCGTATACAACTACAGAAAAAATTGAGTCGTAAACCTGTCCCAGATCAACAACTACCCATGAAACATCGGTTGAGCCAATTGAGAGTGAATATGAAGGGTATGGACCAAAACCACCATCTGTTAATGTTTTTATAGTGTCAGGTGTTGCTTCTCTGAAAGAGTTTTTGCCAAGTGAGATAAGAGTGTATCCAGTTAAAGGTATTGATGTAGTATCCGTTTCAGACATATATATGAATCCAAAATCGGAATCTGATGGAGCCTTCTTTTCACATAGGATCCTCCATCCAAGATATTGGTTACCACCAAAAATGTATGAAGGAAAAGAGAGTGTTTGTCCTTTTGAGATTTTTTTCTGCCAGAGGTTATAACCTATACCATCTATTTTTGCCTTTACCTCAAATCTGTATGAATCAACATCTGTAATACCTATACTTTCCACACCTTCAAAAGAAAAGTTTACATTCCCGTTATCGATAGAGAAAGAACAGTTCGCTTTCCATAGTTTCAAGTCTGGAACAACATTTTCTAAGTTTAAAGGATAGAAATCTATTCTTGTATGTGGTTCAAGTGGAAGGTTTGTATTATAATTCATAACAGCAACCTTGTAAGTTGAACCGTTACTTGTTGTAAAATCTCTTCCCTTCCTTAAAAACTCATAATAACCTGAAGAATCTGTTACTGTGTAAGTTGAGGGTGTCAACCCGAAAAAATCTGTTAAAAAAGATTCGGTTGATAGTATCCAGAGCCCTATCTCCATGTCATCGTATGAGGTTGAATCTGTGTCTATACATTTTCCACTTATCTTTACGGTATCATCAGGTCCATACTCTGCCTGTGGTCCGAGGTTACAGGATACAATAAGAAGTATGGGAAAAATTAAAAGAAAAAATTTTTTCATAAGTACTCCCTCTAAAATTTTTTGATGTCATTTAATCAAATCTCCCTTCAAAAATGATAAGTCAAAATAATTTTAAAGTCAACTATTGTAACGAAAGAATCTAAAGAATTTCCTTGTTGAATAACAGTTAGTTTTTTGTTATAATAAAACATTAAAATTTAGGAGTAACAATGAAAAAGAGAATGTTTCTTATTATCTTAATTTTAACCGTTTTTCTAATTTTATTTTTATCTTGTGAAAATAAAAAGGAAGTTGTTGAAACAACAGAAAAGGTTCTAGAACTTCCAGATAAAACAAAAGTTATTTCAGATCTATCAAAACTTAGAAACCAAATAGCAACTTTTTATATTAACAATGGTAGATATCCGAATGATCTTAAAGAATTGAATATAGATCTTTTTAATCCTGTAGAGGATTTTATATACAATAAAAATAATGGAAATGTTAAGAATAAAAATTACCCACAACTTTAAGGAGTTATGAATGGATATAAACAGACAGAGAGTTATAGATGTAACTATTGAAGATGAAATGAAATCATCCTACCTTGATTATGCTATGTCGGTAATAATCAGCAGGGCTTTACCGGATGTAAGGGATGGTTTGAAGCCTGTTCATAGAAGGATACTTTACGCTATGAAGGAACTTGGGCTTTACCATAACAAGCCGTTTAAAAAATCTGCAACCGTTGTTGGAGATGTTCTTGGAAAGTATCATCCACACGGTGATATGGCTGTTTATGAATCACTTGTAAGAATGGTTCAGGATTTTTCCTTAAGATATCCACTTGTAAAAGGGCAGGGTAACTTTGGTTCTATAGATGGCGATTCGGCAGCAGCGTACAGATACACTGAGGCGAAACTTTCAAAGATCGCCGAAGAGATGCTTGTTGATATTGATAAGGATACTATTGATTTTATGCCAAACTTTGATGGTTCATATAAAGAACCTGTTGTTCTTCCATCGAAGTTTCCAAATATACTTGCTAACGGAACATCAGGTATCGCAGTTGGAATGGCAACAAATATACCACCACACAATATAACGGAACTTGTTGATGGAATGGTTGCATACATAGATGACCAGGATATCCCTGTTGATAAACTGATGAAATATATAAAAGGTCCAGATTTTCCAACAGGTGGAATAATACAGGGAGTTAGCGGAGTTAAGAAAGCCTATGAGACTGGAAAAGGACAGATAATTATAAAAGGAAAGGTAAAATTTGAGACCAAGAAGAATGACAAAGAACAGATAATAATTACAGAGATCCCATACCAAACAAACAAAACAAAACTGATAGAAAAAATAGCAGATCTTGTAAACAACAAAGTAATTGAAGATATTTCAGATATAAGGGATGAAAGTGATAGAGATGGAATGCGAATAGTTCTTGAACTTAAAAGAGGTGCCGAAAAAAAAGTAGTGTTGAACAAACTTTACAAACACACCCAGTTGAAAACTACCTATTCAATAATGTTTATCTGTCTTGTTAACAACGAGCCAAAAGTCCTTGGGCTTAAGGATATAATTTTCAATTACATAAAACATAGAGAGGTTGTTGTAAAAAGAAGAACCGAATTCGATCTTAAAAAAGCGGAGGAAAGGGCTCATATTGTTGAAGGTTTAAAGATAGCACTTTCAAATATAGATGAGGTTGTAAGAATAATAAAAACCTCTGAAAATGTTCAGGATGCATCGGAAAAATTACAGGAAAAATTTAAACTTTCAAAGGTGCAGGCGAACGCAATACTTGAAATGAAACTCTCAAGGTTGACTGGACTCGAGAGAGAAAAACTTGATGAGGAGTATGAAGAGTTGATAAAACTCATAGAGAAGTTGAAATTCATCCTTTCTTCTGAAAAGAATATTCTGAATGTAGTAAAGGAAGAACTTCTCGAAATAAAAAAAGAGTATGGCGATGAAAGGTTGACCGAAATAGTTCCATCTGAGGATGAGGAACTTGAGATAGAGGATCTAATCGCTGATGAGAATGTTATCGTTACGATAACACATCAGGGTTACATAAAAAGACAATCCATTTCATCCTATAGAAAACAGAATAGGGGTGGTAAAGGGATAATAGGTTTAACAACAAAGGATGATGATTTTGCTGAAAAGATCTTTATCGCTTCAACACATCAGTATATACTTTTCTTCACAAACAGGGGAAAGGTCTACTGGCTTAAAGTTTTCCAAATACCTGAAGGTGGAAGAACTTCCAAAGGAAGGGCTATAGTTAACCTTCTTGAACTTGAAAAAGGTGAAGAGATTATGGGGAGTGTTCCTGTAAGAGAGTTTGATGATAAACATTTCGTTTTCATAATAACTAAAAATGGTATAGCTAAAAAAACTGTACTTTCTGCTTTTAGAAATCCGAGAAAGGGTGGAATAATAGCTTTGAGTTTGAATGATGAGGATAATGTTGCGGATGTTGCTTTAACTGATGGAAACAACGATGTTATAATAGTTACAAAATGGGGAATGGCAATAAGATTCAACGAGAATGAAGTTAGAGATATGGGAAGAAGTGCTACAGGGGTTAGGGGTGTTACCCTTGATAAGGATGATGAAGTTGTAAGTATGGTTGTTGTTAAAAGGGAATCAACACTTTTTATAGCAACTGAAAACGGTTTTGGTAAAAGATCAGAAATGCAAGAGTACAGAAAAACTCACAGAGGTGGAAAAGGTGTTATCGCTATTAAGACACACGAAAGGAATGGTGCAGTTGTTGACGCTATAGAGGTTTTAGATAACGATGAACTTCTTTTGATTGCTGAATCCGGCCAGATAGTCAGAATAGCTGTTTCAGATATTAGAGTTATTGGAAGGAATACTGGGGGGGTAAGGTTGATGAACCTTACGGAAGGTGACAAACTCGTGGATGTGGCTATAATAGCCCATGAGTACTCTACTGGAGATAATGGTTTTGAAAAGTCTGATGAGAATGAAAACCTTGCGCAAGAAGAAATCGAAGAAGAGAAAAAGGATAAAGCGAAATTAGATGAAAATGAAGAATGAAATTATAGATGTTTCAAATTTATATAAAAAAATTGAAGATAACGTGAAAAAAGTTGTGGTTGGTCAGGACGAGATAATTAAAATGGTTTTCCTGACTCTTATATGTGATTCACATTCAATAATTGTTGGAGTCCCAGGTCTTGCAAAAACTTTGATTATAAAACTTATATCGAAAACCATAGATTGTAAATATAGCAGAATACAGTTCACTCCAGATCTCATGCCTTCAGATATAACAGGAACAACAGTTTTGAGAAAGGATGAAAAAGAAACGTTGTATAAATTCATAAAGGGACCAATATTCGCTAACATTATCCTTGCTGACGAGATAAACAGAACTCCACCTAAAACTCAGGCAGCGTTACTCCAATCTATGGAGGAAAGGGTTGTAACGAATGAAGGAGTAGATTATGAACTTGAAAAGCCTTTCAATGTTTTTGCAACCCAGAATCCTATTGAACAGGAGGGAACATACCCTTTACCTGAGGCTGAACTGGATAGGTTCATGTTTATGATAGACATAAATTATCCGGATAAAAAATCTGAAATGGAAATATTAAAGGAAAGGATAGTAAACGAGAATTTCAATGTTGAGGAAGGTATAGTTAAAAAAAGTGAAATATTAAAGATTCAGGAATATGTTAAAACTCTTCCATTAGGTTCGAACATTGTTGAAACAGTATGGAAAATTTTGAAAAACTCAAGACCTGAAACAAGTGAGGTTGATAAAGTTGCCGAATATGTAAAATGGGGAGCAAGCCCAAGGGCTGGAATCTTTATCATCGCTGCCGCAAAAGGATACGCCCTTCTCGATGGAAGATTAACTCCCGATATAAACGATGTTGTTAAAGTTGCCCCTTACGTCTTAAAGCACAGGTTAATACTCTCTTTCAAAGGTGAAATGGAAAATGTTAAAAAGGAAGATATCGTTGAAAGTATCATTAAAAAAAGTTGTTTTTAGTTTACTTTTTCTCTCTTTTATCTTCTCCAATCTATTTGCGGAAGATGATATCGATAGAAAAATCAATGAAAATGAGAAAAAGTTAAACGATCTAAAAAAACAGTTGAACCAGATAAAAGTTAAAAAGGACTCCTTAAAGGTTGAGGAAACAAAAACCCTTTTCAGTTTGAACAAGATGGATGAAGAGATATATCTAACGAACCTTTTGATAAAACAACTTGAAACCAAAGATAGACTTTTAGCCTTGAAAATTGATACAACCGAAAAGGAACTTGTAAAAATACAAGACGAATTAAATGATAGAAAGGAACGATTAAAAAATAGAGTTATAAATATCTACAAGAAAGGTAAAATTCATACATTCGAGATTGTTTTCACATCAAAATCTTTTCCAGATCTCGCTAAAAGGATAAGGTACCTTTTACTTTTAGCAAAACAGGATAAAAAACTTTACGATAAGGTTAAAAAATTGCAGGCATCCTATCAGATGAAATTAAAAGAGTATAACCAGAGTAAGGAACAACTCCTTTTGGTGAAGAGTGAGGTTGAAAAAGAAAAGATCGAACTGCAAAGTAAGATGGAAAAAAAGAAACGGTTCTTAAAGAGTTTGCAGAGTGAGCAGAAAAAACAGAGTGAAATTGAAAAGGAACTCAAAAAATCTCAAGAATCTTTGCAATACCTTATAAACAAGTTAAGGATAGCACAAAAGAAAATTGATAAGAAAAGGGATGTTTCTGAAGGGAAACATTATTTTGATTTGAATAAAGGTAAAGTTATTTGGCCTGCTAAAGGGAAGTTAATCTCTTCATTCGGTTCGGTAATGCATCCAAAGTATGGAACGAAAACTATCAACAATGGTATAGATATAAAAGTTAATATAGGTGATCCAATATATGCTGTTTACGATGGGGATATTATCTATGCTGATAAATTTTTGGGCTACGGTAATGTTATCATGATAGATCATGGAAACGGATACTATACTTTATATGCACATCTTTCAGAGATAGATGTTGTTTTAAACCAGCCCGTTCTAACTGGTGAATTGATCGGAAAAGGTGGTGATACAGGTTCATTGGAAGGACCTGTTCTACATTTTGAGATAAGGAAGGATGGAAAGCCTCTTAACCCTTTGAACTTTCTAAAGAAAAAATAGTATGTTTGAAAATATAGTAGGACATTTGAAGGTAAAAAGTATTCTTGAAAAATCCTTAACAGAAAAAAGGGTAGCTGGAGCGTATCTTTTTACGGGGAACAAGGGTGTCGGAAAATTTTCTCTTGCTTTAGAGTTTGCGATTCAGATCTTTGGAGAGAAGTACAGAAACTATGTTGAAGAGTTCAGACATCCGGATCTTTTTGTTATATATCCTTTTTTGAAGAAAGATATTGCTACTGCCGATTCTCTGTTGAAATCAATAAATGAAACCTTACAGGAAGGAATAAAGGATAAAATAACGAAAAGGGAAAGAACTCTTTTCCTTCTAAACTTTTTCTCATATTCTGGAAATGAGAGTATTCCAATTGACCTTGTTAGAGAGATGATAGTTGAATCTTCTACAAAACCTTACCTTTCAGATAAAAGGATTTTCATAGTTAGAAATATTGAAATGATGAGAAAAGAATCTGCAAACACTTTTTTAAAGATTCTTGAAGAACCACCTAAATCAACTATGTTTATACTTACCACAGACAATTTAAATGGTGTTTTACCTACGATAGTTTCAAGATGTCAGGTTTTAAAATTTGGTTACCTTTCAAAGGATGATTTTAAAAAAATCTATAAAGAACTTGGGTACGATGAAAGTAAGATAGAAAATTATCTTTACCTATTTGACGGTTATATAAGTTCGGAGATTGATCTTGAAGTATCTTTTGATTCTAAAAAAAGTTTAGAACTCTTTCTTACTGGAGATAGGGAAAACTT
Source organism: candidate division TA06 bacterium 32_111 (assembly GCA_001508335.1). Taxonomy (GTDB): domain Bacteria; phylum Hydrothermota; class 32-111; order 32-111; family 32-111; genus 32-111. The sequence goes on from LGFX01000014.1 coordinate 29,230, forward strand.
TCTAAAATATTTTTCAACTTTAAGTAAAAAGGGAAACGAAAAATATTTGTTAAAACTTTTTTTGAAAGTTCTAACAAAATATTTAAACCAGAGGATGATTCAGGAAGAAGTTAGTGAAAATGTAGAAAAAATCTCAGAATTGTTTGAAGAGTTGATTGATATCGAGCAGGATATTAAGGTTAATTTTCAGACCACTCATATTATAAATCATATCTTCGATCTAAATGAAGGAGTAAAAGAAAATGTTTGGAAGAGTTGAGTTCAGAGGTAATGAGAGGCTCATGTTCGAAATTCCAACCAATATAGATGTTGAAGAAGGAAAATATGTGATATGTCAGCACGATCAGGGTCTCGATATTGGAATACTTCTGAAAATCTTTCCATACGAGTTTGAAAAATCTGTAGGAAAGATAATAAGGAAAGCAACAGCAGATGACATAAGGTTGAAAAAATCAAACGAGTTGAAGGAAAAAGACGCTTATGAACCTACTTTGAAATTTATAGAAGAGAATGGATTAAACATAAAACTCGTTGATATAGAGATTCATTTTGATGGACAACACATAACATTCTATTTCATTTCCGAGAAGAGAATTGATTTCAGAAATCTTGTAAAACAACTCGCTTCATTCTTCCATGCAAGAATACAGATGAAACAGATTGGAGTCAGAGATTACGCTAAAAGGCTCGGTGGTTTTGGAGCATGTGGACAGGAACTTTGCTGTAAAAGGTTTTTGAAAGATTTTGAGGCGATAACTTTACAAACTTTAAAAGACCAGGGGCTATCAGTTACTCCACAGAAAGTTTCTGGAATGTGTGGAAGGTTGATGTGTTGTCTTATGTATGAGATGGATTTTTATGAGGAAGTTTATAAAAAATTCCCTCCACTCAACTCCAATGTTATAACGGATCTCGGAGAGGGGAAAATAGTTAAACTGGATATATACAAAGATCTTGTAACAGTACAGTACAACAATGTTGAGGAAAACGGTGGTCTTATAACCCATTCACTCGAAGAATTCAACAGAATAAAAAAGAAAAGGTGGAAGTTCATAACAAACATCAATAGAAGAAAGGAGGATCGATGACAAGGTATCTCGTTACCGCTGCTTTACCTTACGCTAACGGTCCGATACATATAGGTCACCTCGCTGGTTGTTATCTCCCAGCAGATATATATGTAAGATACCTCAGGCTTAAGGGGGAGGATGTATGTTTCATATGTGGAAGTGATGAGCATGGTGTTCCAATAACCATAAAAGCGGACGAGATGAAAAAAACTCCAAAAGAGATAGTTGATTATTATCATGAAGTTATGAAGGAATCATTTGAAAAATTTGGAATAGTTTTCGATAACTTTTCTGGAACATCGAGACCTGTACATCATGAGAACGCCAAACATTTCTTTTTAAAACTTTACGAAAATGGATACGTATCCAAGAAGATTGAAAAACAGTATTACTGCGAACATTGTAAAAGATTTTTACCTGATAGGTATGTTGAAGGAGTATGTCCTCATTGCAAAGCAGAAGGAGCAAGAGGAGATCAATGTGATACATGTGGAAAGCCTATTGATAACGTTTCTCTCATTGAGCCGAAATGTAAAATATGTGGTGCAACACCAATAGTGAAGGAAACAGAACATTTTTATCTTGATCTGGATAAGTTTCAGGGAAGGTTGAAAGATTATATAAACTCCAGAACATGGTGGAAGGATAATGTTAAGGAGTTTTCTTTGGGCTGGATAAAAGAAGGGTTGAAACCGAGAGCGATAACAAGGGATTTAGATTGGGGCGTAAAAGTTCCCATTGAAGGTTTTGAAAACAAAGTTCTTTATGTTTGGTTCGATGCACCAATTGGATATATATCATCAACTATAGAATATTTTAAAAATAAAGGGGATCAGAAGGGATGGGAAATATGGTGGAAACATAAAGATACAAGGATAATACATTTTTTGGGAAAGGATAATATCGTATTCCATTCTGTAATATGGCCATCTATACTTATGGGTGTTGATGAAGGATATAACCTTCCATACGATATTCCAGCAAACGAGTATCTTAACATTGAAGGGAAAAAACTCTCAACCTCGAGAAATTGGGCTGTATGGCTTGATGACTATCTTAAAAGGTTCCCACCGGACATTTTAAGATACGTTTTAGCCTCCATACTTCCAGAAAACAAGGATACAGATTTCTCTTGGACTGAGTTTCAGAATAGAAATAACGGAGAGCTTGCTGACATATATGGAAATTTTGTTAACAGAACCGTTCAGTTTGTCTTAAAATACAACGATGGAAAAGTAAAAATTGGAAAAGATCTGAAAGATGATGATAAAGAATTTTTAAGAAATATTTATGAGAAAGTTGAAAATGTTGGAAAGTATATTGAGACCTACCAGTTGAGAAAAGCAACATATGAGTTTATGGATATAGCGAGAGAATCTAACAAGTATTTCGCTTCGAAGGAACCATGGAATCTATCAAAGAATGATAGGGATTATCTTGATACAGTTTTGTATGTTTGTATGAAGGCTGTTGTTGTTCTTTCCTGTGTTGGAGATCCCTTTATTCCTTTCACATCAAAAAAATTGAGGGAATTTTTGTCCATAGATAGTTTTTTATGGAAAAATATTAAGGAGATAGAACCGCAAAATGATTTTAAAGGGAAAAAACTTGATATACTTTTTACAAAGATTGACAAAAAAATAATTGAGGAGGAAAGGAAAAGGATGGGACAACCCCTACAGGATGCTTTTAATGTTGCTTCTGAAAAAAATTATGAATATATATCCATAGATTATTTCAAAAAGATCCAACTTGTCGTTGCAAAAGTTCTTTCCTGCGAAAAAGTCGAAAAATCCGATAAACTGTTAAAGTTGAAGATAGATTTAAAGGAAGAGATCAGAGAGATAGTAGCGGGTGTTGCATTATTCTACAAACCGGAAGAACTTGTTGGGAAAAAAATCATAGTTGTAAAAAACCTTGAGCCTGCAACGATAAGAGGAAACAAATCTTATGGAATGCTTCTTGCTGCATCAGATAAAGATAAAAAGAGAGTAAAGGTTCTTTTTGCTGATGAAGAAAGCGAGGCAGGTGACACAGTTGGCTGAAACTTTTATCGATTCCCATCTCCACTTTCAGATGGAAGAGTTTGAATTTGAAAAAAAGAGAGACTTATATATTTCGACTCTGAGAGAGCATAATGTTAAAATTTTAAACATAGTTGGATACGATCTTGAGAGCAGCAAAAAATCTTTCAGCATAAAATTTCCGGATGATTTTGAGATATACCATTTTGTTGGAATTCATCCCCATTACGCTTTAAAATATAAAGAGGAAGACCTTTTAGAAATAGAAAAATTGCTTGGGAAAAAAGGTTGTACCGGATTGGGGGAGATTGGAATAGATCTTTTTTGGCATAAAAGTGATGAGGTTGAAAATCAAAAGGAACTTTTTATAAAACAACTCGAAATTGCAAGAAGAAAGAAAAAACCTGTTATGCTACATGTAAGAAATGGTTACGATGAGGTTCTTGAGATAATTGATGGTTATAGAGATTTGGTTTTTGAGTTCCATAGTTTTTCTGGAACAAGGGGACAACTTGAAACTATTTTTTCCAAAAAATATTTTTTTGGTATAAACGGTATTTTGACATTTAAAAATAACGATCTTAAAGAGATTTTAAATAAAAAACATTTGGAAAGAATTTTAGTTGAAACCGATTCTCCATACCTTACACCAGTTCCTTTCAGAGGAAAAAGGAATAGCCCTGAGAATGTAGTTTACATCTATAAAAAACTATCTGAACTTTTGGGTATAGATATAGAAGATTTGAAAAGAATAGTTAAAGAGAATTTCTATGAATTCATCGGTAAAAAGAGTTAAACTATCACAAAATTTTTTGATAGATAGAAACGTTTTGAAAAATATAGAAAAGAGTTTACCTGAACTTAAAGGGAAAAATGTTTTGGAAATAGGTGGTGGGGATGGAAGGTTAAGTGAAATAATAGTATCGAAAAAGCCTGATAAACTATCTATACTTGAACTCGATAGACTCTTTTTTGAAATTCTTAAAGAAAAATTTTCAAGATTTGAAAATGTGAAAGTTTTTAATAAAAGTTGTCTTGACTATAAAATAGAAGAAGATATTACTATTTCAAGTATTCCATACAGTTTATCGAAGGATATCTTCAAAAAAATAGTTGAATCTGAAAGCATCAGAGAAGGGTATTTCGTTGTTCAGAAAGAGTTTGGTGAAAAGATTGTAAAGAGGTCTTTTCTTCCCATTTCCATATATGTAAATATTTTTTTCGAAACCGAAAATACTTTTGATATAAAGAAGAACTCTTTTAATCCCTCACCTAAAGTTGATTCCAAATTACTACATATTTTAAGAAAAAAATCTTATGAGAAAAAATACGAAAAACTGTGGGACTTTTTAAACTTTTTAACTCAGAACAGAAACAGAAATTTAAATAAATTTTTCAAAGAGTTTGATGAAAGAAAAATTCACACCCTCAATTTTGAAGAGATTTTGAAAATATATGCTGACAAATACATTCATTCATATTGATGGCATAAGTTATAAAAAAGAGAAACAACTCTGGAAAAAAGGCTTTAAGAGTTGGTGGGATGTTGTTGAAAGATGGAGAGAGTTACCTTTTGGAGAGCAAAGGAATGCGGAAGTTTTGAAAGAAATAAGAAAGTCTATTGATTCATTTAAAAATGATGACATAGATTATTTCTTTAGAAGGTTAAAATATAGGGATTATTGGAGAGTTTTGATACACTATAAGAAAGAGATAGGGTATCTTGATATAGAAACATCTATGGAAGGGGAAATAACCCTAATAGGACTTTTTGTAGGTGGGAATTTTTATCTTTATAAAAGTGGGGATGATTATTTAAAACTTGAAAAAATGTTTTCGATACCAACCATACTCGTATCTTTCAATGGACAAACATTCGATATACCGAGGATAAAGAAAGAATTTCCTTTTTTATCTTTACCCAGTTACCATTTTGATCTTTTCAGAGCCTCCAGAAGTATTGGCTGGAAAGGTGGGTTAAAAAAACTTGAAGAGCAATTTTTGATAGAAAGGTCTGGAAAAGTCAAAAATCTAACAGGTTACGATGCTGTCCTTTTATGGCAGGATTATAAGAGCGGATCAAAGGATTCCTTGAAAATTCTTATAGAGTACAATATGTTTGATGTTGTTAATCTTGAAAAGTTGACTAATATTTTTCTTGAAAGTAAAAAAGAGGAATACAGAAATATTCTATCTTGAAAAGAATTTTTTTATTCCCCCCTTCTTGTTGTCATCATTTTTGTCATCTTTCTTTTCTTCGTTGTTTTCATCTACTATCTGAGCATCTATCTCTTTTAAAATATCATCGAGTCCTTCCTTCTCTTCAACAGTTATCAGTCCACTCGTTATAAGCCCATATAGAGTTTTTGCAGTCTGAAATTCGGATTGGTTAACCTTTTTCGCTATCTCTTTTATTGTAGAATGGTTATCTACGAATGTTAACATCTTCCATTCTTCACTTGATAATTTTATATTATCTGTATCTATATCGGGGTTTTCAACTACCTTAACAACGAGATCTAAGGATGGAATAAGTTTCTCGATCTGTTTCCATTCATCTATACTCCTTGCAGCTTCAAGCATAAGATGATGGATAGGTAAACTTATTGTATTTCTGGGAGTTTTTAAATCTGGAATAAATTTAAAAGTCCCATCTGTTATAACCAATATCTGATGTATTGCACTCTCTCCAAACCTATCATCTATCTCAGCATGGGTAACACTGCCTCCTTCAAAGTAAATCCTCCCAACTGTATTTTTTGTTGTTATCTCAAGACATCCATCCTTCTTGTTCATATTTATTAATTGAAGGATATCTGTTATTTCAAAATCTTTTAAACTTCCCTGTAATCCTGCCATTTTTTTACCTAAAAGTTATAGTTTAAACTAACACAGTTATCAAAACCGAGTCCATATTTGTATGGTACGAAGGAGTAGTTTATAGAGATTCTATTGTTTCTTACTCCAACTCCTAAAGATAAAAATTTTGTTGGATCGTTTATTAAGAATCCTAATCTTAGGGAAAGTATCTCTAAAATTTCTCCATCGTAACCGAAAGATATTTTGTACTCTTGATCGTTAACCTTTATAAAATCTGAGAAAAATCTATTTTTAATGTTTGAAAAAACTAAATCGAATGATGCCCCAGCCCTTATGGTGAATGGGGGAATAATATAATCGAGAGAATTCTCATCATACCTTGTTCTAAAACCGATATTCAAAGTTGAAAGTCCAACTTTTAGATTGAAAAATTTTTCAAATTCTATAAGGACTCCCGCATTTGCAACAAAGGAGGTTTTATTTAGAAGAAAGGAATTTTCGTTGATCGCAGTTGAAGATAAACCAACAAAAACTCCTTCGGTTATGCTGTTCGAATAACCTAATGAAAAAAAGTAAGAGTTGAATCTATAGTAACCTAAAGGATCTTCCGTTGGGTTTTCGTTTCTAAGTTGAATTGTGTCTGAAATCGATGATAGTGCTGCAAAAGAAAAGGTTCCTATAGAAAAAGGGAATTTTAAAGCAACAGAATAATTGTTCGAAAAACCAGAAGAGTATATCGTGGTAACAATTATGCTTTTTGTTTGAAAGGAAGATGATGAGGCAGGGTTTAATAGAAAAGAAGATGGAGAGTTGTAACCTGTTGTTGAACTACCTGAAAGAGCCGATGAAAAAGCGTCCGGGTTTATTTTTAAAATTGCGAAACCAACATTTGAAGACGTAGAGAAAAGTAAATCGTTTATCACATTTGAAAAAGATGCTTTAAAACTTATTATAAAAAGTAGTAAGAATATTATTTTTTTTAAATTATCCATAATCTTTTATTATAATATTATAATCTTATATTTTTTTTTTTCAAGATAAAGAAGAATAATTTTTCTTGAAAAAATAAATTTTTTGGTGTATTATTTTTACGTGCTAAAAAAATTTATTTTACTCCTTCTAATTTCGATTGTTATTTTTAACCCGTCATATTCAAAGGTTAAAAAAAGAAAAAGTAAAATTTACAACATTTTTAATGTTTCTTTCAATCCACAGATTTATTTTGAACCTATAGAACAGAACAATACTTTATACCTTAACCTTTTTCCCCTATCAACTGAACTTGCCTTCGCTGAAAAAAATGGTATAAAATTTACACCTATTGTTGGCTTAAAATTATACTCTTATGGTGTTAGGTTTGGTCAAATTGGTCTATCTTTTTCCGTGCCTACATACCAGAAGGGTAGAAGTAAGGATGGTGCTTATTCTGGATATTTCACTTCTGGATACACAAAAGTTGTTTACAATCCATCAGAATCCTATTCAGCTTTTACTCTTGCAAACGAGAATGGCATCTCTTTCTACTTCAGAGAAAACTTATCTTTGAGTTTTTCAGTTCAGGCAGGTTACACATATTTTTTCTTTTCCGATCCATCTTTGAACAAAGGAATAATCTTTTCAGGTTTTTCTTTATCAACAGGTGTTTGGGTTTTTTAAAATAGTTGACTTTAGTCCCTAATTTATTATAATTAAAAACTCAAAAGAAGGAGTAATTTACGAAAAGAAAAGTTATTTGGGTGTGTTATCAAAACGCACATACATATGAAATGACTGGTGGAACGAGGCACCTCGATTTTGGGATAGAACTAGTTAAAAGAAATTTTAAGGTTTACATAATCTCATCCGATTTTAATGTTCACAAATTGCAACATATGAAACTTTCCAAAGATGATTACTATAAGGTAGAAAATGTTAGTGGAGTAAATTTCGTTTGGGTGAAAACCTTTACATATAAAAAGAATGATCTACAAAGGTTGCTCAACCAAATAATCTTTTCCATTGAGATGTATAGAGTTGGAAGGATAATTGAAAAGCCAGATATAATAATGGGAGTTTCACCTCAACTCATCACAGCCCTTTCAGCCCTTTTTCTTTCAATCAAACTAAAAAAACCTTTCATATCAGACATACTCGATCTTTGGCCAGAATCATTGATAAAACTTAAACCTGAGATGAAACATAATCCATACACTTGGTTTCTATACTATCTTGAAAGGTTGATATACAGAAAAAGTAAAAGTATTATTGTTTGTGTTGAAAAGTTTAAAAATCATATAGTTTCAAAAGGTATAGATGAAAAAAAAATACATTTCATTTCAAACTGTACATACCCAAACCATTTTACTCCCGATAAAACTGTTGAGTACTACAAGGAAAAATATAATATAAATAAATTCACTATAGCATATACTGGTGCAATAGGTGTTGCGAATAATCCCTATCTGATACTTGATATTGCGAAAAGACTTGAAGATAAGCCTATAGATTTTCTGATACTTGGTGAAGGACCTCTGAGGGAAGAGATAGAAAAGAAAATTGAGAATGATAATATTAAAAATGTTAAAATCCATAAAACTATTCCTAAAAGGAATATTTTAAACTTTCTTGCTAACGTTGATCTATGTTTGATAACTGTTAACAAAACCGAACTCTATAAGTACGGATTGAGTCCTAATAAACTTTTTGATTACATGCTTGCAGGAAAACCGATTCTTATAACAGCCAAACCGGAATATTCGGAATTTGTAAAAGATTCTGGATGTGGCTTTTATGCTGATCCAGAGAATTTAGATGAAATAGTTTCAACTGTTATGAAGATTTACAATATGCCTAAAACTGAAAGGGAAGAGATAGGTAAAAGAGGGAAAGATTATATTTTAAAATTTTATTCAGAACAGAGTCTCGGGGATAAACTTGAAGAGGTTATAAACCAGACTCTTTCAGAAGTAACAAATTCTTGACAAATTCGTTTTTTTAAATAATAATTTTAAAATATAATATAAAAGGAGGATTGATGAGGCAATTTTCAAAAATATCTAAATTAGTTCTTGTGTTGCTGGCAATAATTCTTGTTATCTCCTGTGAGAAAAAAGTTTCAAGGGTTCCTCAGACTGGAGAGGCAGGGGGAGAGATAGTTGTTGGTATAGTTGGAGAGCCGGAAAACCTTTCTCCAATTTATCCATCTTTTATAGCACACAACGAAATAGTTGATATGTTATTTCTTCCACTCCATAAAAATGATGTGAATGGAAATATTGTCCCTATGCTTGCAACATCATGGGAGTACTCTGAAGATCTAAAAAAGATAACATATTATCTAAGAAAAGATGTTTTGTGGCAAGATGGAGAACCTGTAACAGCATACGATGTCGAGTTCACATTCAATCTTATAAAGGACCCCAAAAACAACTCTCCATTATTTTCAAAATTACAGAATATAGATTCTGTAAAAGTTATTTCAGATTACAAGATAGTTTTTTACTGTAACAAAGTTTATCCAATGGCTCTTTTTGATTCTAATATAAAACCACTTCCAAAACATCTACTTGAGAAAGAGAAGGATCAGATTCAGTATTCAGATTTTAACTCTAAACCTGTTGGAAATGGACCATACAAACTTGAAAAATGGGAGAGTGGAAAATACATTTCAATCGTGAAAAATGAAAACTACTCTCTTGAGGATAAACCTTTTTTGGAAAAGATAGTGTACAGAATATATACTGATCAGCAATCTATAATAAATGACCTTAAGGAGGGGAAACTTGATCTTGTTTATGATCTTACTCCAGATAATGCTGAAGAGATAACTAAGATAAAAAATGTCACAGGGATCCAGAAAAAGGGAAACATTTACACTTATATAGGTTTCAACCTTTCGAGAAAACCTTTTGATCTGAAAGATTTTAGAATGGGTATTTCACAACTTATCAACAGGGATCTCCTTATAAAGAATACTATAAAAAATGGTATTCCAGCAAATGGACCTATAACACCGTCCTTCTGGGCTTATTCTGAAGAGATAAAACCAGTCTCCTATAGTAAGGATGGTATAAAACTTTTAGAAAAAGTTTTAAAAAAGGATCCATATAGAGGGTATCTCTACAAAAACAAACCTTTCATTTTAAACATAATCACAGATAAAAATGATGCAATGCTTGTTAAGGTTGCGAGGGAAGTTTCAAACCAGTTGAGAAAGTCTGGATTAAATGTTAATTTAAAGGAGTTACCAGCTGATTCTTTGATCTTGAACCTTTTTAACAAAAATTACGACCTTTACATCCTTTCCTGGCAGATAAATGAAGATTTCAATCCACTGCCATTCTGGTCTTCTAACAAAGAGACTGGAAGATTCAACTTTGTTGATTACAGAAATCCAAAAGTTGATTCAATTGTTAATCTTGCTATGACAACTATGGATAAAGAGGAAGCAAGAAATTACTGGAAAGAGTTTCAACAGATTATTGTGGATGATCAACCATACGCTTTCCTTTTTGTTCCTAACAGAGTTATAGTTGCGAACAATCTGTTGAAATCGTTCGACAATGTTTACTCTTCAAATTTAGAACCAATTTCAAATCTTGACATATTCTATGTTGAGAAACCAAACCAGAAGAAGATAGATTTTGCACTTCTTTTCCCTCAACCAAAAGTTGAAGAGAAAGTTCAAACAACCAGAAAGGAAGTTGGAGAAACCAACAAAAATGTAAAAAAAGAGGTAAAGGAAGAAGTGAAACCAAAAGAAGAAACACAGGTAAAAACACCTACAGCCTCGCAACTTCTCTCTCAACAGGTTCAACAGCAAACACAACAACAGCCACAACCTGCTGATACTGTGAAGAAGGAAGAGGAGAAAAAAAATCAAGTTATAATACAGCCAACACCAAAACAGATAATACAACCAGCATATCCTGAGGCTGCGAAAAAGATAGGTGCGGAAGGAACAGTGTTCGTTGAGGTTACAGTTGGTAAAGATGGAAAGGTTGTTTCAGCGAAAGTTATAAAATCTTTAAATCCTGTGTGTGATAATGCTGCCATTGAAGCTGCTTATAAGGCTGTTTTCAAACCTGGAACGATAGATGGTGTTCCTGCTGAGATGAAAACAACCATACCTTATAGGTTTAGGCCATAAAATTATGGATTACGATCTTTCATCACTTGAAGAATTGTTTGGAAAGGACTCCGATGATTTTAAGGATATTTTAAAATCTTTCATAGTTGATTATGACCAGAGGTATCCTTTACTTGAGAAAGCGGTAAAGGAGAGAGATTTTGAGCAGATCTCAAAACTGGCGCACGCTTTCAAAAGTGTTGTTGGAAATTTTAATCTTCAAGAGTTAATAGAGATTTCAAAGAAGATTGAATATTTTGGTAAAAATAGGATTCTAAATGATGAAGAGAGCACACTCGATGCTCTCTTCATACAATTCTCTGAAAAGATTAAAGATTTTAGAAAATATATTGAAAACAGGTATGATCTAAAATGATCATTTTTCCTGTTGTTCTTCCATAAACCTTTTTGCTTCCTCTATTATCTTTGCAACTTTTTCTTTGGGAACCTCTTCGTAAGTTTCAAATTCCATTTTGAAGGTTCCCCTTCCCTGAGTCATTGATCTGAGTTGGGATGAATACTGGTACATTTCAGCTTCGGGAACAAGTGCTTTTATTTTCTGGTATCTACCTGCGTGTTCCGTTCCCAAAATTTTTCCTCTTCTTGCATTAATATCTCCCATTATATCACCCATATATTCTTCTGGAACCGTAACCTCAACATTCATTATCGGTTCAAGTATAACTGGAGCGGCAAGTGGTATTGCACCTTTTACAGCAAGAGAACCAGCTATCTGGAAAGCGATATCTGAAGAGTCAACATCGTGATATTTCCCATCGAAAAGTGTAGCTTTCACATCAACAATTGGATAACCTGCTACCACTCCCTTTTCGAGTGCATCCTTGATACCTTTTTCTACTGATGGAACGAATTTTGAAGGTATAGCACCACCAAAAATTTCATCTTGGAAAACGAAGCCACTTCCTCTTGGAAGAGGCTCAAATTTTACATTACACACGCCGAACTGCCCTCTTCCACCTGATTGTTTTTTATGTTTTCCTTCTGCGGAAGCACTCTTCTTTATTGTTTCCCTATATTTTATTCTCGGTTTTTCAAGGTTAACGTTAACTCCAAACTTTTCTTTCAATTTGTTTATTATAACTTCAAGATGTATCGTTCCAAGACCATGTATGAGTGTCTGTTTTATCTCTGGATCAAATTTGAAATAGAATGATGGATCCTCCTCATGCAACTTTGATAACCCGTTTGAAATTTTCTCTTCATCACCTTTTGCGAGAGGTATTATAGCCATAGATACATTGGCATGTGGAAACTCTATTGGTGGGAATTTTATGTTTATAGATTTGTCGCAAATAGTATCGGATGTTTTTGTTGATTTCAATTTAACAAGAACACCTATCATTCCTGTTGTCAACTCATCAATCTCTTTTCTTTCCTTACCTATATTTATATACATCTGGTTGACTTTTTCTGTAACATTTTTTGAACTGTTGTAGATTTCGTTGCCAGATTTAAGAGTTCCAGAGAAAACCCTAACGAAGTTTATATCCCCGAGATGTTTTTCAACATTGGTTTTGAAAACGAAACCAGCGAATGGTGAGTTCTGGTCAGGTTTTTCAGGATATGTCTCAGATTCTATAGGTCTTCTTGTATTTAGATCTGCTGGTGATGGCAGATATTTAACTATATAGTCAAGAACAATATCGCAACCTATATTTTCAACAGAATCTGCAAAACAAACAGGATAAAGATTTCCACTTTTAATAGCGTTCAAAAATCCAGTATTTATATCTTCCTGAGAGAGTTCGTCTGCAAAAAATTTTTCCATCAAAGATTCATCGGATGATGCTATCTGTTCCAAAAGTTCCTTCTTCATCTTTTCAACTAAATCTTTTATATCACTTGGAACATCAACCTCATTCCTTTTACCATTTTCATAGGTATAGGCTTTTCCGGTTATTAGGTCAACAACACCTTTAAAATTTGGACCAACACCTATAGGTAATTCAATAAGTGTCGCACTTTCAGAAAATGTATTTTTGATTTCTTGAAAAACCTTTTCATAATCTACATTTTCTTTTTTCATCTTGTTTATTAAAAAAAGTCCAGCAAGTTTCTCCTTCTTTCTGAGTTCCCATGCATTTTCAGTTCCAAGATCTACTCCAGTTGAACCATCTATCACAAATATTAAGGATTCAACAACTTTAGATGATGAGATAACCTCCCCAAAAAAATCAACAAAACCGGGAGTGTCTATAAAATTTATAGTTTTATCAAGCCATTTAACAGTTGCGAGTTTAAGTCCTATAGTTATTCCTCTTGCCACCTCTTCATCCGTGTAATCAAGCACTGAGTTCTTTTCATCTACCTTATTCAATCTCGTTGTGAAACCGGTATTGAAAAGTATAGTTTCTCCAAAACTTGTTTTTCCTGATCCGTTGTGTCCAACAAGCGCTATGTTTCTGATGTCATTAGTTTTAATATCCGCCAAAATATCCTCCTTTTACTTTTATAAAAAAATTGAATTAATATAATAAAGAATTATGAAAAAATGTCAATAAAAAATTTTACCACTTATTGATCGTGTGTCATTATTCCAAGAATTATATTAGTAACTGTTACAAGATCTTCTTCAAGGATGTATTCATCAACTGTGTGTACATTTTTCATTCCAGTTCCGATTATAACGGTTTTTATACCATGTTCGTTGAAAATGTTAGCATCGGATCCACCGCCCCCTGTTAGAATTCTATAAGGTATTTTAAGGTTTTTATAAACATCTATCGCTCTTTGAAGTACTGGTTCATCCTCTTTTACATACATTGCTGAGTATGCCTTTTCAACTTCTATTTTGCAGTTAGCGGTTTTAACAGATCCGTCAGGCAAAATAATCCTATTTTTATTAACAGCATTGTAAACTGCCTCTTTAATTTTTTCAGTATAGTATCTTAACCTTTCATCATCATGGCTTCTAACTTCACCTTTCGCAGAGCATCTTTTAGCAACAATGTTTGATGCAACACCTCCCTCTATAACCCCTATGTTTGCTGTTGTCTGACTATCTATCCTTCCCAGATGCATATTTGCTATTGCTTCACTTAAAACTTTTATCGCTGATATCCCTTTTTCTGGTGACATTCCAGCGTGTGATTCTATGCCTTCAACCGTTATATCTATAAAATTTTGAGAGGGTGCTCTGTTGAATATTCCTTCAATATCCTCACTATCTAAAGCGTAGCCTTCCTTTGCCTTCAGTACTGAAAAATCAAGGTTTTTAGCACCTTTTAAACCAACTTCCTCTGCAACAGTTAAAACTATTTCAATATCTGGAACATCGAGTTCATTCTCTTTTACTATCCTTAACGCTTCAAAAAGAGGAGCGATTCCAGATTTATCATCGGAACCTAAAATGGTTTTTCCATCAGAAAAGATTTTACCATTCTCCCTTATAGGATTCACATCTTTACCTGGTTTAACGGTATCAAGATGTGCACAAAAAAGTAAAGTTTTCTTTCTTGGATTACCTCTGTATTTTGCAATTATATTGGATTGGTTTGATCCAATTTTTAAAGCAGCATCATCCTCATATATTTCAAGACCAAATTCTTCTTTTAAAACCCTTTTACAGTAATCACCCATCAGTTTTTCATCATACGATTCGGAACTTATCTTAACCATACTTATAAAATCGTTTATCAATCTCTCTCTGTTGATATTAAACATAAAAATCCTCCTTAAATTATAAAAATATTCTATATTTAATAGAAAAATTTGTCAACTGAAAAAGGTTGTTGTAAATTTTGCTGAAATTTTATTACATGTATACTATTGACTGTTTTTTACTTTTTATATGGTAAACCTAACCACGATAATGGTAATTCGTTGAATTTGTAATTACAATTCGTTTTTTTTTGTACTTGCAAGGATAATTCTTTCAAGTAGTTTTAAAGGTTTTTGTGTTGGATGTTTACCAAATATTTTTTCATCTCCATTTGGAGGTTGTATTGTCCAAACAGTTCTCATCTGTTTAACATAGTTTAATTTTTTCATCTCTTCATAGTTAAAAAAATGTTTGGAGTAATGATTTTTGGCAGCCCATATGATTGTTTCTGTTGAGTGTGTAAAATATCTACAAGAAAGATTTGGTGGAAGATTTGGCTTTTCCCATGCTATATCGTTTAAAATTTTCATCCCTAATTGTTGCATACCAAAACCAACGGAATAAATAACATGGTGAGTTCCTGTAACCCAAATTGTCCCATCTTTTTTTAATAATTTTTGACATCTTGAAAGCCAAGATAAATTAAATTCATGGTTTTTATCAATTCCTTTTGACTTATCCCATTACCCTTTATCAACTTTTGCCATTTTACCAGCATAACAGGTAATACCACCATTTGACAGAAAATATGGTGGATCTGCAAAAATCATGTCAAATACACCTTCTGGAAATTTTTCTATTAGAATGTCCATCAATTTAATGGAATCCATCTGGTATAACAAAATACCTGCATCCTTTTCTTTTAAAACGCAATTCTTTTTAGGAAAATTTTCTAAAATTTCATTCATGACAAATTCCCATAAACTTTTATGAAGTTATTATATCACTTTTTCCTAAAATCCCAATACTTTTTAATTTATTGTTTATTTTTGAAAATTTTATTATAACTAAGAAGAGAAAAATAGAAAATTTTAATAAAAACAGAAATATTTTATTATTAAATTTAAATTCTTAATTATACATTTTATTATGTGTTGACATTTTTTTTATTTGTTATACACTTTTTAAATAAATATGAATGAACGAAGAAAATTTTTAAAAGCTTTCCTTTTTCTCTTACCTGCTCTGGTAATCCTTATCATTTTCAGGTTTTTACCTATAGTTTTATCATTTTTCATAAGTTTTTTTAATTGGGGAATTGCAGGAAAAGGTTCTTTTGTTGGACTCGGTAACTACATTGAAATTTTTAAAGATGAAAAGTTCTACCAATCACTTTTGAATACTCTCTGGTATGTTTTAACGGTTCTTCCAGGAACAATAATTATATCAATGTTTATTGCGGTTCTTTTGAATCAGAAAATAAAGTTCAAAGGATTTTTTAGAACAACATACTTTCTGCCTGAAGTTACTTCAATAATTGCTATTTCTTTTGTTTGGAAATGGATTTACCATCCCAAGATAGGTATAGCAAACTATATTTTAACCTCCTTGGGAATGTCACCTTTAAAATGGCTTGAAGAGTCAAGAGGTATATTTGAGATGATCTTTCAACGTGATCTACCAAAACTACTTGAAGGCCCATCGCTCGCTTTATTCTCCCTCTCTATAATGACTATCTGGAAATCTATAGGGTACAATGTTATCATCTTTCTTGCTGGACTACAAAACATCCCAGAACATTACTATGAATCTGCAAAAATTGATGGTGCAAATGTATGGCAGACATTCAGACACATTACCCTGCCTTTACTTTCACCAACCACATTCTATGTTTTTATTATGACAACTATAACGAGTTTTCAGGTTTTTGCTCCAGTATGGATGATGACAGGTCCACCTGCTGGAGGGCCTCTCGGGACAACGAATGTTATAGTTTACTATCTTTACGATATGGCTTTTAACTATGGAAAATATGGGTATGGAACATCTATAGCTTTCATTCTCTTCTTGATAATTCTATTTTTGACTATAGTTCAGAAAAAGTATGGAGAGAAAAATGTCTTTTATGAATAGAATAAAACGTATAAATTTCTCAATGGTTTTAACATATTTTATTCTTATAGTGATAGCTTTAACTATACTTTTCCCTTTCTTCTGGATGGTTTCAACATCTTTGAAAACTCCAGTTGAAGCGGTAAAATTTCCACCAGATATTTTTCCGAAGAATCCACAACTGAACAACTATGTTACCGCCTGTAAAAAGGTTAACTTTACAAGATACTTTATAAATACTATTTTTATAGCTTTGACACAACTTGTTGGAGTTTTGTTCACATCTATACTTGCAGCATACGCTTTTGCCCGTCTGGATTTTAAAGGTAGAGAGATACTTTTCATATCTTTACTTGGTCTTATGATGATTCCTATGCCTGTTTACATAGTTCCCGGTTATATGCTCTTGCAAAAAATAGGATGGATAGATACATATTTTGCTCAGATAGTTCCATGGATGGCTAATATCTTTCCCATATTCCTTCTAAGACAACATTTTAAAACTATACCCAAAGACCTTTACGATGCTGCGGTCATAGATGGTTACTCTGATATTGGATTTTTGTTTAAAGTTGTAGTTCCCCTTTCAAAACCAGCATTGACGACAATCTCAATATTTTCAATACTTGCATCATGGAACTCCTTCATTTGGCCTTTGGTTGTAACAAATTCTGATTCTATAAGGCCTGTGCAGGTAGGACTCGCTTACTTCATTCAGGAACAATCGACAAGTTATACTCTACTTATGGCTGCTTCAACATTCGTAGTTCTTCCACTTGTTATAATGTTCTTCCTCGCTCAGAAACAGATAATAGAAAGTTATGCAAGGAGTGGATTGAAGGATTGAAAAAATTTGTTTACTTTTCATTGTTAGTTTTTTTGTTAACATCCTTTATTTATGTCAGGTTTTTAAAAGGTGAAGTGAAAAAGGATGGTACAGATACCGATAGGAAAAACTATATAGGTGTAAAGTATGAAATTGGAAAGGGAGAGACTTTTATTCAAATTTTAAGAAAATCCCATCTAAAAAAAGATGTTATAGATTCTATAGTGAAATCCTTTTCAAAAATATACAACCCAAAAAAGATAGATGTAAAAGATCAGGTTTTTATTTTTACAGATGAGGATTTTAATTTCAGAAGGCTCGAGTACAAAAATGATCCAGCAAAGACATATGTTGTTGAATATACATCAAAGTATAAATCTTACGTTATAGACAATAGAGTTACTGTTTCAATCGAGTTCTTAGAAGGGGAAGTTGTTGACAACCTCATAAACGCAATAAAATCTACAGGTGAAAATGAAAAACTCGCCTTAAAGTTTACGAAGATTTTTGATTGGAGATTCGATGTTTTTTCGGAAGTAAAGAAGGGAGATAAGTTCACCATACTTTTTGAAAAAAAATATATAGATGGAGAGTTCTATCAGTATGGAGATATAATATATGCATCATTCGAAAATGATAGAAACCTTTATGAGGGTTTTCTTTTTGATGATGGAAATGGAAAATTTTACTACGATCAGAATGGAAATTCTTTAGAAGGGACTTTTTTGAAGGCGCCCCTTGCAACCTACTATCGAATCTCTTCCAGATTCACTTCAAAAAGATACCATCCGATTTTGAAAAAGTATATACCACATTATGCTATAGACTATTCCGCTCCCAAAAAAACACCAGTTTATGCTGCAAGTGATGGTTATATAATATATGTTGGTTACAACTATATTGGTGGGAAAACAATAAGGATAGATCATGAAAATGGCTATAGCAGCGAATACTGCCACCTTCATGGATATGCTAAAGGTATCAAAGTTGGAAAATTTGTAAAACAGGGAGAGGTTATAGGTTATGTGGGAAAGACAGGTTACGCTACAGGATACCATCTTCATTTTGCTGTTAAAAAGAATGGTAAATTCATAAATCCTTTGAAAATTAAGAATGAAAAGAGTGTTACAATAGATCCTTCACAGTTGAAAGATTATAAGATATATGTTGATAATGTAAGAACACTCGTTCTTGGAATAAAATCTTTTAAAAATTTCCCCTCAATGTTTTCGAAGTCTGATTTCATCTTCAAATATGCAGATACTTTTGGTAAATCCCCCAATATATGATTTTACCTGTTACGATTATTGGCTAAAACCTTTAGGACTTTTGTATGTTGCATCCTTTTTGAGAAAGAATGGTATCGGTTTTGATTTCTTTGACTTTATGGATAGAAGGTCACCTTTTCTTGAAAAAAAAAATAAAAGTAAATTTTTATCAACCGGAAAATTCAGAAAAGAAGATGCAGCGAAGAAAGATATTTTTGCCTGGTTTAAAAGACCTTACTTTCGATATGGGGTTTCAAAAGAAAAATTTTTAGAGTTCATTTCGAATAAAAGTTACGATTTTCTTTTTATAACATCTATGATGACATATTGGTATGAGGGGATAGAGGAGGTTATAGAAACTGTTAAAGATAAGAATCCTGATGTGAAAACAATAGTAGGTGGGGTTTATGCAAAACTTTTACCTGAGCATGCAAAAAATTTAGGTTGTAACTTTGTATTTTCCGGGAATGTTGAAGAGCTGTATCAATTTTTAAAAGATAATACAGATATATATGTTAAAAAAAGTTTTAAATTAGAAGAACTTATTCCTTCCTATGATCTATATAAAGATTTAGAGTCCGCTGCTGTTCTAACACAGGTTGGATGCCCATACAGGTGCACTTACTGTGCGGTTCCAATTTTGAATAACACTTTTTACTCTTTACCTTTTGAAAATATTTTAAAACAGTTGGATCTCCTTGAAAGTTTGAATGTAAAAGATGTTACTTTTTATGATGATGCTTTGCTTTTTAAAAAAGAGAAACATTTTTTACCACTATTTGAAAAGATAATTGAAAAAAATTACTCTTTCAGATTCAACTTTTCTAATGGTTTGCATACAAGGTTTATAGAAAAGGATGTTGTAGATATTTTTAAAAAGTTAAACCTCGGTATGTTATCCCTTTCTATAGAGAGTGTTTCAAAAGACATTTTGACAAAAACAGGTAACAAGATTAATCTCGATGAGATAGAAAGAGCGTTGAACCTTTTGTTAAAGAATGGTTTTGATGGGAGAAAAATTTTTTGTTATATACTTGTCGGGCTTCCTGATGAAAGGATTGAGGATGTTATAGATACAGCGAGATATCTTAAAGAGAAAAGGGTAAGAATAGTTTTGAACGAATTCACTCCAGTTCCTAAAACAGAATTATACGACAGGTATAAAAAAATAATAACAGATCCACTTTTAACAAACAAAAGTGTTTTTTCATCATACTATAAGTATTCGGAGGAGGAATTGCAAAACCTTAAAAATCTTGTGAGGAGTTTTAACTGGGAAACAAAAAGATATTATGAAAGAGTTTAATTTTTTTCTTGAAAATGTAAAAAGTATTATAGAGAGGAATATTTTCCCACCTTATATGAGAAATAGAAAAAGGTCTGTTATAGTTTTCGATGATTTCGAGGGATTTGAAAAAGTAAACAAAAATTTTGAAATATCTTTTTTTAAAAAGGATCTTCAAAACAAAAAAGTTCTTGAGATTTTCCTTTCGAAACCTTACAACATAATTTTGGGAGATCGTGAATTCTTCAAAAGGGTATACACTCTTGAAGTTTTTTTCAAATATAGAACAGATATAGTTGTTCCATTTTTACTTGACGATTTTGATGAAATGTCTTTATACAGATCAACATTTAACTCTTACGTTTATCCAGAGAACCCTTATATAAAAAGGTTTTATGTTATGGATTACAAAGGTAACTCTTTCGTTCGGAAAGGTTTATTAAAAAATGTTGAAAATTTTGATAATCTTTATATCTATAATGAAGGAGATTACAAGTTGTATTTCTGCAAAAAGGGAGAGAATGAAAGTTTTGAAATATTTACATACCCATTCTATTCTTTTGAAAATTTTTTAATTTTTAAAAGGATGGATTTGAAAAATTTCGCTTTTCCAAAAAAATGCTTTGAAATGATCTTTGAAAAAAATGTTGATGGCGTTTTAAATGTGAATCTTTTGAATGAGAACAATCTCCTGGTTACATTTTATAAAAATGATTCTAAAAAGATTGAAAGTCAAATGAAAGAGATAATAAAAAAGTTTTTTGTTGATAAGAGATTGGAAGAGAAAAATTTTTCTTTTGAGATGAAAAAACTTTTTTAAGGAGGGTATATGAAGAAATTTGAGGATTATAATAATTTGAAAGATATTGAAATTTTAAAAGTGATCCTTAAAAAGGATTACCATGAAAAGATACTTTTTAAAACACTTGAAAAAATATATCTAAACTTTCCAGAGATTTCATACGATATGTTGGATCAACTTGAAGAGGAAGACAAAAATATATTACTCTCAGTATTCCAATTTTATCAAAGGATTAAAGAGAAGGAGAAAAGGATAAGATCCCCTAAGGATGTTTTCACCCTCTTAAAGGATATAGCAAAAAGAAGACAGGAAAATTTTATAGTTATAAGTCTTGATTCTTCCATGAAAATTATTCAAAAAAGAACTGTTTTTATAGGGACTCTAAATACAACTTTCGTTCACCCAAGAGAGGTTTTTGCTGATCCCATAGTTGATAGGGCATGTGGAATAATAGTTGCTCACAACCATCCATCTTCAAATGTTGAACCTTCAAGAGAGGATGATGTTGTTACGAGTCGTCTTGTTGATGCTGGAAAGATTTTAGGGATAGAGGTTTACGATCATGTGATTCTATCCAAAGATTCATATTACAGTTATAAGGAAAAAAAGCCTGAGTTTTTCAGATGATTGTTTACTTGAAAAATTTTTAAGTTATTATATTTGTTATGAAAATTATTGATAGAACTATTATAAAAGAATTCATCCCCTCCTTTTTTCTTGCCCTCTTTTTGATCATTTTTGTTCTACTCGTTAACAGGATTTTTGAACTCGTTAACCTTATCATTGGAAAAGGTTTACCATTTTTGATAGTTTTAAAACTTTTCCTTTTCAATCTCCCTTTCATAATTTTCTTATCGATACCCATGTCAGTTCTTGTTGCTACGATTATGACTTTTGGAAGGATGTCCTCAGATTTCGAAATTATCGCATTGAAATCTCTCGGAATAAATACATACAGGTTTATCTTCAAACTAACATTTTTTTCAACGATTCTTTTTCTAATAACTTTTTTCATTTCAGATTTTGTTGTTCCATATTCGAACCATAGGGTAAGACAGATATTTGTGCAAATTCTAAACCTAAGACCTGCTGTGAATGTTGAAAAGGGAGTATTCAAAAAGAGTTATGATAACGATGTGTATTTTTACTTTGAGGATATAAAAAATGATAACACATTCTCAAACTGTCATATAATAAAGGATAAAACTTATATTAAGGCTGATAGTGGATATCTTAAAACTGTAAAGGGAGAGAATAAAATTTCGGTTTTTATGAAAAACGGAGAGATTTTTGAAATAGTTTCAGATGGAAACTATAAAAAAAATTATTTTTCAACTTTTGTTCAAAAGATAAAAATTTCGGGTGATATAATTGAGGGTGGCTTTGATATTAGGGGAGATAGAGAGATGAGTATAAGGATGCTTGTTGAAAGCATAAAAAATGTTAATAAGAGTTTTAATGGGAAGAAAGGAAAAGAGTACGCTTTAAGAAGGAAGAAATCTCTTTACAGGTACCTTACTGAGATTCATAAAAAAATTTCGATCTCATTTGGAGTATTCGCTTTCGTTTTACTCGGTGGAATAATTGGTATAAGGTTGAAAAAATCATCTTTGGCTTTAGGTTTTGGGATATCAACAGCCCTTTTCGTTTTCTACTATGTTTTGCTTGTTTTGGGAGAACAGTTGTCAGATAATGGCATTATAAATCCAGCGATAACAATCTGGTTTCCAAATGTTTTAACTCTATTTCTATGTTTGTATTTTATTTTAAAAGATATGGGGATTTTTAGAAGATGAAGATACTCGATAGGTATATATTAAAGAATTTTATCCTCTTTCTTTTTATAGTTCTTTTCCTTTTTATTTTCATCTTTTTGATAGTAGATATATCTGATAACCTTTCCGGTTACATACAATCTGGAAAAAGTTTTAGGGAGATATTTTTACTTTACCTTTTCTATATACCATCACTTTTAACTCTTCTCTTTCCACTTGGAATACTTGTTTCAACATTTATTACTATTGGAATTATGGTTAAAAACAATGAACTTGTCGCTATAAAATCTTCAGGAATTTCCGTTTACAGGTTTCTTTTTCCACTCTTTGTAATTACATTACTTTTATCTTTTTTCCAATTTTTTCTAAAAGAGAATATTGAAACATATTCAACTAAAAGGTATAGAGAGATAAAAGAGTCAAAAAATTTTGACCAGATAAACAGGGAGGATTTTGTCTTCGTTCAGGATGAAAAAACTATTCTTAAAGGTGAATACTTTTCGGTTAAAAATTTTTCAATAAGAGAACCTGAAATATTTAAACTTGATGATAAACAGAATCTTGAAAAATATGTTAAGGCAAAAAGGGGGGTATTCAAAGATGAGAGGTGGATATTTGAAAGTTGTCAGATATACGATCTAAAAAATAACCTTTATGAAACTTTTGAAAACAGGGAGATGTTCGATATTTTGAATGTCAAACCAGCTGAAATCATTTTAGATAGAGAGAATGTTGATATTTATAAAATTTCTGAACTTTTTAAAATAAGGGATAGTATTAAAAAAAGTAAAGGTGAAGTTGCAAAACAGGAGACAGAAATTTCTTACAGGTTCTATTTTATTTTTATCAACATTGTAATTGCTATAATTTCCGCAAGTTTCGTTGTCAACGCAAGGAATACTGGGATAATCTTTGGTCTTGCGATAAGTGTTCTTCTGTCATTTTTATATTGGGGAGTATTACAGGGATTCAGATCCGCATCATCTAACGGCGAAGGAAACCCTTTTACAATTTTTCTTTTGCCAAATTTCTTCTTCCTTTTTGTTAGTTTTTTCCTACTTTACAAATCGAAAAAGTGAGAAAATTTTTAACATAATCTTAACCGAAAGTTAACAATTAGAGTTTATATTCCAATTGAAAAATTAAAAAGGAGGTTTTTGTGAAAAGTAAAAGAATAACACTTTTTCTTATTTTAAGTCTTCTTTTCCTATCTGTTATTGCTGGAGAAACAAAATATAAATTTGAGATCTGGAGCAGATATCAGGCATCTTTTCTGAATGAAAACGAATTTGAACTTACGAAGAATCAGATTTACTCTCCGAGAGGATATTTCACCGTTGAACCAAAATTAAGTGATTACATTAAAGGTAGATTTACCCTTGATTTCGTTTCCTCTGAGAATGGAGTTGATGGTGCTTCAGTTCGTTTAAAATACGCTTACCTTGATTTTTCAAATCTTCCAATAAAGAACAGTAACATAAATTTTGGTTTGATAAAAAACTATTTTGGAACAATTTATGATTACGATTATCCTGTTTATGAAACAGAGTTGAGTGACAAAGAAAAAGTTGTTAAGTCTGCTGATTACGGTTTATCCTTCAATGGACTTCTTCCAGCAGGTTTTGGTTTTTACGCTTTTTCAGTAATGAATGGAGAAGGATACAAAAAAACAGATTCTAAAGTTGATCTGAACCCAGCGTTTCTTGTAAACGTAAGATTGATTCCAATTACAGGATTAACAGTTGGTGGTTCTTTCCTTTATGAAGATAAGACACTCCTTTCCCCCGAAAGTGTTGATTCTTTGATTTCCGATAGTTTGAGGATGGCTTATGTTGGACTTGTGAAATTCAAGTTCAACTTCCTGTCAATATCTTTCGAGTATCTTTCGAACAGGATAGATAGTGTTTTTAGTGCAGGTTATTCCTTCATAGGAGTAATAAATTCAGATAGACTCATTGATATACCTGTTGAGTTGGTTGGAAGATATGATAGTTGGGACAAGAATCTCGATGCTACCGATGATGGACACAAAAGGATAATTGCTGGCACAAATTTGAATTTCTTTAAAGATAAGGGAGTTATCATGCAACTTTCCTATGATAGAACGATGTATGAGGATACAACTAAAACTGATGTAAACAATGTAGTTTTCCAGATGAAGTGGAAATTTTCTAATACTATTAATTAGGAGGTGAAAGATGAAAAAATTTTTAACATTGATTTTAACTTTTTTAACCGTATTTTCTTTTGTATTTCCGAAATCGAACGACATAACTATGTCCGGTTCAACAACCGTATTCCCAATTTCTCAAAAAGCGGCTGAAGTTTTTATGGATAAAAACCCCTCTATAAACATTACGGTAAGAGGTGGTGGAAGTGGTGTTGGCATATCTAACCTAATCGAAGGAAAAGTTGATATAGCAAACTCATCAAGAAAGATAAAGGATAAAGAGGTTTATCAAGCCAAAGAGAATGGTGTAAATGTTTATGAAACAGTTATTGCTAACGATGCTCTTTCAATAGTTGTTCACCCATCAAATCCAGTTTCAGAGATCGATTTAAAAACGCTGAAGAATATTTATACAGGAAAGATAAAAAACTGGAAAGAACTCGGTGGTAATGATATGTCCATAGTTGTTGTTTCAAGGGATGTTTCATCTGGAACATTTGAAGTTTTCAACGAAAAAGTTTTAGAGAAAGCAAAATACAGAGAGGATGCTTTACTACTTGCTTCAAACAACGCTATTTTGTCAACAGTTAAGGATACTCCAGGTGCTATTGGTTATATCGGTCTGGGCTTTGTAAACGAAAATGTTAAAGCGTTGAAGGTTGAAGGTGTTTATCCATCAAAGGAAAGTGTTAACAACAAAACTTACAAGATAGCAAGAAGTTTATATCTTTATACCAATGGAAAACCAAAAGGTAATATTGGAAAATTTATAGATTTTATACTTTCAGATGAAGGTCAGAAGATAGTTGAAGAAATAGGATATATACCACTCAGGTGATTATGAGTAGAAGAAAGTTAAGGGATGTTGTCGCAACTTTTTTGATATTCTTAACCTCATTAGTATCTTTGTTAGTTTTGGCTCTGATAGTTTACGATATATTTTCGAAAGGAATGATTGCTTTCAGAGAAGTCGGGTTTAAGAATATTATTTTCGGAACAAAATATTATCCTACTATGGAACCACCATCTTTTGGAATATTCAATTTTATAGTCTCCTCTCTTTTTGTGACTTTAGGATCGATTATGGTTGGATTACCTCTCGGTGTTGGATCAGCCCTATTCCTTTCAGAGTATGCTGATTTAAGAACAAAAGAGTTGTTAAAACCTTTCATTGAAATTCTTTCTTCAATACCATCAGTTATTTTCGGTTTTATCGGAATAGTTTTTATAGGTCCATTTATAAGAAGGTTTTTTAACATCCCAACAGGACTTAACCTTTTCACTGCTTCGTTCATTCTTGGAATAGTTATAGTTCCCATAATTTCAAGTTTGACTGAGGATGCCCTCTCAACTGTTCCAATTACGTTGAAAGAGGCATCTTACGCTTTAGGTGGGACAAAGTTTGATACCATAACAAGGGTTATTATTCCATACACAAAGGGAGCGCTTATATCGGCGCTCCTTTTAGGTGTTGGAAGATCTATCGGTGAGACTATGATTGTTCTTATGGTTGCAGGAGGTGCTATGAACTTTCCAAACTCAATATTCTCACCTGTAAGACCTCTTACAGCAACTATAGCAGCGGAGATGGGAGAAACTGCCGTCGGAACTACCCACTTTTATGTTCTCTATGGTATTGCTTTGGTTCTACTATTTTTAACGCTTCTTCTTACCTTGATATCAAACCATTTTATAAAAAATTTGAAGAGAGATTAGAATGAAAAAGTTGAAAGAATTTGGTTTTGAATTTTTTATATATCTAACAACACTTATTACGATAATTTCCCTTTTCATATTTTTGATTCCAATAATAAAAAATGGTTATAAAGGTATTTTCCCAAACTTTTTGTTTACATTTCCTAAAAATGGTATGACTGAAGGTGGAATATTTCCAGCAATAGTTGGAACATTTTACCTTACAATACTTTCAACACTCTTTTCCTTTCCTGTTGGAATAATAACCGCAATTTATATATCAGAATATGGAAAGCCAAAATTTTTGGTTGATCTTATAAAAACTTCTATAACTACTCTCTCAGGAGTACCTTCAATAATTTTTGGACTTTTCGGCTATTCATTTTTTGTTGTAAGATTTTCTCTTGAGGTTTCTTTAATATCTGGAAGTTTAACTCTTGCGATCCTTTCGCTTCCGATAATAATAAAATCTGTTGAAGAGTCTTTAAAAAGTGTTCCTGTGGCATTTAAAGAAGCAGCATACTCTTTAGGTTGTTCGAAATTTGAAACTATATATAAGGTTTCACTCCCGGTTGCCTTTCCAAACATTCTAACATCTTTGATTTTAAGTATAGGAAGGGTTGCAGGTGAAACAGCACCGATTATGTTCACAGCTGCAACATTGTATTCAAGAAGATTGCCAAAATCTTTATCGAGTGAGGTTATGGCTATACCTTACCATATATATGGACTTGTCACAGAAGGTATTTCCCCTGAAAAACAGATACCAATAGCGTATAAATCTGCGTTTGTTCTTTTGTTACTTGTTCTTATGGTTAACCTTTCAGCTATACTTATAAGACAGAATTTGAGGAGGAAGAGAAGATGGTAAAAGAAAAGATAAAAGTTGAAAATTTTGATCTTTATTTTAATGATAAAAAAGTATTAAATAAAATCAACCTTTCGATATTTGAAAAAAAGGTAACAGCCATAATAGGACCCTCTGGTTGTGGGAAATCAACCCTTATAAGGTCTTTCAACAGGATGAACGATTTTTATAACGCTAAAGTTGATGGAAAGATAATCTTTGATGGAATGAATATAAATGATAAAAATATAGATCTTTCAACTTTAAGAACAAAAATAGGAATGGTGTTTCAAAAACCAAATCCATTCCCATTCTCAATATACGAAAATGTTGCTTTTGGACTTAAAGTTAAAGGAGTAAAGGATAAATCTTTTATCGATGAGAAGGTTGTAAAAAGTTTAAAAGATGTTTGGCTTTACGATGAGATAAAGGATAGGTTGTTCGATAGTGCTATGTCACTTTCAGGTGGACAACAACAAAGGCTATGCATAGCGAGGGCTCTCGCCAACGATCCTGAAGTTTTACTGCTCGATGAACCAACATCCGCACTCGATCCAAAATCAACACAGAAGGTTGAGGAACTACTTGAAGTTTTAAAAGATAAACTTACAATAATAATAGTGACACACAACATAGCACAGGCTGGAAGAGTTTCAGATTACACTCTTTTCATTTACCTTGGAGAGATAGTTGAATTTGGGGAAACAAAAAAGGTGTTCACAGCACCTGAAAACAAAAAAACTGAAGAGTATATAACTGGAATTTTTGGATAAGGAGAAACTATGCTTAAAGATAGGATTGAGAATCTTAAAAAGGAGTTGATAGATTACTCTCTTTTCATTCAAAAGATGTTTGATGATTCTATACTTTCTTTGAAAGATAACGATTTAAAGTTGTCTGAAAAAGTTCTGAAGGAAATGGAAGATTTTGCAAACAGGAAAGAGGTTGAAATAGAAAATGAATGTGTTTCAATAATTGCAACCAATCAGCCTGTTGCCTCTGATCTTAGAACCCTTTTCACAATATTGAAAATAAACAATGACCTTGAAAGGATAGGAGATCATTGCGTTAACATCTCTTCAAGAGTTGATAGTGTGAAGAATGAAAAAATTTTTGAAAGGAATAATGATCTTGAAACAATATACATGGTTGTAAAAAAAATGTTTGAGGATAGTATAAAATCCTTCTTAAATAGTGATATAAATTTAGCAAAAGATGTTTTAGAAGAA
Source organism: candidate division TA06 bacterium 32_111 (assembly GCA_001508335.1). Classification (GTDB taxonomy): domain Bacteria; phylum Hydrothermota; class 32-111; order 32-111; family 32-111; genus 32-111. The sequence continues at coordinate 57,822 of LGFX01000014.1, forward strand.
GATGACAATGTTGATAAACTTAGAGACAAAATAGTTAAAGAGATTATCTCTGGAATAAACAAATGTGAAGGGGATACTTTTTTGGAAATAGTTATAATGGATGTTGCTAAAAATCTTGAAAGGATAGCTGACCTTTCAACAAATGTAGCTGAAGATACGATTTTTATGATAACAGGGAAGAGTGTTAAACATCATTTTGAAAAGATATGATCATTTTAAGATTTTCTTTATAGTTTCAAGAAGAGTTTTCATCCTGTAAGGTTTCTGCAAAAATCCATCAACACCCATATTGATTATCTCTTCAGCTTCTCCCTCCTCAGAATAACCTGAACATAGAATAACAGGTATATTTCTATCGATCTTTTTTATTTCGATAAAAGTATCCTTACCAGACATTTTTGGCATTATCATATCAAGTATTACCAAAGAAACATCATCGTTATACTTCTCTAAAATCTCTATTCCTTCGATACCATCCTTTGCTGTTAAAACTTTCATTCCATCCTTTTCAAGAATCTCTTTACAATTGTTTCTTATAGATTCCTCATCATCTATTATAAGGATAGTTTTATCTAAAGGTATATTAACAATTTCCCTATCCTCTTTTTCAATTTCCTCTTCAACTTCATCTGAGGATAATGGAAGGTAAATGTTGAAGGTGGTTCCTTTGAACCTTTCAGAATAAAAGTCTATAAACCCTTTGTGATTTTTTATGATTCCGTAAACACTCGCAAGCCCAAGACCCGTTCCCCTTCCAACCTCTTTTGTTGTAAAGAATGGCTCGAATATATGTTTTTTTATCTCCTCATCCATTCCAATTCCATCGTCCGATATAGATATGTGTATATAACTCCCATTCTCAAGTTTCGTGTTTAGAAATCTGTTAAAGTTCTCATCAACTATAACCGTTTCTGTTCTTATCTCTATCTTTCCCTCTCCATCTTTCTCCATTATTGCATCTTTTGAATTGATCATAAGGTTCATTAAAACTGTCTCTATTTGGGATGGATCACCTTTTATTGATGATGGTTTAGCCTTTAAATGTTGCTCTATCCGTATCCTTCTATCTATTGTTCTTTCAAGAATTTCGCAAACATCGTTTATAATTTTATGAACAGAGAAATCTATATTTTGATATTTTTCTTTCCTTGCAAAGGATAAAAGTTGTTTTGTTAACTTTGAAGCACTCTCAGAGATTTTTATAATACTTTTGACATATTTTGAAAATTCTTTATCCTCTCCCAACTTCATATCAAGTATCTCAGCATTCCCAATGATTCCAGCAAGAATATTGTTAAAATCGTGAGCTATACCACCTGCAAGGTTACCCAAAGCTTCAAGTTTAAAAACCTGCATCAGTTCCTTTTGCATCTCAACCTTTTCGGTTATATCCTGAAGTGCGGTTAAAACACCTATAACCTTTCCTTCCTTTGAATGGAAAGGTTCTATAGTATAGAAGAAATCATGCTTTGTTTTAAAAAATATAAGTTCTATCTCGCCTGAAAATTTTTCTCCATTTAAAAGGGAAAGATTTTTCATCCTTTCAAACTTTTCAACACTTTTACCTTTGAATATTTCATCATCTGTTCTATCAGAAACCATTTCAAATGGGATGTTATCTGGAATGTTAAATCCGTATGTGTACTTTAGCTCTTTATCCTGTAAAAAAACGGAGATATTTGAATTTTTTAACGCTATCCTGAACCTTTCCTCTGTTTCATGTAAAATCTTGCCTTTCTTCTCAAGTTCCTCTATCTGGAATTTTAACTCCTCCTCAGTTGCAACAAGTTCCTCCTCTGATGTCTGTAACTCTTCATTTGTTGACTCAAGTTGTTGTAAAGTGAATAGAAGTTTTTTGTTTTTATCCTCAAGATCATTTTGATAGTTTTTCAGATCCGTTATGTCAACTATTATTACAAGAACAGATACGATTTCAGAATTCACATCCTTTATCGGTGAAAGAAGAAAGGTAAGATACCTCTCCTCAAAATCGATTTTAATTTTTAACTCAATGGTTTCAAAACTTTTTTCTCTATCTTCAAAAAACTTTTCAACAGAATCTTTCAGTTTAATGTAATCATCTTTAAAAAGAATATTTTTAAAATCGAAATTGTTTTTATCGGCGCTGAAGAAAACCTTTGCTGAATCGTTCATCAAAAAGTTTATTTTGAGATCTTTCGTTACATCAAGTATATACAAAGGTGATGAATTGAGAAGAGTCTCGAGGTATTTTTTTGTTTTTTCTACCTCCCTTTTTGTCTCAAACTCTTTTTTATAGAGGAAATTCTTTACCAGAAGGTATAATGAAAATATAGTTATGTTAATTAAAAAGATCGTAAAAATGAAATAGAGAACTGTAAATGTTACAACTTGAAAAATATTTGACTGGAGTTTTCTGCAATCCAGATATGATAGTATATAATAGTTTTCATCTATCTTTTCTAT
>LGFX01000015.1 GCA_001508335.1 candidate division TA06 bacterium 32_111
AAGATAACCGGCTATTCCCGATCTCAGCTTACCAGACAGATCAAGCAATACCGTAATACCGGACAGGTAAAAATAAAAGAATATGACCGACATAAATTCGAGAAGAAATACACGCCCCAGGATATCAGCTTACTGGCCCAGACAGCCCAAGTACACGATTCCCCCAACGGGGCTGCCTTAAAGAAGACCTTAGAACGTATGGTAAGAGAATACGGGAAAGAGAAATATCTGAATATTGCTAATATCTCAGTATCCCATATCTATAACCTAAAAAAGAAGGTCTCCTATCTGCGCAGTGTCAAAAGTTATCAGAAGACCAATAAAGGCAAGGGAAAAACTATCGGTATCAGATGTAAACCCCAACCTGAAGGAAGACCAGGCTATCTGAGAGTAGATACCATACACCAGGGAGACCGGGAAAGACAAAAAGGAGTGTATCATATTAATACCGTTTGTGAGCTAACCCAATGGGAAGTATTCGGAGCAACAGAAAAGATTACCGAAGAATACCTGCTTCCCTTACTGGAGAAGATCATAGCCAATTATCCTTTCCGGATAATTAATTTTCATTGTGATAATGGCTCTGAATACATTAATCAAAAGGTAGTAGAGATGTTAAATAGGCTCTTGATCAAACTGACCAAAGGTAGACCCAGACACACCAATGATAATACTCTCATCGAGACCAAAAACGGCTGGGTAGTACGCAAATGGCTGGGCTATAGCCATATCAGCAAAGAACATGCTTCTAACATCAATGAGTTTTATTTCGGCTTCTTCTATGAGTATCTAAACTTTCACCGTCCCTGTGCCTTCCCTAGTGAAGTCATAGATCACAAAGGGAAGATTAAAAAGAAATACTATTACCAGGATTATCAGACTCCCTATGAGAAGCTAAGGAGTATTCCTGAGGTTCAAAAATATCTCAAAGACGGTATTACCCTGGAGATGCTCGATGAAATAGCCAGAAGAAATACCGATAATGAAATGGCAGAGAAAGTTCAACTTGCAAGAGATAAATTATTTGATAAAATACTAGCAGCATGACTCTTGTTTCAGGCTCATTTTTGAATTAGAAAAGAGTAAGAGTTGCTTTTTAATCATGCTTATTTTATAATATAAGTGGATACAGTATCCTATATTTTGTATCCAGTATATTTTAACCGAGGAAAGAAAAAGAGTTAAATTGAATACCAAGATTGTTAAGCTGGAAAAGATAAATAGGGGGTCATTTATTAAATCAAAAGGTCTACAAAATTATAAAATCTCAGATTTTAGAAGGAAACCTAGATCCAGGGACTAAATTAGTAGGAGAAAAATTGGTTGAACAGATGGGAGTAAGTCGAACTCCAATAAGGGAAGCAATAAAATGGTTAGCTGTTGAAAGTTTTGTTTATACTATTCCTGGACGTGGTACATTTGTTAATGGTGTATCTATTAAAGATCTTAAAGAAGTGGTACAAGTTCGTGGTGTTTTGGAAGGCTTGGCAGCAAAGTTAGCTATAGAGAAAATTAACGAAAAAGAAATTAAAAAATTAGAAAGAATAATAGAAGAAATGGATTATTATGCAAGAGAAAAAGATCTTACTTCTTTTAGTCGAACCAGTCAAAAATTCCAGGAATTGTTTATAGATATCAGCGGCAATAGTCAGCTCAAAAAGATACAAAAAATTATATGTGATCAAACTCATAGATATCGGATCAGAAGTTTAAGTAGTCCAAAAAGATTAGAGCATTCCTTTAAAGAACATAAAGATATTTTTGAAGCAATAAAAAATAGAGACCCAGAGATGGCAGACAAATTAAGCAAGCAACATACCGAAAATGTATTTCAGAATATTTTAGCAAATGTCACAACAAAAGGAGATGAAAAAATTTAATGCGGAAAATAAAAACTACTAAAATAACTGATAAAGTAAGAGAATTATTTTTAGAAGCCAACTATCATATCGAAAGCGATGTTCTTGATGTATTGAGGAATGCAGTAGAAAAAGAACAATCTTCGGTAGGTAAAGATGTATTAAATATGATTATAAAAAATAATCAAAATTTACTTTATTAGATATATTTTTTTATGAAAATAAATTTTTAGAGAGTAAAGATGAAAGGCCTAGATTTATCAGAAAAATATTTCTTCGAAATCGGCTTGAAAATGCTCCAGGATAAATTTCCAGATTATTTACCTCGTATTGCTGCCGGGTTAGTAGGTGAGGGATCAGAATGCTATGGTTTTGATGATGAAATCTCACAAGATCATGATTGGGGACCTGGTTTTTGTCTTTGGCTAGCTCCGGAAGATTACAATATTATTGGAGAACATTTACAAAAAGAATATGATAGGCTACCAAAAGAATTTAAGGGTCATCATGCCCGTGTTACAACACCATTGAGCAAACAGCGTGTGGGAGTTTTTGAAATCTATTCTTTTTTTGAGCAGTTTACTGGTATTGATCATCTTCCCCAAACGTTTCAAGAGTGGCAGAGAATACCTGAAGAATACCTGGCTAAAGCAACAAATGGCAAAGTTTTTCTGGATTCATTGGGAATAGTATCTGAGATAAGGGATAATTTAGCCGCCTATTATCCAGAAGATATCCGACTAAAGAAAATTGCTGCCCGATGCATGACTGCTGGACAGTCTGGACAATACAATTTTCTCAGAAGCTTAAGGCGTAAGGAATATATAGCAGCACACCATGCTTTATCTCTGTTTATTCGAGATTCAATATCTCTAATTTTTTTACTGAACAGACGTTATAAGCCTTTCTATAAATGGATGCATAGAGGACTAATAGATTTACCTATATTAGGTTCAGCAGTTTATTCTATCTATGAATTCCTGGTAATGTCTGATATTAAAATAGCTGGACCAGATGAAATATATAACAAGATAGAAACAATTAGTAAGTTAATTATTAAAGAAGTTAAAAAACTAGGTTTGAGCAAGCTTGATAGTGATTTTTTATGTGATCATGGGCCAGTTATCCAAAGTAAGATTAAAGATTCTTATTTACGTTCGTTACATGTAATGGCAGGATAGAAAAGACGTGGGAGCATAAAAATGAAAGAGCATATTATCAAAGAGATACTTCGTAAAGAATGGAAAATGTTTATCAATGTTCAGAACAAGGGAGGAAAGGCTTTATGTCAGGAAGACCATAAAACCTTTACAGTTATGCGTTCTAGCCAATTTGAGAGCCTGCCAATCAATATATTGGAGAGTTATTATCATGATTTAGCGGTAGCTGAGAGACAAGGCAGAAATCTTATGACTGAGAAATATGCACGAATGATGGAATCTACTGCCCCATTAGAATACGAAGAAATAAAAAACTTATTAGTGGAAATTGATTCAGAGTCTCAAAAATATATAGAAAAAATTATTCCTGTTTTTTTAGAATGGGAAAAAGAATTAAGATTGGAGTATCCTTATTTATCCTCTATCTCAAGACCTGCATTTTCCTCAGAAGATTCTTTATCTACAACTTCTTTTGAAACATACCTTAAAGCGGAATTGTCTACATATTCATCCAATACACTCCAAATTTATTATAATTTTATTAAAAGAAATGCTGAGAATAATATAAACCTTAGCAGAAAAATTCAATCGAATATTGTTGCAAAATATGGCTATAATTCTTTGCAGGAAGCAAATGATTCTGTTAAAAGAAAATTGCAGAATGATATTTGAAGGATTGTTTCTTTAAAATGATTTAATTGAGAATGTGGCGGGTATAGGATTTGCATTTGTTCAATTTGGGAGCTTTTTCGGTAGAGTGGGATGGGGCATAATTTGTGACAAATTACTAAAAGCTAATAAAAGAAAAACATTTTTATATATAGGACTTATTTTTTTGTCATTATCATTAATATTGTGTCTTTTTTTTAGAAACTATCGGCATCCTATTGGAGTGATTTTTTTATTATCATTTTTTATTGGGTTTTCTGGAAGAGGCTGGACTGGTCTCTATCTGGCAAGTGTTGCTGAAACAGTCAAGGAAAATGATGTTGGAATTGCTACAGGATTTTCTTTGCTTTTCATGAGATTAGGTGCAATGTTTATGCCCCCTGTTGTGGGTTATATTACAGATCTTAAAGGTGCATATAATCTAAGCTGGTTTCTTTTAGGTTTGATAATGTTTTTAACTTCTTTAATTCAATATATTACATATCAAAGGATTTCATAATGGTTACTAAATGTAAGCTGTGATCTTTTTTTAAAAATAATTTAAATCAATGATTTTAGAAATACATTCTTTCTGAAGAAGTTAGAAGTATTCTATTAAACCTAAAAATTATATTTTTATATTAAAAAGATATTAATATTTTGTGAAAATTTTTATACTTAATTTGAGGATTAACTAGGATTTGTTAGTTTTTAGTTTTATGTTTAATCGAAAAAAAACAGTAATAAATCCAGAAAAATTCTTGTATATTGTTGACAATCTACAGTATACGATATAGAATAAATTAACTAGTATTATGATTTATCTATCATAATTATAAGCGAGGAAAAACATAAAAATGATTGAAAAATTTGCGGTCTTGCAACACCCTTCTTCGATAAAAGAAATTGCTTATGAGAATATCAAAACACAAATTATCCAGGGGAACCTCACCCCCGGTTCCTGGCTAAGAGAACAAGAATTAGCAGATGCAATGGAAATAAGCCGTGCTCCTATCAGAGAGGCATTTAATCAGCTGGAGAGAGAAGGTTTTATCGAAATCTTACCTAGAAAAGGTGCTAAGGTAATTTCTATCTCAGAAAAAGAAGTAGAAGATATTTTTGAAATCAGAGAAACACTTGAGTCATTGGCTATTCAAAAATCTTTAAAAAATATTTCATTGGAAAAATTAAATCAGATAACTATTAAGTTTGAAAGGTTTAAATTAAAGCCAGCAGAAAAATCTATTCGTTTAGAATATCTATCCTTAGACAAAGAATTCCATGATTTATTAATTCAGCATTGTAATAACAAAATGTTGATTAATCTATTAGCCAGCATCCAGGAAAAAGTACATTGGCTAAGAGGTTTTTCATTGGATAATTATTCTTTTGCCCAATCCATTGAAGAGCACATTGCTATTATTGATGCCATACAAAGAAATAATGAGAAATTGGTTTTAAGCAATTTAGTTAGACATTTAGAAAGAGCAAAAGAATCAACGATTAGTGAAATAAGAGCAGGCAAAATAGGTTAATTAATAATAATACTGTAAATTATTAAGCATATAAATAATTTTAGTATTTTTTAAATTATTTCTTAATAAAGTAGAACAGATAAAGTAATTTTGATATAGCAAGGAAACAGTAATGAAGAAAAACACAGAAGACCGTTTTGATGTAATTGTTATTGGTGCAGGTGTTGTTGGCTGTTCTATTGCCCGTGAATTATCCCGATTTAAAGTAAAAGTGGCTGTATTAGAAAAAGAAAGCGATGTAGGATGGGGATCTAGTTGTCGTAATAGCGGGGTAATTCATGCGGGCTTTAATAATAAGCCGGGAACACTGATGGCAAAATACTGCGTAGAAGGTAATCAGAAATTTCATAGTATTGCTCAGGAATTAGATGTACCTTTTAAAAAGACTGGAAAATTAGTTGTTGCTAAAAAGAACAATGAAATTACAGGATTAAAAAAACTAAAAAGACAGGGTGAACTCAATGGTGTAAAAAACCTGGAAATTATTGGGGAACAAGAAATTAAGAAATTAGAGCCCAATGTTCGAGGTGTAGCAGCTCTTTTATCTCCGGAAACAGCCATTACTTCCCCCTACCTTTATACCATTGCCTTAGCAGAAAATGCTCTAAAAAATGGTGTTCGATTTTACCTTAATACTGAAGTGGAAAACATTAAAAAGAAAACCAGCGGTGAATTTTTCCTAAAAACCCAAAACAAGCAATTTATAGCTGATTATCTTATTAATAGTACTGGAGTGTACTGTGATGAGATTGCTAGAATGGCAGGGATTGATTGCTATCGTATTTATCCATGCAGAGGTGAGTATTATGTTCTTGATAAAAATGCGTCATCTCTTATGAATCATTTGATTTATCCTGTACCTCACATCGAAGAAGGTGGTTTAGGGATTCATCTTACTCCAACAGTTGATGGAAATGTTTTAATAGGACCAAGCAATGAATACATTGATATCAATAAACGTAATGATTATGCCGTGACAATGGAAGTACTTTTTAAATTATGCAAAGAAGCTCAAGAGTTTTTACCAGCTATTTCTCCCAGGTATTTTATTAGGAATTATGCCGGAATTAGATCTAAACAGACACCTCCATCCCAAGGAGGATACAAAGATTATGTAATAGAAGAAAGTGAAGAAGCACCTAATATGATTAGCTTAATTGGTATAGAATCACCTGGATTAACCGCTGCTTATCCTATTGCAAAAAAGGTAGTATCAATGATCGATCAGAAGGAAAAGCTTACTCCCAACCCACATTTCAATCCCTACCGGAAAGGCATCTTGCGTTTTGAAGAACAGGATGATGAAACAAAAAAAGAACTTGTCGAAGAAAATTCTGATTATGGAGAAGTTATCTGCCGATGTGAGCAGGTAACCAAGAAAGAAATCTTAGAGGCAATAGATAATCCGTTAGGTGCCAGGAGTCTTATATCTATTAAATATCGTTCACGGGCTATGATGGGACGATGTCAGGGCGGATATTGTCAGACCAGGATTTTGGAATTATTAAAAGAAAAATATAACTATAACTGGAATGATTTTCTGTTAAGAGGATCAGGGTCTTATATGTTGACTGGAAATCGTAGTAATGGAGAGCCGGGTATATGATAAATAAAGATGTTGTAATTATTGGTGGTGGAGCAGCTGGATTAGCTGCCGCGGTTGCTTGTCGCGAAAAAGGGATAGAAGATATCCTTATTATTGAGAGAGAATCTAACCTGGGTGGTATTTTAAAGCAGTGCATTCATGATGGTTTTGGATTAATTAAGTTTCAGCATTCATACACTGGACCCGAATATGCCCAAAAATATATAGATCAAGTGCAGGAACATGGCATAGAATTCCTTTTGGATAGTATGGTAATTGATATAACAAGCCAGAAAGTATTAACCGTAGTAAACAAATCAGGACTAAAAAAGTATAGAGCAAAATCAATTATTCTGGCTATGGGCTGTAGAGAAAGAACCAGGGGTGCAATTGGAATTCCCGGTACTAGACCTGCAGGTATTTACACTGCAGGTGTAGCTCAAAATCTAATCAATATACATAACTATATGATTGGCAAGGAAGTGGTGATACTCGGTTCTGGAGATATTGGTTTAATTATGGCACGCCGATTAATGCTTGAAGGAGCAATAGTCAAAATGGTTTTAGAATTACTGCCATATGGAAGTGGTCTGCCACGCAATTTTAATCAATGTCTGGCTGATTATGATATACCTCTTCACCTTAACCATACAGTTATTGATATCAAAGGACAGAAAAGAATAGAAGCTATCACTATGGCAAAAGTTGACAGTAAGGGAAAAGTAATCGAATCAACCTGTCAGGAGATATCTTGTGATACCTTGCTTTTATCTGTAGGTCTTATTCCAGAAAATGAACTGAGCAAGATGGCAGGCATACAACTGGATCCCTTAACCGGAGGTGCGTTGGTAGATGAATATGGTCAAACTACTATAAACGGCATATTTACTTGTGGAAATGTCCTGCAGGTACACGATATCGTGGATAATGTTTCACTGGAAGCAGAACATATTGCTAATGGAGTGGAAAGATATCTTTCCTCACTTTTAAAACCAAAGAATAGTATTAAAATTGAAATTGGACCAGGTTTGCGATATGTGTTACCACAACATATTCAATATCTAGATGATACTGTTTTTTCATTTAGAGTTAAAAAACCTGGTAATAAGAAGCAAATTATTTTTAGAAATGATAACCGAATTATTAAGAAGAAATCATTTATCCGAGTTAATCCTGCCGAAATGATTAGAATTAAACTAACCTCCTCTGAACTGTCTGATATTAAACATTTAAAGGTGGAGTTAAATTAATGAAGAAAGAATTTGTTTGTATTGTTTGCCCAAATAGTTGTCGTATCACAGCAGAGTATGATGGCTGGGAAATAAAGCATATCGAGGGGGCACAATGTAAAAAGGGTGAAGAATTTATTAGAAATGAGATTAAGAATCCCTTAAGAATTTTTACAGGTTCGGTGAAATGTAAAAATGGCAACTATCAACTGGTCAGTGTTAAAACAAATAAACCGATTCCCAAAAAATATATGAAACAAGTTGCTCAGAAGACCCATGAACTTGTCTTAGAAGCACCAGTGGAAATTGGGCAGGTGATTATTTCGGATATACTAGGTCAACATGCAGATCTCGTGGCAACCCGGAAGGTAAAAGAAAAGAATTAATTAATAGAACGAAAAACACAAAGTTACCGGAGGTAATTAATGCGCATTCAAGAATATGAAGCAAAAGAGATATTTAAAGAGTCTGGTATTGCAGTTCCTCCTGGAAAAGTAGCCAAAAATGATACCGAAGCAAGAGATGTCTCCAAGGAATTAGGATTACCTGTTGTTATCAAAGCGCAAGTTTTAGTAGGTGGGAGAGGAAAGGCCGGTGGAATCAAAATTGTTAAATCTTTAGAAGAGGTAGAACAGGCTACTTGTGAAATTTTGAGTAAAGATATAAAAGGTTACCAGGCTTCTAAAGTATTAGTAGAAAAAAAGTTAGATATTAAACATGAATTTTATTGTGGGATAACTATCGACAGGACAAAAGGATGTCCGATAATTATGTTAAGTTCTGAGGGAGGAATAAATATTGAAGAAATAGCTGAAAAAAGCCCAGATAAGATTTTTTCTTTAAAGTGTGATCCTCTCAGTCCTATTTATGCTTTTCAAATAATTGATTTTGTAAAAAAGCTTGGTCTTCACGGGAAAATTTTGCTCAAGGTTAGTCAAATTGTAGAGAATCTTTATAAAGTATTTATCAAATATGATGGTATTATAGCCGAAATCAATCCTCTTGTTATCACAAATGATGATGATGTTTTGTGTGCAGATGCAGTTTTCCAAATAGATGATTCAGCCATGTTTCGTCACCCTTTATTAGAAAAGAAAAAATATGATGAAATGACTCCCAGAACTATTAGATTTAATAAAAAAGGTGCAACTTATGTTCAATTAAAAGGGAATATTGGTCTAATATGTAGCGGTGCAGGGCTTGCGATGGCTACAATGGATACAATTAAGACCATTCCTGCTTTGTCACCAGCAAATTTTTTAGAAACAGGTGGTGGTATTACGGCAGAATTAATGGAAGATTGCATGGAAATAATTTTAGAGGAAAACGATTTAGAAGCTATCTTTATAAATTTGTATGGAGGAATAAATCCAATTCATGAAGGTGCCAAAGGAGTTGCTAAAGTTATTAGAGATAAGAAACTAAAAATACCCGTTGTAGCAAAAGCTTTAGGTAATAAACAGGAAGAAACCTGGAAGATATTTGAGGAAGCGGGAGTATATGTTTATAAATCATCTGATACCCAGGGAGCAGTCAGATATTTAGCTGAGATAATTGGGGGTAAAGAATAATGAGTATACTTGTTGACAAAAGTACTAGAGTCTTAGTTCAGGGAATTACCGGGAAAATAGGAAGAACTCAAACCGATTATATGTTGAAAGAAGGTACCAAAATAGTTGCCGGTGTAACCCCCGGCAAGGGAGGAACAGAAATATCCGGCATTCCTGTTTTTGACACAGCTAAAGAAGCAACTTTACATTTTCAGATAGACTTATCAGTGTTATTCGTACCGGCAGGAGTAGCTAAGGATTCAGTTATCGAGGCAATCGATGCCGGGATTAAGATAGTTGTATTAATCACAGAACATACGCCTGTACATGATGAAATGTTTATTAAAGCTTATGCCGAGAAAAAAGGAGCTTTATTGATAGGGCCTACAACTCCAGGCATTATTGTTCCTGGTCAATGTAAAATTGGGATCCTACCAGCTAATATGTTTTGTCCGGGAGATGTAGGTATTATCTCTCGCAGTGGCACTCTCGCTTACGAAGTGGCCGCTAATCTTTGTTCAAATGGAATAGGTCAGAGTACTGTCGTTGGAATGGGTGCAGATATGGTTGCTGGTACAAATTTAGTAGAAATTTTAAAACTATTTAATGAAGATGATAAAACAAAGGCAGTTGTCTTGATTGGAGAAGTAGGGGGAAGCCAGGAAGAAGAAGCTGCTAGTTTTGTAAAGAAAGAAATGAAGAAGCCAGTCGTTGCTTATATTGCAGGGGCTTCTGCTCCTCCTGGGAAACGTATGGGTCATGCTGGAGCAATCATCGAAGGAGGAAAAGGAAGTGCCAAGAGCAAAATAGATTCTTTGCTATCAGCAGGTGTAAGAGTGGCCAAGATGTTAGATGAGATTCCTTTAATAATTAAAGAGATAAAATAATTAAAATTTGAACATAAGTATCCAGGGGGAATGTAAATGGTTTACATTGATAAAGAAGCTTGTAAAGGTTGTGGTATTTGTATTTCAGTTTGCCCTAAAAATATTTTAGCCTTTACAAAGGATTTGAATCAAAAAGGGGTTCCTTATCCTAAGATGATAGATGAAGATAAATGTACCTTATGTGAAAATTGTATGATTTATTGTCCAGATTTTGCAGTGGTGGTGAAAAAAGATGATAAATAATTCGAAAACTAATAAAACTGATTTTCTACAGGGCAATATTGCCTGTGCTGAAGGTGCTATTATGGCAGGTTGCAAATTTTTTGCTGGTTATCCTATTACACCTGCATCGGAGATTGCGCACCACTTATCGAAGAGGATGTTCGAAGTTGATGGCACTTTTATTCAAACTGAAGATGAGATTGCAGCAATCGCCAATATAGTTGGAGCCTCCTGGGGTGGTGTTAAGTCAATGACAGCTACTTCGGGGCCAGGAATTAGTTTAATGCAGGAAAATATTGGTTTGGCAGTGGCAACTGAAACTCCCTGTGTAATTGTCAATGTACAAAGAGGAGCTCCTTCTACGGGAAGCCCTAGTGTTCATTTACAAGGAGATATACTCCAATCAAAATTTGGTTCTCAAGGGGATTATCAAATTATTGCATTAGCGCCAGCTTCACCCCAAGAAATGTTTGATTTTACAATAAAGGCATTTAATTTAGCAGAACAGTTTCGGACACCGGTTTTTGTTTTATCAGACAGCTTGGTGGGACATATGAGAGAAAGAGTAAACTTCCCTCTACAAGAAGAACTTATTCTTTCAGAGAGGAAAAAATTAGAGCATTACCAGGGTATTCATCAAAAGATATTTTTAGATGAAGAGGTTGCTCCTATGCCGGTATTCGGTAAAGGGTTGAAGGCAAATATTACAGGTTCAACACACAAGGAAGACGGTTTTCGTAATGTTTCAGACCCAAAGATTATGGATAATGCAATCAAAAAATTAACTAATAAGATATTAAAACATAAAGAAGAAATCATTGAGATTAACGAACATGAAATAGATGATGCAGAAGTAGCCATATTGTCGTATGGACTAACTTCCAGAGCTGTATTAGAAACAGTAAAAATAGCAAGAAAGAATGGAATAAAAGTAGGTAGTTTTAGACCTATTACTGTGTGGCCATTCCCGGAAGAAGAGGTAGAAAAATTGTCGAGAAGGGTTAAAACTATCATTGTATGCGAAAATAATTTAGGACAATTGTTTCCTTTTGTGAAATCAGCAGCTTGTGAGCATTGTAAAGTAATTTCTTTGCCTCCTAAGGTTCTAGGAACACTCTATTATCCGGAAGAAATTTTAGAGAAAATTAAGGAGGTTATCTAATGGAGAAGAAAATAAATCATCCATTACAGAAGTATTTTAGAGGGCCAATTAATTATACAACATGTCCTGGATGTGGTAACGGAATTATCTCTCAGGCTATTTTGTGGGCTATAGAAGATCTAGCAATGGATTTCGATAAATTTGCTTTTGTTTCAGGAATTGGCTGTTCAGGATGGATACCTAGTCCTTCTTACAATACTGATGTTTTACATGTAACTCATGGCCGGTCAATTGCATTTGCCACTGGTCTAAAGTTAGCCACTCCTAACATAAAAGTAATTGTTACTGCCGGTGATGGTGATACCAGTGCTATTGGGGGGAACCATTTTATTCACGCATGTCGAAGGAACATAGATTTAACAATGATTTGTGTAAATAATCAAATTTATGGTATGACCGGAGGTCAAGTGGCACCGTCTACTCCTTATCATTCAAAAACAACTACAACTCCCTATGGAAGCATTGAACGACCATTTGATTTAAGTCAGGTTGCCATTTCTGCCGGTGCTACAATGGTTGCCAGATGGACAACTTTCCAGGCCAGGCAGCTAAGGAAATCGATAGCAAAAGCTATTCTTCATAATGGCTTTTCATTTATAGAAATTATTTCACAGTGTCCTGTCCAATATGGGAAAGTAATTGGGAAAAGAAACAATGCTGTGGATATGTTGATGGATTATAAGAATCGTTCAATTAATGTCAGAAAGGCAAAAAAACTTTCTCCTGATGAAGTTAAAGATAAGATTGTTGTAGGTGAATTTATTGAGGATAAGCAAGTTCCTGAGTTGACTCAGGAAGTAAAAAGACTCAGGAAGGAGGCTGTATCGAGATGTCAGAAATAGGAGTTAGGCTATCTGGTATAGGTGGGCAAGGAGTTGTATTAGCCAGCATAATATTAGGGAGAGCTGCTTCAGTATATGATAATTTATATGCTGTACAGACACAGACTTATGGTTCAGATATGCGCGGTGGGGACGTTTGTACTGAAATAATCGTGTCAGAAAAAGAAATTGTTTACCCCATTGTAAATACACCTGATATTTTGATTGCAATTGCCCAAAAGGCATTTGATCAGCATATTACCGATTTGAAAGAGGGGGGCATTCTGATAACAGATAAAGATCTAGTAAATGTGGGCAACCTGACTAAGAATGTTAACCATTACTCGGAAGAATTTAACAAAAAGGCGATTGATGATTTTAATGAAAAAAGAGTTTCAAATATGATTATGTTGGGGTTTGTTGTTGAAAAAACAAAACTTATTACTTATGAAGCTTTAGAAAAAGCTATAGCTGATTTATTGTCACCCAGAATATTTGATTTAAATAAGAAAGCAATCGATTTTGGCATGAAATTGGCTTCAACAAATTAAGATATTTAAAGATTAGATTATGAAATGAATAACAAGACAAATGTTTAGATATTTAGATAATGAGGGGGTTAACCAAAAATTATAATGGATACAATAGTTAGTAAAAGAGTTCAAGGAATTAGTTTTTCAAAGATTCGCGAGATGACTTCTAGGGCTAAGAAGATGAAAAGCGAGGGAATTGATATCATAGAATTATCTCAAGGTAGACCAGATTTTGATACACCCACACATATCATCAAGGCTACCGAAGAAGCATTGCAAAATGGTTTGGTGCATTATGATGCTAGTGCAGGAACCGTTTCCTGTCGAGAAGCAATTGCCTATCGTATCAAAGAAGATTTTAATTTAGATATTGATATTGATGAAATTATTGTTACTATTGGTGCTTCCGAAGCCAATTATCTGGTTACACAAACCCTGTTAGATCCGGGAGATGAAATGATCATCCCTGATCCAATGTATGTATACTATCCAGGTTTTTCTTTTTTGGGAGGAGCCAAAACAGTCAGCGTGCCTCTAGATATGATTCTTCAACAACCTGAGGAGTTGGGAAAATATATTACAGAAAAAACAAAACTTATTCTTCTCACATCTCCTCATAATCCTACAGGTCAAGTAATTCCAAAAAAATCACTGGAAGTCATAGCTAAATTAGCACAAAAGTACGATTTTTATGTTATTTCTGATGATATTTACAATCGGATGATTTATGAAGAAGATATAGAGTATATCAGTATCGCCGGATTGGAAAATATGAAGAGTCGAACATTTATGATAGGAAGTCTTTCGAAAACATACGCAATGGATGGCTGGCGCGTCGGATACCTTGTTGGCCCAAAAGAATTAATGAGACAAGCCTTAAAAATGCATCAACATATTCTAAGTTGTCCGAATACTTTTGTGCAGGAGGGAGCAAGGGTAGCCCTTACTTCTTCTCAAGAGTGTGTAGATGAGATGGTAACAGAATTTGATCGAAGACGGAAATTAATGATGTCTTACTTTGATGAACTGGGAATTCCTTATAAACCGCCTCAAGGGGCATTTTATGTTTTTCCTGATATTAAAAAGTTTGGTATGAATTCTGAAGAGTTCTGTGAATATCTGTTAAATAAAGCAAGAGTCGCAGTAGTGCCTGGAAGTGCTTTTGGCAAAGCTGGTGAAGGATATGTTCGTTTTTCCTACACTACAGATTATGAATTGATTAAAGAAGCAATGGAACGAATTAAGGATGTTTTAAATAAATAATGATTTACAAAAATCTAGGCAATCTCTAGAGAATTTTGGAGGTTCAGATGGATAAAAATATTCCTCTTTTAAAAATAAAACAGCAATTTGATGCCAAGTATTTAGAAGATATTCCTGGAGAAATAAAAAAGGAATTTTATCGAATTGGTTTAGATAAGAAAATAAAACCAGGAATGAAGATTGCTATTACTGCAGGTAGTCGTGGAATTGATAGGATTGTTGAAATACTTAAATCAGTTATTGATGAAGTCAAAAAAGTAAAAGGAGATCCTTTTATTGTTACCTCGATGGGGTCTCATGGAGGTGCAACAGCCGAAGGTCAACGAAGAGTATTAGAGCATTATGGTATTACCGAAGAAAGTATGGGTGTGCCAATTAAAGCTACAATGGAGACGGTTGAAATTGATCATTTAGAAAATGGTCTACCAGTCCATTTTGATAAGATTGCCTATCAGGCAGACGGAGTGATCGCAGTTAATCGTGCAAAGGTTCACACCGCTTTTAAGGGGGAAATTGAGAGTGGTTTGCATAAGATATTATCTGTAGGTCTTGGTAATCATCGTGGTGCAAGTTTAGTTCACTACCTTGGTGTGAAAGGTTTAAAACACTATATGGTGGAATTTGCCAAAGTAATATTAAATAAAGCACCTATTATCGGAGGTTTTGGGATTTTAGAAAACGGGTATGATCGTACATTGGAAATCAAAGGTGCTAAACCTGAGGAATTTGCACAAGTTGATAGCGAGCTATTAAAAAAATGCAAGAAAATATTGCCTAGATTACCGGTTAATAAAGTAGACTTGTTAGTTGTTCAGGAGATGGGAAAAAATATTAGTGGAACGGGAATGGACACAAATATAGTTGGTGGTATCAAAGATTCAAAGACAGAACCTGAGATTAAGAAAATATTAGTATTAGATCTTACTAAAGAGACTCAAGGTAATGCTATTGGGATTGGCATTGCTCATATGGTTACAAAGAAACTTTATCAAAAAATTGATTTCAAATCAACTTATACCAATACTATAACAACAACTTTTTTAGATAGGGCACGTATCCCAATGATATTTGCTAGCGATCAAGAGGCAATTGAAACTGGGCTTAAAACCATTTGGAATTTACCAGGTGTTCCGCCTCGTATCGTTATTATTAGAAATACCCTAAAACTTGATGAAATGTATGTCTCTAGAGCAATATGGGAAGAAATTAAAGGTAATCAGGGAATCTCTTCAATAGGTGATTGGGAAGATATGCAATTTACAAAATCAAAAGAATTAATAAATAAAATATAATGTTGATATATTTAACTAATGTATAATGTTTTTTCTATTGTATAGTACTAAATTTAATAAAATATAAAGTACAAAAAATAATTCGAGTGAGGATAAATACCATGATCAAGATACTTCATCTTGACCAGCAGCCGGCATTTACGCAATTAGCCATGAAAAAGATATCTGCTTTCGAAAACCGAATACTTCCTGATGATGTACCAAAGGAAGTCGTGTTAGCGGAGATAAGAGATGCAAAATATGTTATTTCCGGTTCAAAAAAAGTAGAAGAAGATTACTTTAAAGTAGCTTCGAAATTACATGCCGTTGTCTTACCTAGTGCAGGTTATGACTATATTGACGTAGAAGCTGCTACCAAATATGGTGTTTATGTTATTAACTCTCCTGGAGCAAATGCCAATGCAGTGGCGGAAATGGGTATTGGATTAATGTTGGCTGCTGCCCGAAATATACCACAATCTTGCAATGGTGTAAGAGAAGGACAATGGGTTGATGAAGAACTAAGAAATAAAAATTTGGGTTGGGAACTTACTGGAAAAACAATGGGGCTCGTTGGCTTAGGAAATATTGGAGCCTGTGTTGCCACCATGGCCAAAGGTTTCTCTATGAAAATTTTTTGCTATACCAAACATCCCTCTAAAGAGCGGGAACAGAAGTTTGGAGTCAAATTCGTCTCTCTGGGTGAACTCATGAAACAATCTGATTTTGTAGTAATTTGTGCTGCCTTAAATCCTGAAACCCTGAGCTTAATCGGGAAAGAACAGATTGACCTTATGAAAAAGAACGCTTTCCTCCTTAATATCGCTCGTGGGAAGATTGTTGATTATGATGCCTTGTATAAAGCACTATTAGAAAAGAAAATTGCTGGTGCAGGAGTTGATGTACTTTATACTGAGCCACCAGGATCGGAGCATCCATTTTTTGCTTTAGACAATGTGATTGTAACACCTCATTTAGGTTCTCGGACAAGGGATGCTAATGAAAGAGTAACTAACATGGTAGCAGATGAGATTATTCGAATGGAAAATGGAAAGAAACCACTAAATGCAGTAAATCAAATAGGTAATTAAAATTTATTTAATTATTAATATATAAATACAAGATTTATTGGTTGCATATATCGATTGTTTGAAAATTTAGCAAAATAATGGTATATTTAAATAAAATACCACTGGTATACCAAGGAAAAGTTAAGTAAAAATTATTATGAAAAATAGTATTTATCAGGAGATTAAGAAAAAAATAATATCAGGTGAAATTTCTCCAGGTACGGTCTTGGTAGAAAGAGAAATTTGCAACAAATGCGGCTTAAGCAGGACACCAATAAGAGAGATTCTTTGGTATTTAACTTCAGATGGCTTAGTTAGAAAAGATAGAAGTGGAGGGTATTCCGTTCGGAAGATTTCATTAGATGATGTTATTAATATATTCCAAAGCAGGGAAGCGATAGAAGGGATTGCAGCTAGGTTGGCATGTGCTAAAGGTGACAAGCAATTTTATTCTGAAATTAGCGAAATAAAGAACATATTAGAAAAAGTGGATATTGAAAAGAATCCACAGGAAGGGGTTAGATATGGAACAAAACTACATGATGCAATTATTCGTGCAGCTAACAATCCCTTTATTTCTGAATTTTATAAAAAGTTACGTACCATTACTGCATTGACAAGGAATATTTCACGACGGTCAGTTGGAATTGAAAAAAAATCTTTAGAATTCCATTTAGCTATTATAAAAGCACTTGAGAAAAGAGACGAAGAACAAGCTGAGTATTATGTCAGAGAACATCTTAGAACGACCTGTAGATTATTAATTGATAGTTTTTTCCCAGGTCCTTTAAAAAAAGAGCATTACAAGAGACTAAATAAAATTCCTCACAAGGAATTACTAGCTTGTAGATCATTTATTGAAAAAAAGGAGGTGAAATAAGGAACTATATTTTTAGAAAGTAGTTTATTAAGAAAATATCTCAATATTAAGAAAGGGAATAAAAAAATGAAAAAAATAACTATTTTGTTACTATCTTTATTTTTGGTATGTTTTTTTAGTTCAACAGTGATTTTTGCTGCAGATTATCCAACCAAAGATATCCGAACTATATGTCCCTGGGGCGAAGGTGGCGGAACTGATGCTATTAACAGAATGATTACAAAAATTGCTGAGAAATCATTACCTGTATCAATTTATGTAGAAAATATTGAAGGCGGAGCAAGCGGAACTGGTGTTTTTGAGATAATGAGAGCCCGTCCTGACGGTTATACCATTGGAACACAAACATATGATAGTATTATTACAGTACCTAGACAAAAATTAGTTCCTGGATATGATCTGGATAAACTAGCATTTATTTGTCGTCTTACCAGTGAAGCTGATGCACTTATTGTGAGAGAAGACTCGCGTTTTCAAACCTTTGAAGATTTAGTGGAAGCAGCTAAAGAGGAACCTGGGAATATTAATGTTGCAATTCAAAACTTAGGTAGTAGAACCCATTTGGCTGGCTTAATGTTAGAAGATGAAGTCGGAATAGACTTAAATTTAGTTGCTTATACAGGTGGTGCTGGACCACAAAAAGAAGCATTGCTATCTGGTGAAGCGGAAGTCGCTATAACCAGTTTAGGGGACTTTGCTCCATTGCTCAATTCTAACCAGGCTAGAGGTTTGGTAGAATTGTCAGAAAAAAGGAATCCGAAATTTACGGATGTTCCGACATTAATAGAATTGGGTTATAATTTACAAATAGGAAGTTTTATTACTGTGGCTGCACCAGCGGGGACCCCTGATGATATACTCATGAAATTAGAAGAAATATTTGATGAAGCCTATCATACAGACGAGTTTCTGAATTGGCTAGATGATATTGGAGTAACATCTGCTTGGTTAAATAGTGAAGAAACTACCCAGTTTGTTGAAGAGACACAAACAAAATTTTTCGAAATTATGGATATGTTAGTGGAACAGGGAATTATTGAACAATAGAAAGTACTATTAATTGCCCTACCTTTAAAGGTAGGGCAATTAATGAAATTATAAGTATTCATGAAGGAGGGACAAGGTTTTTGCTTAATTTGAAAAAAAAGCTAAATATTTCTCATTTATTTTGTGTTATATTGTTTATTTGGAATACCTTGTATGTTATTGAAGCATTTCGTATAGCTCCCCCAATTCAAAAAGGTCAAGTTAGTGCCACTTTTTTTCCATTAATAATTTCATTTTTAATGTACATTACAATTGCTCTTGTATTTTTTACATCATACAATCAGAAAAATGTAACAGCAACATCTTTTGGTCAGATGAACAAGCCGGCACTTGTTGTTCTTGTTACGATATTTTATATTACACTTTTTAAAATTATTGGCTATATGGCTTCTTCCATCTTATATATTTTTGCAATTATTTCTATATTTGAAATAAAGAAAAAAAATATTCTGATAAAATTATTTTATGCTGTTATCATTGCCGTTATTATCTATATTTTATATGAGAAGATCTTTTTAATTAGACTTCCAAAATTAGGGGGTAATATGTAATGGGGAACTTGGATGGAATTATTCAAGGATTTATCACATTTTTTAATCCTTCAGTGGGGATATATGCAATTATTGGTTTTATTATAGGTGCCTTTTTTGGTGCCGTGCCTGGTTTAACTTCTGTTCTAGCAATTGCACTTCTTCTACCCATGACCTATAGCATGGATATTGTTAGCTCATTGGTTATGTGTATGGGTATCTATATGGCTGGCATTTATTCAGGGAGTATAACCGCTACAACTATTAATATTCCGGGAGCTCCATCTGCTATGATGACAGCTATTGAAGGTAATCAACTAATGAAAAGGGGGTTAGGAGCAAAAGCTTTAGGACATGCAGCCTTTGCCTCTATGATCGGTGGCACTATTGGAACTTTATTATTAATTATGGTATCACCCTATTCTGTAAAATTAGCTTTAATGGTAAAAACACCGGGTAAATTTTCCTTAATATTATTTGCTCTTATTGTAATAATATTAATACAGAGAAAATCGATAGCAAAAGGAGCTATTGCAACTTTTTTGGGAATAATGTTTGCTACTATTGGGATTGATACAATGAAACCGTTAGCCAGATTTACTTTTGGTTTCGATATCCTGGTACAAGGAATTGATATGATGTCAGTTATTATAGGAACTTTTGCTATTAGCGAGCTTTTGATTCAATCAGGAGAAATTGAAAAAAAACTGGAGATATCAAAAGATGTATTAAGTAAAATAAGAAGAAAGGATTTTATTCCCACATTAGAAGAAATTAAATCTATTGGTCTATGGAGATATTTCAAAAGTTCATTAATTGGTTTTTTTACTGGAGTACTCCCGGGAGCAGGAGGTTCTATGGCTGCTTTTATTTCCTATGCAGAAGCAATGAGATCATCTAAAAATCCGGAGGAATATGGAACTGGTTCTTTAGAAGGAATTGCTGCTGCTGAAACAGCCAATAATGCTATGTGTGGTGGAGCCATTGTTCCCATGTTAACTTTTGGTATACCAGGTGATGCAACAACTGCTGTATTATTAGGAGTTTTGGTTATTAATGGGCTACAACCAGGACCACAATTGATGACTAAACAATTTCATCTAATTGCGCCCATGTTTGCAGCCTTATTAGTTAGTGCTTTAGTTATTTTGCCCATTACTTTTTATCTGCTGGCTCCATATTTTATTAAAATTGTTTCAATTAATAGGGGTATTCTATATGCAAGTATTGCCACAGTAGCCATAGTGGGTTCTTTTGTAAGCACATTTTCTGTTTTTCAGATGGCTATTACTTTAATATTCGGTGTAATTGCTTATTTTTTACGAAAACAAAATTATCCCACAGTTACATTGTTGTTAGGTTTTATATTGGGCCCAATGCTTGAAGACTATTTCAGAAGGGGTCTTTCCTTGGGTCATGGAAGTCCTTTGATATTTTTTACAAGTCCAGATAGTCTCTTCTTTTTAGTTTTAACTGTGATATTCTATTATTTCTTGATGATAAAAAAACCGATGATTATGAAAGAAGACTTAGTACAGAAAAAGGCTAAATGATAATTAACCCAAAAGATTGGAGGTGGTGCTTATATAATATAAAAAGTTGTTCTACTAATTAATTAATTAGTATCTTTTAAAGTTATTAAATATTAGAGGAGGAAGGATAAGAAATGAAATCAAGAAATATTATAAGTATCATATTAGTGATTATGTTTTTAAGTTTATTTTCAATTGCTAGTTTTGCCCAAGATTTCCCAACCAAAGATATTAGGACAATTGTTCCCTGGGCATCAGGTGGTGGTACAGATGCTATTATAAGGGTTATTAGCAAAATAGCAGAGAAATCAATACCCACTGCAATCTATGTAGAAAATATTGAAGGTGGACTTAGTGGAGTAGGACTTTATGAAGTGATGAATGCGAAATCTGATGGTTACACAATTGGTGGTTTTACCTATGACAGCATTGTAACAGTTCCTCGTCAGGAGTTAGTACCAGGTTATTCGCTGGATAAAGTTAAAATGATTTGCCTTGTTACTAAAGAAGCAGGAGCAATGGTAGTAAGAGAAGATGCCCCTTGGAAAAATTGGGAGGAATTTGCAGCTGCCGCTAAAGAAAATCCTAGGAAAATTTCTGTTGGAGTTGATGGAATAGGAAATGCCCAACATTTAAGACTGTTAAAAATTAATGAAGTCACTGGCTTAGAATTCAAAGTATTACCATATCCTGGTGGTTCTGGCGAAAAGAAAGAAGCCTTATTATCCGGTGAAGCCGATGCAATTATGACAAGTTTAGGAGATTTTGCTCCATTGATTCATGCTGGAGAAGTAAGAGGTCTTATTGAAATGGCCGATCAACGGAATCCTCAATTTACAGATGTTCCTAATTTCCAGGAACTAGGTTATGAAGGTTTAGTAAAAGGTAGTTTTGTTATTTTAGCTACTACTGCCGGAACTCCAGATGATGTTGTTGCTAAATTAGAACAGATCTTCTATGATGCACACCATAGTGATGAATTCAGAGATTGGGCTCAGGAAACAGGTGTTGTAGCTACCTGGTTAGGAACAGATGAAGTGACTGATTATGCCATGCAGGTCCAAGAGGATGAATTTGAAATGATCCAAAAATTAATTGATGATGGTGTAATAGAAGGCTAAGTTCCTTATTTTTTGTTTTAGGTAAGACTGTAGAAAATGAAAATTAGATTATCTGCCTCCTTGGGAAAAGAAGGAGGCAGATAATTAATAGCATGGAGGCGTTAGATGGCAAAGAGAAGTGTACTTGAGAGAATCAATTCTACATCATTGCTTGCACTTGTGTTGATTTTGGTAAATAGTATTTATTTATTTGAAGCGATAAAAACCGCCGAACCAATTAAAAATGGAGAGGTGGGGATTACTTTTTTCCCCATAGTTGCCTCAATCCTGTTATATATTGCTGCAATTATCATTTTTATTGCTGGGATTAAGGAAAAAAGCGTTTTGTCATTTCAATTATCAAGAATTGGCAAGCCTATAATGGTTATATTTTTAACCCTTATTTATGTTTTAATATTTAAATCTATAGGTTATTTTATTTCATCAATTATTTATGTTCTTTGTTTGATGTTTTTATTTGAAGAAGAATCAGGTTTCAAAAAAAAGAAACTATTAAATATTTTATTTACTGTTATTATAGTTGCATTAATTTACATTTTATACCAAAAAATATTTGGAGTTAGACTTCCAATAGGGGAGGTATTCTAAGATGGATAATTTATTGGGAATTCTTCAGGGATTCCAGACATTGTTTATTCCCGGTGTATTTATCTATGTTTTATTAGGCTTTATTGTAGGTACTTTTTTTGGAGCTGTGCCGGGTTTAACAGCAACATTAGCTATTGCATTACTTTTACCAGTAACCTATAGCATGGATATTGTGAAATCTTTAGTAATGTGCATGGGTATTTACATGGCTGGAATGTATTCCGGTAGTATTACAGCAATCACGATAAATATCCCGGGTGCCCCTTCTGCAATGATGACCGCCATTGAAGGTAATAAAATGATGGAAAGAGGAGAAGGCGCTAAGGCATTGGGACAAGCTGCTTTTGCTTCAATGATAGGTGGTACTATAGGGAGTATTTTATTAATGATTGTAGCTCCATTTGCCGTGAAATTGGCCTTACTAATTAAGACACCAGGAAAATTTTCCTTAATCCTTTTTGCTTTTGTGGTTGTTATACTTGCCCAAAGAAAATCTATTGCCAAAGGGGCAGTAGCAACAATTTTGGGCATAATGATTGCAACAATTGGTATAGATATTATGCAGCCCGCTGCTCGTTTCACTTTTGGTATTGATCCTTTAGTTCAAGGGATTGATTTGATGCCCCTTATTATAGGTACGTTTGCTATTAGTGAACTTCTGATTCAATCTGAAAAGAGCAGTGATGAATATAAATTAATTAATAAGGAAATGTTAAAGCAGAAAATTAGTAGGAGAGATTTTTTACCTACTATAAAAGAGATAAAAGAGATTGGACTAATGACATATATAAAAGGAGCATTAATTGGTTATTTTATTGGTGTGTTACCCGGTGCAGGAGGTTCAATGGCTGCTTTTATTTCTTATGCAGAAGCAATGAGATCTTCAAATGATCCGGATAAGTTTGGTACCGGAACATTAGAAGGAATTGCTGCTGCTGAATCAGCAAACAATGCAGTCTGTGGTGGGGCACTTGTGCCAATGTTAACTTTTTCCATTCCAGGTGATGCCGTTGCCGCTGTTGTTCTTGGTGTATTAATTATTAATGGTCTACAACCCGGTCCAAGATTAATGACAACCCAATTTCATTTAGTGGCACCTATGTTTGCTGCTCTCTTTGTCAGTGCCTTAATTATTCTTCCTTTAACTTTGTATATACTTGGACCTTACTTTATTAAAATAGTAACCATTAATCGTAAAATATTATATTCCAGTATTGCCTTAGTAGCAATGGTTGGTGGTTATGTCTCAACATATTCGACATTCCAAATGCTCATGACATTAATAATGGGTGTGATAGCATATGTTCTGAGAAAACAAAATTATCCAACCGTTTCTTTGCTTTTGGGCTTTATATTAGGTCCCATGATTGAAAAATATTTTAGGCGCTCACTCTATATTAATGATGGTAATCCCTTAATATTTTTCACACAATGGGATAGCATTGTATTTTTATTATTGATTGTTGTATTCTACTATTTTCTTACAAAACGAAAAGGTGTCGATATAAAGGAGATTATCGAGAAAAACCGCTCATAACATTTTAGAAAAAGTAATATTAATTTTTATTTTGATATATAAATTTTAGCAGAATCCTCATTTTGCTACCACCTTTTTAACGAGGAGTATGGATCTGGGGAAAAAGTATCTGAGATTTATCGTAAACAAAGAGACAAAGAAATGGTCAATTTTGTTAAATATTTATTATTGTATGTCTATTTGCAGAGATAGATAAGAATATAGAATAAAATAAAAAAAAGGAAAAAAATTGCGAAAAATAATTGATATTAGGAGTGACACAAAAACAATACCAACAAAACTAATGTACAAAGCTATGTTGGATGCACCTCTTGGAGATGAGCAGAATGAGGAAGATCCAACTGTAATAAAGCTTCAGAAAATAGCTGCTGAAAAATTAGGAAAAGAAGATGCTTTATTTTTGGCTAGTGGTACAATGGGAAATCTTGTGGCAATGTTGGCTCACACTCAAGCAGGTGATTCAGTTATTATGGAGGAAGAATCACATATTCTCCGTTGTGAAGTTGGTGGTTTAGCAGCGGTTGCCGGCTTAATGCTGAAAACTGTACCAGGTGAGTTAGGTTTCCCAAATCTTAAATCCCTAACTGAAGCAATTATTGGAGAAGGTCGGTTGTTTCCGACAACAAAATTAGTTTGTATCGAAAATACCCATAATTCTGCAGGTGGAACTTGTATAAATGTAGAACAGATGAAAAAACTTTCAAGTCTTGTGAAAAAACACAATATTAAGATTCATATAGATGGTGCCCGTATTTTTAATGCGGCTGTTGCCTTAAATGTAGATCCTGCTGATTTAGTTAGAGAAGCAGATTCGATACAATTTTGTCTTTCTAAAAGCTTAGGCTGCCCTTTTGGTTCTCTACTTGTAGGGGATAAAAGTTTTATTTCTAAGGCTAGAAAAAAAAGACAGATGATAGGTGGAGGAATGAGACAAGCCGGGTTGATGGCTGCTGCCGGAGTTGTTGGATTAGAAGATATGATTGAGCGATTACAGGAAGATCACGAGAATGCTTATTTATTGGCAAAAGGACTTGTAGAAGCGGGAATGAAAGTAAATATGAATACCGTTCAAACCAATATGGTTTATTTTGAGGTACCTAAAGAGAAAATAAATCCAATGGATTTGGTAAATAAGTTAAGGGAAGAAAATATTTTAATCGGTGAACCAAAAGAGCGGGAAATACGGGTGGTAACACATAAAGATATTGATCGACAAGATATATCTTTAGTTATTCAAAAAATACAAGGAATAATGGAATAGATAGATTAAAAAATACTGGTCAAGTAAAAATAAATGATATTTTGAAGCTGAATATAAAATATAAATAAAAATTGAAAGGAGACAAACCATGTCTAAACCAAAAATAGGATTTATTGGCCTTGGCATCATGGGCCTGCCCATGGCCAAGAACTTACTTACAGCAGACTATCCCTTAATAGCCTATGACCTAAATGACAAACCCCTACAAGAGCTTACCCAGGCCGGAGCCCAAAAGGCAACCTCCAATAGTGAGGTCGCCTCTAACTGTGATATTATCATCACCATGTTACCCAACTCCCCGGATGTGCAAAAAGCCGTCTTTTCCGAAGCAGGTATCGCAGAAGGTCTATCCTCCGGTCAAATACTTATTGACATGAGCTCCATCGCTCCCCTGGTTTCCCAGGATATAGCCAAGAAACTGGCAGAAAAGAAAGTAGATATGTTAGATGCCCCGGTAAGCGGAGGACAGGAGAAAGCTCAATCAGGTACCCTTGCCATCATGGTAGGTGGTAAAGAACAAATCTTTAATACCTGTAAGCCCATCTTAGATATCTTGGGTAACCCGGTCTTGGTAGGTTGCCATAAAGTCAGGACTTGCCGGCAGTCAGTGTTTTACCGACAAGGCCCCCCGGATGTTTCAAGCCAACTATGACCCGGGCTTTCGCATGAAGTTACATGTCAAAGACCTAACCAATGTCCTACAAACCAGCCAGGCTCTACACAATGCCATGCCTCTAACAGCCCAGGTGATGGAGATGATGCAGACCCTAATGGCAGAGGGTAACTCAGAGCTCGACCATGGAGGACTGGCCTTATTCTATGAGAAGATGAATAGTGTTTCGTTGAAGGAAGAGTAGGAGTTAAAGAAAAAAAATAAAAAGGAGCAGGAGATGAAATTTAAACCGAGAGGGATTATACCTCCGATGATTACAACATTTGATGAAGAAGAAAAAGTTGATTGTAAGACACTTAAGAAAATGACTGACTATCTAATTGATGCAGGAGTGCATGGTGTTTTTCCTCTGGGTAGCACAGGAGAAGGTTATGGTATTGACTTCGATGAAAAGAAAAAGGTAATTGAAACGGTCTTAGAAGCAGCTAATAATCGAGTACCAGTCTATGCTGGTACAGGAGCTATAACGACAAAGGAATCTATTAGGCTAACCCAAATGGCTACTAAACTAGGAGTTGATGCCTTATCGGTTATTACGCCATATTTTATCAGTCCAAACGAAGAAGAGCTGTATACACATTATAAAGAAATTGCCTCTAGTACTGATTTACCTATTATTCTCTATAATAACCCGGGAAGAACAGGCGTTGATTTAAGCATAGAGTTAATAATTCGTTTGAGCAGTATTGATAATATTGTCGGGATTAAGGACAGTAGTGGAGATATGAGTAAGGCTGCAGAAATTATTCGGCGTACAGGAAAAGGTTTTGCTGTCCTGGCCGGAAGAGATACCTTAATCTATGGATTTTTGGCTTATGGTGCTCATGGCAGTGTTGCCGCAACAGCTAATATTGTTCCTGAATTAGTTGTATCTATTTATGAGTTATATCAAAAAGGGGAACACCAAGCCTCTTTAGAAGCCCAATTTAAATTAGCACCATTACGGATGGCTTTTGCATTGGGTAGTTTCCCGGTCATCATGAAAGAAGGCTTAAAACTAAGAGGGATTGATGTTGGTAATGCTTTAAAGCCCATTAAGCCTATAAATGAGGAAGCTAGGGAAAAACTAAAGAAGATCCTAGATAACCTGAATTGAAATTGTATTATTATACTCTTTGTTTTAATATAAGTAATATGATTATTGATTTAAAATATCTTCTATTTGTATTAAACAAAGGTGAAGGAGGATTACGATGTTAAAACAAAAAGCAGAAGAATTACTTAAAAAATTTAAAGGTGATAATTATCTATTCGGATTAGATAAATTAAGAAAAGTAGGTAAGGTGGCCTCTGAATATGGAAAGAAGGCGTTATTGATATCAGACACAACTTATCTTAAACCGGTAGCAGATGCTGTGATTGAATCTTTAAAAAATAATGGAGTACTATTAGCAGGTGACCGTGTTGTACCAGATGCAAAACCAAATAATCCAAGAGAAGATGTATATCGAGTAGAAAGCTATATCTTACACTATCAGCCTGACTGTATTATTGCTATTGGTGGTGGAAGTACTATTGATTGTGGTAAAGCCGCTAATGTATTAGCCACATTAGGTTCTTATAGCCCTGAGATTGAAGATTATTTTGGAACAGGATTGGTCACGAAAGCTCTTCAAGAGTCAAATAAAAAGCTATTACCTTACATTGCAATACAAACATCTGCAAGTTCAGGAGCACATTTGACCAAATATTCCAATGTTACTGATCCAGTGGTTGGACAGAAGAAACTGATTGTAGATGAGGCAATTATTCCACAAAGACCGGTATTTGATTATTCAGTAACTGTAAGTATGCCCAAGTCTCTGACAATTGACGGGGCTTTGGATGGCATTGCCCATACTTTAGAGGTCTTTTATGGAGCAGGAGAAGATAAATTTGACCTAACCAGTGAGATTACTTCAACTGCCCTGGAATTAATTATTCAGAACACCAAAAAAGCAATCGAAAACCCTGAAGACTTAAAAGCCAGAGAGGCGTTAGGTTTAGCTACTGATTTAGGCGGCTATGCTATCATGGTTGGTGGCACTAATGGCGCTCATCTTACCAGTTTTTCCCTTGTTGATATTACCAGTCATGGACGGGCATGTGGTATAATGAATCCTTATTATACTGTCTTTTTTGCTCCCGCAATTGAAAAACAGCTACAAGTAATTGGTGAGGTATTGCGGAGAAACAATCTTATTTCTGAGAATATTGAAAAACTCTCTGGAAGAGAGTTGGGCATTGCAGTTGCCAAAGGTCTGGTGAATTTTAATAAAAGCATCGGTGCTCCTTACAAATTAACAGATATTCCAGAGTTCAGTGATAAGCATGTAAAAAGAGCACTGGAAGCTGCTAAGAATCCGCAGTTAGATATGAAATTGAAGAATATGCCCATACCACTAAATGCAGATTTAATAGATGAATACATGGCTCCTATTTTAGAAGCAGCAAAAACCGGAGATTTTACTGTAATCAAGAATTTGAAATAGTAAAAAGATTATAAAGATAAAACAAGAGTATATTTTATAAAAATATACTTTAACATCTGGATATTTGATACTATTATACTATTTATTGGATAGGATAGGAGTGAATTGTAATGAAAAAAATATTTATCTCAGTAGAAGATATCAATATCGAAGCAGAATTAAATGACAGCAAAACAGCTGAAAAAATATGGGATTTACTCCCGGTAGAAGGCCGGGTTAATACCTGGGGAAATGAAATTTATTTTTCTATTGGAGAAGAAATCAAATTGGAAGATACTGCTAATGAAGTAGTATCAATGGGCGATTTGGCTTATTGGCCACCTGGTGAGGCGTTTTGCATATTTTTTGGTAAAACTCCAGCCAGTCAAGGTGATGATATTCGAGCGGCAAGCCCGGTAAATATTTTTGGTAAAGTTATTGGAGATCTCCAGGTTTTTAAACAGGTGGCTTCAGGAATGAAGATTAGTATTCGGAAGCAAAATTGAGAAAAATTGAATCATCCAGATTGAAAAAAATTGACTTTCTATTTTTATTATGTTAATTTTAAGAAAATCAAATATTAATTTGCCTCACTTTTACCTGAAGTGGGGTAGAGGCGCGAACGATCAAGAGTACTGATAATGAGTTGAGCAGCGATGATTTATCAGGAAAGGGATCTTCGCCGAAGCCTGTCATCTGATGCTCTAGGATTCAGGCTGGGACTATGATTAATAATCATAGTACTGTCATCAAAGTTCAAAGATCAAGATAGGAGGTTTGGTATTATTGATTTAATATATTTGTTTTTTTCAATTAGAAAATGTAATAATTTTATTAGAAAGGAGATTATAAATAGTGATGATTAATAAAAGCAGAATTAACCAGTATTTTATTATTGTATTTTCTATAATTGTCCTTGTATCTTTTATCTCACTAACAGGAATAGCTGCTGAGGAGGAAGAAACTGCAGTAAACTATGGTATCTGGTCTTTAGTTCCTCCGATATTAGCTATTACACTCTGTTTAATTCTGAGAGAAGCTTTAATATCTTTGTTTATTGCTGTTTGGGCTGGTGCGACAATCCTTAATAATGGAAATTTTTGGGCAGGTGTTAATACTACGGCTACAACCCTTATATCATCAGTTGCTGACTCCTGGAATGCCAGCATCATTTTATTTTTCTTCATAGTAGGTGGATTGATGGGCATGATTTTTTTCTCAGGCGGGGGACAGGCTTTTTTAGAATCGTTAGCAAAAAGGGCTCACAATTCAAAAATGGCACAACTGTTTTCCTGGTTAGGTGGTATTGTTATTTTTATTGATGATTATGCAAATTCAGCCTTTATCGGAAATTTATTCCGACCACTTTCTGATAAATATCGCATTTCAAGAGAGAAGCTTGCCTATATTGTAGATTCAACAGCTGCCCCTGTTTCTTCCATATTTCTCATTTCAACCTGGATTGGATATCAGGTTGGATTAATTGGAGATTCACTCCCTGCTGGAATAGAAGTTTCTCCATATTATTTGTGGCTTAGCAGTATTCCTTATAGTTTTTATTCTATTTTTGCTATTATTATGGTTGGTGTTATTGCTTATACCGGGAGAGACTTTGGTCCTATGTTAAAGGCAGAATATCGAGCCAGAACCACCGGGGAATTATGGGCAAAGGATTCCCGACCATTATCTGGTACTTCAGAATTAAAAGTTGCTGAAAAAGCTTCTATAAGTCCGGCAAATTTGTGGGTGCCAATTATATTATTAGTAATCTTGTCTTTCTATTTTATGTGGTCAACAGGCGGCGGAAGTGAAGCTGAATCATTTTCCCAGGCCATATCTGATGCAGATTCTATGTTTTCCATATTATTGGCAACAATTATTGCTTTTATTGTAGCTATTATAATGTATGTAGTTCAAAAGATTGCTACAGTAGCAGAAATAATGGATTCCTTTATGAGTGGGGCACGAATGATGGTCTACGCGACACTAGTTTTGATAACTGCCTGGTCAATTGGAAGCATTTGTGGAGAATTGGGGACCGCTCCATATATTGTAGGGGCCTTAGGAGAATCTTTGTCTCCAATCATTTTGCCGATATTGACCTTTATCATCTCAGCCCTTATTGCTATTTCTACCGGTACATCATGGGGAACGATGGCTATTGTTACACCAATAGTAATTCCTCTTGGAGTTAGCGTGGGAGCTGCTTTGCCAATTGTAATTTCCAGTGTTTTAACAGGAGCAGTAATGGGTGATCATTGTAGCCCAATATCAGACACTACAGTAATGTCTTCGACCTTTGCCGGCTCTGACCATATCGACCATGTTAGAACCCAGATACCATATGCTATTACCGTTGCCTTAATTGCTGCATTTTGTTATATTCTTGCAGGTCTTGGAATTCCTGTAATTATTGATTTGATTGTCGGGTTTGTGTTGGTTTATCTTGCTGTCTATTTATTGTCTTCCATGTCTGCTAAGCAATTAGGTATAAAATTTCCTTTAGAGGAATTTGTAGAAAAAGAATCAGAATAAATAATTAAAAGATAATAAATAAATATAATTATACTTTGTTGGACATCTGTCTTATTTATTAGAAATTTTTAAAATAGGACAGATGTCTTTTTTCTATCTTCCGGAGGCAAATAATTAAAAATCCCTCCTTTACTTCTAAATAATTTTACAAAGGAAAAGAAAATTGATTTATTGCCCTATCCATATTACAATTAAATATATCAAAGAGAAGAGGTGATAATCTTTGAAAAAGCAAAATATTATCATTATGGGGGCTGCAGGAAGGGATTTTCATAATTTTAACGTTTTTTTTCGGAATAATGATGATTATCATGTAGCAGCTTTTACCGCTACGCAAATTCCCGACATTGCTGGAAGAAAATATCCCGCTGAGTTAAGCGGGATACAATATCCGGAAGGGATTCCAATTTTTCCAGAAGAAGATTTACCTACCTTAATTCAAAGATACAATATTGACCAGGTAATTTTGGCATATAGTGATTTACCTCATCAGTATGTAATGGAAAGGGCTTCAATAGTACTGGCAGCAGGGGCTGATTTTAGATTAATGGGTACCAGGAATACTATGTTGAAAGCACAGGTGCCCGTTGTTTCAGTGTGTGCAACCAGAACCGGCAGTGGAAAGAGTCAGACTACACGAAAGGTTACTCAGATATTAAAAGAAATGGGTAAAAAGGTGGTAGTTATCCGACATCCAATGCCTTATGGTGATTTAACAAAACAAATCTGGCAGCGTTATGAAAATTACAGTGATCTGGATAGATATCAATGCACTATTGAAGAAAGAGAAGAATATGAACCACATCTCGACTTAGGGAATATTGTCTATGCAGGTGTAGATTATGGTGAAATTTTAAAAAGAGCTGAAGAAGAAGCTGATATAATTGTTTGGGATGGAGGCAATAATGATATGCCATTCTATCAGCCGGATTTACACATTGTAGTTACTGACCCGCATCGGGTTGGACATGAAAAATCCTATTATCCGGGTGCGGTTAACTTAAGAATGGCAGATATTGTGGTAATTAACAAAATTGATACTGCAAATTCGGAAAACATTGCACAATTAAGGACAAATATTCATTTGCTGGCACCAGAAGCAATATTAATTGAGGCAGCCTCACCTATTCAAGTTGATCAGGCAGAAACAATTAGAGGTAAAAAGGTAATTGTCATCGAAGATGGACCAACTTTAACACATGGTGAAATGCAATTCGGTGCAGGAGTGGTAGCTGCCCAGAAATACGGTGCTAAGGAAATAATTGATCCAAGACCTTATGCTGTAGGTAGTATTAAGGAAACATATCAAAAATTTCCCCATATTGGTGCACTATTACCCGCAATGGGTTATGGACCAGAACAAACCAAGGAATTGGAAGCAACAATTAATAATAGTGACGCTGAACTGGTGATAATAGGTACTCCCATTGATTTAAGTAGAGTAATGAAAATTGATAAAGCATATGTAAGAGTAAGGTATGAATTACAGGAAATTGGGAAACCTGATTTACAGGAAGTTTTACAGAAATATTTTCAGGATGAATGAGAAAATCGATACTGATACCTTGCCAACTGGTAATCTTGGCATCGATAATATTATAGAAAATATTTTAATATACTAATTATTATCTAATAGACATAGACAGGAGGTTAATAATGTCTAAAGAACAAGTGTTGTTCTCAACCCAATATCAACCCGCTAGTATAAACAAGGGTTATACAGACAAAGTTCTTTATCTAAACTTATCCAGTAATGAGATAAGCATTAAAGATGTTCCGGTAAAAGTCAAAGAAGCCTTAACCGGTGGTCGAGGTTATGGGTTGTGGTATTTATGGCAGGCAGTGAAGCCGGAAACAAAGTGGGATGATCCGGAAAATGAATTGGTGTTTTGTACTGGACCTATCTGCGGAATTACCCAATATTCTG
The DNA here is from genome assembly GCA_001508335.1 of candidate division TA06 bacterium 32_111. Taxonomy (GTDB): domain Bacteria; phylum Hydrothermota; class 32-111; order 32-111; family 32-111; genus 32-111. The sequence continues at coordinate 32,877 of LGFX01000015.1, forward strand.
GTTGTGGTAAGAGTCACGTTGTAAGCATATCTCCTGAAACGGGGAGTGCAAATGACAACAATGCCGGAGGCTATTTTGCCCCATTATTAAAATTTTCGGGATGGGATGCTCTAGAGATTCAAGGTAAAGCTAAGCAGGATGTCATCATATTTATTGATGGTAACAAGGGAGAGATAAAAGTACAAACTCCTCCATTTCAAGAAACTAATTCTTATATTTTAGCAGAGAAACTGACTGAACATTTTGCTGAAAGCGAAGCGGACAAAAGTAATATCAGTGTTGTATCTGCTGGTCAGGGAGCAGAAAATGCTCTACTTGGAATTCTAAATTTTAGCTGGTATGACCGTGGCCGTAAGAAGATACGTTATAAACAGGGAGCAAGAGGTGGCACAGGAACAGTCCTAAGAAATAAGAAAATTGCTGCTATTGTTGTTAAGTATAAAGGTGTAAAGGGAAGTAGTAACAATCCAGCTAATCCTGAATTATTAAAAAAGGCTGGACAGCGATTAACAAAAGAGATTCTTTCGTTGGATCATATTGAAAATGGTATGCGTGAAACCGGGACTGCCAATCTTTTAGACCACATGAATAACCATAATTGTTTACCTGTTCATAATTATCAATTCAGTTCACATCCCCAGGCAGTAAATATAAGCAATAAAGTTTGGCTGAATCGTTTTTCACAGAAGCAACCAGGTGATTCTTGCTGGATAGGATGCAATCTACGTTGTTCCCATGCAGTTGATGGATTTAAGTTAAAAACCGGACCGTTAAAAGGGGAAGAAGTAATTGTTGATGGACCTGAATATGAGACAGCAGCCGGATTTGGTGGGAACTGTGGTTGTTTTGACCCTGATGTTGTTTTAGAGGCCAATTTTTATTGTGACCATTATGGCCTGGATACTATTGGAATAAGCACAACCATCGCTTTTCTGATGGAATGTTACGAAAATGGAATTCTAGATAAGAAAAAAACTGGAGGATTGGATTTAAGATTTGGAAACGGTACTGATTTATTGGAGCTTATACATTTAATTGCCCGGGGAGAAAAATTTGGGAAAATAGCAGGACAGGGAGTACGCCGTTGTAAAGAATATTTCATTAAAAATTACAATGCTGATAAAGCTTTTTTGAATGACATTGGAATGGAATGCAAAGGAATGGAATTTTCCGAATACGGAACCAAAGAATCTCTTGCCCAGCAAGGAGGATATGGTATTGCCAATAAAGGACCTCAACACGATGAATCCTGGTTAATTTTTATGGATCAGGTTAACAAACAGATACCAACCTTTGATGACAAAGCAGAGGCATTATTCTATTTTCCCTTATTTAGAACCTGGTTTTCCCTGGTAGGGCTCTGTAAGCTTCCCTGGAATGACATCGAGCCTGCTGATAATAAGAAGAAATATTCGGGGATAACTGCAGCAAAAGTACCTGAACATGTGGAAAATTATTGCTGGATATTCGAAGGGGTGACCGGTAAGAAAATTTCCGCAGAAGATCTTATTACTCAATCTGAAGCTGTCCATAATTTCCAGAGACTTTTAAATCTGAAGATGGGTTTCGGAACCAGGAAATATGATGCAATTCCCTATCGTGCAGTGGGACCAGTAACTAAAAAAGAATATGAATCTCGTGCTGACTTATATGATAAGCAATTAGAAGAGGAAATAGGTTTTACAACTAAAGGGAAAACAGTTGAAGAGAAGATGCAAGCTTTAAGAGATTTTAGGGAAAAGCAATATGAAATATTATGTGATGTAGTGTATAAAAGAAAGGGATGGGATGAGAATGGAGTTCCATCTTTAGACAATATTAAGAGATTAAATATTGATTTTCCCGAAGTGCTGGAAGTTTGGGAGAATTATAAATCTAATAGATAGTGCATTATTTGCTATCAAGTACAACATAATAAACATTAGTTTCAAAAAGGAAGGCAATATTTTATTGTCTTCCTTTTTTGATTAATAAATTTCAGGAAAGACTTGACAAAAAATATTATTAGACATAGAATGTTAATGGTAATCATTATCAATAAGGAAAATCAAAGTAATGAATCACAGATTTGGAAAAGGCCCACCGAAAGGTTGGCCAGGTCATTTTAGAGGCCAGGGATATAGAGTAACTGTTCCCAGAAGGATTATTTTACAGGTTCTTGGTAATGCTGAAAAGCATTTAAGTGCCGAAGAAATATATTTGCGGTCTTATAAATTATACCCTGCTATTGGGTTAACAACAGTATATAGAACGCTTGATTTATTGATAAAAAATGGTGTGATTATAAAAATAGAATCTGGTGAGGGAAGAGCAAGATATGAGTTAGCAGGTAGAGTTGAAGGCATAAATTGCCATCAACACCTATTTTGCGTGAATTGTAGAAATTTTTTAGATATAAGTGATTTGACTGAGGATGAAATAGCTGTAATAAAGAAAATGAAAGAAAGGCTTTTAAAAAAATACGGTTTTACTGTAAAAAGTTGCATTCTCCAATTTTATGGAGAATGTAAAAATTGTAAGAAGAAAGAATAATATAATGAAAGAAGGAGGTGTTTATTATGCCAGGTGGCGATAGAACTGGTCCTGCCGGCTTTGGTCCGATGACTGGAAGAGCAGCAGGTTATTGTGCTGGTTATTCAGTTCCGGGTTATGCCAATCCTGTTGGTGGCCGTTTAGGAATGGGCTTTAGACGTGGATTTGGCCGTGGATTCGGACGAGGTGCTTTCTCGGGTTATCCAGCTTATTCACCAGCAGCTCCTGCCTACCCTGCATATGGAGCTAATTACCCTAACGAAGGTAATCTGGATCCAAAACAGGAAATGGATATACTTCAGGCAGAAGCAGAGGATATTAAGGCCGAATTAGATGCAGTTAATAAAAGATTAGCTGAATTAAAGAAAGACAAAAAAGAGTGATGATATAAATAACAAAAACAAATCACCGGGGTTTATTAATAAAATAACCGGTGATTTGTTTTTTTATCACTTAAATTTTATAAATTTGCCATAAGAGGTATAATAAAAGGTAGTGGAAATAAAAATAATATAGATAGGAGTGAATTTAATGATAATAGCAGTTACTTCTTCAGGACCAGAATTAAAAAGTGAAGTCGACCCAAGATTCGGGAGATGCCCTTATTTTATAATTTATGATACTGACAACAAAAAATTCGAGGCAATTGAGAATAGCAATATGCGTGGAATGGGTGGAGTCGGAATACAGTCTGCCCAAATGATGGCTGATAAAGGTGTAGAAGTTGTTATTAGCGGAAATTGTGGACCTAATGCATTTAGAACTATGGATGCTGCCGGTATACAGTTAATTTCTGGAGCAACTGGTACTGTTGAATCAGCCATTCAAGAATACAAAAAAGGAAATTTAAAACCGACAAACCAATCAAATGTAGAACCACATTCAGGATTGAATTAAAGTTATAGTAGGAGAATTTATATGGAAAAAATTGCAATAGCTGTTGATAATAATCAAGTATCAGCTCATTTTGGCCGGTGCCCTTCTTTTACGATTATTGAACTACAAGATCAAAAAGTCGTCAATCAGGAAATGATTCCTAATCCCGGTCATCGTACAGGGTTTTTACCGAAGTTCCTTGCTGAAAAAGATGTTCACACCATTATTTGTGGTGGTATGGGCAGAAGAGCAATAGACCTTTTTAATGAGAAAGGAATAAAAGCGATTGTTGGCGTAAGTGGTGGAATTGATGAAGTAATTACTAAATACATAAAGGGACAGTTAGAAGAAGATGATTCTCTTTGCCAACCTGGTTCTGGCAAGGGCTATGGTATTGAAAAAGAGGATCGCCATCATAAATAGCTATTTTTTTACAGGAGGTGAAAAATATGCCTAGAGGAGACGGAACAGGCCCGAGGGGTCAAGGTCCAGGGACTGGTAGAGGATTAGGAGGAAGAAATACTCCTACAGGAAGATTTGCCCAAGGGGCAGGGCCTGAAGGTGAATGTGTATGTCCTTCCTGCGGAACAGTTCAAGCTCATAAACCTGGGCAACCATGTACTGAGGTAAAATGTCCTAAATGCGGAACAATGATGGTTAGAAAATAATGTTATATAGTTTTTAATGGAAGACATGATAATTCGTTTAGTTTAGACGAGGGAAGAAGAGGGAGTAAAATTGAATAATGTAAACAGCAAAGTAGCTCAGGACAAAGCCCAGGAAGAAATGAGAAGAAAAAAAGAACAAGCAAATCAAGAAATTGCTGAAAAATTAAAAAGAAATATGTCTGACATCAGACATAAAATATTGGTTTTGTCAAATAAAGGCGGTGTTGGAAAAAGTTCAGTATCTGTCAATTTATCCTGTACCTTGGCTGAAAAAGGTTACCAGGTTGGTTTGCTGGATGCTGATTTACATGGACCTTCTGTTGCGAAGATGTTAGGATTCGAAGGACAAAAATTAACAGGAAGCAATGGACAGATTAAACCTATACAGGCAAGAGAAAAATTGCTAGCAATTTCTATGGCTTCTTTGATAGAATCACCCGATACCCCTTTAGTTTGGAGAGGGCCACTAAAAGGCATTGCCATAAAGCAATTTTTAGCTGAAGTAAATTGGGGAAAACTTGATTTTTTAATTATTGATTCTCCACCTGGTACTGGGGATGAACCGTTGTCTGTTTGCCAGCTTATTCCAGAACTAGACGGCGGTATTATTGTAACTACTCCTCAGGAAATTGCTTTATCTGACTCACGTAAATGTATTCATTTTCTAAGGGATATTAATATCCCTATTTTGGGCATTATCGAAAATATGAGTGGTTTTCGTTGTCCAAAATGTGGAAAGAAGATAGATTTATTTATGACAGGTGGAGGAGAAAAGGCAGCAAGCGATTTTAAAGTGCCATTTTTGGGTGCAATACCCATCGATATTCAAATCGTCAAGTCTACAGATCAGGGCAAGCCTTTTATCTGCAGTAACAATGAAAATGAGACTAGCCAGGCTTTTGAGAAAATTGTTCAATCGATTATGTCCAAAATTGAGCTATAATTCGATTGGATGAGAATATATTAAACAATTATGAACTATGGGTAGATATAGATGTTTGCCCATAGTTCAACATTATTTTTAAAACATCTATAAGATATAAGGTATATTGTGATGACTGAGAAGCAATTTTGTCCCTGGTATCCTGTTTGTCCCATAAAGTATTATACCGAAAAAAACCTAATAGATAAGAAATGGGTAGAACAATACTGTAAATCTGAATACTGGCGTTGTGTAAGAAAAAAAATGCAGGACAAAAATCAATATCATCCAGATAATATGTTGCCTGATGGAACAATTAATAAACAATTATAACATGTTTATTATTCATTATTGGATGAATATTGTTAGAAATAATTTATAAGTAAGGAGCGTATAATGAAAACCTATTTAGACTGTATTCCCTGTTTTTATCAACAAGCACTCAAGACGGCTAGAGTATCCGGTGCCAGTGAGGAGATTCAGAGAGAAGTACTGAATAGCCTATCAGAAATAATTCCAAATTTTTCACTAAATACAACCCCCGCCGAGATGGGTAGAAATATTTATACCATGATTAGTAAGATTACCGGCAAGAAAGATCCTTACAGAGAAATAAAAGAAGAAAGTAACAAAATAGCACTCAAGTTGTATCCAGAAATGAAAGTAAGAATTAAGAATATGGATGAAGATAAACAACTTTTAACAGCAATCAAGCTGTCAATAATTGGGAATATTATTGATTTTGGAATAGAAGATATGGAAAGTATTCAGGAAAAGATACATATAATGCTGAATGATGAATTTAATTTTCAAAAAAATATTGATGAAAAATATTTTGATTATAGTGCTTTTCAGCAATATTTGTCGGAAGTTGATTCAGTTCTTTATCTTGCCGATAATTCAGGTGAAGTCGTTTTTGACCGTATTTTAATTGAGCAATTAGTAAAAAATTATCATAAAAATGTAATTTATGTAGTAAAAGGGAAACCAGTTTCAAATGATGCCCTTGTTGATGACGCTATTTTTTGTGAAATTAACAAATTTGCCAATATCATTTCATCTGGTGCTGATTCGCCGGGAATTGTATTAAAGTATTGCTCTCCTGAGTTTATTCGTATTTTCGATGAGACCAAAATGATAATTAGCAAGGGTCAGGGTAATTATGAAGCACTTTCCGATAAAGAAAATCCCATATTCTTTTTGTTGATTGCCAAATGCCCGCTTATTGCCCGGCATATTGGTTGTAGAATTGGTGATTTTGTTTTAGAGAATGGTTTGAAAAAGGAAATACCCTCTGTAGATGATATTGAGAGCAAAGAATCAAGCAGGATATGAGTAAATACCTTACTGGGTCTACTATTAGAGAAGTTGTTGGTTCCACATATATTTTAATAATTTATATAGACAACCCCTTTTCTGTAATGGTAGGAAAATTGGGTTTTATATCTTTTAATAGAGGTTATTATTTATACATTGGCTCTGCTAAAAAATCTCTCAGGACACGTCTACTCAGACATCTTTCACGCATAAAAAAGAAATTTTGGCATATTGATTATGTACTTTCTGATCCCAATCCTTCTTTAATTGTAGATATAATGATTAGTCCAAAAGCATGTGAATGTACTATATCTCAGAAATTATATAAAAATAGTACATGCAAATTGGTAAAAAAAGGTTTTGGCTCTTCTGATTGTCATTGTATCTCACATTTTTTCCAAATCAAAGAAGATGATGATCTAAAGAGTTTGATAAAAAAGCTCAATAGAGAAAACTTCTCTTCAATTAAAAGCAACCAATAAAGAATTACCAATAGATTAATAACTATTTTAGGAAACAACCAGGAAATATTTAATTTTTTTAATTAGTTTTTACCTTGACAAAATATGATTATGTAATAAAATATTATTGAGAATGATACTCAATTACATCAGGGGTAATGTTTTGTTAAGTTATAAAGAGAGATTTAAGTATTTTTTAAAAGAAAGAAATTTAAAGTATACGCCGGAGAGAAAAGAAATTATTGAAGCAATCGTAAAACTTCAAAAACATTTTGATGCGGAAGACATTTATAAACAGCTTAGAAAACAGAAATCTAATGTTTCTTTAGCTACAATATACCGAACTATACCTTTATTAATTGATAGTGGACTAATAATAGAAACATTACATTGTAGAGATAAGGTACTCTATGAAAGAATTTACAATAAAAAACACCATGATCATTTGGTTTGTATCAATTGTGGAAAAATTATTGAGTTTTATAATGGGGAAGTAGAAAAATTGCAGGATGAGATTTGTCGTAAGTATCAATTTGTAGCAACCGAACATCGTTTGGGGATTAAAGGTTACTGTAAAGAATGTCAAGATAAATTAAATATAAAAAATAACAATTCAAAAGAGAAAAATAAGAGGGACATCAAACATGATAGTTAGTTTAACGGATGTAAAATCAGGTAGCAAGGTTAGAGTTGCTAGAATCAAGGGTGGTCTAGGCATAAGACAGAGACTAAACTGTTTAGGCATTCATTCCGGTGATGTAATGTTATTGCAAAAGAGCGGTTTTATGAGAGGTCCTGTCCTGGTGAATATACATGGCAACCAGGTTGCTTTAGGTAGAGGAATCGCCACAAAAATATTGGTGGAGGTAGACTAATGAGAATTACACTGGTAGGTCAGCCGAATTGTGGTAAGAGTACTATTTTTAATCACGTAGCCGGATATAAAGCGATTACCTCAAATTTCCCAGGAAAAACAGTCAAATACAGTATTAGTAAAATGACTTTTCAGGGTATGACCAGTGATATAGTTGATTTGCCAGGTAGTTATTCAATGACTTCTTTTGACCTGGCAGAATTAGAAGCCCGAAAATATTTGTTAAGAGAAAAAATAGATGTAGTAATTAACGTTATTGATGCCTCATTATTGGGCAGAGGTTTGGAATTGACATTACAATTATTGGAATTAAATTTACCGACAGTGATTTGTCTTAACATGATTGATGAAGCGGAAGCAAAAGGAATTATTATTGATACTGATAAGTTATCACGTTTATTAGGTGTCCCGATTGTTACTACTATAGCACATAAAGGGTGGGGACTAAATAAATTATTTGAAACTGCCTTCAAGGTGGGACAAAAATCGGCAAAAAGTGAATCCCTGAATTTTAGCAAAGATGTAGAACAGGTTATTAAGGATTTATCTGAAGATATAAAGAAGACAGATTATACTGAGAAGTTCAATGTCCCCCATCGTTTTTTAGCAACAAAATTATTGGAAAATGATCAAGATTTTATTGATGAAATTAAGAAGAAAGATACGGAATTTATCAAGACTGTACAAGGTTATCAACATCAGCTAGAACAATGTCGCGATAGAAGTTCTGATGAAGTAGTTTCCTCTGAACGCCATCATCTATCCATGCAGCTTTATGAGTCAGTGGTTAAACTTTCAAAACCCAAAAAGGAAATCAGGAATTACCTGGATAGTGTTTTAATGCACCCTGTTTTTGGCTATATCTCTTTAGTAGTTATTATGTATCTATTTTTTAATTTTGTTTTTTATGTTGGAGCGATATTTGAAGAGCCATTACTGGATTTCTTCTATCAGTTTTTGCCATATGCGGAAGAAACTCTAGGTGCTGATTCTTTGCTATACCATATTGTCAGTGGTGTTGTTCAAGGGTTGGCTGGAGGTATTGCTATTGTTCTACCTTTCCTTTTTCCGTTTTTATTGGGATTGGCATTTCTGGAAGATACCGGGTATTTGCCCAGAGTCGCTTATCTAATGGATACCTTTCTTCATCGGATAGGTCTTCATGGAAAGGCCATTATACCTTTGATATTAGGCTATGGATGTACCGTACCGGCGGTGATGGCTACCAGAATTTTAGAATCAGAACGAGACCGTTTTATTACTTCCGTGCTGACTACTATGATTCCCTGTGCTGCTCGAATAACTATTATTTTTGGACTGGTTGCCTTTTATCTTGGACCAAAAGCCGCAATTTTTGTCTTTGTCTTTAATATAATTGTAGTGGCTATTGCCGGAAAAATTCTTTCAAATATTATGCCGGAAATTACTCCTGGAATGATTCTGGAAATACCTGCATATCATGTACCTTCAATCAAGATATTATTATCCAAAGTATGGCTAAGAATGAAAGAATTTATTGTAATAGCCTGGCCTTTGCTAATTATTGGTAGTGTTGTTTTGAGTTTATTAAAACACTGGAATTTGGAAGGATTTATTAATCAACTAATATCACCTGTTACTTTATTGTTAGGATTACCGGTAGCAGTGGGTGTAACATTAATCTTTGGGGTGCTCAGAAAAGAGTTGTCTATGGTTATGCTGGTTCAGGCGCTGGGAGTTGCCAATATTAGCACAGTAATGAGTTCAACACAGATTATGACTTTTACAATTTTTGTTCTTTTTTATGTCCCTTGTGTAGCAACTATTGCTGTCTTGATCAAAGAAATTGGCAGTAAAAGAACTTTGTTTGCAATTATTTTTACTTTTCTTATTGCCATTATATTAGCAACGATAACTCGTTTTGTTTATTGATAGATTTTATTGAAGAGGTATGATTATTTTTTGTTTTGGTTGTTGTGTTTCTCGGAATAAGTCATTTCTTTATCGAGAAAGTAACTAATAACTGTCCTGATTCCGACAATGCTGGCTAAGATAGTGATTTCTTTCAAACTTGGTTGGCTGATAGTCAGGATATATCAGCTGCAATCAGAAATTCTAAACCAAGTAAGAGATATGAGCCAAAGCGATGACGTAGAATAGTTCGCTCATAATACGATTTTAGTCCCTTAAACCGGTTAAATTCTAACTTGATTAAATCAATAAAGATAACAAGAACGCCCCAGGTGATAATTAATATTGCTGAAATACCGATGATGGTGGATATTAGATTAACAATATAAATTAATAATGCTGGTTTTATCACTATTACAGACTCCTTTTTTTCAAACAAGACAATTGCTTTAATATTAGTATAGTTAGCATCTTTTTATTATTCCATTTTAAAATAATTGTAATTTTAGAGTATAAAGTGAAAATTAATTATTTTTCTGAATAGTATCATGATATGTTGACAAATGAGTAAACTTAACTGGTAATTCACGTAAGTTTTGTTTTCCTCTGGCTGTTAGATCAGAGATAAATTGAAACTGCTGACGCGGATCCATTGGGTAGGCTTTAATACGATAGTGGGTAAACCAGGGTTTCTCCTCCAGTAAAACCAGGACCGGTTTTGACAGATTTAAATACGGACTTGATAGCGCTACATTTTCCAGTAGCCGGCACACCTGATATGGATCGTGGTCCTGTTCCAGATAAAAGTTTACCACACACATTAGATTTGCATCACGGCTGTTAGCATTGTGAATCAGTTCAGTCCAGAGCTTCAGGTGCGGGATAATCACCGTAGTATCATCGGCAGTTACAATTTCAACAACACGGTTGCCAATGTGCTTGACTTCACCATAGACACCATTGACTTCAATCCAGTCCCCCGGCCGGTAGGGCAGTTCATAAGCCGCTATAATGCCAGCCAGCAAACTGCTGATATAATCTTTCAGTGCAAACCCGACTGCCACTCCGGCAGTACCTAATATGACAATCATGTTCTGTAACGTTGGCTCAATCAACAACGGTACAATCCACACGAAAGCAATAATAAATATCAGAATACGAATTGTTGGAATCATTGCCAGTACAAATAACCGACGGCCACTATGCAAGTGTTCAGCCAACCACCGCAGTATTTTCTCAGCCAGCCAGACCAACGCTATCGCACTGACAATCAGCACGATGACTTCAATAATAGTACCGCTCGTTATTTTTTTAAATAAACCGATAATCTGTTCAGAATCCATCTGCTTATCCTTCCCTTAAAATACATCCAGACGGAAATCCCGTCCGCTGAGAAAATCCCGCACGGCGAGATAGGCATCAATATTGATTTGCCACTGACTTTCATTGCAGCGCAGAATTCCATATTGCTCCAGTTGTAAGAGCTGTAAATTCAAGTCATCAGAAGGCACCATTGGCAATACCTCATGCAGTAAATTACCGCTCAGACCCCGGTGCAATAAGATAGAATACAGCACAAATGCAGTAACATCATTTGCTTCACCCGGCAATTCCGGTAATTTTCGATCCTTATCCTGCTCTATAGGCCAAACCGCCAGGGCGACACCCACATTGCCACGAACCCGTGCAGCAAGTTTTCGCAAGCTATATTCTGTGGCATGAATACCAACCTGCTGTAATAATTCCGGACCGGCAGCAGCAAAACAATACACTCTCGAGAATCGAAACGGCCATATCCGCTGAATGAAGGCAAACATCCAGCTGTCACAAACCACCAATCCCTGACCGAATTCACCGTTCAGCATTTGCGGTAGCAGTGTACGGATAAAAGAAAGTCCATCAGTAGTCCTTAATAAATAGCGTGTCAGATCATCAATCAGCCATCGGTTTTTAACAGTTTGCTTCTTCCACCAATCGTCAATGTCCACTGCCCGGATTTCCAAAATATCCGGGGGTGTTATCAATTTCCATTTCTGTTGCTTTGCCCAATCGCGTGCAATATCGTCCGTACCGCTGAAAGGCGGGTCAATCAGGAAAGAGACGACGGTCTCTTTTCCCCCTATCCATTCTTCGAAATGGTGATTTAAGGCATCAACCGCTGGTTTTCGATCAAACTCCATAGTATCCGGCATTTCGACATCATCATTGTTTTCCTCTTCGGGTTCATTCTCACGTATGCCAAACAAACGTAGAAATCGTTGCCAGCGCTGCTGAACCCTGGTGACAGTGGGTGCAAACGGCCGTTTGAAATCATTCGCAGCAATCACCTGCCAGTGATTTGAATCTGTCATCGTAATAAAGATATCCTTTCTTTCTTTTTCATAGCTTAAGTATTTCTTTTCTAATGATATCTTACAATATTCCTATCGCTTAAGCCGAGATGCCATTACCTTTCATTCTCTTAAAGAACTTAAGAGCTTCGAAAACAAAAAGGTAAACTACTGATGAACCTATTACAAACATCCAGTCGATAATATTGAGAGGACCGAATGCAAGAAAATTACTTATATAAGGTGCATAAATTATTATCCCAATCAGCCCAATAGTAATAAGAATAGATATAAGTAGTAATTTATTTGAAAAGAAATTTTTATTAAACAGAGAAATTCTCTCTTCTCTGTGCTGCAGAATATTAACATACTGACAAAATACAATTGTGCAATAACTTAATGCTGTTGCCTTAAAGTAATACATTGTATCAACATCATTTACCGTTAATGATATACTGTTACGCTGCATAAATAGATAGAAATTTAAGAATGCTAGAGTGCCAATCACAGTCCCCATAAAGGTAATTTCAACCCCGGATAGCCAGTTTAACATATGTTCTTTCAGTTTTCGCGGGTAGCGAGTCATAGTATCTTTCCCCGGAGGATCAAAGGTTAACATGGTAAGAGGGCCAATATCACCCAGTAAGTCGATTGCCAGTATCTGGGCTGCTAAGATAGGTATGGGATAATTAAATAAAGCAGCTGCTAACATTCCTAAAAGTACTACTGTCAATTCAGCTACATTGACAGTAAGGTTTGCAAGTACAGTTTTCTTTAAATTGGTATAGATTGTTCTTCCTTCTTCTACCGCATTGACCAGAGTAGAAAAGTTATCATCCAGCAGAACAAGCCGGGATGCCTCTTTAGCAACATCATTTCCACGCTGTCCCATAGCAACACCAATATGTGCTTTTTTTAAGGCAGGGGCATCATTTACTCCATCCCCTGTTACGGCAACAACTTCTCCCTGTTCACCCAGTGTTTCAACGATTCTCAGTTTGTCTTCAGGGTCTACACGGGAGAAGATAATATATTGATTTTTTTTCAATACACTTTTCAACTTTCTCTTATTCATTTTTTTTAATTCTGTTCCTGTAATTAATGGTGTTGATTTTCCCGGATCAGGAATGCCGATTTCCCGCCCGACGGCCTGAGCAGTTTCCGGATGGTCTCCGGTTAGAATAAAGACTCTGATGTGTGCATCCTGACATTCTTTGATTGCCTTTTTAACACCTTCTTTAGGCGGGTCTATCATAGCCATTAAGCCTAAAAAAGTCATATCTTTTTCCGTTTTGTCTCTTTCGTATTCGTCTTTTTGTTCCTTTAATTCACGGCGGGCAATTGCCAACACTCGTAGTCCTTCTTCTGAGTATTGTTCATTGATTTTTTGAATTTCCTTTTTTTGTTTGCTGGTCATTTTGATATTTTTACCATTTTTATAGATAAACTTACTAATAGAGAGAATACTTTCAGTTGAGCCTTTAGTAGTTAATACTATGTCACTATTTATTTTTCTAACTGCACTCATTCTTCTAATTTCAGAATCAAAAGGGAATTCCTGTAATTTTTTATTCTTTTTATCTTTTTTTTCAGACCAAAAACCACCTTTGCTTGATAAAGTAATTAAAGCTGCTTCAGTTGGATCACCAATTGCATACCATGTCTTATGGTTTTTGTCCGGTTTATGAATTCTGGCATTACAGGCCATGGTGGTGGTGTCCATGATAATTTCAAGTTCCTGTTCTTGTTTTTTACTTAACGATTTTTCTTTTTCATCAAGTATTTTACCTTTAGGTTCACATCCAACACCAGTTGCCAGGTATTTTTTACCATTAAACCAGAAAGAACGAACGGTCATTTCATTTTTTGTCAAAGTACCGGTTTTATCGGTACAAATCACAGTAGTGGACCCTAAAGTTTCGACTGAAAGAAGGTTTTTAACTACAGCTTTCCTTTCAGCAAGGCGATTACTGCCCGTTGAAAGGGCCACAGTTACCTGTGCAGGTAAAGCCTGGGGGACCATGGCCATAGCTACTCCCAGGGCATAAACCAGGCTCATATAGAGACTAAAATCCTGGAGACGACCTACTATAAATAGTGCAATTCCAAGAAAAATAACTGCAATTGTTAATTGGTTAGCAAGGTGACGCAGTTCTTTTTGAAGTGGAGTTTGTGTTACACCTGCTTCTTCAGTAAGACCAGCAATCTTACCGGTTTCGGTTTCCATGCCGGTTGAAACCACCACTGCAGTAGCGTTACCAATTGCAACTGTAGTACCGGCATAAGCCATATTTGTTCTGTCACCGATACCAACATCTTTTTTAATCAGTTCAGTTTGTTTTTCCTGTGGTACCGACTCTCCTGTTAAGGCAAAATCATTCGTTTTAAGTCCGTTTATCTCAATAAGTCTTACATCGGCAGGGAGTTTATCACCTTCATCAATTTTTATTATATCTCCAGGTACCAGTTTTTCCTGGGATATTTCAGTTAATGAATTGTCCCGGATAACTTTTACCGGTGAAGTAATTAGTGTTTTTAATTTATCAATAATTTTCCCTGCTTTATATTCATGTATAAAACCGATTAATGCATTAACAAATACAATAATAAATATAATAATTCCATCACGTATATTGCCGATAAGAAAGGAGATAATGCTGCCAAGAATCAATATAATTATGAGAAGTTCTTTAAATTGAGAAAGAAAAATAAGCCAGGTGGGTATTTGCAGTTTTGCTTTTAATTCGTTAGCACCATATTTTTTCAGGCGTTTACTGGCTTCGGTTTTTGATAGCCCTTTTTCGCTGGTTTTAAAATGTTCCAAAACTTTTTTGATATCCATTTGAAAGTATTTTTCCTGGGGCATAGAATTTCCTCCTGAATCGAAGATTTTTTTGTTTTTTATTATTGCATAAAAAAAGATATTTTGCTACTCTGAAATTATTCATTAATAAATAAAAAAATTTTTCTGAATATCTATTTATGAAATGAGATATGCTATAATTAATATTAGTAATAAATAATATTATTTAGGATTATTGTGAATTTAGAACACCCTTCTTTAAAGAAAAAATACGAGTTATCCCCGAATCAGGTATTGGTATTATCTTTTCTGGGCTTCATCCTTATTGGTACCTATTTGTTGCATCTTCCGATGGCTTCTGCCAGTGAAGAAACAATCAGCTGGATTGATTCTTTATTTACAGCTACCTCTGCTGCCTGTGTTACTGGCTTGATAGTTGTAGATACAGGAAGTGATTTTTCTATTTTTGGCCAGTGGATTATCCTTATTCTTATTCAGGTTGGAGGAATAGGAATAATGACTTTTTCAACCATGTTTGCCTTTCTGTTAGGGAAAAAAATCTCTCTTCGTCAAAGGCTCATTATTCAGGAATCATTAAATCAATTTTCTATAGGCGGATTAATCCGTTTGGCGAAGTATATTTTTCTATTTACTCTTTTCTTTGAAGGGCTGGGAACATTAATTATGTATATAAACTGGCATAACATAGATAGAAATCACTCACCTCTTTTTATTTCCTTTTTTCATGCTGTTTCTGCTTTCTGTAATGCCGGATTTTCCTTATTTAGCGATAGTTTGGAAAAATACATTTCTCATCCAGGAATCAATATAATTTTTATAATTCTAATCATTGCCGGAGGAATTGGTTTTTTGGTATTAGTTGAGCTTTATGAATACCCCAGAAGGAAAAAATTTTCTTTACATAGCAAGTTAGTAATTATCATTACTTTGATTTTACTTGTAGCTGGAACCCTGGGTATTTATCTATTTGAGAATCAGAATCCTGATACTATTCAGTCTTATGGTCCTAAGGCTAAGATATTGAGTTCAATATTTCAGTCAGCTACTGCCAGAACAACTGGTTTTAACACTATTCCCATAGGACAGATGGGCAATGCGGCATTATTCTTACTAATTATTCTCATGTTTATCGGCGGATCACCGACTTCTGCTGCGGGAGGCATTAAAACCACAACATTTGGCATATTATTTTTACGAATGATTTATACTTTAAAGGGGAAGAGATATATCTATGTCTTTCAGAGGAAAATTTCCGAGGAAATCGTAAATAAAGCGTTGGCAGTATTTATGTTATATCTTAGTTGGACAATTGTAATGACTTTATTTCTTTCTTATTTAGAAGACTTTTCTTTTATTGAATTATTTTTTGAAATGGTATCGGCCTTTGGAACAGTAGGTTTATCTATGGGGATTACCAGTTCGCTTTCATTTAGTAGTAAATTAATTATAATTTTAACTATGTTTTTTGGTCGATTAGGACCACTTGCCCTGGCTATGTCATTGATTATCAATCGTCAGCCAGAGTCAATTCAATACCCTGAAGATCGAGTGATGGTTGGATAGAAACTGGTAAAATATCATTTTATTTGAAGGAGATTTTAGAGATGAAACAATTTGTTGTCTTTGGCCTGGGGAGCTTTGGAACAGCAGTGGCTACTGAATTAGTTGAACTGGGTCATGAAGTACTGGGTGTGGATAATGATGAAGAAAAGGTGGATCTTTTAAAAGACACCTTAACGAAAATTGTCAAAGTTGATATTACTGATGAAAAGGTATTAAAGGAGTTGGGAGTAAGAAATTTTGATGCCGCTATTGTCAGTCTGGGAACAGATCTGGAATCTAGTATTCTTATTACCATCATGTTAAAAGAAATCGGTTTAAAATATGTTGTTACCAAGGCAAATAATCCCTTGCATGGAAGAGTTCTGGAAAAAATAGGTTCAGATAGGGTGGTATATCCGGAGAGGGATGAAGGTATACGAATTGCCCGAAGTCTAATTATGCCCAATGTAAAAAATCAGATGGAATTATCTCCAAAGTTTAGTCTTATTCAGATTGCTGCCCTACCTGTATTTTGTGAAAAAACACTGGGTGAATTAGACTTGCCTGGGAAATATGGGGTAACTTTGTTGGCAATCCGTCGTGGGAATCAATTTACTTTTTCTCCTACTGAAAAACATACTATTACTGAAAATGAAAACTTAATTTTAGTAGGAGAGAATAAAAAAATCGATCAACTAATTACTAAACATAGAGCATCTAATAAGAATAAGTAAGGTAACTTGCTTTGGACAAGATATCTTATCCCCATTGGTTTACAGCCAATTTTTCTTTTTAAAGAAAAAATACATTCCCAATCCTATAAGGAACATGATTGAGAGGATAATTGGATAGCCCCACTTCCAGGATAATTCCGGCATATACTCAAAATTCATTCCATAAATACCGGCAATGAAAGTTAAGG
Organism: candidate division TA06 bacterium 32_111; assembly: GCA_001508335.1. Taxonomy (GTDB): domain Bacteria; phylum Hydrothermota; class 32-111; order 32-111; family 32-111; genus 32-111. The sequence goes on from LGFX01000015.1 coordinate 50,035, forward strand.
GGATAAAAAAGGTGGCAATAATTGTTAATACTTTCATCACTTCATTCATTTTATTGCTTACACTGGATAGATAAATATCGAGTAAACCAGAGAGCATATCTCTAAGGGCTTCCACTGTTTCGATGATCTGAATAGTATGGTCATAAATATCCCGTAAGAATAATTTAGTGCTTTTTTGAATCAATTTGGATTCATCTTTTTCCAATTTACTTATTACCTCTCTGAGAGGCCATACTGAGTTTCTTAGAAAGATTAAATTTCTTTTATTATGGTGGACAATGCTTAGATTTGCCGGGTCAGGCTGGTTAATCAAGTCGTCTTCTATTGATTCCGTTTTATCACCTAATTTTTCTAAAACAACAAAATATTGATCAACGATTAAATCTAACAGAGCATAAATAAGATAGTCCGCTCCACTTATTCTTATTTGTCCTTGCTTATTTTTAAGTCTTTTCCGGATCGGGTCAAAAATATCGCCCTCTCTTTCCTGAAAGGATATGACTGTATGGTTAGTTAGAATAAGGCTGATATGTTCAATGGCAGTTTCCTGTTCAGTTTCATCCCAATAAATCATCTTCAGAGCGATATAAATATAATTGGTAAAATATTCTATTTTCGGTCTCTGATCAGTGTTCATAATATTTTCCAAAGTTAAGGGATGAAGATCAAATATTTGTCCGATTTGTTCAATAATATCTGACTGGTGAATACCATCAATATTGATCCAGGTAATGGTTGGTTTGCCCTTATAAGCAATACATTCTTGGATTGTTTCCACTGTTTTTTCTTCTAATTGCTCGGGAGAGTAATCAATGATTGAGATTTTTGGTTTTTCCATCAACTTTTCGCCAATATGAACCGGTGTTCCCGGAGTCAATCCTGCTGACTTGCTTCTTTTCTTAAAAAATTTTGGCAATTAAGACACCCTCTTTTTTGATTATTTGACAATTATTTATTATTGTTTCCCTTCATTATCTGTGGTAGACTTTTTGTTTATTTGCCCATTTTTCTTTTCCTGATCAGAAGTAGAACGTGTCCTTTTGATTCGAGTCAAGGTATTAAATAAAAAACTGCTAACTAGTCCGGCGATAAAGGTAATAATGAGAATTAATGCCAGAGAGCTTTCTACTCGCCAGATAAGAAAACTGACTGTAACCGGTACCGCATTCTGTAAGGCAAATATAACTGCTAATACAGCAATAAAAGCTGCAATAAATAGATATGCTTGCACGATTTTCCCCTCCTTTTAATTATCAACATAATATTTACATGCTTTATGTTACTGTTTGGTCCTCTGTATTTTCTTTTTCAAGAAATAGAGTTTGAGTCGGATAGGCAAATTCTATTCCTCTTTTTTCAAATTCTTCCTTTATTCTAAAATAAATTTCCTGTTGAACATCCATATATCTATTATAATCACTACTATTTACATAATATACTACTTCAAAATCAAGACTGAAGTCTCCGAAAGCTGCAAAATGAACACGATCAAGGGTTGCTCCGTTAATTTGCTGTATTATCTCGGTTACTATAGCTGGAATTTCTTTTAACTTTTCTAAAGTAGTTTGGTAAATGACAGCAAATTTAAATAATACCCGTCTTTTTCTCATCCTTTTGTAGTTTCGCAAACGGGAATTTACCAAATCGGTATTGGAAAAGATTATTTCTTCTCCACCCAGACTTCTGATACGAGTAGTTTTTATTCCGATACTCTCTATTGTTCCCAAGAAATTGTCAATAATTATAAAATCACCAATTTCAAAAGGATGATCAAAAAAGATAATAAAATAACTGAACAAGTCTCCTAAGAGATTCTGGGCAGCAAGGGCAACAGCAATACCACCAATTCCAAGACCAGCTACCAGGGCAGATACTTGTATTCCTAGGTTATCTAACAGAACAATTAAGGCAATAACCCAAATGACAATTCTTAAAAATGTTTCAACTCCTCGAATTGCTGTGATACGGGTTGCATTACTCTCCTTTTTAATCCAATAGTTTTCCATAAAATAAGAAAATATTGATAAGACAAATCGGACACCAAAAAAAATAAGCAGGGCTATGAAAGAAATATTTACTATTTTTTCTAATGACGATGGAATTTTTAATTGTGAGAAACCTAAATAAAATGCCCCGAAATATAGCAGATTAACAAATGGTTTTATTTTATTTACAAAAGCTTCAACAAAATTGTCATCTATTTTAGTAGTGCTTTTCTGAGCAAAAGAATGTAATATCTTAATTAAAAATTTTTTTGATATATTTATTACCAACAATAATAATAAAAAGATACCCAGTGCGATTAAGTAATCAATTATTCGGTTACCAAAATATATTTGTTGTAAAAAACCATCTAACATAAAAACCCCAGATTTTTTATCTTTTGTGATTTATTAATAGTATTTTAGTATATCATAGTTATACAAGCAAATAGAAGTGAATAAAATAGTTCTATACTATGGATAAATCTGATTAAAAAGCTGATCAGCAATTTCCTGGTCAAGTTCTTTTAGTATCTTATATTCCTCTAAGGCCTGGTTTCTTTTTTCAAGAATTAGAAATGTTATGCCAAGGCCGTAATGCGCATAAGCATAGTCAGGGTCAATCCGGATTGCTTCCTGAAAAGCTGTTTTTGCATTTTCGTAGTCTTCCAGTTTTTGGTAAGTCCAGCCTAATGCATAATATGCATCAGCATCATCAGGAGTTTTTTCAATTACATTTTCAAATGCCTTAACAGCTTCTTGATATTGATTGGTTTCATTATAGGTCCATCCAAGATTATAGTAGACATTGGGGTAATCAGGATCAAGTTCAATAACTTTTTGGTATGATTCTATTGCTTTCTCAAATTGACCATCTTTATTGTGAAGCCATCCCAGGTAATAATGGGCGTCAATGAGTTCTTCATTGTTTTGAACTGCTTTTTTGAAAGATTCAATTGCTTGATTGGTATTTTCAAGTTTTTGATAAATTTTTGCAATTTGAAAATGGATTTGATCGGCTTCTTCAGGTAAATAGTGAGCAGCCCTCTCCAGAGCGACAATTGCCTCTGAATAACGTTCCAAGTCTTTGTAAATTAGACCTAATTCATGAAAAGCCGGTCCATAATCTGGCTTAATTTTCAAAGCCTTGTTCAATGATTGAATGGCTTGCTCAAATTCGCCTATTTCTTTGTAGCAAAGTCCTAAACCGTAATGAGAATGATAATCATCAGGGGTAAGTTGTAAAGCTTGCTCAAAGGAGTTGATTGCAAGATTAATATTTCCTGTTTTAAAATAAGTTAGACCTAAACTGTAGTGTGCATCCGAGAAATCAGGGTCAATCCTGATTGTTTCTTTGAATGATTGTAGGGCATGGGAATACTCTTCCAATTCCAATTCTACTAATCCCAGGTTATAATAGGCTGAGAGATAATTCGCTTTTAAATTTATTGCATTCTTGTAGTAAATCTTAGCTTTTTCTGTTTCATCTGTTAGTCGATAGATTTCACCAATCTGAAAATGTGCTTGCGGATGATTGGGGTTGATGTTAAGAATTTCCCGGAAGATATTCATAGCCTGCTCATATTTATTGCTTTCTAAAAATTGGACTCCATCGAAATATAGATCTTCAATAGACCGATTATCTGCAATAACATAATCAAAACAAAAACTAAAACAGGTTAATATTAGAATAAGCCCCAGAAATATTATCTTGACATTATAGTGAAATAAAAACTTGTTTCTAAACAACTGGTCCTCCGTCTACAATTTCATAAAAAGCTATTTATATGATATATAATATAATTGTATTCTGATAATTTTTTGCTATCTTTGTCTTGCTATTTTTCAAAGTTAGTTGAATAATTCATTTTATCATACTTATTAATTATATTATATTTTACTATTTTTAGATATTATTTTGCAGTATTTTTACAATTATCAAGGGATATTTTAAGATATGGTGTTCCTTAAATGAGTATTTCTAGATGTTTTTACCATATAATATAATGTTAAATAGAAGAAGAAGGCAATTAAAATCGGAATAGAAGCCAAACGATAGGCATACACCAAACCAAATTTGTCTGCCAGCCAGCCATAGAGGGAAGGTGCAATAGTGGCTGAAAGGCCCTCAATAAAGATTGTGAAACCAAAAAGTTTGCCACGAGTCTGATTAGTGCTAACTCGGGTTAGCCAGGTATTTTGAGCAGGGAAATAGAATCCCTGTGATAGTCCAATACAAATAACCAGAAGAACCATAATTATTGGTATAGTTGAATAAGTTAGAATAAAAATAAGAAAAGCAGCCGAAATAGTGGCAATATTAACAAATTTAAGGGGGCTTTTTTGGTCAAGTACTCGACTCATTACTAAACTTCCAGTTAGTACTCCAGCAAAAAATAGGCTGATGACCCATGCAGAAATAGCTGGTCTCAAACCAATATAGTCTGTTGCATAGGTGGGCAGAAAAGAAAGTATAGCCCATGTTCCCAGGTTGCGTAAACCATGGGCAATAAATAATACAATATATAGGTTTTTATAAATTAACTTGATTTGGGTGTTATCGTGTACAGGGACGTCATTTTTTAACTGAGCATATCCCCAGGCTAAAAGAAAGCCAGGTAAGGAGATTAGCAGGCAAGCCATTCTCCATCCCCATAAGGTAACTAGCCAGCCAAACAAGAGGCTTATAATTGATAAGCCAAGTGTGCCGGCCGCAGAAAAGAGGCTTAAATCACGACCTTGTTTCTCTGGTTTTGCTTTTTCACCTACCATAGCTGTTGCCAGGGGATGGAAAGTGGATACACCAATAGCCATTAAAAGCAGGGCTGTCACAACTAAGGGCAGGCTAATTATCCAGATGACACTTCCCAGGAGAATAGATGATAATACGAAGCCAAAGGAAATAAAGAGGTGTTTGTGGTTAAAACGGTCACCTAATGAACCAAAAATTAGTGAGAATATTGAACGCAGTGCCACATGGATTGTTAGAATAAGACCTGATTGAAGGTAAGAAAAAGAGAATTCCTGGCGAAAAAAAGGTAGAAGCAAAGGTATTATAAAATGATAAGCATCATTATAAGCATGACCCAAGGCGCTAAGTTTTAGTTGAATATTTTTTTGATTTTTAAACATAATAGTTTTGACTCTCTTAAATGCATTACTTTATAGCATACTACTAAATAAAAAAAATTCAAATTTTTTACTTAGAATCTTGACAAATAGTAATTAATACTATATAGTAATATTTACAGTAAAATAAATTTATTATTTATAAATTATATAGACTAAATTATTAATAAAAATAAAATAAAAATAAGTGGATGATATTTATGGAAAATAATTATTATTGTAAAGAAAAATTAGAGCAAAAGGGATTGAGGATTACACCACAACGGCTGAGTATTTTTTGTTTTCTGTCTAATACTAAATCACATCCAAGTGCAGAAAATGTTTACTTGGAGGTGAGAAAACAATTTCCAAATATATCTTTTGATACTGTCAATAGAACAATGACATGTTTGTTTAAGAATGGTCTTCTAAAGATGGTGGAAAGTGGGCATGGGCCAAGGCGATATGACGCTAATTTGAAACCACATTATCATTTTCGCTGCTTGGAATGCAAGAAGATTATCGATTTTGAGTCCCCTGAATATGATAAAATAAAAATACCGGAAGATGTTCAGAAAAAATTTAAGATATATAACCAAAAAATTATTCTGGAAGGAATTTGTCCTGATTGTCTAAAAAAGCAAGCAATTAAAAAATCAGATTTTAGTGAAAAGGATAAATTGAATAAAAAATAGATAAAAAATTAAGGAGGTTCATTATGGGAACAAGAGGAAGAGAAATAGTAGGTGTGGATGTTAATGAATTAATTGAAGAGTTAAATAAGGCATTGGCAGATGAATGGCTGGCTTATTATCAATATTGGATTGGAGCAAAAGTAGCCAAGGGGCCAATGAGAGGTGCAGTAGTTGCTGAACTAGAAGAACATGCTAACGAGGAGCTGGAGCATGCAGGAATGCTGGTAGAACGAATTCTACAATTAGGTGGCACTCCTATTTTAAGTCCGGAAGAATGGTACAAAGCCACTAACTGTGGATATGAAGCACCCAGTGATCCAAATGTTAAAACATTGCTTGAACAAAATATTAAAGGCGAGCAATGTGCAATTGATGCTTATCAGAAGCTCATAAAAATGGTCAAAGACAAAGATCCTATTACTTATCAGATGGCATTGAGCATTTTAGAAGATGAAGTTGAACATGAAGAAGACTTAGAAGCATTGTCAGAGGATATGGGTTTATTGTAAATTTTTAAAAAAAATTTTAAATTGTCAGCGAAACATAAAAACTGCTAAGGAAAGACTTAAAAGCAAGGAAGTTAAATGTTATGACTGGCTTTGTCATAAAAAATTATAAGGAGTGTGTTAAAAATGGCTGAGAAACATGAAATTTATAAATGTAATATATGTGGAAATATTGTAGAGGTACTCCATGGCGGAAAAGGTGAACTGGTATGTTGTGGAGAACCTATGGAGTTAATGGAAGAACAGACTGCTGAACAGGCTAATGAAAAACATGTGCCGGTTGTTGAAGAAACCGAAAAGGGTATTAAGGTTGTTGTAGGTTCTACTCTTCATCCTATGGAAGACAAACATTATATAGAGTGGATACAGGTTATAACAGATAAGGGGTCTTGCAAAAAATTCCTCAAACCGGGAGATGCCCCGGAAGCAGAATTTGAGGATGTAGAAGGTTTGCAAAAAGTCAGAGAGTACTGTAATGTCCACAAATTATGGAAATACGAACAATAATAATTCGTAACAAAGCAGGTGGGGAAATATACCACCTGCTTTGTTAGTATCAAGACCAGCTTGGTTATTCAGTTTAGCAAAGTTTGAATTCTATAAACCACAATTAGCCCATTTTTTATTTAATGGTTAAATAAAAAATGGTTCTATCAGAAAGATTAAAATGTGCTACCAGAATATTTTTTTACCTGAAATCCTGTGAGATAAGCAAGATTGATCGGAAAGATTCAATTACATTAAAAGATAAATATTGTTTCAAGAGAAAAATAAAATAGTAAAAACTGCCTAATAAAAGGTTGTGTCTATTTTAAAGGTTTTATAAAGCTACCCGCTATGCAGGCGGGTTGTTTAGTGATATACAAACATTAAAGCGCATGTTGCACGAGCATTTTCCTGGATTAAAAAAAATATTTATAGTTATGGTGGAAACCCAGATAAAATATTCCTTCTTGGACATTCAGCAGGCGGACATTTAGCAACTTTAATTGCCTTAGATGAAAGCTATCTAGCTGAATTTGACTTAAATTCTTCAGATATTTCAGGAGTTATTGGATTAGATAGTGCAGCATACCACCTTCCCACATTATTTAATGCTGAGCCGGATAATCAGTATTTATTTTCCTGGGCTTTTGGAGATAATCCACAAGACTGGGAAGAAGCCTCCCCGATTAATTATATTACCAGAGGAATAAAACTTCCCCCATTTTTTTCTATAAATACCTGCAACAATATAATTATGATGTGAATCTATTTTACTTCCCAGCTGAAGACCACGTTTCTATCGATTATGACCTGGGAGAAGAAAGTGACCTGGTTTTCCCTATACTTTTTAGCTGGATAAAGCATATTTCAGAAGAAAAATAAGATTGATATACATCAAGAATACATTAAGAAATATTTTTCTAATGTATTGTTTAACATGAATGAATATATAAAGACTAATAGATAAATAAATAAAGAATTAAACGAACCAATATTGCTACAATTGCCATAGCCACTAGAGTAGGAACAATCCCCTGTCTTTTCATTTCATTTGCCAGTAATCCGGGTATAATGTAACCAATACTTTGTATTTCAATATTTGTGGTGGGGAATTGAAAAATAAAGCTTTCTACTAGCCATTTAACTAAAAAACTGATAAGTATCATGCTTAAAAAACGCCGTTTACCATATAAAATAAGATAGTTAGATAGAAAAGATACAATATAATATGTCATAATAGCAATAGTGATAGTAACCAGTATACGTAAAGGCTGATCAATAAATAGTGCTATGTAACCGGGTACTACAATCCCCCCTGGGGATAATCCAACTATTTCATAGAAAAAAAAGCCAATAGCTATTCCAATCCCGATAGCCTGGTAAATCATATTTTTTCTCCGTTCACTTTTAAATAATCTATAATTTCCAAGCCAAATCCTTTAGTATTGCCAATACCATATACAGCAGCATTTAACTTGATTTGGCCTATAATATTATTAATTATTTGTTCAACATTCTCTTGTTTGTTAACAATTGTAATTTGTGCAGTGGGATATCCAAAATGAACTAATTTTCTTTTACTTAGCTGGCTATTAGGACCTACTAAAAAAACATGATTGAAGGTCAACTCCTGACTCAAGATTTTGTCAAATTGCAAAGTCCTGCTGACCCGGTCATCTCGATGATTCAAGATGGCAATTTTTGTTGAACTGTTTATTTTTTTTGGTAAGATTTGTTTAATTTTTCTCCAGATTAATAGAATTGATTGTCTATCATTAGCAGCAAAGGCATTAATAAACCAAATTTCTTTCCCATCTTTTTTAATTTTGTAAATTGATAAAGCTCCCGGATCTGGCTTAGTCGTCAAAATACCTTTTAAACAAACACTTTCATCAATATTTAATATTTTTCCTACTTGTAAAGCAAGCGCAACATTATCTTTGAAGAAAAAATTCTCTGATTTACTAATATCTTTCAAGTTAATTTTATCAGGATTAACTTGAATATAATAACTATTTAATTTTTTTGCTTGTTCCTGAAAGGTCGAAATATATTTTTTCTCAGCAGATACTAGATAACTATTTTCAGGTACTGTCATTTTAAGGGCATCAGCTGCATCTTTTAGGGATGGACCATAAACATCCTGATGGTCTTCTCGTACGTTGGTAATGATTCCGATGGTTGATTTTATTAATTTATGTTCACTTATCCATTGAGTTTCAGGATGAACTGCCATAGACTCTAAAACTACAGCATTACATTTTCTTTTAACAGCATTTTTTATAAAATATTTTTGTTCAATAATATTTGCTGAGCCTTTTCTTTTGATTGTTATCTCTTCTCCATTTTCTAAAATTATTCTGGGTGAAGTGCCTGTTGTTTTTGCTAAAACTCTATAACCTGCTTCTCTTAAAATTGCTGCAATCAATCTTGTTGTGGTCGATTTACCTCTAGTTCCATTGACATGAATTCGAATAGGTATTTTCTGAATTCTTTTTTGGTGTAATAAATTTTCGCAAAAACCAGCAAAAAAAATTGTGATTATCATGATTATCAAGAAATTCATCAATATATTAATCCTTTAACTACTTTTAATATCATTAATGCTATATGAAAGTTATTTGGTTGTAAATAGATGGAAAATAGAATTGAAAATTTTAATAATAAAAAAACTCGCTTTGCTTTGAAGGCAAAGCGAGTTTGAAAGGAGGTATAAAAATGAAAAGAATATTTAATGGTTTATTTTTTTTCAAACCAGAAATATTGTAACACTGATATTTAATATGTCAAGGATATTTTCAAAAATTTGTTAATATTTTATGATAATCTTTCTGAAAGATTAAATATTATGAAGAAAATCTGGTATAAACATTATTATACTTATATATTATGATAATTATATGAAATTATGTGAAGGGATTTCTTATGATTTTGGGCATCATTTTATTAAAATCTAATGAGGCTTTTACTATTTATAAATATTAAGAATAAAAAAATAAATTGAATTCATTGTTTATACATGATAATTTTGCAGTATATAGTGCGTAAATTAAATAATATATATTTTAAAAACCCATAGAAGGAGGTTAAGATGAGTATACATATTGGGGCTGAAGCAGGAGACATTGCCCCCACTGTATTATTGCCAGGAGATCCTCTAAGAGCCAAGCATATTGCCGAGAATTATTTGGAAGAAGTCTATTGTTATAATCAGGTAAGGGGAATGTATGGTTTTACTGGACGTTACCAGGGAAAATTAGTTTCTGTTCAAGGGACCGGAATGGGCATACCTTCAATTTCTATTTATCTTCATGAGTTAATTAGTCAATATCAGGTAAATAATCTAATCCGCATAGGCAGTTGTGGTTCTATCCAACCTGAGGTAAAAGTACGGGATATCATATTGGCAATGAGTGCTTCTACTGATTCTAGTATGAACAAAATACGTTTCAATGGAAAGGATTATTCACCGACTGCCTGTTATCAACTTTTGCAAAAGGCTGTAACTATTGCAAACCAAAGAAATCTTTCTGTAAAAATTGGCAATGTTTTGACAACTGATCTGTTTTACCATGATAATCCTAACCATTGGCAGCTTTGGGCCGATTATGGTGCTCTTGCCATTGAAATGGAGACAGCTGCCCTTTATACAATTGCAGCTAAATTTAAGGTAAAGGCTTTATCAATTTTAACGGTAAGTGATAGCCTAATTTCCGGTGAGGAGACTACTTCTGGAGAAAGAGAGAAGACCTTTAACCAGATGATTGAATTGGCCTTAGATTTAGTCGAATGAGAGAGTATAAAAGCGTCTAAAAGAGCTGAGAGGAGCATTCTGGAGAAGCTTCTTTAAAAATAAAATATTTCTTCTAAAAAAAGATTGATTTTTAGAAATTTTTCTGTTATTTTATTTTAGTTCATAGATAATTTAATGTAAATAAGAGGGTCAGAAAAAATGGATTATTTAGGAAATCATCTTTTGGTAGAATTATATGAATGTAATTCAAAGAAACTGAATGATCTTGGTAAATTGAAAGAGGTGTTACAAGAAGCAGTTCGTGTTTCTGGAGCCACTGCCTTAGAAACGTCTTTTCATCAATTTGCTCCCCAGGGAGTCAGCGGGGTTGTTATTATTGCTGAATCCCATTTTACCATTCATACCTGGCCAGAATATGGCTATGCTGCTTTGGATATTTTTACTTGTGGGCAGAGTGTTGATAGTCAGAAGGCACTGGATTATATTGAAAAAGAGCTGAATGTTAAAACGGTCTCAGTAACAGAAATGAGAAGGGGTAACATTCGTTTCCCCATTAAAATAAATAAAAAAATATCTCCAAAAGTGGGGGTTTGTTAAAAATGGAAAAGTTAAAAGAATTAGAAAAGCAATGTAAGAAAGACTATTATTTAAAAGAAAATATATGGGGTTTACTTACCAGTATTGATTTACATAATTGTAATCCTGATATAATTAGAGATGCAGATGCAATCAAGCGTTATGTAGATGAATTATGCCAGTTGATAGAAATGAAAAAGTTTGGTGATACTCAAGTTGTTAATTTTGGTGAAGACGAGAGGGTTGCCGGGTATTCTATGACTCAATTAATAGAAACCTCTTTAATCTCGGGGCATTTTGCTAATTTGACGAACAACGCCTATATTGATATCTTTAGTTGTAAATATTATGATCCACAGATAGCTGCTGATTTTACACAAAAATATTTTCAGGCAAAAGATATTAAAATACATTATGTTTTAAGGAAATAGAAAATTTGAGTAAACTAGAATTATGGTTTGGGGATCAATACGAAAAAGAAAGAGGACGTTATCTTCAAATAAGAGGAGATAATGTCCTTAAAAAAGTTATTTCACCTTTCCAGGAGATTTGTGTAGTAAATACGCCAGCTTTTGGCAAAGTATTAATTAATGACGGAATTATTATGCTGACTGAGGCTGATGAGGCTGGTTACCATGAGATGATTACCCATGTGCCTCTGTGTGTTCACCCTTCACCAATGAATGTTTTGGTAATAGGCGGGGGAGATGGTGGAACTGTCCGAGAAATTATCAAACATTCACAGGTAAATAAAGTGGATGTTTGTGAGATTGATGAAAAAGTTATTGATATATGCCGAGAATATTTCCCCAAGCTGGCAAACAGTTTTGATAATAAGAAAGTGAATATATTTTTTGAGGATGGAGCAAAGTTCCTGGATAATCGAAAAAACCAATACGATGTAATAATTGTGGATTCTTCTGATCCTATTGGTCCCGGTACTACTCTCTTTACTGAGGATTTCTATAATTCTCTTTTTAAAGCCTTAAAAGAAGATGGTATTGCAGTTACGCAGTTAGAATCCATTTTCTGGCATGCTGATTTTATAAAATCTACTTTTGGTTTTATAAAAAAGTTCTTTCCAAAAAGTTTTTATTACTATACTATGGTACCCACATACCCCAGTGGTATGATTGGATTTAGTTTCTGTTCAAAAAAGTATCATCCTATTGAGAATTTTATAGCCGAAAGAGCAAATCAATTACCTTCTTTAAAATATTATCATTCAGGAATTCATCGTGCTGCATTTACATTACCTGCCTTTTGCCAGAATATTTTTTAATCCAGATACAGACAATAATACTGGATTATGATTCGGAAAATATATTTAAAAAAGCAATAGATTAAAATCATTCCCTGTTTTTTTGTTGTAACCATTATATGCTATTATATAATAATTAAAGCTATTCAATGTAGAGAAGGTAATGGTTGGTTTGAAAAGAAATTGAAAGGAGTTTTGTTATGATTGACATTAAGATATCTCATAAACTAAGTCAAGTATGTTCAGGTACCAGATTAGGATTAATTCAGTCAGATATAAAATATCAAAAAAATAATCAATTTCTTTGGAATGAAATAGAAAAACTAACTTATCATATTAAATCTTCTCTTAATTTGAAGCAAATTGCCCAATTACCTATCATAAGACATACCAGAGATGCCTATCTTGCATTAGGGAAGGAGCCAGCACGTTACCGATGTTCAGCTGAAGCTTTACTGAGGAGAGTTGTAAGTGGGAAAGAGCTGTACAGGGTTAATAATATTGTTGATATTATTAATTTTATTTCAATCTCTTCTCAATTTTCCATTGGGTGTTATGATTTTAATAAATTAACAGAACCTATAAGCTTTGATATTGGTAAGCCATCTGAAAATTATAAAGCTATTGGCAGAGGAATGATAAATATTGAAAATTTACCTGTATTCAGGGATAAGTTGGGTCCTTTTGGCAGTCCAACCAGTGATTCTGAACGCTCAATGATTACTGCTCAAACCAACAGAATAATGATTGCTATTATTGACTTTAATGGCAAAGACCCCTTAGAGGAAGCAATGGAAAGAACAATTCTATGCCTGGAACAATACGCAGAAGCTAGAGAAATCAATTGTTATGTTATATAAAAATTTTTCGAGAAGTTATTCAAAATGATTATTTTAAAAAACATTAAGGTCACTTTTCCAAATAAGATACTTTTCAATAATTTGAATTGGCAAATTCCAACAGGTAGCCGAGTAGGTTTGATTGGTGATAACGGTATTGGGAAAACTACTCTCTTTAGAATTATAATAGGACAACAAAAACCAGATGACGGCACTGTTATCTTACCACGTAATCAGCAGATAGGTTATTTACCACAGGATCTCATTGTATTATCAGATTATCTTTTGAAAGATTATCTAAAGGAAATTACTGGTATTGTTCAACTGGAAAATAAGATGAAACAATATCAGGACAAGTTGTCGAGAATAGACTCCAAGAATAATGATTTTAAGAATATTGCAGGGAAGTATGAAAGAGCATCTTATCAGTTTGAGATTAAGGGTGGCTATAGTTTTGAAGCAAGAGCAAAAAGAGTTATCAAAGGACTGGGTTTTGCCGAGCAGGATTGGCTAAAACCATGTTCTTATTTTTCAGGAGGATGGAAAATGCGGGTAGTGTTGGCGGGATTGCTCATTAGCAAACCAGATATATTATTACTGGATGAGCCAACAAATCACATGGATACTGAAAGCCTGGAATGGCTGGAAAATTGGTTGGCAGCTTATAGCGGCACCCTGATAGTTATTTCTCATGATCGTTATTTTTTAGATAAAGTTATAGGGCAAATTGCAGAGCTAGCTGAACAAAAAATTGCCTCATATAAGGGAAATTACAGTTTTTACTTAACAGAAAAGAGTAAACATAAGGAGCTGGAAGAAAAATACCAGAAACATTTGCAGGAAAAGAAAGAGCACCTGGAAAATTTTATTGAGCGTTTTCGTTATAAAGCTACCAAGGCTTCTCAGGTACAAAGCAGAATTAAGATGTTAGAAAAGCTCCAACCTGCTGAGAAAAAAGTATCTCCTCCTGGGGTTAAATTTAGGTTTGCCTCTGCGCCCAGAAGTGGAGAAGAAGTAGTCAGATTAGAAAATGTTGGCCATGGATATGGAAGTAAAACAGTATTTCAAGGTGTAAATATTGTCATACATCGTGGGGACCGGGTAGCCTTAACTGGTGTCAACGGTGCAGGAAAGTCTACATTATCAAGAATAATCAGTGGAGTTGAATATCCCAGAGAAGGTTTGGTTGATTGGGGTTACCGGGTAAAAATTGCATTTTTTTCACAGGAAAGTGCGCAAAATTTAAATTATCAGCATTCAGTCTGGGAAGAAATTGATAAGGACGGAACAAATCTGACTGATCAGGAAAAGAGAGATCTCTTAGGTTCTTTTCTTTTTATAGGTGATGATGTTTACAAATTGGTAAATCAATTATCAGGAGGAGAAAAGTCTCGCCTGGCTCTGGCAAAATTGCTATTGAAAGAATCAAATTTTCTCATTCTGGACGAACCCGGAAATCATCTGGATATAAGAACCAAGAATATATTTCACGATGCATTAAGACAATACCAGGGGACTATTCTCCTTGTATCTCATGACCGTTTTTTCTTAGACCAGCTTGCCAGACAGGTTATTGAGATAAGGGAAGGCAAAATTTTTATTTATCCAGGGAATTATTCCTATTTCATTCAGAAACGTCAACAGCTCCTGGAAAAGGAAAATCAAGAATTGACTCAGGATTCGATGAAAAAGAAAGAACCAAAGCCCAGTTTGCTTGAAAAACAAAAAAGAAGGACTCAAGCAGCACAAAGGAATCGACAATATCAATTAATAAAGGAAATAGAAAAAGACTTACAGCCATTGGAAGAAAAGATAAACTATTTAGATAAACAAAAGCACCACATCGAAAAACAATTATGTCATAGGGAAGTACTTCAGAATTCTGCTAAGATTCAAGAATTTAAAATTGATTTATATCAAACCAATCAAGAATTAGAGACACTAATAAAACAATGGGAGATATTAATAAACAAAAAAGAAAAGATAGAAGATATTTCTTTCAATGAACAATAGTCAATATTTTGTTATTTTATTTGACCATAAAAAACCACCTTCTAAGAAGGTGGTAATGGTTAAATAAATGAAATGGTTTTACCATAAAAAGATTAAGATAAGCTAGATGACAA
>LGFX01000008.1 GCA_001508335.1 candidate division TA06 bacterium 32_111
AAGTGACAACTACTTTATAAAGTATGATGTATCTAAAATAGAACTATACTTTGGAGCGAGCAAGGAGAGTGAGATGAAATTGAGTATATATGATAAGACGGGGAGGGAGTTGAAGGATTTATACAAAGGAAAGATAGGTAAGGGATATAGTAAGTTGACAATAAATAAGGGGGATTATGCAACTGGAGAGTATTTTATAAGAGGGAAGATGGGTGAAACGGAGGTAAACATAAAGATATTGATATTGAAGTAATTAAAAGAAGGGGTGGGGAGAGTTTTTTTGAAAAAAGTCAATAGGTAAAAAGTGCGTTTTTCCTTATAAAAAAGAATATATTAGGGGTTGTAAACTCTCTTAATATACTCCTATCTCATTAAATTTCCAGGTTTCCAACTCCCTTCGCTGACTATCATTTCTTATTGACAACACTACCATTTATGAATAAGATACTTTATTATGTCATGATATTCGGAGGTTAAAAAAATGAATAAGATTCAAACATTTGAAGAATTTTTGACAAACCAAAGTGCTCAAATGTCCATTTGGACTTTTGCAATAAATCTAATAATAACAATTATACTTTCATTTATTTTAAGTAGAATTTATATTAAATATGGAACAACAATTTCCAATAGAAAACAATTCGCAGGTAATTTTATACTTCTTGCTGTAACAACAATGCTGGTAATAAGTATAGTGAAGTCTTCCCTGGCATTATCCTTAGGATTGGTTGGAGCATTATCAATAGTGAGATTCAGATCTGCAATAAAAGAGCCTGAGGAACTCACATACTTGTTTTTATGTTTAGCAATTGGTCTTGGTATGGGAGCTAATCAAATGATAATTACAATTGTTGCAATGTTTTTTGTATTCTTTATAATATGGATAAGGCATCTATTACATAAAATCGAATATAATCAAGACTTAATAGTAACAATAGTTTCTGAAAAAAGAGATAGAGTTGATTTAGAAAAAATAATTGAAATATTAAAGAAGAATGCACGTGAAATAAATTTAAGAAGATTTGATGACAATAAAAATTTAATTGAAGCAACATTTATTGTTGAATTTGATCAATATAAAAATATGGAAGAAATGAAAAAAGAGTTAAAGAAATTAGATGAAGACATAAAAATATCGTTTATTGATAATAAGGGTATTATATAATGAGGATACAGAATTCTAATAAAAACAGAAATCTTCTAAAAACTCTTTTCAACACTAAAAAAATAGATATCTTTTTAATAATTATTTTAATTTTTGTTTTATTCTTTTCAGGAATGTTTTTTGGTATAATTATTTATAAAGATTTAAAACAAAAGGATGCTGAGAGTGTAATAAAGGGAGTATTGAAAACAAAATTATTGTTTATCCCACATTGGATCGAGAGTATAAATGCAAAACCAGAACAAATTTACATTGATATAAAACATTTAGATTATCAAAAACTTGCATATAATAGAGAAGTTGCTCTTCAAAGAAAACAGTTATTTCCTGATTGTAGAGATGAAGTTCCTGCAAAACTCACATTCAAGAATAAAGAATATAAAATAAAAATGCGATTAAAAGGTGATTTTAAAGATCATTGGATAGACCCTGACAAATGGTCTTTTAGAATAAAAATAAAGGGAGATAATGCAATTTTAGGAATGAAAGAATTTTCCATTCAATTACCCAGAACACGTGGATATCTCAATGAATGGGTATTTCATCAATTTTTAAAGTACAATGATTTTATTGCATTAAGATATAATTTCATTCAAGTTCATATTAATGGGAAGGATTTAGGAATTTATGCTTTGGAAGAACATTTCGATAAAAGACTTATAGAGAATAATAAAAGAAGAGAAGGACCTGTCCTCAAATTGAGTGAACAGGATTTTAACATTGCAAGTATTGAGATATTTCAGGAATCAGAATTAAACAACAATAAAACATTAAAAGAAAATTTTGAAGTAGCAGTTAATTTATTAGCAGAATATAAAAAAGGAAAATTACCAATAAATAAAGTATTTGAAGTAAAAAAACTTGCGGAATTGTTTGCGGTTACCGATCTGTTTGGACATCATCATGCAGCTGGCTTATGGAATATTCGTTTTTATTATAATCCTGTTATTTCTTTATTAGAGCCGATTGGATTTGATAATCAGAATATTCTTTCTCTTGATAATGAAAGGTTGTATATTGAAAATTTCTATGATTTTATTGGTACAAAGAATAATGATTTTAGAACAAGAATGATTAATCATACATGGTATAAAATCTTGTTCGGAGATACATCTTTTGTAAAAGAGTATCTAATCGCATTAAACAAATACTCTAATGAGAACTTATTGAATATGTTCTTTTCTTCAATAAAAGATAGTATGAATAACAAACTGAAAATATTATATAAAAGTTTTCCTTGGTATTCATTTAATAATGAAAAGAAAATACTATATTACAATCAATTCTATATTAGAAAAAAACTCGATGCAAAAAATAAACTACTTGTGTATACTGAAAAAATTGATAAAAATAGTATAGTTCTTCAAATAGGTAATAATGGATTTTTACCTTTAAGTATTATTGGTATTGAATATAAAGATAGTTTGATAAAACCAAAGAGAAATACTTTTATAAATTCCCAAAAAATGTACGAACCTGTTAGTTTCTATAGTGTGGAATTTGATAATAAGAAAAAATTGAATAAAGAAAATTTAAAAAACTGTAATGTTATATATACCGTTTTTGGATTGGACAAAATATATAAAGCAAAAATAAAAGATTTTACAATTGAAAATAGAGATTTTATTCAAAAAGATATAATGCTGCAAAAAAGCAATGTTTCTAAAAAATCATATTTAAAAATAGATAACAAGAATAAAAGAATATATTTTGATAAGGATGTTGAAATAAAGGATAATCTTATTGTTCCGGAGAATTATACTGTTATTGTTAATCCAGGAACACAAATAAATATAATCAATAATGCTAAAATTATTTCTCGTTCATCATTTGTCTTTAACGGTAATGAAGATAGTCCAATAATAGTTCAATCAACCGATTCTACTGGAAGCATTGTTATTATAAATTCTGACAATAACATTTTCCAATTTACTGAATTTATAAACCTATCAAATCCAAAAGAGTATAACTGGTCATTAACGGGAGCATTAACATTTTATCAGAGCAATGTTGAATTTCATTCTTGTATATTTAATACAAATATAATGGGAGATGATTTTCTCAATATAATAAGAAGTGAGTTTGTTTTGGAAAAGTGTGTATTTGAAAATACAAAGGCAGATGCTTTCGATGGTGATTTTGTAAAAGGAAAAATTGTTGATTGTTATTTTAATAATCCCGGGAATGATGCAATAGATGTTTCCGGAAGTGACATTGAAATACTAAACACTTCTATTATAAATCCTCAAGATAAAGGCATAAGTGCAGGGGAAGTGAGTAATATTAAATGTGAGAATATTATTATAAAAAACGGAGAAATAGCAATTAGTAGTAAAGATTTCTCAAAAGTTTTTATTAGTAATATTGATATAGAGGGAGCAAGAATCGGGTATGCAATTTATCAGAAAAAACCTGAATATCAGGAAGCATATTGTTATGTGAATAATGAAAAAATATCAGGATATGAAAAACATTATATGTTGGAAAAAGGATCATATTTATCAATTGATAATAAAGCAATCCCCCCAAATTTTGAAAATGTGAAAGAATATCTGTATGGCAATGAATATGGAAAGAGTAGTGGAAAAAAATAATTATAATTGGCGATATGAAAGAAAATTTGTTATAGAAAATATCGATTATAAAATAATTGAGGGTATCCTATACACTCATCCAGCATTTTTTAAAGAGATCTTTCATAAAAGGCAGATTAACAATATTTATCTTGATACTATCAATTACAAAAATTATTATGACCATGTAGACGGATCAAGTAATAGAATAAAAATACGTATTAGATGGTATAATGAAACCTTCGGATTTATCGAAAAACCTGTTCTTGAATTAAAAATAAGAAATGGGCTATTAGGTAGAAAAGAGTCTTATACACTGGAATCTTTTTCTGTGAATAATGATTTGAATATAAATATTCTAAATAAAGTTTTTAATGAATCAGATCTTCCAGAGAGAATAAAAATTTTATTAAAAAATTATTCTCCTTCATTGCTCAATGTGTATAATAGAAAATATTTTATATCTTACGATAAAAAATTCAGAATAACAATAGATAGTGATATGAAGTTTTATAAGACTAGAAATAATAACAATACATTTCTCTCATATTCAGAAAACTATAATAATACAATATTGGAAATAAAATATGATTTTGAAAATGAAAAATATATTAAATTCATAACAGAATTCTGACCATTTAGATTAAGTAAAAATTCCAAATATGTAAATGGTTTAATATTAAACTACTGGTAGATTTCTAAATATAAAATAGATGTGGTACTTGATTCCGCGATATTTTTTGGGTGGAATATATTGTTGATTATTTTTCCTATTGGTTGATGTGCAAAAAAAGTGAAAATGAAAAATATAAAAAGTTGGTAAGGGGATTATCTCCCTTAGTGGTATGAATCAATAGTGAGATAACAATGAATTTATTGGATACTTTTGAAATTGTTCATAAGTAAAGGAGTTCCTATATCGAATTAAAATATTTTTCAAAAAATAGATTTTTTAATTCCCTAAAAAATGTCACTTGGGTTAAAATTTTGTTTATTTTCTAAATTGTTGATTTTTTTTTGTCGTGGTATATAATAATTTTTCACATAGGAGGAAAAATGGATATAACTCCTTTGGAAATAAAAAAGCAAGAATTCAAAAAATCACTTAAAGGTTATGATATTAATGAAGTAACAACATTTTTAAATACAGTTTCTGAGCAGTTAGAGGAACTTTTAAAAGAGAATTACTCTCTTAAAGAGGAGATTGAAAACCTCTCAAAAGAACTTGAAAGGTATAGAAATCTTGAAAGAACTTTACAGGAAACTTTAACGTCAGCAACAAAAAGTTCTTCTGAACTTAGAGCCAACGCTTTGAAAGAGGCAGAACTTATAAAAAAGAATGCACAACTTGAGGCTGAAGCATACCTTCAGAGTTCAAAGGAAGAACTTAACAATCTTAAAAATGAGATAAAAAGTTTAATAACCTTAAAAAATAATTTTTTATCAAGATTCAGGGGAATACTTGAATCATATTTTAAAACACTTGATCAGGAAGTTGTTGAACATAAAATCGAGGTTAATGAGATAAACAAAGTTTTGAGGGAACAACCAGAAAAAATAATAAATTTAGGTTCTCTATTCAGTCAAATCAAAAAGGAAGGTGAAAATGATGGAGAAAATAAAAAAGACATCTGAATTCTTGAAAGAGAAAGGTTTCATTAATCCTGAGGTAGCCATCATCCTTGGAACAGGTATGTCTGAACTTGCTAAAATAATAGAAGTTAAGGCGAAATTATCATATAAGGATATTCCAGATTTCCCGATTTCAACAGTTGAAAGTCATGCAGGTGAATTGATATATGGAGAACTTGCAGGTAAAAGGGTTATCGCAATGGCTGGAAGGTTCCATTTTTATGAAGGGTATGATTTCCAGACCATAACTTTCCCAGTTAGAGTTATGCTTTATCTTGGAGCAAAACTTTTAATAGTTTCGAATGCTGCAGGTGGAGTCAACCCTCTGTTTAAAGCTGGTGAGATAATGCTTATAACGGATCACATAAATTTTCTACCAGGTAATCCTTTGAGAGGGAAAAATCTTGATCAACTTGGGCCTAGATTTCCTGATGGATTTGAAGTGTATCCCCCAAAATATCAGGAGATTGCTGAAGAGGCAGCATTGGAAGTCAAGATACCTTTAAGAAAGGGAGTTTATCTTGCTATACAGGGACCCAACCTTGAGACTGGTGCTGAATACAGAATGATAAGAGTACTCGGTGCTGATGCAGTTGGAATGTCAACAGTTCCAGAAGCACTTGTTGCAAAACACATGAATATTCCAGTTGTAGGATTCTCAGTAATAACCGATATGGGACTTCCAGATCATATGGAACCAGTATCTTTTGAATATGTTGTCAACAACGCAAAAAAAGCTGAAGAGAATCTCAAAAAACTTATCACAAGATTTCTAGAAAAGGTTACATTATAAATGAAAGATTTTAACAGGTTACTTACACTTTTAATCATCTCGTTATTATTTGTAACTTCATGCTCAAAAGGTAACGACGATAAAATTGAAAAGATGTTGTCTGAAAAAAAGTATTTTGAAGTTATAAATATACTTGAAAATAAAAGTAAAAAAACTGGAACCGATTATTACAACCTTGCACAGGCATATAAAGATTTGAGAAAACTTTCCGTTGCTGATTCCTTTTACCTTCTTGCTCTTGAAAAAGATCCATCCTTGAAAGGAAAGGTTTTACAATCCTATTCCAATATAGCCATGACAGATTTTATGAAAGGTTACACTGCAAACTCTATAAAATACTGGCTTAAAATAATTGAAATGAATCCAAACTATGATATAAATATCGGTTTCTACCATATGGGGAAATATTTCTTTGATAACGGTGACTTTCAAAAAGCAAAATCTATGTTGAACAACTCACTAAACATTCCACTCACCTCTTTTGAAAAGATAAATGTTTACAAAATGATTATAGATATATACAAGAGTGAAGAAAAATTTGACACAGCACTTATGTTTGCTCAAAAGGCTTCAGATGAATTTTCAAAAGAAGGTTCAATAGGTGATGTTGATTTCAAAGTTATTGCCGGGGAATTGAAGTTTTATATAGCAAAAGACAAATACGATAAAAAAAATTATGACGATGCTTTAAACCTTTTTCTCGATTTTATAAATAAACCTCTTCCTCAATCTTTGCTTGACGATGCACATCTTTATGTAGGAAATATATATTTTGAATTAAATGATTTTGAGAAAGCTATATTCCATTACAATAAAGTTAAAGAGTACTCTGATGTTAAAGTTTACGGTTCATCCGATAATCTCGATGAGGCAAACAAAAAACTAAAAGAAATTCTTAGAAGGAAAATGCAATGAAAAAAAGTTTATATCTACTCCTAATACTCTTTTCGCTCCTTTTTTTTAATTCCTGTGCTAAAAAGGAAAAGTTATCGATGATGGACGTTTCCGATGAAGAACTTTACAAGAAAGCTTACAATTTTTATGAACAAAAAAAATGGAATAAATCTATAGACTTTTTTCAAAAATATATCTTTACATATCCTGCAACAAAGAGAACTGAACTTGCACAATACTACCTTGCAGATTCATATTTCAATAAAAAATCTTACACTGAATCGATAGTTGAATTTGAATACTTTTTAAAGAATTATAAGAATTATAATTTGAAAAAGGATGCACTTTATAAACTTTGTATATCATATTATAAAATCTCTCCACCGTATCAGTTCGATCAGAGTTTAACTTTTTCAGCGATAGGGGTCATGAGAGAATTTTTGGTAGAGTATTTTGATGATGAGAGAAAGAATGAAATAGATTCTTTGTTGAATCTACTACTCTCAAGAATTGAGGAGAAGAAGTTGCATACAGGTGATTTTTACTATAAAGGTAAAAAGTATAAATCCGCTATAATTTATTATCAACTTGTTGATGAAAACAATCTTAAAAATGACCTTAAAGATAGATACTATTTTTCATATGGTAGAGCACTTTACAAAAATAAAGATTACCAAAAATCTTTGGAAATACTTCAAAAGGTGAGTGAAAATAGTAAATATTATAGAGATAGTAAAAAGATAATAGATAAAATTTCAAATTCTTTATGAAAATAGGAATTTTTGGTGGAGGGTTCGATCCTGTTCATATAGGGCACATATTTTCAATTCAGTATATTTTAGATAAAAAGTATGTTGATAGGATAATTGTTATTCCAACTTACAGACAACCTTTAAAGGAAGAGTATTCAACTCCTTTTGGTATAAGACTTACCATGGCAACTGAAGCCTTCAAAAAATTTTCCGATGTTTTAGTTTCAGACATAGAAGGTTCTTTACCTTTGCCTTCCTACACAATATACACCATAAAAAAATTGAAGGAAAATCACAGAAATGATGATCTTTTTTTGATAATTGGTGAAGATGAGGCATACAATATAATAAAATGGCATAGGTATGATGAGTTGAAAAAGTATGTAAACTTTATCATAACCAGGAGATACTGTAAAAAATTTGAATACGACAGAATTTTCTTTAAGGATGCAATAAATGTTGATAATCCAGTGATAGAGATTTCATCATCTTTGATAAGGGGACTTTTAAAGGAAGGGGTGAGAGTTGATGGACTCGTTCCTGAAAATGTGTTAAAAATAATCGTAAATGAAAGGCTTTACATTTGAAAAATGAACTTTTTCTTTTGGATCTAACAAACATAATATACAGAAATTTTTTTGCTTACATAAGAAACCCTTTGAGAAATTCCAAAGGTCAAAATACTTCAGCGATTTATGGAACTTCAAATTTTTTGATGGATCTTATAGATTCAAAAAAAATAAATTATATCACTTGTACTATAGATTTGAAAGAACCAACATTCAGACACGAACTTTATACTGATTATAAAGCTGGAAGACAGAAAGTTCCAGATGAGTTACTTTCCCAGATCCCTGTTATATACGAAATTGTTAAAGCACTTGGAATAAATATTCTTTCCTCTAAAGGATACGAGTCAGATGATCTTATAGCGAGTTTGTGTAAAAAATTCTACAATCATTTTAAACAAATTTATATTGTCACAAGTGATAAGGATATGGGGCAACTTATTGATGAAAAAATAAATATAATATATCCGAAAAAGGAAAATGGTGAGTATCCTATTTTTGACAGGAAAGCGATTGAAAAAAAACTCAATATAAAAAAAGAACAGATAATAGATTATTTCTCTCTGATTGGTGACAGTGTGGATAATGTGCCTGGAATAGAAGGTATAGGTCCAAAAACTGCTGTAAAGATTCTTGAGGAGATAAATTCTCTTGATGATTTCTTTAAAAATCCTGAAATTTTAAAAAATGAAAAAATAAAAGAGAAACTTTTGAAAAATATTGATGAACTAAAAAGGTATAGAGAGTTGATAAAACTGAAAAATGATGTGAATATCGATGTAACTATTGATGATATTAAAATAAAGGATAAAGACCATAAAAAGTTAGAAGAGATATTCAAAGAATATCAGATTTTTTCTCAACTTAAAAATTTAAAGGTAAAAGAGGATGCCAGAAATGAAGAGTTTAAATTGAACGAATTACTTTTTGTAGATGAAATTTTGAAGGATGAATCCATAGTCATTTTCGAGGATGGAGATAAAATCTTATTTGGATCTTATAAGGGGATCTATGAAACAGGGAAAGATGAAGGGATAAGAGAGATTAAAAATATTTCTGGTAAGACGCTTATTTTCGAAAATGTGAAAAATTTTTTTGAAATTTTAGATAAAGAAGATGATAACGAGATAATAGATATACACACTTTAAGACAGACACAGTTGAAAAGTACAAAAATAAGTAGAATCATTGAAGAGTATTATTCTGAAAATTTTGATGATTTTCCTAAAAAAGATTTACTTGTTAAGTTTGTTAATATTAAGGATAAGTTTATTCAGGATGCAAAGAAGGATATAAATTTCGAGATTTATAAAAATATAGAACTCCCTATCATTCCAGCAATAGTTGGAATGGAAAATAATGGAATAAAAGTTGATTTAAATTTTTTCAAAAATAAAAAGAAAAATATAGAGGATGAATTAAAAGAGATAGAAAGAAAGATTTTTAAATTAGCAGGGACAGAATTCAATGTTAACTCTTCTAAACAGGTTTCAGAGTTGCTTTTTGAAAAGTTGGATCTGAAACCAGTTAAGAAAGGTAAAACAGGTTTTTCTACAGATTATGAAACACTTTTAAACCTTAAAGGTATTCATCCTATCATAGATTTTCTTATAAGACATAGAGAACTTTCAAAACTTTTAAAAGGTTATGTTGTTCCGATAATATCTTTATGTGAGAAGGAAGATATAATACACACCACTTTTGAACAATCGTTTGCTGCAACAGGTCGATTCTCTTCAAGAAATCCAAACCTTCAAAATGTTCCACCTGAAATAAGGGGTGGTTTCATAGTTAGAGACAAAAAGAACATTTTTCTCTCTTTAGATTATTCCCAGATAGAACTCAGGGTTCTTGCTTTTCTTTCAAAAGATAAAAATCTCAATAGAGCTTTTCAGGAGGGAAAGGATATTCATAACGAAACCGCAAAATATATCTTTAACATAGATTACAAAGATATAGATGAGAAAAGACGTGGTATCGCAAAAGTTGTTAACTTTTCAGTTCTTTACGGTAAAACATCTTATGGGTTGAGTCAGGAACTTGGGATTCCCAAAAAGGATGCTGAGAATTTTATAAACAAGTATTTTGAAGAGTACAGCGGAGTTAAAAAGTGGATAGAGGAAACTATAAAAGAGGCAACTCGTGCAGGTTATGTTAAAACATATTTTGGGAGGTATAGGTATATTCCCGAGATCCTTTCACAGAATAAAACCGTTAGAATGGGAGGTGAAAGGATGGCTATAAACACTCCAATACAGGGGACAGCAGCGGATATCATGAAGATAGCGATAAAAAAAGTTTTTCAAAAAATTAAAGGTAAAAAAGATATAATGATGATTTTAACTGTTCACGATGAACTTATTTTTGAGTTGGAAGAGGATATGTTTGAAAAATATTCTAAAACACTTGAAAAATGTATGGTCGAAATAGAACCTTTCGATAAAATATTGAAAGTGAATATAAAGAAGGGTAAAAATTGGGGTGAGATATAAAATTGACTTTTTCTTAATAGAATTTATAATATTTTTATGGGAGTGGAAGAAAAGTTAAAAGGGTTGGAACTCGTATATTATGACGATTTAACAGGTATATTTAATAAAAGATTTTTTAACAACCTTAAAAATTTCCTATCAGGTAAAATTTTGTTTACCATCTTTGATATTGATAATTTTAAAAATATAAACGATACTCATGGGCATCTTACTGGAGATTATATTTTAAAAAAAGTTTCCACTACTCTTGTTGATTTAATTACAAAAGGTGATTTCCCTATAAGGTATGGTGGAGATGAGTTTATTCTTATATCATCATTAAAAACAAAGGATGATTTTTTAAAATTCCTTGAGATTTTCAAAGAAAGAATCGAAAAAAGTCCAATAATTTTTAACAACACAATGATAAAAATAACTCTCTCTTTTGGAGTTTCCGAAGGTGATGTGGAAAATATTGAGGTGATATTTGAAAATGCTGATAACGCTTTATACTCTTCAAAGGAGAAAGGAAAGAATTGTATAACAGTTTTTGAAAAGGGAAGAGTCGAAGACATAAAAATACCTTTCAAGTGTGAAAGAGAGATAAAAAAATGTCTGAGTGAGGGAAAAAATGTTATAGTTAAAGGTGGCTTTAGAGCAGGTAAAACTTTTCTAAAAAATATACTCGAGAAACAATACCCTGATTTTTCTTTTATAGATTACAAGCAAAGTCTTGAAAGTATCCCTGAAAAGAATGTTTGTTTTTTCTATAATCCTATATTTGTTGAAAAAGATAAAAATCTTGTAAAGATTTTAAACAATTTAAAAAGGGGAGAGTATAGAGAATTCGTCATAGAAAACCTTCATCTTGATGAGATTTCAAGAAGTTTTGAAATCTTTTTAAAAGAAAAATCTATATTCCTATTGAACTTTTTATTCGATATTACAACCGGAAACAGGTTCCTTCTATCAAAATTTTTAAAAGAGAAGAAAGAACTTTTTGAAATCGATATTCTTGAATATTTGAACGATGATTTCGATCTCGAAGATGATGTTGAATCAAATATTAAAAGTATTTTAAAATTTGGACTCTTGATAGATTTTAAAAAAATAAAAAGTAAGGAAGAACTTAAAATATTGGATATTTTATCAAACAGGATGGTTTTGAAGAATATAAAAGGTTTTTATAGATACCTTTATCCTCCTCTCTATTTTTATCTTACCAATAAATACAGAATTGAGAGAAAATATCCTGAAACTATAAAAACTTTTGAAGATTTTAAATTTAGATTGTTGAAAAAAGATGAT
Source organism: candidate division TA06 bacterium 32_111 (assembly GCA_001508335.1). Classification (GTDB taxonomy): domain Bacteria; phylum Hydrothermota; class 32-111; order 32-111; family 32-111; genus 32-111. The sequence goes on from LGFX01000008.1 coordinate 12,158, forward strand.
AAAAACCTTTTAAAGATATCAGAGAAATTATACTACTATGGTGATAATTTACTTTCAAAAAAAATGATCAAAAAAATAAATGGAGAGGATGAAAGGAAGTTAATAATAATGTCAAAAATTTATATCGCGGAAGGGAATTTGAATGGTGCTGAAATATGTTGTCAGAAGATTAAAAAGGAGGCTAAGAGGAATGATATAAAGTTTTTGTTGGACCTCTTGAAAGGGAAAAAGATAAATTGGAAATTGTGTATAACGGATAATCAGAAACTTTTATATTTGAGTTTTCTCTATAACCATCTTGAACTAAAAAAATTCGAAAACTTTTCAAACAAAATAGATTATAAAGGTTTAGATAACAGACAGAAAATGACATACGATTTTCTTATGGGAAATTATGAAACATTGGTTGAGAATTACAAAAAAGCTCTCTTTCATCTTGAAAGATGTAAGAGAAACTGCGAAAAGAATAACTTTATAGGAGACCTTGGAAAGGTTTATATGAGTTTAGGGATACTTTACGATGATATGGAAAATTATGAACTTTCTTTGGATAACTACAACAAGGCACTCGAGATCTTTAAATATTCGAATATGGAAAACGCTTTACAGAGTTTATATCTAAATCTCGCAGTCTTATATTCAAAAATTGGAGATTTTTCAACTTCACTTGACCTTTTCTCCTCGCTACTTGCTGGGGAAGTTGTTAAGAACAACTTAAATTTTAAAAGGAATATTCTTAATAATCTTTCTCATCTTTATTTTAACATTTATGATTTTAACAAATCGAGGTACTATAGAAAGGAACTTTACAAAACTTTTGCAAAGAATGAAAGGATTCCGGATCATATTAAGTTACACAGCGTAAAACTTGATATAATTGAAGGTTTTATCCCAAACAGAAAACTTGATTATTTTAATAAAAAGGATATAATAAATAAGTTAGAAATTTTAGTGATAAACTTTATAATAAATAATAAAAAAGAGGTAAAAAAAGAGATATTTGAAAATTTTTTGAATAAACTTTTGAATATCAGTCCTGGTAAGAATATATTGGTAAAAAGTGAACTTTTGATTTTTTTGTTGATTTTTTATAAGGATAAAGAAGAGATCGTTGAAATTTTAAAAGAAAAGATTTTTGAAAATTTGAGTTATTTGAAGTTAAACGCAAGAATAAATTATTTGTTTAAATTTTTGGAGTGATATATGTTTAGATCAACTACAATACTTGGACTTAGAAAGGATGGTGTTATAGTTATGGGAGGCGATGGGCAGGTCACCTTAGGTGAAACTATTGTAAAAAAAGGTGCTAAAAAGGTTAAAAGACTTTACGAAGGAAAAGTCCTCGCAGGTTTTGCTGGCTCAGTTGCTGATGCTTTAACCCTTTTTGATAAATTTGAAAGATACCTTATAAATTCTAAAGGTGATATAATAAAGGCTGCTACGGATTTAACCAAAGAGTGGAGACAGGATAAAATTTTAAGACAGCTTGAGGCAATGCTTGTTGTTATGGATAAGGAACATTCGCTTATTATTTCAGGAAAAGGAGATGTTATAGAACCTGATGATGGAATTGTTTCGATAGGTTCTGGAAGTGCTTACGCTTATGCCGCATCCAGAGCACTTTTAAGGTATTCAAATTTAACTGCAGAGGAGATCGTTGTTAACTCTTTAAAGATTGTTTCAGAGATCTGTATCTACACAAACGACAATTTAACCATTGAGGTTTTGAAATGAACAAAGAGATGGAACTGGATCCAAAGGATATAGTTAACGAATTGGATAAATACATCGTTGGACAGAATGAAGCAAAAAAGCAGGTTGCTATAGCTGTAAGGAACAGGATCAGAAGGAAACTTGTAGATGAAAAGTTGAGGGAGGATATTTTTTTAAGCAATATAATAATGATTGGTCCTACAGGAGTTGGTAAGACGGAGATAGCGAGAAGGTTATCGATGATTTTGAAAGCACCTTTTATAAAAGTAGAGGCTACCAAATTTACAGAGATAGGATATGTTGGAAAAGATGTTGAATCTATAATAAGAGATCTTATGAACATAGGTTATGATATGGTTTTCAAAGAGATGTATAGCCAGCTTGAAAATGAAGTTTCGCAAAACGTAGAAAATGAAATCCTTTCCATAATCTTTCCTGGTTTTGAATCTTACGAGGAAAGTTCCAAGAAAAAATTCCAACAGATGTACAGAGATGGAATAATGGATGATAGGGAAATAGAGATAAGTGTTTTGGAAAATGACAGACCTATGTTTGATATATTTGCTGTTCCTGGACTCGATTCCCTTGAGTCTTTTCAGGAATTCATCAAAGACCTCTCCCCAAAAAGAACGAAAAGAAAGAAAGTTAAAGTAAAAAATGCAAAAGAGATAGTAAAGGAAAGAGAAATAAATAAAAAGATAGATAGGGATAAATTGATAGATTTAGCGAAAGATAGAGTTGAAAATTTTGGTATAGTTTTTATTGATGAGATAGATAAAATTATAGCCACAGATAAAGGATCTGGAATAGATGTTTCAAGGAGTGGAGTTCAAAGGGATCTCCTTCCAATAGTTGAAGGAACCACTGTTATGACAAAATATGGTTCCGTTAAAACTGGACATATACTTTTTATTGCAGCAGGGGCTTTTTCAAATACCTCTGTTTCCGACCTCATGCCAGAACTTCAAGGTAGATTCCCTGTTCGGGTTGAACTTGATAGGTTAGAGAAAGATGATTTTGTTAGAATACTTAAAGAGCCACGCAATTCAATATTGAAACAGTATAGAAATCTTTTAAAAGTTGATGGGCTCGACTTAGAATTTTCAGATGATGCAATTGAACTTATATCCTCCATCTCAGAAGAGTATAACCAGAAACTTGAGGATATTGGAGCAAGAAGGTTGAGAACCATAGTAAATAAAGTTTTAGAAGATATAATGTTCAAAGGAAAAGATTATACACCCAAAAATATTGTGATAGATGCGAATTTTGTAAAATCAAAAATCAAAGAGATAAGTATAACTGGTGATAGAAAGAAGTATATATTATGAATGAGAGTGGGACAGACAAAATTGAAATAGTTGTAAAAAAATTAGGAGACGAGAGTCTTGATGACTCTTTTAGAAAAATTTTAAAGGAAAAATTCTTTGATGAAAGATATATTGAACAAAAAATTAAAAATCTTTTTAATGACCAGTTCCTTCTGCAACCTTTTCTTTTCGATGATTCAGTTTTTTTTAAAGATGAACAGAAAGAAAATAACGAAATAATCGTTTTCATAGGGTTTTCCGAGAAGGGAATAATTTTGAACGATAACGATAATGTTAAATTCTTATTCATCATACTTTTTTCTCCAGATCTGAAAAATAAGTACCTTGAACTTTTAGGTTATTTAAAAAGGCTGTTATCATCAAAAAATTTTAAACAAAGAATATTAAGTTCAAAGGATGAAATGGAAATAAAAGAAACTTTTGTGAAGGAACTCAAAGATCTTGAAATTTAAGAGAATTCTCTTGTGGTCATTGCCATCATTTTGGACACTTTTCATTTTTTTTGTAGGTTCTGTGAATTTTAACGATGAAATGAATAATGGAAATTTTTTGAAGAGAATAACTTTAAATTTAAGGAGATTCTTTTTAGAGAGAGATGGAGTAATTTTTAAAATAGTTGGATTGAATCTTGACAAAATCTACCATTTTGTTCAATATTTAATTTTAGCATCTTTGATAATGTTTGCAGTTAAAAATGATTTAAAAAAAAATTTTAAATTTAATTTAAGATTAACTTTTCTTATAGTATTTTTGATCGGAATGTTTGATGAAATACATCAGATATTCTTAAAATCTAGGAGTTGCTCTCTCTTTGATCTTTTCGCAAATTTGTCTGGTGTTTTTCTTTTGTATTTGCTTTTTAACTTTAAAAAGTTGAGGACGGATGGCATTTGAAAAAATTAGAGGAACTTATGACCTTCTACCTGAAGACTCTTTATTTTTTTATACTTTAAAAAAGGAAATTGAAAAGATTTTTGAATTATCAGGATTCAATTATGTTGAGTCATCGCTTCTACAACCAGTAGAGATCTTTAAAAGAAGCATAGGTTCTGAGAGTGATATCGTTAAAAAAGAGATGTTTGAAGTTGTTTCAAATTCGCAGAGCATAGTTCTGAAAGCCGAAGAAACCGCGCCACTTATGGCTGGTTTATCTGAGAAAAAAATTTTGGAATCTTCGGTTTTTAATAAATTTTTCTACTTCACAAAAGTTTTTAGACATGAGAGACCACAAAAGGGGAGGTTGAGGGAGTTCTATCAGTATGGTTGCGAATATATAGGTGATTTCAACAAATATATGGATGGAGAGGTTATAGAGCTTGGTGAAAATATTTTAAAACATTTCAATGTCAGTCATTCATTACATATAAATAGTATTGGGTGTAATATTTGTAGAAAACCTTACCTTGAAAATTTAAAAGATTACTTGAGGAAAGAGAAGGATAACCTTTGTGTTGATTGTAAAAGAAGGGTTGAGACTAATCCTCTGAGAGTTTTCGATTGCAAGAATGAAAAGTGTAAAAAGGTAACATCAGCAGGGCCTAAGATACTGGATAATCTATGTGATGATTGCAAAAAAGATTTTGAAGATTTGAAAGATTTTTTGAATAAAAATGGTATAGATTTTATAGTTGATCCAGATATAGTTAGAGGACTTGACTATTACGAAAAGAGTGTTTTTGAGTTTGTTGAAACTGGTGGGAAATTAGGTTCACAATCAACTTTGATAGGTGGGGGGAGATACAGGTATAAAAAGGATGAAATATTCAAAAAAGAGATAACTGGTGTTGGGTTCGCAGGGGGTGTTGAAAGACTTGTTCTCTCAATATCTGAGGATGTTAAGGAGAAGTTTTTAGATTCCAGTTCTTTAGATATTTTTATAGTTCATTTTGGCGGTGAAACTTTCAAAAAAGGTCTTGAGATTATTAAAATATTAAGAGAGAATGGGGTAAAATCTGATATATCTTTAAATGAAGGTAGGATAAACAAACTTTTAAGTTTGGCTTCAAAAAAGAAAGCAAAATATGTTATTATAATTGGAGAGGATGAGTTGGCTAAAGGAAAAATTTCTTTAAAGAATATGAAAACGAGTTTACAGAAAGAGATCATTTTGAATTTAGAGGATCTTTTAAAAGAGATTAAAAATGGAGAATAAATGTTTAGTACATCTTTAAGAAGTACCATGTGTGGTTATGTTGATCTTGAATTTTTAGGGAAAGAAATAAATTTGGTAGGATGGATAAAAAGAGTGAGGGATCATGGAAATATAGTTTTCATTGATTTGGGTGATAGGAGTGGAATAGTTCAGGTCTTTACGGATCGAAAGGAACTCATGCCACTCGTTAAAGGACTGAGAAGTGAAGATGTTGTCCAGATAAAAGGTGTTGTTAAAAAAAGACCAGATAATATGGTTAATAGTGATATGAAGACAGGTGAGATAGAAATAGATCTCAAAGAAGTTAAAATAATGAATAGATCCGAAGTTTTACCTTTCGTTTTAGATGATGATATAAAGGTTGGAGAGGAATTGAGATTAAAATATAGATATCTTGATCTCAGAAGAGGGTGTATGAACGAGACAATTATTCTGAGATCTGAAATAATAATAACAATAAGAAATTTTTTGTTTGAAGAAGGTTTTGTTGAAATAGAAACACCTATAATGTCAAAATCCACTCCAGAAGGAGCAAGGGATTATCTTGTTCCATCAAGGATTAATAAAGGTAAATTTTATGCTCTTGTCCAATCCCCTCAGATTTACAAACAACTCTTGATGGTTGCTGGATTTGACAGATATTTTCAAATAGCAAGATGTTTCAGGGATGAAGATCAGAGAGCTGACAGACAACCTGAGTTTACACAACTCGATATAGAGATGTCTTTCGTTGAAAGGGATGATATACTTTCTCTTGTTGAAAATTTGATGAGAAGGATTTTCAAGGAAATTTTTAAAACTGAACTTCCAATACCTTTTAAAAGGTTAACATACGATGAGGTTTTAGAAATGTATGGTTCTGATAAACCTGACCTGAGATTTGATCTGAAGATAAAGGATTATTCTGAGATTGTTAAAAAAACAGATTTTAAAGTTTTCAATGATTCAGAGTATACTGGAGGAATACTATTTGAAAATGAACTTACAAGAAAAGAGATAGATGTTTTAAACGATTTTATAAAATCAACAGGTGGAAGTGGTATCACCTATTTAAAGTTAGAGGGTTCCACCATGTCTGGACCTGTTGCGAAATATTTTAAAGAGAATCTTTTTAATGTTACGAAAGGAATTATACTTTTTATAAGCGGTAAAAAGAAAAGAACTCTTGAATACCTTGGTATGTTGAGGAAAAAACTTGCTTCTATGAAAAAACTATATGATGAAAATGAATTCAATTTTTTATGGGTAGTTGATTTTCCTCTTTTCGAGTATGATGAGGAAGAGAAAAGGTATGTTACCTGTCATCATATGTTCACAATGCCTAAGAAAGAGCATCTCGATATAATTTCAAAGGAGCCTTTGAAAGCAAAGGCTGATACCTATGATCTTGTTTGCAACGGAGTTGAACTCGCTTCAGGAAGTATAAGGATACATGATAGAAACATTCAGAAGGAGATTATGAAGATAATCGGAATGAGTGAGAGCGAACTCGAAGAGAAGTTCGGTTTTCTTCTTGAAGCATTTAAGTATGGTGCTCCTCCCCATGGAGGAATAGCTCCAGGTATAGATAGATTGGTTTCACTTCTATTGAAAAAGGAAAATATCCGAGATGTTATAGCATTTCCAAAAACTTTAAACGGCATTGGTCTTATGGAAAATACTCCCGATTATGTTTCGGAAAAACAGTTAAAAGAACTTGGAATAAAGGTGGTTGACGATGAAAAAAATTAGAAAATATCCAGATCCTGTTTTGAGAATTAAATCTGAAGAGATAAAGGATTTTGACAGATCTTTAAAGAATATAATAAAAACTATGAAAGAAGGGATGCTTTTAGAAGAAGGGATCGGTCTTGCTGCAAACCAGATAGGGATAACAAAAAGGATAATACTTATCGGTGATGAAAAGCAACTTTACATTATGATAAATCCAGTCATAACCTATCTTTCAGATGATAAGGAAGAGATGTTTGAGGGATGTTTGTCTTTCGAAGAACTTACAGTAAACATTTTAAGAAGTAAATCACTGAAAGTTAAATACTCTGATGAAAATGGTAATCAGAAGGAAGGCAGTTTCGAAGGGCTCTATGCAAGAGCCATCCAGCATGAGGTTGATCATCTAAATGGAATTTTGATAATCGATTATCTTGAACCGGAGGAAAAATTAAATTATAATATGAAAATATTGGAAAATAAGGAGAAAAAATGACAAAAAAAGTTGAAGTAGAATGGAAGGAAGATTTAAGGTTCTTCTCTAAAAAAGGAGAATATGAAATAGTTATGAACTCCTCTAAAGATGAAGAGGTGATGAAAAACAATTTTTCTCCGATGGAACTTCTTTTAGTTTCACTTGCTGGTTGCACTGGAATGGATGTTATATCCATTTTAAAAAAAATGAGACAGGATGTAAAAAATTTTAAAGTAACCGTCACAGGTGAAAGGGCGGATGAACACCCAAAAATTTACACAAGAATTAATATACATTATCATTTTGAAGGTAGCGGTATTGAAAAAGACAAGGTGGAAAGGGCGATAGAGTTATCTTATAATAAATACTGTTCAGTTTCAGCTATGCTTAAAAAAAGTTCTGATATGAGTTACACTTATGAGATCAAAAGTATTTAAATTTTCAGTAATCTTAATTTTATCTTTAATACTTTTTGCTCAGGATATAGATAAACTTTATCTTGATGGGAAAAAATTTATAGAAAACAACGATTTTGAAAACGGGGTAAAGATAATCGATCTTTTTATTACAAATTATCCAGAAAATTTAAGGACAAAGGACCTTGTTGTAAATTTTATCAGAAAATGCCCTTTACAATATTTTAATAACAAAGTCACATACGCCGAGTTCCTTTCCGAAAAATTCCCCCATGATTCTGTTACAAACAACATAAGAGTTGAGATGGCAAATGTTTATATAAAAAAGAAACTATATTTCGAATCTTTCAAATGGATCTATGAGGTTTTTAAATTTTCGGATGAAAATTCCATAAACAAAAGTAACGCTTTAAAAAATTTAAAAAATCTTATCAAAAGGTATCTTAACGAATCTGAACTTGAATATATCTATTATAATTTCAGTGATGATAATATAAACCCTTTGATTCTGTTAACTCTGTATAAGATTTACAAAGAAAAAGGTGACCTTGAAAAATCAGAAATTTTCAAACAAAAACTTATTAAAGAGTATTCAGATTCTGAGGAAACAAAGAGGGAACTGTTTGGGATAGTTGAAACAAAAAGATCGAAATTAAAAATTGCATTGCTTTTGCAGCTAACTGGAGATATGGCAAGATTCGGCGAACAGGTCCTTAGAGGTTGTGCTATAGCGAGTGAAGAGGAGAATATCAATTTTGACGTTTTTGATACTGAAGGGAGTAGTTTTAAAACGGTTTATTTGATAGATTCAATTTTCAAAGATAAAAGTTATGTCGCAGTTATAGGACCTCTTACGAGTCAAGAAACCGCAATTGTAGGTGCATACCTTTACAATGGTAAAACTTTACCAGTTTTCTCTCCAACCGCAACTGATGGGGATCTTCTCAATTTTGAAAATAATATTTTTCTTTTGAATAGAACTCTTGTTGAAGAAGCTATATTTACAGCTCAGGTTATGGAAAAAGATTCGTCCATAAAAAATGTTGGAATCATTTATCCTGATGATTCTTTTGGAAGAAGCTTGAGTAGTGCTTTCAAAAGGGAAGCGAAAAAGTTGGGAATAAACGTGGTTTTTGATATAGTATATAATCCTGGAACTCAGGATTTTATAGAAAAAATAAGTTTAATTGAGAAGATGAATTTTGATGCTATATATCTTCCAACCAATTATGAGGATGCTATACTTTTAACCACACAGCTAACATTTAAAGATATAGATTGCTATATTTACGGTTCTTCACTATGGTACAATGAAAATCTTATAAGACTTGCAAAAGATTATCTAAAAAAAACTTATATTGTCTATCCTAAAATAGCAAGCGAACTATCTCCAGATCTACAGAGTTTCAAAATGAACTATTATAAAAAATATATAGATGAACCTGATAGATTTTCGATTCTCTCATATGATCTTCTCAAGTTCCTATCAGGTTTGTTGAACAATGGGATTAAAGATAGAAGAGGGATAAATGAGTATGTAAAAAAAATAGAAGATTATAAAGGTATCTCTGGGAAGATTTCGTTTAAAAAAAATAGATTGAATTTTGATCTATATTATGTAAAAAATACGGATTTTGTTAAAAAGGAGTTTTGATGAAAGAAAAAAATGATTTGATGAAAAATGATTCAAAAGGGGTTACCTTCTCGAAGTTAAGTGTTTCAATATTTTTTCTGTCATTACTATTTATCGTTTCAGGATATTTTCTTCTTTCAAAAGGTGATTTGAAAGTTGCTCCGGTACTTCTAACTCTTGCCTATGTTGTTTTGATACCTATAGCGATTTTTAAAAAATGAAAAAATTTTTATTTGTTTTCATAATTCTTATATCTTTCTCTCTTTTCTCTCAAGAGGTTAACGATATATTCAAGCAGGTTTTAATACTTGAAAACGATGCTTTTGGGTTGGAACCTGCTTACGGAAAAGTTTTAAGAGGTGAAGGATTTGTTTCAGATATAGATTTTGATCTTATGAGAGAAAAATATAAAGGAGTCCTTCTGGAAGGAGATAAAAATCCTTTTATATATCTTGCTTACGGTTTTACTTTCCATTATAAAAAAGAAAGTGATTCAGCTTCGTACTATTTCCAGAAAGCCTCCCAGAGTGCAGGACTTGACTATCTTCTTCATTTGAGGTTATACCAGATATTTTCAGTGAATGTTGTTAAAGATTATATGAATTATGAACTTGAACAACTTGATAAACTCAAATATATGGTTGGTGCGAACTCCTTACCTGAGATTTCCATTTATCTAAATATTCTTGCTATCGAAAACTACAAAAATAAAAATGTAGACGAGGCTTTTGCAAATCTTTTACTCGCAAACAAACTTGATCCATTTAATTTTCAAATAGTCAATAATATCTTAAATTTGAGTTTAAAAGAAAGGAAGTTTGAATATACAAGTTTTGCTTTGAGCAGATATAAAAATTATTTTAAAGATGAGATTCTAAAATTTATTTTTGTTTTCAACGTCTTAAAGTTTTTAAGATATTTTATTCTTATTATTTTTATCTTTTATACTGTTGTATTTACTTTTAAAAACATAGATAAATATTTTTATTTCTTTAAAAGGTACATGAAACTAAAACTTCTTTTTAATCAAAAAGTTTTTCTCGCTATTTTAATACTTCTTCTACCTTTGATACTACAAATAAACGTAATAATTTGGTTTTTTTATGCAGTCATAATCCTTTTCCCTTTATATGAAAAAAAGGAAAAGATGATAATCTCTTTTCTTATACTCTTAATTTTCTTTATACCATTTATCTATAGATTGGAATCCCATATAATTGGGCATCTTAATCCAAAAGACAATATAAGTGTTATATTGAAAGTTGAAAATTCATATTGGAATACTAAACTTTTAAATAAGATAAATTCTTTACTTGAAGAACAGCCTTATAACACTGCATTGCTTTTTTCTAAAGGGAAACTCTACAAAAAGGGTGGATACTTTGATGATGCTGAAAGGGAATACTCCAAAATTTTATTAAAAGGGGAAGGTTTCCCTGAACTTTACAATAACCTCGGAAACATTATGTTTTTAAAAGGGTATTACAATAAGGCTATTGAATATTACAACAAAGCTATTGAACTCTCTCCAAAACTCGCACAATCCTATTTTAATCTGGGACAGGTTTATTTAAAACTTTTAAGGCTTGAGGAATCTAACCAGTATATCCAGAAAGCTAACAAGTTGGATTATGAGTTAATAAGTGATTTTCTTGAAAATACTGATGAACATTTTTACAATACTGTTGTTATAGATTGCAAAATTCCAGAAAGATTAATATATGAAGAGTTTTTGAAAAAGAAAAATGTTATAAATGCTCCAATAATGATGGGAATTAGAATAGACCTTTTCAATATTATTCCATTTTTGACTTTGCTCTTTTCGTTAATTTTAACAATGTTATCGAGTCATAAAATAAAAATATACAGATGTTATACATGTGGAACACCTATTTCCGATGGTGATAAAAAACAGTACAGTGATAAAGATATTTGTTTAAATGACTATAAAATAATAAGTGATACCATTTCCGATATTATGAAGATAAGAAAATTCGAATCTTTCGTAAGATTAAAAAAGAAAAAATATTATTTTATGAGGAGGATACTCTCTTTAATATTCCCTGGATTTGAAAAGATCTATGAAGGAAGATATTTTAAAGGTGGCTTTCTTTTAGTTGTTTCTTTAATTTTATTATTGTTAATAGTTTTACAGGGAAGTTTCCTCAAAAGAACTACTGATATAATGCTTGAATTAAAATTTGTTGATATAAGGTTTTTATATATTTTCTTCATTTTTATTTTATATCTTATAAGTTTTGTAACGGTAAGGGAAGAGAAATGAAAGGTGAATTAAGATCTAAAGATGATCTACCAAACATTATAGGTTTTATAGCACAAACAGAAAAAACTGGAGTTTTAGTTTTAAACAGGAAAAATGACAAGATTGAAATAGGTTTTATCAAAGGTAACGTCAACGGAGCTGTTTACACAAGGGGTGGGATTCAGGAACTTATAAAAGAGTATCTTGTTAATAGTGGAAAAATATCTGTTGAAGATTTTAAGAGAGTCATTGAGATGCATAGGGAAACCAAACTCCCTCTTGAAAAGATCCTGATAGATGAAAAGTATGTTGATCAGGAAAAATTGAAGGAAATAATCAACTTTAAAATCCAGGAAATTTTCGATGAACTTTTTACTTGGGACAACGGTATATACGAGTTTATAGAGGACCTGATAATGTATCCAAACTCTATTGTTAAAGTTAGCATAAATACGCAGGCATTGATGATGGAAGGTATGAGGAGAATGGATGAATGGCCAAATATAAAAACAATTCTTCCTGCAAAAGATATCTTCTTCAAAAAAATTGATAATGTTAAGATACCTGAAAATATAGGTAACGAGGAGAAAAGGGTTTATAACCTTATTACACCAGAAAAATCTCTCGGTGATCTTGTAAGGACAAGTGGACTTGGGAAGTTTTTGACCTATCAGGCTGTTTACAACCTTTTGAAAATGAATCTTATTGAAAAAACTAAAAGGGTTGAAACTAAAGAAGAGAAAAAAGAGGTTAAGCCAAAAGTTCTTGTAGATTTAAAGGTTATAATAAACTGGATTCTACTTATAATTCTGGCTATTGTTCTAACAGTAGCTGGATTCTTTGCGAAAAGATTTTATACTACAATTTTTTCATACCCATTTATTAAGTATAGAGCGACCGATCAGTATATGTTGGAAAATGTAGATAACATTTTAACAGTTTTCTTTTTGAAGTATAAAAGGTACCCTGAGAGTTTGAAAGAACTTGTTGAATTGAAATGGGCTGATGAAAAAATTGTTCAACGGTTCTTTTATATGAGAACAGAGTTTGGATACGTTTTAAGACCTTTAGATGAGTAGGAGTTTTTATGAAGTATTTTAAACTTATTTTAATTTGGTTTTTAACACTTATTCTTATTGTTTCTTGTGATGTTAAAAACAAAGATGTCACCCAAATAACTTTCTGGCATGTTATGGGTGGTCCAGCAGGTGATGCGTTAAGAGAAATAGTTGATTCGTTTAACTTAAAGAATCCTGAATACAAAATCGTCCCAATATCTGTTGGAACCTATGAGGCTTTATCCACAAAACTTATGGCTTCAATGTCCAATCCACCTGTAATATCACAGGTTTACGAATCATGGACAAATGAGTTTTATAATAGTGGTGTTCTTGAACCTATTGAAAATCTAATAGATGAAGATTTTAAAGATGAGATAGATAACGACTTTTTTGAAATTTTTGTTAAAGACAATACATTCAATGGCAAACTTTTATCTTTACCATTCAACAAATCTGTGCCTGCATATTTTTACAACAAAGATATTTTCAAAAAATTCTCGATAGAAAAATTCCCGGAAAATTGGGACGAATTTATTTCGGTTATGAAAAAGTTAACTGTTGATTTAGATAAAGATGGGAATTTAGATCTACATGGTACAGCATTTAATATAAATGTTTGGATGTTCGAATGCCGGTTATTTCAGTATAATGGTGAACTTGTTGATTCTAATATGAATCCCTTATTCAATTCAGAAGCAGGTGTAAAGGCTGTTGATATTGATAAAAGAATAGTAAATGTTGATAAGAGTGGTTATATCACAACAGGTTACCAACACCAGGATGATTTTATTTCGAAAAAAGTTGCAGTTATATACGGATCAACTGTTTCTTTATCTTTTATTGAAGATTCTAATCCCGAATTTGAGGTAGGCATAGCACCGGTTCCACAGGGAGACAGAAAGGCTGTAATAATATCTGGTACCAATGTTGCAATTTTCAAAAAAGCAACTCCCAAACAGAAGGAAGGAGCGATAAAGTTTATAAAATATTTCACCTCACCGGAGGTTCAATCACTATGGTCATATAAAACAGGTTATCTTCCTGTTAGAAAAAGTTCTATGGATTCAGAACTTTTGAAAAAAAGGTTTTCAGAGTATGAAGGATTAAAGGAAGTATATTTACAACTAAACAGTTCTTATATGGAACCTCAGGACAGATTGTGGTACCTCGGAAGAAAGTATCTTGGAAACGCTTTAGAGTATGCTATTAAAGGAAATGAAGATAGTAAAAAATCTCTCGACCAGGCTGCTAAAGAAATTTTAAAAGAAATAAAAGAAAAATGAAAAGTGCTACTATATCGAAAATAATTAAAAAGATAAAAGAGAGTATAGTTGTCGTGAAAACTGACAAGAATATAGGAACAGGTTTTATTGCTGATAAAATAGGTATAGTCATAACAAATGCTCATGTTGTTGAGGACAGTACAGAATGTGAGATCCAGATGTTTGATAATACATCCTACTCTGCAAAAGTTATCGAATCAAATTTTGATATGGATATAGCTTTCATAAAGATAATCTCAAACAGAGTTTTTAAAAAGGCTAGTATTTTAAAAAGAAAAGATTATAATGTTGGAGATGAGGTGCTAGCTTATGGAAATCCCTTAGGTTTTGAAAATACTGTCACGAAAGGAATAATATCAGCATTGGATAGAGAAATCGGTGGGATAAAATATATCCAAACTGATGTTCCAATAAATCCCGGTAATTCAGGAGGACCTTTGATAGATAATAGAGGAAGAATTATTGGAATAAATACTTTGAAAATAGCAGATGCATCGGGTATAGGATTTGCGATACCTATAATCGACATCCTTCCTTTAATAAATTTAACAATAAAAAAATACAAACTTGCTCCGGATAGTGTTTACTGTAACGTTTGTGGTTTCAGAAACGATTCCAACTCTTTGTGGTGTGAAAAGTGTGGGGCAAAGTTGTTAGAAAATGTTGAAAAGGTAAAGAAAAAATATAAAAAGTGCAGCGAATGTGGAGAAAAAAATCCTGCGGATGCAAAGTGGTGCAAAAAATGTGGGCATAATTTAGATTTGGAGTGATTATGGATATTTTACATATAGTTAAAAAGATTTTTGGAGATGAGAAGGATAATCAGATTGAGGATATTTTGACAATTATTGAAGAGATACTTTCAACAGTTGGAACGAGTCACGAAGAAGCGAAAATCGAAACATCTGATAAAAACATGTTGGGATGGTTTTTTAAAATAGGTATAACACCTGTATATTTATATCTTTTAAAAGAGGATGGGAAATTTTTTATTAAGATAATTTCTCCTTTAACATTTCTTCCGAAAAACAATATTCTTCCATACTACAGAAAACTTCTTGAAGAGAATTTAACTCTCGTTGATCTTTCTATTGGAGTAGAGAAAAATTTTTCTTTACTTTTTTCGATAAAATCTATCGATGATTTAGATTTTGAGAGGTTGAAAAAAATTATTGAAACTTTTTCGCAAAAGCATACTGAGTTGACTTCAAAGTTGGTTGAAGAATTTCAAGCAAAAATATTTGAATAAAAAATGGAGGTATGATGAAAAAAGATCTTATTTCAATTCTTGATTTAACAAAAGAAGAGATATTAGAGATTTTTAAATTGGCAAGGAAAGTAAAAGGAGAGGTTAAAACTGGAAAATATCGTGATTGTTTCAATCAAAAAACACTAGCTATGATTTTTGAAAAACCATCCTTGAGAACAAGGGTTAGTTTTGAAGCAGGCTTTACACAACTCGGAGGGCATGCTATTTACCTTGGCCCAAAAGACATATCACTTGGTTCAAGAGAAAGTGTTCCAGATATAGCAAGAAACCTTGATAGGATGGTTGATATAATAATGGCAAGGGTTTTTGCCCATAAATCTGTTGAAGAACTTGCTAAATATTCAAAGATCCCTGTGATAAATGGACTTTCAGACAAAGAGCATCCATGTCAGGTTCTTGCTGATTACCTTACGATAGAAGAACATAAAGGAAGAACCTCAGGAATAAAGTTCACCTTTGTTGGTGCAGGTAACAATATGAGTCATTCTTTGATGCTAATTTCAACAATGCTTGGAGCGGATTTTTATATGGCATGTGCTAAAGGTTATGAACCTGATAACGAGTATGTTGAAAAATCGAAAGAGATGGCAAAGAGAAACAATTCAAAAGTTGTTATAACTTATGATCCTGTTGAAGCGGTTAAAGATGCTGATGTTGTTTACACTGATGTTTGGGCATCTATGGGAGAAGAGGCTGAAAAAGAGGAAAGGGCGAAAGCTTTCAAGGATTATCAGGTGAATATGAAACTTTTCAAAAATGCAAAAAGTGATGCAATATTTATGCACTGCCTGCCAGCACATAGGGGAGAAGAGGTTACAGATGATGTTATCGATTCTTCAAATTCCGTTGTTTTCGATGAAGCTGAAAACAGACTTCATGCACAGAAAGCTGTAATGTTGAAACTTCTTGGAGTTAACGAATGAAAACGATATATAACAAAGAGGCTCCAAAACCTGTTGGGCCATACAGTCAGGCTGTAAAAAGTGGAGATCTTCTTTTCATATCTGGAACACTCCCTTTAGATCCTAAAACTGGTAACCTTGTTGAGGGTGATATTGAAACTTTAACAAAAAGAACTCTTGAAAATATAAAAATAATACTTGAAGGGGAAAAACTCTCTTTTAACAACCTCGTTAAGGTAAACATATTCATAAAGAACATGGCGGATTTTTCAAAAATAAACAGCGTGTATGAGAAATATTTTAAAGATCACCTTCCAGCAAGAGCTGTTGTTGAAGTTTCAAACCTTCCCAAAAATAGCCTGATAGAGATAGAGGCTGTAGCATCCTATGAAGATTGATTTTTTTATGAAAGTTTCCGGAAGTGGAAACGATTTCATTATTATTGATAACAGGGATGGTCTCAAAAGACCATCCCCTTCAAATATAAAAAAAATATGTAAAGAGAAAACTGGCATAGGTGCTGATGGCTTGATACTTCTTGAAAAAGGTGAAAAAGGTTGCGATTTCAGAATGGTCTATTTCAACAATGATGGTAATGAAGCAGAGATGTGCGGAAATGGGGGAAGATCTGTTGTGCTTTTTGCATATCTTATGAAGATAGTAAAAAAAAGGGATTTAATTTTCTGCTCTAAAAAAGGGAAACATAGAGCACAAATCAAAGATGGTAATGTTGTTAAATTGCAGTTATCCACTCCACATTCTCTGAAAGAGAACCTAAAAATTAAAACGGATGGCAGAACTTTTATAGGCTCATTTATAAATACTGGCGTTCCCCATTTTGTGATCGAGTTGGATGATATTGAAAGTATAGATGTGAAAAATATAGGTCGAAAAATAAGATTTTTAAAAGTTTTTGGGAAAGATGGAACCAATGTAAATTTTGTTAAAAGGATAAAAAAGGGAGTTATCAAAATAAGAACCTATGAAAGGGGAGTTGAGGATGAAACTTTGTCGTGTGGAACCGGTTCCGTTGCGAGTGCAGTTATAATTTCAAAAAAGTATAGTATTCCTTCGCCTCTAAAGGTTGTTGCAAGATCTGGTGAAATTTTGAAAGTTTATTTTGATGAAAACTATTCTGAAGTTTTTCTTGAGGGGAAAGTGACACCAGTATTTTTGGGCTATAACCTTTTATGAAAAAATTTCTTTTACTTCTTTTCCTTCTACCCGTTTTTATTTTCCCAAAGAATATTGTAGAAAAGGATGATGTTATTTTGATTGAAAAATTTTTCTTAGATAAAAAAGTTGGTATTATCGATTCTTTAAAAGACGAAAAACTTAAAGACATACTCTATAGAATCAAGATAAAAGATTTCCTTAAAAATAACGAATTAGAAAAGATAGTAAAGATAAATTATAATAAAAAAGAAAGATTTTTGAATCAGATTTTAAGAAATGAGAGGGATACGGTAAAATTAAAATATTTTCTAAAAGTTGGTCTAAAAGTGGAAAATTACACAACAATGCTTTTGATGTGTGATTCGGGGAAAGATTTTATACTCAATTTTGTAAGAAAATTTCCAAATGACACAAATTCAATAAAACTTTTTAAAAGATATCCAGAAATTTTCAACTATGAAGATTCCCTTTTGATTTTCACAAAAAATTTCCAAAATAGAAATTTTGATAAACTTATAGATCGGAAAGGTCAATCAGAATGGATAGATTTATTAATTGGATTAAAAATGGATGACACCTTAAAAATAAAAAGTTTAATGAACGATTTCGTAGATGTTTTTTCAAAGATAGAAGATAAAAAAATCAAAATTAAATATGTGGGGTTTGTTGATGAAAAAAATATAAAAGGGAACCTTTTATATTTTTTGGGGAGATTTTATGAAGATAATAAAGATTACCTAAATGCGGTAAAATATTATTCATATTTTAAAGATGATGAAGCCTTGTTAAGGATAGTTTCAATTTTAAGGAATGAAAGGGAGATTAGAATTTATGATTCAATTATGGAAAGTTACAAGGGAGATGATAAAAATTTCTTGTTTCATAAAGCGAAATACTATTATTCAAAGGGTGATGAAGAAAAAGGTGATTCTCTTTTAAATATTGTTTTAAAAGATTTCCCTCTAACTCTTTACTCCGTTAGATCTTTTATACACTTGAATAAAAAACTAAAAACAATTGAAGAAAAATTCGATGATGATAGCATTGTTTCAAAATTGTATAAGATTTTTGATTCTAATGGAGAAAAAGATTACTTTAAAGATTTTCTTCTTTCAAAATACAATGAAAAAACTTCTCAAAAAGATTATATCATCCATCTTTTGGATAAATTTGGTTTTTGCAACTATTCCACATACTTTTCTGAACTGAGAATAAAAGAAGGGGAAGACTATAGCAAATATATCAAATATTTGTTTCCCACGCCATATTTGGATACTTTTAGGAAGATTTCCAAAGAGGAGAATGTTGATCTATCTCTTTTGATTTCAATAGCAAGAGAAGAATCGAATTTTAACCTAAATGCAATTTCTAATTCAAACGCAAAAGGTATTATGCAGGTTATGGATTTTGTTTACGATTCTTACTATAAAGATAAAGATTATTTCAATCTGGAAAAAAATATAAGAGTTGGAGCAAAGCATATAAAAGAATATTTAAAACAGTTTCCAGACTCGCCCGTAGAAGGCATAATGGCTTACAATGCTGGAATAGGAAATGTAAAAAAATGGAAAAGAAAGTATTCCGATTGGGAACTTTATATAGAGGGTATACCTTTTATTGAAACAAAAAATTATGTGAAAAGGGTTTTAAGAACTTACTATTTTTATAAGTTTGTATTAAGAGTATCGTAAAGGAAAAATGTAGGTATTAAAAATGAGAGTTCCGGATCAAGGGTTTTATTTCCTCTTATTATTTTATAAAACACTGATGATGAGAGTGTTTTACCGCTTTTCCCTGCTGTTCCTACCTTTTGACCTTTCTTAACATAATCTCCATATTTCACTGAAACAGTTGATAGGTGTGAATATTCTACCGTAAAGAGTCCATTGTCTATCTTAACCATATTTCCATTTTTCTCGTTTTTTATTCCAGCAAAAGTTACCCTTCCAGAAATTGTAGAAAATACATCGCTGTTAAGTTCTGCGATGAAAAGTATCCCATTTGAAAATTTTTCGGTTTCTGTAAATGGATCTTTTACCTTTCCATATTTTCTTAAAACCCATCCGTTTATTGGAACCAGGGATGGAATTTTTTCATTATTGTTTTTTAAAAATGAAAAAATTGAATCTGATAAGTTTCTCAAATATTTTGTTATAAAAAGTAAAGTATCAAGATCAGTTGAAAATTCAAAATCTTCCTCTTCACTTCCAATATGACCTGAGAAGAAATCAAAAAGAGGTGTTAACTCTTTTATCTCTTTCTTTAAATCTGTTATCCCTTTTTCCACCTGAGCAATACTTTTTTTAATCTCCTGATCCTTTTGTGATAAAATTTTTATCTCTTCTTTTGTTTTCTTGACAGAAGAATACTTGTTTATATTTTTTAAATTTTGAATCGTTGAAATTGTAAGAAAGGTTATCAACGAAATTGTCAGAATAAAAAGGATAGGTAAGGTTACGAACAGTATTTTGACGCCTTTTGTATTTGAAGAATCATTTGGAACTATAGAAATATTTATTTTCCTTTTTCTAAAAAATCTATCCATCATAAGGCTCCAGTACATTTTTGGACATCTCTTTAAGTTTATTTATCGCTCTATCCTTTATCTGTCTAACCCTTTCCCTTGAAATGTTCAACTCCCTTCCGATTTCTTCAAGTGTGTGTGGTCTATAATCTTCAAGACCAAAATATTTTTTTAAAACATAGGATTCCCTCTCAGAAAGTTTTTCAAGTTGACTCTGTAAAGTTTCTTTGTATCTTTTTCTAAGAAGGGCTTCCTCAGGGGAAAGGTTACTCTCTTCTGCTATCGTATCACCAAGGTAAAGGTTATCATCACTTCCAACAGGATCTGAAAGTGATAATTCTATTTTATTTAAACTTAAAATATTTTTTACCTCATTTTCTGTCATCCCTATTTTATCGGCTATCTCCTTGAAAGTTGGAATCCTATTCTCATTGTCAAGTATTTCCTGTTGAACTCTGTTGACTGCATTGATCTTTGTTATCTGAGAAAGAGGTACCCTAATGTTACTGTTGTTTTCAAGTATCGCTTTCATAATCGATTGCCTTATCCACCACACAGCATAGGATATGAATTTAACATTTTTTGTTTCATCAAATTTATTCGCCGCTTTAATCAAACCGTAATTTCCTTCATTAATAAGTTCTGCAAGGGACAATCCTTTACCCTGGTACTCTTTTGCAATGTTGACGACGAACCTTAAATTACCGAGTATCAATCTTTCCAACGCTTTTTTATCACCCTCTTTTATTCTCTTTGCAAGTTCCTTCTCTTCACCTTCAGAAAGTAAAGGATACTTCTTTATCTCATTGAGATACATTTCAAGTGAAGTATCACTTATTTCTTTAATATATACCTTCCTTAATTTTATTTAATTTTTACTACTACCCAAATATTAATATTGCCTCTTTTCACGGTTAAAAGAAGATCCTCGTTTTTTCCAAATTTCTTTTCTGCATTTTTGTAATCCTTTAAACTTGTGATTTTCATATTTTCAATCTTCACTATAACATCACCAACTCTAAGCCCAGCATCAATAACAGGTGAATCTTTCTCAATGGAAGTTATAACGACACCCTTATCAACATTTATGTTGAATTGTTTTTTATACTCGTTGCTAATATCATCAACAACTATACCAAGCCATTTACTTTCTATTTTTTCATCCTCGTTTTTTTGTGCAACATTCTCTTTCAATTCACCTATCTTTGCATTGATTGAGATTTTTTTACCGTCCCTTAAAATCAAAATTTTAACCTCTTTACCAACCTTTGTTTGAGCAACCAAAATTCTGAATTTACTAACATTCTCTACCTTTTTCCCATCAAATTCCAAAATAATATCCCCATCTTTCAAACCCGCTTTTGAAGCGGGAGAGTTATCTTCAACCTGTGAAACGAGTATTCCTGTTTCATCTTCTTTCATCCCAAACTTCTTTTTTAATTCAGATGTTAAATCCTGCGGATATATACCAAGATAACCCCTTGAAACGAGACCTTTATCTTTAAGTTGATTTATCACCATAACAACCATGTTTGAAGGTATAGCAAAACCTATTCCAACATTTCCACCTGATGGGGAGGCAATAGCTGTGTTTACACCTATTACGTTTCCATATATATCAACAAGTGGCCCACCGGAATTACCCGGATTTATAGATGCATCTGTCTGTATAAAATCTTGATAAACTGGTCCCTCTGAAAGGTTAATGTTGGATCTGTTTTTTGCAGAAATAACGCCTACGGTTATTGTTCCATCGAAACCAAATGGGTTACCAGCTGCCATAACCCAGTCACCAACTTCTATGTTGTCGGAATCTCCAAAATTTAAAAAAGGCATATTTTTAACCTTTTTTAGTTTTAAAAGAGCTATATCTGTTCTTTCATCCTTTCCAACTATTTCAATATCCTTATCTTTAAATTCTCTTCCATCAGGAAGTTTTATTGAAATCTTTTGCGCACCCTTTATAACATGGTAATTTGTGACAATATATCCATCAGATGAAATAAGAAATCCTGTTCCAAGAGATCTGTTTTTATTTTCAAGTTGGGGAAAATCTTTAAAAAATTCTCTGAAAAATGGATCATCGAAAGGAAAGAATGGGGAAACTTTAACTACTGACTCTGATGAAATGTGAACTACAGAAGGTATAACTTTTTTGGAAAGTTCTCTAAAATTTGGATAACCTGATTTTTCATAATCTAAAGTAATAGTTTTTATCTCTCCGGATGCTGATTGTGCTTCCACCTTGTCAACTATTTTTGCAGAAATTATACCCAATATAAAAACTGATAGAATTATTAAAAATATTGTAACATTTCTTTTCATAAAATACCTCCTTTTTCTAAAAAAATAATTTTATATCTATTCATTTTAAAGTCAAGGATATAAAGGAAATATTGAAATAATTTATTATTTTCATATAATAACTTTATGGATAATGAGAGAAGAATGGATGAAGGAATTAAAGTAACACTTGTTGGCTTCATCGTAAATGTTTTCCTGACCTTGATAAAAATAATTTTCGGTATAATAGGTAGAAGTAAAGCACTTCTTGCTGATGGTTTTCACTCCCTTTCAGATTTTATTACAGATATAGTTGTAATTTTTGGATTAAAATTTTCTTCAAAACCTGTAGATGAATCACATGATTATGGTCATGGGAAAATTGAGACATTTGCAACTTTTATCGTAGGTATATTTTTAATTTTGGTTAGTTTTTATATTTTTTATTCATCATCAAAAACAATATTTTTTATTTTTAGAGGTAACAGAATAAGACAACCTGGACTTATAACACTGATTTTTGCTTTTCTTTCCATAATATTGAAGGAAGGGCTTTACAGATATACAGTTTTTGTTGCAGACAAAATAAAGAGTTCTTCTATAAGAGCAAACGCCTGGCATCATAGATCCGATGCTCTTTCATCCATCGCTACAACTGTTGGGATAGGACTTGCAGTTTTTAATAAAAATCTGATAATTTTTGATCCTATTTCAGCGATGATAGTCACTTTTTTTATAGTTAAAGTAGGAATCAATATAGTGAAGGAATCTTTCGATGAACTTATAGAAAAGTCTTTAAGTTCAAATGAAGAGGAAGAGATATTAAAGGTAATAGAGAGTGTTGATGGAGTAATAAATCCACACAGCATCCAAACAAGAAAGGTAGGGAATTATATAGCAATAGATGTACATATAGAGGTTGATAAAAAGATTTCAGTAGAAGAGGCACACAGGATAACTGAAAATGTAGAGGAAGAGATCACGAAAAAGTATGGAGAAAACTGTTATATAAATATCCATATAGAACCGAATAGTTAACAAAAAAGGGAGTTTGAAAACTCCCCTTATCTCTTTTTTAAAAGAATTATTTACTTTTTATTTACGAGGAAATGTGACTCAGATGTGAGACTTACTTTGTTTATAGAATCAATAACAATCTCTGTTGAAACTATAAGATTGTAAACATAGCCCGCTTCAAGTTCTTTCCCAGTATATGTTATCTGTGTATCAGCACTCTCTATGTTCCAGACAAGATCATTTTTGTAATTTAACAATGCAACATTATATTTTTCAGCACCGTTAACTTTGTTGAAATAGATTGTAATGTTCTTTGTTGAAACAGCTGTATCTTTTGTTGAAGGTGAATAAATTGTTAATTCTGGAATTTCAATAGAATATTTATTAATAAGGTTTTTATCTATTGAAACTTTATAGAAATATTTACCAGCGTTAGCAATTTGATCTCTGAAGTTATCAGTCTTTTGAAGCTGATATGATATTGGCTGCTGGTAAGCTGAATCTGCGCCTTCAGCTTTTTCAATTATGATGTTGGTGTCTTTTGGTTCTTTTTTAAGATCCCAATAAAGTGTTACTTCACCCGTAGTGTAGGTTGTGTCACCTAAAGTAACATTATTTATATCCTTGAACTTAACCTTTTTTAAAAAAGAAACAGAGTATTTGTAATTACCTTCAATTTTTACTTCCTGTTTTGTACAGGATATTGCAAATATTGTAAGGATAACGATTAAGAAAATATAAAGTTTCTTCATTTTTTATACCTCCTGAAATTTTAGTTTTTCGAATTATATGTTTAAAAGTTTAAAAGTCAATACCATGGTTTTTTAGGTTTGGAAATGTTTTAAAATTTATTTTACAAAAAATATTTCATATTGAAAAATAAATTTTAGTAGATATAATCAAAATTAAAAAGGAGAAAAAATGAACAATTTTATCTTTTATAACCCTGTAAAAATTGTTTTTGGAGAAGATAAGTTTTATAATACTTCGGAATATTTAAAAATTTTAGGGAAAAAACATCTAATAATTATTGGGAAAGGCTCTGTTAAAAAGTATGGACTTTTAGAAAAACTTGAAAGTATGATAAAAGAGAATGGATCAAGTTATATTATTCTTGAGGGTGTTAAACCAAATCCAGTTATAGAAAAAGTCAGAGAGGGTATAGAAATTGCTAAAAAGGAGAATGTCGATTCTATAGTCACATTAGGTGGTGGAAGTGTTATAGATACTGGAAAAGCTATAGCTGCAGGATATTTTTATAATGGTGATCCTTGGGATCTTTTTTCAAAGGATATTAAAATTGAAAACGCTTTACCTTTGATGGTTATTCTTACAGTTTCTGCTACCGGAAGTGAATTCAATCCAATCTCTGTAATACAGAACGATGCTTTAAAACATAAGATACGGATTCAAGGTGAAAAGCTTTTTCCCAAATTTTCAATCCTTGATCCAAAATTAACCGTTACACTTCCAAAAGATTACACCGCTTTTGCATCAGTTGATATAATATCTCATGTTCTTGAAGGGTATTTCACATCCGATGATGATAATACTCCTATTCAGGATGGTTTCACAGAAACAATTGTAAAAAGTGTTATAAATTCAACATTCAAAGTTTTAAATGACCCTGAAAATGTAAAAGAGAGGGCAAACATAATGTGGGCTGCAGCTCTTGGTCTTAGTGGTATTACAACTGCAGGTATCGGTAAATTTAAATTTGAAAACCATCTTATAGAACATGCTCTCAGTGCCCTTTTTGATATTCCACATGGCGCTGGCCTTTCTATAGTGATTCCAGCATGGATGAAAGTTAACAGTGAAAAATATTCAAGAAAATTTTACCTTTTTGGGAAGAATGTTTTTGGGATAGATGGTGATAAAAATTATGTAGTTAAGAAAAGCATAGAAGAACTTGAAAAATTTTTTGATGACATAAAATCTCCAACAAGGTTGTCATTCTATGGGATAAAAGATTATGAGGAGATAAAAAAGAATGTTATAGAATGTGCACCAACAAGAAACCTTAAAATAGATTACGATTATATTTCAAAAATAATTGAACTTATGAAGTAACCTTTTCCTGAACTATTTTAAGAATTGTTTCGAAATGGAACCTCATATCATCATCCATTTCTGTCCCCAATTCTCTAACAAATCTTTTATATATTTCATCGTTGTCCAATCTTATATCTTTCAATTTGAGCCCTTTTAATATTTTACTAAGAATATTGATTGTTATGTACGCATAAGGGTCACAGGGACCACATTTACCAGAGATATCTTTTATAATCCCATTTTCGTTTAAAATATAGAAAGAGATAACATCTTTAAATTTAGATGAAGTATCACAAACTGAACCTTCAATAGAAATGTTGAATTTATCAATAATTTTATGCTGTTCTTTCTGAATTTTTATCAGAAATTTTTTTATTTCTTCCTTTTTCATAAAGTTGGCCATCCTTTGAGAGATTTAAGAATGCTTTTTATACTCTTTTCGAGTTTCTCAAGGTCATCTTCATCGTTGTAGAACCCAAAAGATGCTCTTATTGCTGGATAATGCAAAGGGTTTATTTCTCCTTTCCTTTCCCTGTTATCGAAATATGGATTTACACAGAAAAATCCAGTTCTTAAAAGAATTCCATATTTTCTGTCAAATTTTTCACCAATAGTTTCTTCATCCTCTGAAAATCTTGTGAATTTCTTTATAAAAAAAGTTGTTATTCCTTTGACATTCCTATCGTCAGTATCTCCAATTATCTTTATCTCTTCATAGTTTTTTAGAAATTTTCTAAAAAGGTTGTTTAGATAGTTAACCCTTTTTTCTATATTTTCATAACCTATCTTTTCAACGAAATCAACTATTGATGAAACACTGTAAATTGCTGAAAAATTGGCAAGACCTGCTTCATATCTATATGGGTATGTTCTATACTCTGGATCCTTTAAGATGAAGGTGTTTTTGATAGTATCACCACCTACATTGTAAAGATCTATTTTATCGAAAAGATCATTTTTTACATACAGAACACCAAGTCCAGTTGGACCATAAATTTTGTGTATAGAAAAAGCCATAAAATCGATACTGTTTTCAACAACATCAACCTTTGTATGTGGAACCGATTGGGCTGCATCGATAAAGATGTATGCCCCGTATTTGTGAGATAAATCAGCTATTTTTTTTATTGGATTCTCAATACCGTCAAGATTTGATACATGAACTGTTGAAACTAAAATAACGTCACCTTTTTTAAGTTGATCTTCAAGAATATTTAAATTGAATGTATTATCTCTGTTTGAATCTAAAATTGTTAACTCTATTATTCCCTTTTTTGATAGTTCTTTCCATACGCAATGGTTTGAATTATGTTCTTTTTCGGTAATTATGACTCTTCTCCTATCTTTTTCATATTTGAAGGATCTTGCAAAGAGGTTTATAGATTCGGTTGTATTTCTTGTCCACACAATTTCCCTTTTACTTTTAGCGTTTATAAGTTTTGAAATTTTTTCTCTTGAGATGTCAAGTCTTTCTTCAAGTTCTTTTGACAACCTGTAAGTGGATCTGCCTGCACAAATAGAATATTTTAAATAATATTCATTGATACTTTCTATCAACTTGTAAGGCTTTAATCCCATACATGCGGAATCGAGATAAACCTTTTTTGGGTTGTATTTAAAAAAAGGAAAATATTTCTTATAATCTTTCATTAAAAATATACTATAGATTTTAACTCTCTTGTCAATAAAATACTTGATTTTATTCGAATTTATAATAAAATAAAAATCTTGAAAAATTTTCAAAATCAGGAGGTTAAAAAGATGGAAAAGATGATTTACTTCTTTGGTAAAGGAGTTACAGAGGGAAATGCATCCATGAAGATGCTTTTGGGAGGAAAAGGTGCTAACCTTGCCGAAATGGCATCCTTGGGATTGCCTGTTCCCCCTGGATTTACAATAACTACTGAAGTTTGTGCCTATTTCACAAAAAGTGGTGGTAAATATCCAGAAGGACTTCAAAATGATGTTGAAAAGAATCTAGTAAAATTAGAGGATATTTTGGGCAAAAAATTTGGAGATAGGAACAACCCTTTACTAGTTTCCGTAAGATCTGGAGCTCCTGCCTCTATGCCAGGTATGATGGATACGATTTTAAACCTAGGCCTTAACGAGACAACAGTTTTGGGACTTGCAGAATCAACTAACAATGAGAGATTTGCATACGATGCTTTCAGAAGATTTATTCAGATGTACGCAAATGTCGTTTTACATGTAGAGCATAAACTTTTTGAAGAGGTGTTGAACACTGTAAAACATGAGAAAAATGTTACTTTGGATGTTGATCTCGATGTTAACGATCTGAAGAAAATTGTTAAACTCTATAAGGAACTTGTGAAAAAGGAAACAAAAAAAGATTTCCCTGATGATGTTAGGACACAACTCTGGGGAGCTATAGAGGCTGTTTTCAAATCATGGAACAATGAAAGAGCTATAGAGTACAGAAAAATTGAGAAGATCCCAGAAGACTGGGGAACAGCTGTTAATGTTCAATCAATGGTCTTTGGAAACATGGGAAACGATTCAGCTACTGGGGTTGCATTTACAAGGAATCCATCTACAGGTGAAAATTACTTTTATGGAGAGTATCTTGTAAATGCTCAAGGCGAGGATGTGGTTGCAGGTATAAGAACTCCCCAACCTATAAATAAAAATTCGAAAACTGATGATTCTCAAAAAACACTGGAAGAGTTGATGCCGGAACTTTACAAAGAACTTGAAAGTTATAGAAACCTTCTTGAAAGACATTATAAAGATATGCAGGATATGGAGTTTACGATCGAAAAGGGAAAACTCTGGATGTTACAAACAAGAAATGGAAAGAGAACTCCTCAGGCAGCAATAAAAATAGCCATCAATCTCTATGAGGAAGGAATAATCGATAAAAAGACAGCTGTTTTAAGAGTTTCTCCAAAAGATGTTGATGGAATGTTGCATCCTATGATAGATCCAAAAGCTGAATTGAACGTTCTATCAAAAGGTTTACCAGCATCTCCAGGTGCTGCAAGTGGGAGGATAGTCTTTTCTGCTAAGGAAGCTGTTGAAAAGAAAAAGAACGAAAAGGAACTTATCCTTGTCAGAGAGGAAACTTCACCCGAAGATATAGTTGGAATGAACATTTGTAGTGGGATTCTTACAGCGAGAGGTGGAATGACTTCACATGCCGCAGTTGTTGCGAGAGGTCTTGGAAAACCTTGTGTCGTTGGTTGTTCAGATATTGAAATAGATCTTGAAAAAAGAATAATGAAGATCAAAGATAAAGTTTTAAAGGATGGAGATTATATAACTATTGATGGTTCAACTGGAAGGGTTATAGAAGGTAATGTCAACAAAGTTAAACCAGAACTAAAAAATGAATTTGAAACTTTGATGAAACTAACAGATGAGTTCAAAAGGCTGCAAATAAGAGCAAACGCTGATACGCCTTCTGATGCTCAAACTGCAAGAAATTTTGGAGCGAAAGGAATAGGACTTTGTAGGACAGAACATATGTTTTTTGGAGAGGATAGGATTGAAGCGATGCGGCAGATGATACTTTCTTCAACTACCGAAGAGAGAAAAAAAGCTCTTGAAAAAATATTGCCAATGCAAAGGGAAGATTTTGTAGGCATTTTCAGAGCAATGGATGGTTATCCTGTAGTTATAAGAACTCTTGATCCACCATTACATGAATTCTTACCAAAGGAAGAATCACAGATAAAAATTCTTGCATCCAAGATGGGAATATCAGTTGATATACTTGAGCAGAAAATTGAGAGCTTGAAGGAAGCCAACCCTATGCTCGGTCATAGAGGTTGCAGATTGGGGATAACATATCCTGAGATAACTGAGATGCAGACAAGGGCAATAATAGAAGCAGCATGTATAGTTACAAAGGAAGGTAAAAAGGTTATTCCAGAAATAATGATACCTCTTGTTGGTAATGTTAAAGAGTTACAGTTACAGAAAGAGGTTGTTGTTACAACCATGAAAAAAGTTTTTGAAGAGTACAAGATGGAATTGAAAGTATTAATAGGAACAATGATTGAATTACCAAGGGCTGCTCTAACTGCATTTGAAATCGCCAAAGAGGCTGATTTCTTCTCATTCGGTACCAACGATTTGACACAGACAACCTTAGGTTTTTCGAGGGATGATGTTGGACCTATTTTGAAAACATACATAGAGGATAAAAAGATTTTAAAGGACGATCCTTTCCAGACTCTCGATCAGGTTGGTGTTGGAAGATTGATAAAAATCGCTATAGAGGATGCAAAGAAGGTAAATCAGAATATTGAACTCGGTATTTGTGGAGAACATGGTGGAGATCCTGCATCTATAGATTTCTTCAACAAGAATGGTTTCGATTATGTTTCCTGTTCACCTTTCAGAGTTCCAATTGCAAGACTCGCAGCAGCACAGAGCGAATTAAAAAAAGAGTAAGGAGAAAATATGCTGGATAGGGAGTTTATAGTATCAAACAGGGAACTTGTTGAAAAAAGTGCAACAGCAAAAAAATGTAAAGTAAATTTTGAGCACCTTTTTAAGGTTATAAACAGGAGAAAAGAATTGATAAACTCATTAAACTCCCTTAGAGAAGAAAAGAATAAAAATAGTTCACAGGTTTCAAAAACAAGAAAAGATGGAGGGGATATAAGTCCCCTCCTTGAAAAAGGTAAAGAGATTTCAAACAAGATAAAAGAAGAGGAGGAAGAGTTAAAAAGGATCGAGGAAGAGGAATTTAACCTTTTGAAATGGATTCCAAATATTCTTGATGAAGAGGTTCCTTCAGGTGAAAATTCAAATTTTAAAATCGTTAAAGAGTTTGGGAAATTTGAAGAAAAAAAATTATCATATTTTGAAATAATCAAATCTGATGAAGGAATAGATTTTAAAAGGGGAGCAAAGATCTCAGGGTCCCATTTCCCTCTCTATTTGGGTAAAGCAGCATATCTTGAAAGGGTTCTTGTCAATTTTATGCTTGATCTTCATATCGTTAAACATAACTATAAGGAGATCTTTCCGCCTTTTCTAGTTAACTATGACTCTCTTTTCTCTACAGGACAGTTACCAAAACTTGAAGAGGATATGTACAGGTTAAAAGATGATGATCTGTTTTTGATACCAACCGCAGAAGTTCCCGTAACGAACATTTTTAGAGATGAAATACTTAATGAAAATGAATTACCCAAAAAATTCGTTGCTTACTCAGCCTGTTTTAGAAGGGAAGCAGGTTCATATGGAAAGGATACAAAAGGTCTAAAAAGGTTACATCAGTTCAATAAAGTTGAACTAGTTAGATTTACGAAACCTGAAGAGTCAAAAAAAGCACATCTTGAGATGCTTGAAGAAGCACAAAGGGTACTTGTTTTACTTGGTTTATCTTATAGGGTTATACTTTTACCTGATTTTGATACATCCTTCTCATCATCGAAAACTTACGACATTGAGGTTTGGGCTGAAGGTTCAAAGGAGTTTTTAGAAGTTTCATCTGTAAGCAATTTTCTTGATTTTCAGGCAAGAAGAGGTAAGATAAGGTATAAGAGTAGAGAAGGAAAAAATCTCTTTATACATAAAAAGAAATTTATTTTTTCCCCTAATTTTTGTTTTTTTAATTACAGGATGTGCAAAAAAAAATTTTAACGGTTATAGTAAAGATCTGATTGTAAGAATAGCCCTTGAACATAAAGTAAAAGAATCTTTCATAACCTCAAAATCGAACTTTAAACTTATTACACAAGAGGGAGAAATAGAAATCAAAGGAAACGATACATGTTTTATTTACTCTGGACACAATTATCCTTTAGCATATATCAATAGGAATAAAAGAATACTTTTAAAATATTACCCTTTGAAATTTGTTCCAACAAAGAAGAATGGATTTCTGATTTATAAAGGGATGGTTTACAGGGGAGAGATAATTTTTATT
The DNA here is from genome assembly GCA_001508335.1 of candidate division TA06 bacterium 32_111. GTDB lineage: Bacteria > Hydrothermota > 32-111 > 32-111 > 32-111 > 32-111. The sequence continues at coordinate 43,327 of LGFX01000008.1, forward strand.
AGAGATGTTGATAATTTTATTTTACCTATAAACCGGTTGTATATGGAAGATTATCTAAAAGGTGTTGTTCCAGCAGAAATAGGAAAACTGGACAAAAAAAGGATAGAGGCACTTAAAGCACAGGCTGTTGCAGCAAGAACTTACGCTTACAGTAGATTAAACAAAAATTATGATATGGGGTACGATCTTGAATCAACTGTTCAGGATCAGGTTTATAGAGGAGTTCTTGTTGAGGATAGTTTGGTTAACATTGCTGTAGAGATGACAAAAGGTGTTGTAGCTTTCTACAGAGGTGTCCCTATAGATGCCAAATACCATTCAACATGTGGAGGTTATACAAGCGACAATGAGGATGAATGGGGTGGTGCTCCCTTACCGTATCTGAGATCTGTTGTGGATGCTCCAAAAAATTGTATTTTTGGATACGGAAAACCTTACTGCTTTCAATCCAAACATTTTAACTGGGGTTACCAATTTAAAAAAGAATATTTTTATAAGATGATTTCAAACAATGCCTCAAATATTTTAAAAAAGAACTTAAATATTGTAAAATTTAAAATCAAAAAATATGATAAACATAAAAGGGTTGTTGAAGTTGAAATTATCGATAAGAGTGGTGAAAAATTTATAGTCAAAGGTCTCAAAATAAGAAAATTGATAACATTTGAGGAACATCAGGGAGGATTTTTAAAAAGTAGGATGTTCAATTTTGAAGAAAGGGATGGTAAAATATTTATATATGGAAAGGGTTTTGGACATGGAGTTGGAATGTGTCAGTATGGAGCGATGGAGATGGCAAGTCAGGGAAAGAGTTATAAAGAGATATTGAAACATTATTACAGGGGGATAGAATTAAAAAAGTTATACTGACATTTTTGATATCATTTTTTTTTATCAGTATATTTTCAGAAAAAATAAGAAGTATCAGCATTGAGGGAAATCTTTATCTTCCAGAAGAAACAATAAAAAAAATTTTAAAAATAAAAATTGGTGGTAATATAGATAAAGTTACTTTTAACGAAAGAAAAAACCTTTTAATCTCTTTTTATAAATCTAAGGGATTTTTAGATATTGATATAGAAAGGTATGAAATGTTTTCAGATTCGAACCGAGCTGATATATTTATAAAAATAAATGAAGGTTTTTTAACTCTTGTAACGGACGTAAAAATATATGGGAATAAAGTATTAGATGAGAGTGAGATCCTTTCGATACTTGGCCTTAAAAAGAATACCCCTCTTAATATTGAAAAAATATATCAAAAACAGATCAATATAATTGATAGATATGCCTCTTTAGGGTATATATACTCATCTGTGGATTATGAACTTGTTCCACAGGAGAATAGGTACAGGGTTGCTCTATATGTAAATATAGATGAAGGGGAAAGAACCTACATCAAGGATATCACTTTTGACAAGATAAATTTAAAGGCAACCAAAAAGATTTTTGAAATGGAAACAAAAAGTTATATAGGAAGAGTTTATGTTCCTGAAGACATATATTACCTTCAACAGAAGATTTATTCTTCAAACCTTTTCAATTCTTTGAATTTTAAGGTTGAAGGGATAGATGAAAAAAAAGAGTCCCTAACGGTTTATTTTTACGGTGAAGAGAAAAAAAAGAATTGGGTATCTTCAGCTCTGTTATACCAGTTCCCAAACAAACTGAAAATCTCTACAGGTATAGGAAATGATAACCTTTTCAACAATTCTGAAAAAATCTCTTTAGAAAACTCAGCATCTTCATCCTTTGTTTCAGATCCTTTTATGATGTTTGATAAATGGTTTTATACTATTTTAAGATATAAAGTTCCTTATCTTTTCAGTTCATTTTATACTTTCAATTCAAATGTAGGTTTTAATATAGAGAGTAATCCATTTTATCTAAAAAGGGATTTTGTTTTAAATGCTGGTCTAAGTAGAGTTTTCAACCTGTTCTCTTTTTCAAACAACTGGTCCTACAGGTTAAGCACTATAGATACATTTTTTGAAGGGCAGAGTTATAGATACGAAAAAGTAACGACAAATTCAACTAATCTGATACTATATTTTGATTCCAGAGATGAGGTTATTTTCCCGATGAAAGGTGTATTTTCTATGGCTAAATTCGATTTTGCAGGCGGTTTTTTGAAAGGTTATAACAATTTTTTGAGGTTCGTTTATGAGAATTCAAATTATTATAGTTACAAAGAACAGATTGTTAATATGATGAGAGTTAGGTTTGGAATTATTTTACCTTACGGTTTATCTTATGAGAGGGGTATATCTATAAATGAACAATTCACCCTTGGAGGGCTCACAAGTGTAAGAGGTGTAAATCAGGATTCTATAGGTCCATTAAATGATCTTGGAACAAGATCTGGAAACTTTATGATAAATCTAAATTACGAGTTGAGAGTAAAAGCATACAAATCTTTTGGTATGGTATATTTCTTTGATACTGGATTGTTGAAGAGATATTTCGATTTTAAAATTAATATTAAGGATTTTGTGTTATCAGGTGGTATCGGAGTTTTTTATAACACTATGTTTGGGACTTTAAGGTTCGATGTTGCAAAACCTTTTAATGTTGTTGAAGATATGAAATACTATTTCAGTATAGGGAATCCTTTCTGATGGATAGAAAAAAAAGAACCGTTTTAATAACTCTTATTATTATTCTTGTTCTTTACATATCCAATTTAATTTTTTTGAATTTTGGTATTTTCAACAGATTGATAAAATCTGGATTGGAAAATCTTATCTCTAAGTCATTAAAAGGAACTTGCCAGATTGAAAAGTTGAAGGGGAATTTAAATAGATTTCAATTAAAAAATTTAAAGTTTGAAAATGAAAATATTTCTTTAATTAGTAAAACTACAAACATATCTTTGAGTTTATCTTCATTGTTGTTCAAAAGGGTGATAGTTAATAAGTTTTATGTTGAAGATATCGTTTTTGAAATTAAAGAAAATCAGGCGAGTCCCTCATTGGTAGAAAAGAATGAATTCGATATAAAAAATTTTAAATTTAGTTTTGTTTTACCAGACTTTGAAAATAAAATAAAAATTGATATTAACAATTTAGAGGTGAACAATTTTCAAATACATTATAAAGACATTATACTAAAGAATAAAAAGTTTTTATCTTCCTTGAGTTTAGGTAAAAGACTTCTTTTTACATATTATAAATTTTATGAAATTTCCTTTGATACTTTTAAAGTAAATAATATTGAAGGGGAGTTCTCATTTTTTTTGAAAGATTCGATTGTGATAAATAACACGATAAATTCAGATAAGATTTTTTCAACTTTTAAGGTAATTCTTAAAGATTCCTTTCTTCAAATTAAAAACTTCGAAACGAAAGTGGATAATAAAACATTCTATTATGGTAAAAACAGATACAATGTTGATGGTAAAATGTTTGGAGATTTTATACTTTCACCTTTTCTTGATAATGGAAGTTTGAAATTTGAGATAAAAAAATTTAGTTTCAATGAATTTTCCTATGCCTATATAAACGGTGAAATGTTTTTCAAAAATGATACCCTTAATGTTAAAAATATTGAATGTGATGATAAGAACTTTTGTATTGTTTCAAAAGGTTTTATAGATTTTGAAGATGGATTAAATGGTGAATTCACATTGAAACTTGATTCTTTATCACTTGAAAGTTTTTTGAAAAAAATAGAATTTAAAAAGAATAAATTCTATGGGAAAGTTAATTTTAAAACGAACTTTAAAGATTATTTATCCTTAAATATTGATTCAGTAAGAGGTTCCTATGGAGAGTTTGATGACTTACTATTGAATGGTTTGTTAACTTTTAATAGAAATATTATTTTTACAAAAAATCTGAACTTAAACATAAAAGAGGGGAGTGTCTGGCTTAATGGAAACTTTGGTAAAAAGAATAATGAAATGAAAATAACTTTTGAAAAATTCCCTTTAAGTTTTGTTTCTGAAATAAACAAAAAGATCAACCTGGGTGGAAATTTGAATGGTTTTATAAATTTAAAAGGAAGGATGGGCAATATTTTTTGTGAAAATTCTTTGGAAATAAAAGATTTTAACTTAAACAACAGTTTTATAAATTTTCTTTCCTTAAACTCGAAATTTTTTTATAACGATGGTTTGATTGACCAGTTAGTTGGGTCATTTTACGCTCTCAATGGAACAGTTTTCAAAAAGAATCTGGATATACTCTATGCTGAAGTTAAAAAGAAAAAAGAGAAAATTTTTATAGATATGGATGCTATTTCAGAGATATTATCTTTAAGTACCAAGATAGAAGGTGAGTTAGATGAAAAAAATTTAAAATTTCTTGGAAATGTAACACAACTTGATCTTAAAACTGATGTTGATTTTTTAAGATTGACAAAACCTATTGAAATAAAAATGTCTAAGAATGATTTTTCAGTAAAAGATGTTTCACTTGAAGGTAGTGAAGGATATGCTCATTTTGAACTTGTAAAGTTAAAAGATTCTTTCACATTCGATTTTGAGATTATGGATAAAAATCTTTTACTTACGAGATATTTTTCAGGTTATAATATGAATGGGGATGCTTTAATCTTTGGAAACGGTTTTATATCGGATAAAAGGAAAAGGTTAACTTTTTCAGGGAAATCTAAAAACTTGAACTATTATGAACTTATTTTTGACTCTCTTGATTTTAACTGTGAGGTAGAAAACAATATTTTAAAATTGAACCATTTCAATATTTACAATGATGGCAATCACTCTTATCTTTTCGGTGATGTCTTAATAAAAAATTTTTCAAAAATTTTGGATTCCGAACTGAATCTTAATGTAAAACTTTCCAATATCGGTAACAAATATTTTGTTCCTTTAAAAAATATTTTTAGAGTTGAAACTAAAAATGGTTTGAGTTTGGAAGGTAAAATCCTTGGAACTCTATCAGATCCTAAAGTGTATGGGGAAGTTAAGGTTGATTCCTCAAATATTTATATCGTTGAACTTGGAACTGAGATCACCAATGTTGAGGGGCATGGAGTTTTTGAAGGTGACATTTTAAAAGATATTCAACTCAGAGGGTTAACAGAAAAAGGAAAGGTAGAAGTTGTTGGAGAGTTTGAAAAGAAAAGATGGACTCTTGGAAATTATCATTTCGATATTGTTGCTGATGGATTTCATTCCAACGGAATAGATTATGTTGATGCTTTCGGTCAATGTTCGTTAAAAATATATGGAGATAAAAATCATATTACAACATCAGGTTTAATATTCATAAACGAGGGAGTTTCAAATTTTCCATTCTTTATTAGATCACAAGAAGGAGGTGCTTCATCATCGGGATATATTACAAACCTTGATCTGAAGTTTGTATCTGATGGAAACTTATGGCTTAAGAACAGTTTCGTTAATGTTGAATTAAAAGGAGAGGTAAATTTAAAGAAGGACAATTTCAAATATAATATAACTGGTAACGCTGAAGTGATAAGGGGTACATACTTCTATCTTGAAAAGAGGTTTTCTATAGAGAGAGGTATTTTCACCTTGAGACAGAGTTCAAAAGATATTGATCCCTTTATGGATATCCTTGCAAGTACTAATGTTTATTTTACTGAAGGTGAGGAGAGAAAAGAAGCTAAAATCAATATAAATGTCAAGGGAAGCACTTCCAATCCTAAAATAGTTGTAAGTTCAGATCCCCCTATGTCTCTTGAAAACATAATAAGTGTTTTAAGTTTTAACACCACTTTGAACAATATTACAAATCTGAACGATTTTACAAGAACTCTTCCAGAAAAAGCACTTCAAATTTATCTTAGAAATAGGTATTTAAATATAATATCATCCTCAATAGGTGTTGATCAACTCGATGTTAACACATCACTTTTAGATAAGGAAAAAAGTGCAAAGTTATCTGTGGGAAAATATATAGGGAAAAAACTCTATCTTTCATACACACACGATATATTCTCATTTTCTAAGGATCAGTTCAAAATAGAATATAAGTTCGGTAATAACACTAGCATTGTAACGGAAAGAGATGAGCAGGGAAACTTCAACGGAGGTATAAAGTTCATTTTGAGGTTCTGATCCTCTTTTCTAGTGGTCTCAAAAGAATAAAATACAAAAGCGAAGATGTAAAATAACAGATTATTGTAAAAGTAAAGGGGATCCTGTAACCAGTTTTTTCAATAAAATAACCACCAAAATTTGCTGTTAATCCCCAGGATGCAAGCCATGCTAACGAGAGTAGTCCACTTGTAAAAGATCTATCTTCAGGATCAACAACCTCCAGAGAGAAATTTAAGGAAAGTGGTGAGCCCATATTCATCAGGGCGTTTCTTAGAAAGAAAGATATTAAAACAAGAGGGAAAAAGTAAGAAAAGCCGAGTATGAAAAGAAATGGTATCGATACGATTTGTGTTATAATTATCGTATTTATAAGGCCAAATTTTTTTGCTAACAGTGGTGATAAAAGAGAACCCAAAATTGTCAAAAGTTGTGCTATTGAAAAAATGATTCCTATAGTTGACGGTGAAAGATGGAATATTGTTTTAAAATAGAGGTTCAGAAAAGGAATCGTCATCCCCGCTCCAAGACCAATTATTAGTGGGGGCATTACAAGGTAGAAAAGTATTTTCAGGTTAGTGTTAAATTTTACCTTATCTTTAAAAGTTGAATTGTAAATTTTTTTCACTTTTATTTTTGAAAAGAAAAAGAGTGATATAATCACGAATAAAAGATGAAAAAAAATCGCATACTTTAATGATTTCACTTCAGAGAAACCGAATCTTTTGATTATATTTGGTAAAAATCCTGAAACCAAATTACCACTTATTCCAGCAGTTAACATTGTAGCCTGATTCAATGAAAAAAGGAATGTTCTTGTAACAGAATCGGAAACTGACATGATAAAAGGTCCACTTATAACCGAAGTAAACGCAGCAGATATCCCAGCAAGAATAAAACCTAACATTCTTAGTTGAAAAGTTGAACTCTGGATTGCCAGGAAATAACCTGTAACAGTTAAAATTGGAGAGATTATAAAAAATTTTTTTACATCCGTTCTTTTAACAATATATGCTGCAGGTAAAATTAACAAAGCGGTTGTGAAAGTTCCAGTTGAGAGGAGGTTTCCAATTTTGGATTCACCTATATTCAAACTTTTGAGATAGATGTTAAATAGAAGTGTGAAAGCCGAGAAACCGAAACCTGAAAAAAGATTACCTAGAAGATAAAAATAAGCGTTTCTATTTATCGCTTTTAAAATTTTTTTATAATAATTTAAAGTTCTTTTTATTTTTAGCATAAAGAGAAATAATAAACATTTTTTTTAAAAAGTAAATATTAATATTGATTAAAAAAAATTTTTTGTTAAACTTATAAATTATGGGGCAAACAAAATTAAAAATCGAGTGCCTTATAAATGGTCAGATTGAAACGAACACCTATTTTATTATCTCTAAGGATAGAAGAGTCCTGATAGTTGACCCAGCTGATGGGGAAAAAGTGTTTGATTTCATAAAAAAGAATGAACTTATCCCGGAAAAAATAATAAACACTCATGGACATTACGATCATATTTCAGGTAACCAGTTTATTAAAAATCATTTCGATATACCTATATGTGTTGGAGTTCTGGATTATGATTATCTTTTAGATCCTGAATTGAATATGTCATATTATATCGGTGAAAACTACATTTCACCTGAGGCTGAGATACTTCTGGATGATAATTCCAAGATAAGTTTTGGTGGAGAAATCATAGATATTGTTTCAACTCCAGGTCATACTCCAGGCTCAATAAGTTTGATTTTTGATAATAAAATTGTTTCTGGAGATTTAATCTTTACCGAAGGTATAGGTAGAACGGATCTTGCTGGTGGGGATCCCCAAAAAATAATCGAATCTGTAAAAAAACTTTTTTCAAAACCTAACAAAGAATCTAAAATTTTCCCTGGGCATGGGCTTTATGGTGGTTTGAAAATGTTTAAAGAAGTTTTAAATGAATTCAATATAAGGAGTTAAATTGAGAATAACATTTTTTGGTGCGACGAAAGAAGTAACCGGCTCAAAATTTCTTTTAGAATATAATAGCAAAAAAATACTTGTTGAATGTGGACTTTTTCAGGGAAGAAGGAAAGAGAGTGAAAGAGCGAATTTAAATTTTCCATTCGAACCAAAATCTATTGATCTTCTTCTTCTTTCACATGCCCATATAGATCATTCTGGAAATATCCCCAATCTTGTAAAACAGGGTTTTAACTCTGAAATCATTTCAACTTACGCTACAATGGATCTTTTGGTTCCTATGCTTCTTGATAGCGCACATATTCATGAAAAGGATATAGAATACTTAAACAAGAAAAACAAAAATCCTGAAAACAAACAACCTCTCTACACAGTTGATGATGCCGAAAAGTCATTCAAGTATTTCAAAGGTGTGAACTATTACAATCAAATTTCAATTGATAAAGATCTCAAAGTGACCTTCATAGATGCAGGTCATATTTTGGGTTCCTCTCAAATAATTTTTGAAAAGAATGGCAAAAAACTTCTTTTTACTGGTGATCTTGGGAGAAAACATCTCCCAATAATAAGAAATCCTGATATGGTCAAAGATGTTGATGTTGTCATAACTGAATCAACCTATGGTGATAGGTTACATTCCGATATAAAGGAAAGTAGAGAGAAGTTGAAAAAGGTTATAGAACAAGTTAAGTTAAAAAAGGGGAACCTTATAGTTCCAGCTTTTTCCGTTGGAAGAGCACAGGAACTCATATATGATCTTTTTATGTTGAGAGAAGAAGGGTATGATCACGGTATGAAAATTTTTGTAGATTCTCCTTTAACAGTTAATATAACAAAAATTTTTGAAAACCATCCTGAATGTTACGATAAAGATATGGTTACTCTTTTTAACTCCAGAAAGGATCCTTTCAATTTTGAAAATCTCTTTTATATTGAAAATGTTGAAGAATCGAAGAAATTAAATAGCATGAAAGAATCGAAGATCATTATTTCAGCAAGCGGGATGTGTGAAGCGGGAAGAATATTACACCATCTAAAAAACAATATTGAAAACCCTGATAATACAATTTTGATTACAGGATTTATGGCTTCAAATACACTTGGAAGAAAGATAGTAGAAAAACAGGAGAAGGTAAAAATTTTTGGAGAGGAATACAGATTAAAGGCAGAGGTTGTTGTTATGAATGAGTATTCAGCCCATGCTGATAGGAATGACCTTTTAAACCATATAAAAAGTGTTGATCCGAAAAAAGAGATATACCTTGTACATGGAGAAGAAAATCAGATAGAATCTTTTAAAATTGCGTTAAAAGAGAATGGTTATGAGAATGTAATAGTACCATCAAAAGGAGATTCCTTTGATATCTTCTAAAAGTAGATTGCTTTTGGATTTTAAAAACTATCTTTTAACAGAAAAGGGTTGCTCTGATCTTACGTTATCCGCTTACCTTACTGATGTTAACCAGTATCTTCTTTACTGTAAGGATAAAAATATTGAGATAAAAATCAGTGATGAAAGTAATATTGAAAATTTTTTAAATGAACTTTCTATTGAAGGCATAAATGCTAGGTCAATTTCAAGGAAGTTAACTTCTATAAAAAATCTATATGAATTTCTTTACAGGGAAAAGATCATAGATAAAGATCCAACTGAAAATGTTTTACCTCCAAAGTTATCAAAAAAATTACCTGATTATCTGACTGTTGAAGAGGTTACTTCAATTTTAAATTGTATAAAAGTGGATTCTCCTTACGATAGTAGGGATAAAGCAATTTTAGAAACAATATATGGAGCCGGATTAAGGGTGTCGGAACTTATAAACCTAAAATTGGAATCAGTTTTCTATGAGGAATGTTATATAAAAGTTTTAGGAAAAAGAATGAAAGAAAGAATGATTCCCTTGAATCGGGTAGCTTTGAAAAGTATCGAAGAGTATTTAAAAAAATATAGAGGCTTTTTTGCAAAAGATAAAAGTGAATTTCTATTTTTAAGTAGAAGAGGAAAAAAATTAACAAGAATGGATATTTGGAACATTCTTAGGAAAAGGGCTAAAGAGGCAGGTATAAAAAAAGAATTACATCCACATATTTTAAGACATTCTTTCGCTACTCATCTTATAGAGGGCGGAGCGGATCTTAGAAGTGTCCAGGAAATGCTCGGCCATTCTAGTATAATAACTACCGAGATATATACACATGTCAACAAGAAACAGTTAAGTAAAATTTATGATACATTCCATCCAAGAAGTTAAAAGGAGGGGGGATGTTTTTTAGAAAAAAAGATGAACCTGAAAAAGATGAGAATAAAATAAAAAAGAATGAAGAACAAAAAAAGATTACTCTAAAAAAGAAAAAGAAAATAAGAGTCGCTTCTTGGAAAAATGATAAAGATGAAAAAACTGCTATTGAAAAGGAAAATATAGCAGAGGATATAGTTTCAGATCTTTCAGATATGCTTGATTCCTTTGATACTGAATTTTCAGAGGAGACAACTTCCTCAACGGAAAAAGTTGCAGAGGAAAAGGTCGATAAAGATATCCATGAAGAAACAATTGAGGACCTTCTTGATGTTTTTGAGAATATTGAGGTTGCTGATGAAAAAAGTGAAAAAGTTGAAGAAGTAGAGAAAGAGAAGGTTAAAATAGAAGATGAAAAAACTTTAGAAGAGAATGTTGAAAAGACAAAGGAAAGTGTTCCTCTTGAAAAGGTTAAAGAGGAGGTTTCAGAAGAGGTAACCGATTATGAACCCGAATACACTGAAGAACTTGATAATATACCTAAAGAGATTGTCCATGAGGAAGTTTTGAATCAACTTCAGGAGAGCGGGAAAGAAGAACTTGAAATGGAAAAAACTGAAAAAGAAGTCGTTGAGACTGAAAATGTGGAGAAGGAAGTTGAAAAAATAGAGGGAAATGAAAAGATAGAAGAGGAGGTCGAAGAAAGGGTAGAAGAGGAGGTAAAGGAAGAAACTCCTTATGAAGAGGAAAAAACGGAGCAAAAGATATTTGAAGGTAAAGAGGATTTCGAAAAATTGGAAAATGAGATAGTTAGGAAAAATGAGGAACTTAACAGAATAGTCTCAAATCTGATGAAAAAATCTTTAGAGGAGAAAAAACTCAGGGAAAAAATTGATGAACACAATTCCCTTCTAAAAAGTTACTCCAAAGAGATAAGCGATAAAGAAAAAAGGTTAGAAGAACTAAAAAAAGAATCTGAAAAGATAAAAAAAGAGAATGAGAAAAGCATCGAAAATCTCAAACGAAAGAAGGAGAGTATAGAGATAGAAATTTCAAATCTTGAAAAAGAAATAGATGATAGAGAAAAGCAAAAAGAGGGGGTTTTAAAGGAAATAGAGAAGATCAACAAAGAAAAAAATAGTTTATTACAATCTTTTGAAGAAATAAAAAATAAATACGATTTTGAAGAGAGAGCCCTTACGGATCTGAAAAAAGAGAATGAAGAGGAAAAAAGAAACCTTGAAATAATAAAGGGCGAAATCAAAGAGAGTAAAAAAACTGTTGAAAAGATAACTAAAAATCTTGAGTCTTTGAAACAGGATGAAAAGAATAAGACTGAGGAGATTAAGAATCTTGAGAAGAAATATTTAAATCTAAAGAAAAAATTTGACGAGGAGGAAAAGAGTTTAGAACTTTTAGAACAAAAAATTGAAGATAAAAAGGAATATCTTGAAAAGATTGAATCTGGGATGGGGGTTACCTTAGGTGATGAGTTGGAGATGACTGAGAAGATCAATGATCTAAAAAGGACTGTAAAGCAGTTTGAGAAGGAAAGGGACGATCTTAAAAGTGAAAATGAAAAAATCAAAAAGAGTTTAAATGAACTTGAAAAAGAGGAAGAGAAACTTAAAAACAAGTTGAAAAGCGTAAAAGATGAAATAGAAGAAAAGACACAAGCGCTCAAAAAGGTCGAATTGGAATATAATGTTTTTATGGAAAAATTTAATACGAAAGAAAAAGAGATAAAAAGCAGAGAAAATTATTTCAACGAACTTTCGAACCTTATCAAAAATGATGAAAAAAGGAAAGAAAGTATAGAAAAGGATATAAAAGAAAAAAATAGTAAACTCCACCAGATTGTAAACTCTATAAAGAAAGAGGAAAGGAAACTCGATGAATTGATGAGAGAGTACTCAGGGTTTTCAGATAGATACACTGAGATAAGAAAGGAGATGAATGAGTTCGAAAAAGCGAAAGAAGAACTTGCTGGACAGATTGAGGAGTTGAAAAAAGATAAGGGAACTATTTTTGAAGATGTCTCAAAACTTAAAAAAGAAAGAGAAAAATTGGTTTCACAGATAGAAGAGGATAAAAAGGAACTTGAAAAACTTAAGGCAAACGCTGAAATGATCCTTGAAAATTTCAACGGAAAGGAACAGGAAAGAAAACAACTCCTTCAGGATATTGAAAAAATAAATGAAGAAAAATCAAATCTTGAAAAGGAAATTGAAGATAAAAATTCTAAGGTCAATGAACTACAAAAAATTGTTGCTGATCTTGATGAAAAAATTAAAGAAAAGGAAAAGGAATATGAGAATAAAGAGGATGAACTTAAAAAGTCTATAAGTGAAAAGGAAGTTGAACTCGAAATTTTAAAAGAAGAGATGAATAAAATCTCACTTGAAAAGGAAAATATAGAAAAAAGTATTGAGGAAGGTAAAAACAAAATAAAGGATCTTGAAGAGAATTTTCAGAAAAGGATAAAGGAAACCTCAACAGTTATAGAAGAACTTGAAAAAGATAAAAACAGGATTGATGAAGAGATAATCGAACTTAACAACGAACTCGTATCTTTGAGAAATGATAAAGAGGATATAACAAAGTGGTTGGAAGAAAAGGAAAAAGAGGCAAAGGAGATTGGAAATAGAATAAAAAGTGAAAACCAAAAGTTGGAGGAAATACAGAATAATCTTAAGATGGCTTCTGTGGATGTTGAGGACCTACACTTGCAAAAAGAATCACTTGAAAGCGAGATAGAATCTTTAAAAAGAGAAGAGATAAGGTTGAATACGATTATAAAAGAAAAGAGGATAGATCTTAATGAACTTGAAGAAAAGATTCAAAAGATCGAATCCGATTTTCCTAATATAAGGGAGTTCAAGCCGGTTGAAGGGGATACCCCACAAATAGTTGAAACAAAGATGAGTTTAAACCAGCTTCTTAAAATAAAAAACAAACTCGATGAGATAATAATTCTCAGAAAGAATCAGGAAAGAAAACTCGCTGCAGTGTTAGGTATGGAAAAAGTTGAAAATATCAAAAAAAATATCGAAATGGAACTTGCTGAGAAAGAGAAACTTCTTTTAAACATGAGAAAAGAACTCTTTGGTATAAATGAGGAATTGAAAAGTAAAAAAAATGAGATAACAAAAATAACCGACAGTAGACAGGCACTTCAACAGGAATTCATAGACCTTCAAGTTAAAAATGAGAATTTGAAAAAAGAGTTTACAGAAACCACTCAGAAAATGATAAAAATAGCGAACATCGAAAAACAGATTCAGAAACAGTATGAACAGATAAAAAATGAAATTGAAAAGATGAGAAATATTTATGAGCAGATGAAAAAAGAAGTAGAGAATTCCAAAAATGAAAAGGAAAAAGTTGAGAAAGAAAAGGAAAAACTTCTTAATGAAACTGAAATATACAAAGAACAACTTAAACGGTTGAGTGAAAAGATCGAACTTGCAAAAAAGGATGAATCTTCCTACCGGGAGACTCTTTCTTCTGAGATAAAAAAGAAAGATGATATCATTGAAGATCTAAAGATGAAAGTGGAAAATCTTATCAAAGAAAACAATCGGTTGAAACATGATGTCTCTTCAAGAAAAATGATCTACGAGGAAAAGGAAAAAAGGATAAAAAATCTTGAAGAAGAGATTAGAAAAATAAATGAAAATAGAAAGGATGAAAAATTTGAAAGATATTCCGAAACAGAGTTTAAGGAAATGAAGTCTGAAGAACCAAAAAAGAGTGATATAAAGGAAAGAGAAAAAGAGTTTAAGCGAGACGAAGAAAAGGAAAGAGTATCTCTCGAGAAATGGTTTGAAGAAAAAAATCAGGAGTTTGATGGAAAAGAAGAAAAAGTAGATAAGGAAACTTTTGGAGATATCTTTTTTGGATAAAAATGATTTACGCTTTAATACCTGCTAAATGTGAAAGTAGAAGAGTTAAAAGAAAAAATTTTATAAGGATTTCAGGTAAAACACTATTAGAATTTACCATAGATTTAGCTCTGGAAACTAAATTGTTCGATAAAATAATAGTTTCTTCTGAAAAGAAGTTAGAATTTTCAAAATATCCCTCAATCGTTCTTGACATTAGACCTAAAAAACTTGCGAAGGATAATACGAAAACGGATGACCTAATTTTATATCTTATAAAAAAATACAGAATGAGAAAGGAGGATACTATTTTTTTGCTGCAGCCTACATCCCCTTTAAGGAGTGTGGACGATTTTGAAAGATCTTTTAAACTTTTTTGTAAAAAGGGAAAAACTGTTATTTCTACCGAAGAGATAGAAAACAGAGGACATATCTACATTTCAAAAAATAATGGAATGGAACTGTTACCTTACAAAAAACTCTTTAAACAGAATGGTTCAATATATATTTTTACTGTTAAAGAATTTTTTAAAAAAAACAGGGTACCTGAAAATTTTGTACCTTATGTTATGGATAGAGTTAAATCTATTGACATAGATGATTATTTGGATTATATAATAACTTTGAATTTAATATGAATTGAGGAGGATTTAGATGAGTGATTTACTTCAGAAGATTAAAGAAAAAAAATCTGTTATTTCGGTTATCGGTCTTGGATATGTTGGTTTACCTTTGGCTGTTGAATTTGCAAAAGTTGGTTTTCCGGTTTATGGAATAGATCGTATCAAGCAAAAGGTTGAATTACTCATAAAAGGTAAATCTTATATAATTGATGTTGATGAGAAGGATGTTAAAAATGTAGTGGGAGAAAAATTTTTCCCAACTACCGATTACTCTGTTATAAACAAGTCGGATTGTGTCCTTATAGCAGTTCCAACACCTCTTCAAAAAAGTAAAGACCCTGATGTTTCATATATCACAGCTGCGATGGATGAGGTTGTAAAATATCTCCATAAGGACATGCTGATAGTTCTTGAATCTACAACCTATCCAGGAACTACGAGAGAACTAATTGCTGAGAGAATTTCAAAGTATGGTTACAAAATAGGTAAAGATTTCTTCGTCGCTTTTTCACCTGAAAGGGTTGACCCAGGTAACCCAAAATATAATACAAAAAACACTCCGAAAGTTGTTGGTGGAATAACTGGTAAAGATACACTCATAACAAGAATGTTGTATGAACAGGTTATTGAAAAGATTGTAACTGTTGATTCTCCAGAGGAAGCCGAGATGGTAAAACTTTTGGAAAACACATTTAGAGCAGTAAATATAGGACTTGTTAATGAACTCGCTATTATGTGCCACAGGATGGGTATAGATATATGGAACGTTATTGAAGCAGCATCCTCTAAACCTTTCGGTTTTATGCCTTTCTATCCTGGGCCTGGCATAGGAGGCCATTGCATTCCTCTTGATCCCATGTATCTATCTTGGAAAGCAAAGATGTACGATTACTATAACAGATTCATAGAACTCGCTTCAGATGTAAATTCTAATATGCCAAGATTCGTTTTGAATAAAGTTTCCGAGATATTGAACAAATATAAAAAAACTCTAAACGGATCGAAGGTCCTTCTTATGGGGATCACATATAAAAAAGATATAGATGATCTTAGGGAATCACCCGCTCTTGAAGTTTACCACCTTTTGAAAGAGATGGGGGCTTTAATTACAGTTTACGATCCTATGGTAAACAGTTTTATAGACGAGAAAGGAGAACATAGAAAGGTTAAAGTTAAAAAAAATATAAGTGGAAATGAGGTTAAAAAATTCGATTGTGTTATTTTGCTTACAAACCATTCTTCTTTCGATTACAGAATGATAGCAAAAAATGCAAAAATAATATTCGATACGAGAAATGGTTTCAAAGAGATCAAAAGTAAAAAGATAATAAAACTTTAAGGAGATTTTATGCCGGAGAGGGTTGTAGAAGATGAAGGAAAGGAGTTAAAAACATATTTTTTCCTCTTGCTTGAGAATAAAATTCTGTTTTTAACAACCTTCTTCATCGTTATAGCACTGGTATTTATAGTTACAAAGGTTACAAAGCCAACGTACCAGTCAACAGCTTTAATACTTATAGAAACATCCGATAAGGGACTTTCTTTTTTACCGATTACTGACATGAATCCAAGGAAGACTGTGATAAACAACCATATTGAGATGATCCAATCGAGAACACTTTTTGAAAGGGTTGAGAATGCAATTTCAAATAGTGGTTATATGGATTCTCTTTTTATAGGGAAGTATAAAGAAAAAGAGGGAAGGATCTCCTACCTTAGGAAAAACCTTATGGTTATCCCTGTAAAAGATACAGATATTTTAAAAATCGTCTATAACGATAGAACCCCTGAGGATGCCTTTTACATTACTAAAATCATTGTTGATCAGTATTACAATATAAACCTTGAAATGACAAGGGGAGAACTAAGCGAAGTTAGAAAGTTTCTTGAAGAACAACTTGTTAAAATTGAAAGTGATCTTCAAAAGAATGAGGAGAATTTAAAGAAGTTTAAAGAGAACAACTCTATAATTGAACTATCTGAGGAGACTTCAAAACTTGTTGAGATGATCTCTAACTTCGAAGGTCAAAAAAAACAGTACTTTGTTGAAAGAGAGATGCTTTTATCAAAACTGACCTATCTTAAGGAGAATCTTTCCCAGTCTAATAAAATGATAGCAGAAGGTTTTTTGAACGAACTCGATCCTTTCCTTGAAAGATCCAAAAGAGAACTCGATTCTCTACAATCAAACTATGCCTATTTCCTTTCAATAGGTTATGATACTACACATCCGAAGATGAAGGAAATTAAAACGAGAGTTGAAAATTTAAAAAATAACATTATCCAAAACAGCAAAACTTCATTTCAGAAAAAATATTTTGCTTCCAATCCTCTTGATTACTCTAAAAATCTTATGGATGAAATCATTACAGTTCAACTTGATGTGAAAGTAAAGGAATCTATGATAGAGGCTTTTAACAATGTTTTAAAAATATTTGAAGAGAAGATGAAAAAAATTCCATTTCAGGAACTTATGCTTGCAAGGCTTGAAAGAAACAAGAAAGTATCTGAAGAACTATATCTTATGTTGAAGGGGAAATTTGAAGAAGCCAAGGTAGCTGAAGCAGGGAAATTGGGGTCTGTAAAAATAATTGATAAGCCTGTTTTAAACAAAAGCCCTGTTCTTCCTAAAAAGAACAGGAACTATCTTTTCGGATTTTTTCTCGCTTTAATATTGGGGGTTGGTATTGTTTTTCTTAAAGAATATATTGATGACTCTGTCAAAGATATTGATGAGATCGAGAGAGAACTTAAAATAAACATAATAGGAAATATACCTTCGATCAAAATCAAAAATGGGAAACAGGTTTCTGCTGAAAAGGGGAAACTTTTAACCGAACTTCCCGAGAATTCACCTATTGTTGAATCTTACAAAATTTTAAGAACCAACCTTTTATACCATTCTGATGGAAAAGAGCCCCCAAAAGTTGTAGTAGTTACATCCGCAACAAAAGGTGAAGGGAAATCTACAACAGCATCAAACCTCGGTATCGTTATGGCTCAACTTGATAAAAAGGTACTTTTGATAGATGGTGATCTCAGAAGACCAGTTTTAGATAAAATGTTTAAAATTAATTTTGATAAAGGTTTCACGAACTTATTGAAAGGTGAAATATCAGTTGAAGATGTTATATATTCAAGTGGAATAGATAACCTTTGGATAATTCCATTTGGTGAAAGAACATCACATTCAACTGAACTTCTTGAGGGGAGAATAACAAAAAAGATTTTTGAACAGTTAAGGAATATGTTCGATTTCATTGTAATTGATACTTCTCCTGTTCTTTCAGTTGCTGATCCTACAATAATTTCAAGGTTGTCGGATGGATTACTTTGGGTAGTTCAATTCAAAAAGGCTAAAAAAAGAGAATTACACTACACAAAAAAATTGTTGAAGAATTTGAATATACCTGTAATTGGTTTTGTTTTCAACAATATCAACACTGAAAGTTTTTATGGAAAATATTACTACTATCACTACTATTACCATTATCACACAAAAGAAGGTGAAAGATGAAAATCGCGGTTTTTGGTTTAGGTTATGTTGGTATCATTTCTGCTGCCTGTCTTGCAGAGCAGGGATATAAGGTCATAGGAGTCGAGGTAAACGATATAAAGATAAATGAAGTGAACAATGGCAGATCTCCCATAGTTGAACCTTACGTTAACGAGATTGTTTCAAAAGTGGTAAAATCAGGGAACCTTGAGGCAACAGATGATTTTGAGTCTGCAGTTAAGAATTCAAACATAGCCTTGATCTGTGTTGGAACGCCATCTTCTGAAACGGGAGAGGTTGATCTTTCATTCATTTTCAAAACTGCACAGCAGATTGCTGATGCTTTGAGAAAAAAGGAAAATTTTGAGAGTGAGTATGTGATCCTTATAAGATCTACCTCGATGCCCGGAACGGTTGATAAATTTGCAGAGGTTGTCCAAAGTATAAGCGGTAAAAAAAGAAAAAAAGATTTCGATGTTGTTTCCAACCCTGAATTTTTAAGAGAAGGGAATGCTGTAAACGATTTTTACAATCCACCTTTTACTCTTTTAGGTTGTGAATGCGAACGGAGTGAAAAAATTGTAAGGCAGATTTATTCTTTTCTTGAAGCACCTTTTATTGTGACATCTGTAAAAACAGCAGAAATGTTGAAATATGTTAACAACACTTTCCATGGTTTAAAGGTTGGCTTCGCAAATGAAATTGCAAGGATTTGCAGAAAGAAGGGGATCGATAGTAGGGAGGTGATGGAACTTTTCCTTCTGGATAAGAAACTCAACATTTCTGAATATTATCTTAGACCAGGTTTTGCATTTGGTGGTTCATGTCTACCAAAAGATGTTAGGGCTTTATCTTACGAATCGAAAAAGAATGGTTTGTCTTTACCTATAATAGAAAATATTATGAATTCGAACAGTCTACATATTGAATGGGCTTTCGATATAATTTTAAAAGAAAAGGTTACAAATATTGGTGTAATGGGGATTACATTCAAAAATGGAACTGATGATCTCAGAGAATCTCCAGCAGTTGTTCTTGTTGAGAAACTCCTTGGGAAAGGTAAAAACGTTTTAGTGTATGATGAAAATGTACGATTATCAAAACTTGTTGGTTCCAACAGAGAATATATTGAAAGGGAAATAAAACATATTTCAGAAATTCTAATTGAGGATCAAGAAAAATTTTTGGATAGTGTGGATCTTGTTGTT
Source organism: candidate division TA06 bacterium 32_111 (assembly GCA_001508335.1). Classification (GTDB taxonomy): domain Bacteria; phylum Hydrothermota; class 32-111; order 32-111; family 32-111; genus 32-111. The sequence goes on from LGFX01000008.1 coordinate 62,762, forward strand.
ATAACAAACAGGGAAAATTCTTATAGGGAACTCTTAAATTCCTATCAAAAAAAGGAACTTATCATAGTTGACCTTGTTAACATTTTTCCAGAAAAGAGAAGTTCAAAAAATTACAAAGGAATCGGCTGGTGAAAGTAACGGTTATAACAGGTTGTGCAGGTTTTATTGGGACTAACCTATCTCTAAAACTTTTGAAAAAAGGTGAGAACATTTTAGGGATAGATAATCTATCATCAGGTTCCGAAAGAAATTTAAAAATTTTGAGAAAATATAAAAATTTTGAATTTTTAAAAAAGGATGTTTCGAAAAAGATAAAAATAGAGTATAAAAACATAGATAAAATTTTTCATCTCGCTTCAATGGCTTCACCAAAATTTTACCAGAGGTATCCTTTAGAAACTTTGAAAACAAACTTTACAGGAACTTTGAACATGCTTGAGGTTGCAAAAAAAACGAAATCGAAGTTTATTTTCAGTTCAACCTCTGAAATATATGGTGATCCACTTGTTCATCCGCAGAGTGAAAACTATTGGGGGAACGTTAACCCCATCGGAATAAGATCCTGCTATGATGAGGGAAAAAGAGTCGCAGAAACTTTGACTTTTGAATATTTTAGGAATTTCAAAGTTAAAGTTAAAGTCTGTAGGATATTCAACACTTATGGCAAATTTATGTCTAAAGATGATGGTAGGGTAGTATCCAATTTTATTGTTCAGGCATTGAAAAATGAAGATATTACGGTTTATGGAGATGGTAACCAAACCAGATCCTTCTGTCATATTGATGATCTTTTAAATGGTTTAATCAGTTTAAGTGATAGCAAAGATGATTTTACAGGACCTGTAAACCTTGGTTCTGAAGAGGAGATCAAAATAATCGATCTTGCAAAGATGGTTATAAAATTGACAGGGTCACAATCGAAAATAGTTTTTAAAGATCTACCTAAAGATGATCCTGTGAAAAGGAAACCTGATCTTTCTCTTGCAAAAAAAGTTTTAAAATATAAAAACAGTGTTCCCATTGAAATGGGGATTTTAGAAACGATAGAGTATTTTAGAGGTGCATTATGATTAGGGTTGGTCTTGTTGGATGTGGAAGAATATCTGAGAAACATTTTGAAGTTTATGAGAATTTTAAAGATAGGATAAAATTGGTTTCCGTATGTGATATAGTTTTGGAAAAAGCAAAAAAAGTTTCTGAGAGATTTTCCGTTCCATACTACAAAAATTTGGGAGATATGATTTCAAAAGAGAGTATGGATCTACTCGCGATATGTACCCCTTCAGGTCTACATCCAATTCAAGGCATTATGGCTGCCCAAAAAAAGATAAACGTTTTAACTGAAAAACCGATGGCTGTAAATCTGAAGGATGCTGATAAACTCATCTCCGAATGCAGAAAGAATAGAGTGAAACTTTTTGTTGTAAAGCAAAACAGGTTGAATCCTACCGTACAACTTCTAAAAAGAGCTATAGAGAAGAATAGATTTGAAAAAATATATTTTATAAACTCAACTGTATTCTGGAATAGACCTCAGGAATATTACGACCAGGCTAAATGGAGAGGAACTTGGAAATATGATGGAGGAGCATTTTTAAATCAAGCATCCCATTATGTTGATCTTATGGTCTGGCTTGGAGGTGAAGTAAAAGAGGTGGTTTCAATAACAGCAAGACTTGCAAGAAAAATTGAGGCTGAAGATTCTGGAGGCGCAGTCATAAGATACAGAAATGGGGCTTTAGGTGTTTTGCAGGTAACAATGCTTACATATCCAAGAAACTATGAGGGGTCTATAACGGTTATTGGAGAAAAGGGAACGGTTAAAATTGGTGGAACAGCTTTAAACAGAATAGAAAAATGGGAATTCGAAAAGTACGATGACGACGATGCTTTGATTGAAAAGGTAAACTACGTGCCCAAAAATGTTTACGGTGAAGGTCATTTCGCATACTATGACAATGTCTTGAATTCTCTTGAAAAGGATGGTTCTCCTTTAACCGATGGGGATGAGGGGAGAAAATCTTTAGAACTTATTATGGCAATATATGAAGCTTCCAAAAAAGGAAAAAAAATCTCTCTTAAGAAAAAATAATATGAAGATCCCTTTATCGAATTTATATTTGAAAGGAAATGAAAAAAAGTATGTTGATAAGTTACTTAAAAATGGCAAACTCAGCATGGGAGAGTTCACTGAAAAGTTTGAAAATATTTTTAAGGATTACATTGGAAGAAAATTTGCGTTGGTGGTTTCTTCTGGGACTGCCGGTTTGTTTTTACTCTTGAAAGCTTCTGGTATAAAAGATGGTGATGAGATTATAACTACCCCATTTTCCTTTATAGCATCTTCAAACGTCATACTCCACTCTAACGCTACACCAGTTTTTGTTGATATTGATGAAAAAACTTTTTGTATATCATCTATTCTTATTGAAGAGAAGATAAAAAAAGATTACAGAAAAAAAGGTAAAAATATAGTTAACAAAAAAAGTGGAAAAATATTAAAGGGAGTACTTTCCGTTGATATACTTGGAAACGTCTGTGACTATGAAAAATTGGAAGAGTTATGCAAAGAGTATAACCTCACCCTTTTTGAGGATTCATCGGAATCCCTTGGGAGTGAAATAAATGGGAAAAGATCTGGAATTTTTGGGAAAGGTTCCGTTTTTGCTTTCTATCCTAACAAACAGATAACAACAGGTGAGGGTGGAATCATATTAACTGATGACGAAAAACTTTACAGTTATATAAAAGCTTTGAGGAATCAGGGAAGGGTTGAAGGTGATCCTAACTATATCCATAGATACCTTGGATACAACTTTAGGGTTAGTGATATTAACTCCGCTATAGGTTTTGGTCAGATGGAAATTTTAGATGAAATTTTAAAAAAAAGGAATCTGGTTGCAAAAAGATATTTTAAAATGCTTAAAGATATAGATGGAATAAAATTGCCTTCAATTCTTAAAGGTCAAAAAAATTCATGGTTTCTTTTCTATATTCTTGTTGATCCAAATATAAGGGATAATTTTATAGATTTTTTAAATAGAAATGGTGTATCCTCAAAGAGGTATTTTTATCCAATTCATCTCCAACCATTCTATAAAACAAAATTTGGTTATAAAAGAGGGGATTTCCCCATAAGTGAAAAAATATCGGATCAATTGATTGCAATACCTTTTTACACAAATATGAAATATAGGGAGCAGTTATATGTCTATAAAAAATTTAAAGAGTTTTTTGAAAGAAAATCTTTTTAGACCCAACTATTTTAAAAGGGCTATCTTTTTTGTGTTTTTCGATTTTATTTTATTTACCTTTTCATATTTTATCTCTTTCAGTTTACGGTTCAGTATTGGTGAAGTTTTTTCAAATTTTCATCTCTATATAAAATTTTTCCCAATATTTATCTTCTCTAAAATTTTATTCCTTCTGATTTTTGATATATACTCTTTCAACTGGAGATACTTTTCTTTCAACGATGCTTTGAAAGTCGTTTTCTCTTTGACAATATCTCAGATAATCTCCTTCTATATTTCCCTTATTTTTCTTAAAAAGGAGATCCTATCTTTTTTACCAAGGTCTGTATTCTTTCTCGATTATTTTCTTTCACTATGGTTTCTGTTGACTCTGAGAAGTTTAAAAAGGTTTTACATCTCTTTCCAAGGGAAAAGGGGTATTGAAAAGAGAAAAAAGATAATAATTTATGGTGCAGGTGATGCTGGTGAACAGATAGCAAGGGATATGCTATCAAGGAAAAGTGATTACAATCCTATACTTTTTATAGATGATGACCCAAAGAAAAAAGGAAATACCATTCATGGGTTAAAGGTTGTAGGAAGTTTAGATAACATAAAAAGTGTTATGAAAGAAAATGGTTGTTACACTGTTCTTATAGCGATTCCATCTATGGATAGTGAAAATTTGAGAAGGATCTATCAGAGTTTGGAAAAGAGTGGTTGTAAAGAGATAAAGATTCTTCCTTCAATGGATAGTATTGTGGATGGTAAAGTTTCTTCAAAAGATGTGAAAAATATAGATATAACAGATCTTCTTGGAAGGGAAAAAGTAACTTATGACCTTGATCTAATTTGTGAATACTTAAAAGGTGAAAATGTTCTTGTAACAGGAGCTGCCGGATCGATAGGGAGTGAAATTGTTAATCAGGTTGTTAAATTTAACGCATCTAAGATTTACGCTCTCGATATAAATGAAACTGAACTTTTTTACTTAAAAGAAAGGATGAAAAGAAAATACTCAAAAGAGATAGAGATGGTTCTGGCTGATGTGAGAGATTTTGATCTTCTTGAAAAACTTATAGAAAAAGAAAAAATCTCTTTTCTTTTTCATACCGCTGCATTAAAGCATGTTCCTATATGTGAAAATTTCCCATACGAGGCTGTTAAAACCAACATTCTTGGAACTTTTAATCTTGTAAAAGCCGCTAAAGGAAAGGTGAAAAAGTTTCTTTACATATCTACCGATAAAGCTGTAAAGCCAAAATCTGTTATGGGAGCGACAAAAAGGATAGGTGAAATTATAGTTATCTCTCAAAAAGATCCTAAAACAAAATTTTTTTCTGTTAGGTTCGGAAACGTTTTAGGCTCAAGGGGTAGTGTTATTCCTATTTTCGAAGAGCAGATAAAAAACGGAGGTCCATTAACTGTTACAGACAAGAATATGACTAGATATTTTATGACAATACAGGAGGCAGTTACGTTATGTCTTGAAGCAACAGGAATCGCTGAAGGAGGTGAAACCTTTATGCTCGACATGGGAAAACCTGTAAAGATAAACGATGTTGCTGAAAATATTATTAGAATGTATGGATACACTCCTCACAAAGATATAAAAATAGTTTATACTGGAATAAGAAAGGGTGAAAAACTTCATGAGGAACTTTACTCTGAAGATGATAAAATAGAAAAAACTCGATTTGAAAAAATCTATAAATTGGTATTTTTCAACGATAAAATCGAAGAGCAAAATGTTGAAAAGATGGTAGAGGATTTTAAAGATTCTGATGGAAAAGTTATTGACATTTTAAAGTCTTATATAAAAGATTTCAAATATGAGTGAAATAGAAATTTTAGGTGTTTCAGCATTGTTCCACGATTCTTCAGTTACATATATAAAAGGTAACAAGGTAGTTGCAGCTCTTCAGGAGGAAAGATTTTCAAAGATAAAATTTGATGAGAGATTACCTGAACTTTCAATAGATGCTCTCAGGAAAAATTTTGATTTTGACCCTAAAAATTTATCCGCTCTTGTTTTTTACGATAAACCTATTTTAAAATTTGAGAGGATAATTGAAAATTTAATATACACCACTCCAAAAAATTTTCAGTTTGCCTTCAACTCTTTACCCCTTTGGCTTAAAGATAAACTCTACACTGAATCTAAACTTAGAAAACTCGTAAAAGGGGATTATAAAATTTTTTATGTTCCCCATCATGTTTCTCACATATCTTCATCATTTTACCCTTCCAATCTCAACAGGGCTGCTTTCATTGTTAACGATGGAGTTGGGGAGTGGGAAACAACAACCATTGGCGTTGTGGATGAGAAAAGAATAAACATTATCTATTCGATAGAATATCCACATTCACTCGGAATGTTCTATTCAGCATTCACCTATTTTACAGGTTTTAAGGTTAATTCCGGGGAATACAAACTTATGGGACTTGCTCCCTATGGTGTTCCAAGATATGTTTCTTTGATAAAAGAGAATCTTATAGATGTTAAGGAAGACGGTTCCTATAGATTAAACCTAAAGTTTTTTGATTACCAGAATGGTTTAAGGATGTGTGGCAAAAGGATGGAACAACTTTTTGGTATAAAAATAAGAGAAAGCGGAGAACCTTTGAATGAAAAATATGCTGATATAGCTTCGTCAGTTCAGGCAGTTTTAGAAGAGATTTTGATAAAAATGGCTTTAAACTTAAAAAGGGAGAGTAAAGAAAAAAATCTGATAATTAGTGGGGGAGTTGGTTTAAACTGTGTTGCAAATTCTAAAGTTCTTGAAGCATATCAACCAGAAAAATTTTTCATCCAGCCAGCTTCTGGAGATGCGGGAGGATCCCTTGGCGCAGCTTTGTATGTTGCTAACAAATATTATGGATTGAACATAAGAAACTGTCAGAACTATTCTTTTTTAGGAACGGAATATTCTGATGAACAAATAGAGGAGAGTTTAAAAAAATTAAATGCAGTTTATAAAAGGATAACCTTTCCACAGATTGTTGCATCAGAAGAGATAGTAAAGAAAAAAGTTGTAGGTTGGTTCCAGGGAAAGATGGAATATGGACCAAGAGCCTTAGGTAACAGAAGTATTTTGGGAGATCCAACGGATCCTGAAATGCAAAAGATAATGAACCTTAAAATAAAATTCAGAGAGTCCTTCAGGCCTCTTGCTCCGGCAGTTCTTGAAGATAAGTTTGATCTTGTTTTCAAAAAAGGGTATCCAACATTCTATATGTTAACAGTATGTGAGATCAAAGATGAATTTAAAAATACTGATGAAATGATAAAACATGATTTTAAAATTTTAAGAAAAAGTATAACCCATTTCCCATCAGTTGTTCATTCTGATTTTACATCGAGGGTTCAACTTGTAAGTAAAGAGAGTAATCCTCTTTTTTATTCTTTAATAAACAATTTTTATCATAAAACAGGATGCCCTATGGTTATCAACACTTCCTTCAATGTCAGAGGACAACCTATAGTTGAAAGTCCAGAAGATGCTTTTAAAACTTTCATAGAGACTGATATGGATATTTTGGTTATAGGTAATTTAATTTTGAAGAAAGAGGAACAGGTAAGAAAAAAGGGAGATTTTAAAATTGAAAAAAGAAACGATTGAAAGGTTAAAACTCTTTCAGGTTGTTTTGTTATTTTTGATGGTATCTTTAATTTTTAGGAAGATTTTTTTTGTGAAAATAGTTTTTATTTCTTTATCTTTTTTATCTTTACTATTTTATATCTTTTTACCTAAAAAGTTAAAGAGTATTAAACTTTTTACCGATAAAGTTTTCAAAATTTTAACTTTGCTGTTTACTTTCTTGATAATAATCTTTCTTTATTATATAATATTTTTGATTTTTAAACCTATCCTTTATCTTATGGATAAAAGGTTTTTTAGAAAAATTGATAAAAATTTAAAAACTTATTATAATAAAAATTCTGAGAACGAATTTGATATTAAGGAGCCTTTTTAGATGGGTGTTTTAAAAACCTTAAAATCTTTGGGCAAATTTTTAATTAAGAAGAAGAAATACTGGTTACTTCCCTTAATTATCATAATTTTACTTTTAAGTATTCTAATATTTTTATTCTCATCATCAACTATCTCACCTTTCATTTATACTATATTTTAATCTATTTCATCAAAAAAAATAGGTTTGTATCTGTTTTTTTTGACTTTTATTCTTTTCCCATAAACACTTTCCACCTGATCAGCTCTTATACCTATTTCTGGTCTTAAAAGTATTGTATTTTGAATTGTTAAAATTTCACCTTTTTTGATTTCATCTTTAGAGAAGAGTGATTTTCGTATAAACTTTCGAATTTTGTCTTCATTAGATGTTATCTTTCTTATATCCTTTCCTAAAGCTTTTCTTGTTTCCGATAAAATTTCAACCATACTTTTAAATTCTTTAAAATCGAGTGAGGATCTGTGATCTGGGCCAGGAAGATTTTTATCAAGAGTGAAATGTTTCTCTATCACTGATGCACCAAGTATAAAAGCAATTGAAGGAGTGAATATTGAATTTGTATGATCGGAGAAACCAATGGGACAGTTGTATTTTTTTATCATCTTTTTTATAAAGTTGAGGTTTAACGAATCTATCTCTGCTGGATATTCTGATATACAATGCATAAGAACGATTTTTTTGTTTATAGGGAACACTGTTTTATATATTCTATCTATCTCATCTTCTGTGCAACAACCTGTTGATATAAGAAGAGTTTTCTTAGTTTTTGCAACTTTTTTTAGAAAAGTTATATTGTTTGCCTCTCCCGATCCTATTTTGATAGCGGGAAGATTCAATGATAGCAAAAATTTTAAAGAATCCTCTTCATCCGGAGTTGAAAGAAAAATTATATCATTTTTAACAGCGTACTCTTTTAATTCTACAAAATCTTTTTCTGAAAGTTCAAGAACCTTTATCATTTTGAAGAAATCTTCAGTTTTTCTATTTTTTATTATCAACTTTTCAGTTTTGTATGTCTGGAATTTTATTGCATCCGCACCTGCTTGTTTAGCTTTTACGATTAATTCTTTGGCTAGATGAATATCACCGTTGTGGTTAACACCACCTTCCGCAATTATAAAAATTCCACCCTTTTTTATAACCTTGTTTTTAATTTTTATTAGCATAAATTTCCCTTATCCTTTTTAAAATTTTTTCTTCGTCGTTAAAATACAAACTTTTGTTAGTAAGGTAAGTGAAATCAGTTATTTCAATAAAATTTTTTGGTGGTTTAAATTTTTTTGCATCCCTTTTGTTTTTGAACTCAACCTCAACTATTTTGACGCCTTTGTATCTTTCCTTATAAATATCAAGAAGAGCCTTGAAACCATTTATAATGAATTCTTTTCTGACCTTTTTTAAAATCTTTACATCATTTTTTAAAAAATAGTAAATTTTTTTGTTAAAATCAATTTTTATTTCAAACTCGTTCCTTTCAACTCCTTTTCCCCTTTTTAGAGTCAGATAAACATCTTTCATGTTTTCAACCCTTATCCTTACAATTTCTTTTTTTAGAAAAGGATATTCGGATGGGATTCTTTCAAAAGGTTCGATACCAGTTAAACTTTTAAGATAATAGTAACCCTGGATTATATTAGTCTCTTTTGTGAATTTTACATTTTTTAAAGATCCCCTTTTTAAAAGGAATCTCCTTTCAACCTCTTTTTTAAACATTTTAGAATTATACATTTACTAAAAATTCGTTCAAGTATTGAAATGGTTTTTAATGGATATATAATAAAAAGATGGAATATAAACTTTTTATCAAGTGTATCTCCGACAGAACGAATGCTGTTGAAAAAAATTTTTTTATGAAAGTCTCCCAGGTAACAAATATTGATATCTATACAATAAAACAAAAGTTTGTAGGTAAAGGATGGGCTATTTTAAAAAGAGGTGAAGATGAAAATGAAATAATAAAAATAAAAAACGGTTTGGATTTGCTGAAAATTGAGTCGGTTATTCTTTCTGATGCCGATATTCTTTCTTACAAGACTTTTGATGTATCCTCAATAAGACAGATCGATGATTACAATATAAAATTTATTTCTGGAAATGATGAAATCCTTATATCTAAAAATGATACACTTTTATTCGTTGTTGGAATAGATGGAAAAAGGATAGAGAATATAAATTTAAAGAAACTTTTACTTGAAAACAAATTCATGTTTTATATTTTTACTAACAACAACCATCTTATTTTAAGATGTGATCATGAAAAGTTAAACTATAAAGGAATTAAAAACTTTTCTAAGTATTCTAAAAGTGAGAATTTTTTTAAACTATATCATATATTGAAGGAAATTTCACAAAATTTTATTGAGGATTTGAACTATTCTGAAAATTATATAGAGGGACTTTTTTTTGATTTAAAAACATATTCTGTTATTTCATCTTTACTTTTTGAAAAGGGTTTATACTCATTTTCATACAGCGAAAACTTTGTTAATAGAAATAAGGTTAAAGATAAAAATGATCTTGTCTATGAATTCAAATATAATATTTATAAACCTCAGGATATCATATTAAAAAGAAAGAGAAAGGTTATAAACAGGTTCAATTTGCTTGAAATATTTTTTATTCCATTTGGCGTAATATTTTTTGGTTTACTTATATTTATAAGAATTGGTAAGTTGAATATTTCATCCTATCTTTTCCTTCTGGGATCGCTCTACTATATTTTTTACTTCTTTAAAGTTTTAAAATTAAAAGTTTTTCTCGAATCGATTCCATTTTCAAAGTTGGAGTCTATAAGTGTAGGATTACATGAAATAAAAGGCTTCATAACTGATGATTATTCTATTCCCTCACCTATATCTGGAACAAGATGTGTCTATTTCCAGTACAAAAAGTATAAGAGAGTGAAGGATAGTGATGGAAAAACCAAATGGCAACTTGAGCATATAGGGGAATACTTACCTGAAAAGTTTTTAGTCCAGGATGAACAGGGGAACAGGATATGTGTTAAAACCAAAAATGCAACATTTCACTTAAAAAATAAAACTGTTTATAACAACACTTTTTACAAATTTTTTTCACTTGATGATCCAAAAGATGTAAAATATGAAGAGGAAATATTACCGGTTATGAGTGAGGTCTTTGTTGTTGGTTCTGTAGTGAGTAAAGATTATTACAGGGAAAAAAATGACTATATAAAAAACAAAAAACTTGATAAAGATTTTATGGAGGATTTTGATATCAATAAAGATAGTATAATCGATCAGGATGAATGGGAGATTGCTAAGGTAAACATAGAGAAAGAATTTGAAAGAAAGATGAATGAGAGGAAGGAAACAGAGAATCTTGAGATAGTTTTTTCAAAAGATGATAAAATCCTTTTTATTTCAGATATAAGTGAAAAAACATTTTTAAAGTATTCCAACATCTTTCTTATATCTTCCTTACTCATGGTTGTTATTCTTATAGTTTTAATCTTTATTTTTGGAGGTTTTTAATGGTTCTTTCAATAATTCTTTTTGGACTTGTTATATTTTCAGTTATTACCTTTATTATACTTTACAACGATCTTATATTTCTAAAGAATAGAATCTTTCAATCACTTTCAAATATAGATGTTCTTTTAAAACAGAGAAACGATGAGTTGACAAACCTTATAGAGGTTGTAAAAGGGTATGCATCCTATGAACAGGAGACATTATCTAAAATAATAAAAATCAGAAGTGGTTACTCCGATAAAATGGATGTAAATGAGAAATCTGAATTTAACAACATCCTTACTAAAGAGACAAAGAATCTTTTTGCTCTTGCAGAAAAGTATCCAGAACTGAATGCTAATGAAAATTTTTTGAACCTACAGAAAAGGATTACAACTATTGAAAACCATATCGCTGATAGAAGGGAGAATTATAACTGGTGTGTAACAAACTTTAATACTAAAATTGAACAGTTCCCTTACAGTATAATCTCTTCAATTTTTAATTTTAAAAAGTATCCTTTATTCAAGAAGTGAATTTCCCTTTCAGTTGTCCACATGCCCCAGAAATGTCTTTCCCCTTGCTTTTTCTTATTGAAACAGCATCTTTTAGAACTGATACTTTTTTAAAAAAATCTCTTATATTTTTTTCAGTTGGTTCCCTGAACTGGTCATCAGTTTTGTTGTAAGGAATTAGGTTGAGTTTGCAATCGAATTCTGAAAGGAACTTTAAAAGTTCTTCTATATCTTTTTTCCCATCGTTAAATCCAGGAATTATAATATACTCGAATGTGATCCTTTTTTTCTTAATTTTCTGATACCTTTTTAGAACCTTTTTGAGTTGAGAAAGAGTGTTTGTTTTTGTAACAGGCATAAGATACTCCCTCTTTTCCTCTATAGCACTGTTAAGTGAAAGAGCAAGTTTTATCTGAAGAGGGAATTCTATTATTCTTTCAATACCTTCAACTATTCCAGCTGTTGAAACGGTTATTTTCCTTGCACCGATCTTTATACCTTTTTCTTCGTTGAAAATTTTTATTGATTCAAGAACATTTGAACAGTTTAGAAGAGGTTCTCCCATACCCATGAAAACTATGTTAGTTATCCTTTCAGGATTGAGATAATACATTGTTGTGAACTCTTTAACTATCTCTTCTGTTGAAAGATTCCTTCCGTTTTTTTTACCTGTTGCACAAAATCTGCACTTTAAAGGGCAACCAGTCTGGGAGGATAAACAAACAGTTATCCTTTTATCTTCCTTCATGAAAACTGCTTCAATACTTTCCGTTTCTGAAAGGTTGAAGAGATATTTTTTTGTTTTATCGATTTTAGAGGTTAATTCCTTATAATCGGTGAAAAGTGATGTATCATAAAGTTCTTTAAAAATCTTTCTATCATTTAAAGAGAGATCTGTCATTTTTGTAAAATCATTGATTTTTTTACAATATATCCATTTGAAAATTTGATCTGCTTTAAAAGGTTTAAAACCTTTTTTTTCAACATCTTCTTTAAAATTTTTTAATGTGAACCTATAGATCGATTCCATAAAAGATAGTTTAATTATTTAAATTGTAAAATCAATAGAAAAGAAAATTTTCTTGACTTTAATAAGAGTTAAAATATAATATATATTTTATAGAATTGGAGGTTTAATAATGAAAGATTTTTTTGAGATAAGATGGCATGGGAGGGGCGGACAGGGTGCTAAAACTGTAGCACTACTTTTTGCTGATTCTGCGTTGGCAACAGGTAAATATATTCAAGCCTTTCCTGAGTATGGACCAGAAAGGATGGGAGCTCCTGTTCAATCTTTTAACAGATTATCTGATAACAAGATAACCATTCATTCCCCCATAAAAAACCCTGATGTTGTTGTTGTTCTTGATCAATCTCTTATGGATACAGTTGATACTACCTCCGGTATGGAGAAGGGTGGAATTATCATAATAAATACTGTAAAAAAACCATCCGAGATTAGGGAAAAATACAAAATAAACGATAGCATTAAAATTTTTACTGTTGATGCTTCAAAGATTTCGATTGAGGAGATAGGTGTAAATAAACCGAACACACCGATGTTTGGAGCACTTGTTAAGGTAACAAAAATACTTGATTTTGAAAGGATGTTGAAGGATACTGAAGAAAAAATGAAAAAGAAATTTGCTAATAAGCCAGAAGTAGTTGAGGGTAACATTAAGGCTATAAAAAGGGCTTATGAGGAGGTTGTTTCAGAATGAAAAAGAATTGGAAAGAAGTTGAAATAGCTCTTATAACTAAAGGTGGAACAGCCGAAGAGTTTAAAACAGGTGATTGGAGATCTGAAAAACCTTTATATAAGAGTGATAAATGTAAACAATGTTTACAGTGTTGGCTTTTCTGTCCAGATTCATCGATAATTGTCAAAGATGGCAAGATGTTAGGAATAGATTACGATCATTGTAAAGGTTGTGGTATATGTAGTAAAGTTTGTCCATTTGACGCGATAGATATGGTAAAAGAAGAGAAATGAGTTAAAGGAGAACAAAATGACTAAAATAGTAGCAAAAACAGGTAACGAAGCGATGGCTGAAGCAATGAGGCAGATAAATCCAGATGTTGTTGCTGCCTATCCCATAACACCTGCTACGGAAATAGTTCAAATTTTTTCGTCTTTTGTGAGTAATGGCGAGGTTGATACACTTTTTGTTCCAACGGAATCAGAACATTCTGCAATTTCAGCCTGTGTTGGTGCTGCGGCTGCTGGAGCAAGGGTTATGACCGGAACATCCTCCCAGGGACTTGCTTTGATGCACGAAGTGCTTTTTATCGCTGGAGGTTTAAGATTGCCTATAGTTATATGTGAGGTAAATAGAGCATTATCCTCCCCAATAAATATTCATTGTGATCATTCTGATACGATGGCATCAAGGGATGCAGGATGGATCCAGATATTTTCTGAGGATCCACAGGAGGCTTACGATCAAACTATACTCGCTATGAAACTTTCCGAGCAACTTTTCGTCCCTTCGATGGTAACAACCGACGGTTTTATCATTTCACATGCTATGCAGAGAGTGGAAATTTTTGATGACAATGAGGTTCAGGAGTACCTTGGTGAACCTAAAAGACCTTACAACCTTCTTGATGTTGATAATCCAATAACCGTTGGGCCTTTGGCTTTACAGGATTATTTCATGGAGATTAAGGTCCAACAGGCAAATTTCATTAAGGAATCAAGATCCAAGATAAAAGAAATTTTGAATGATTTCAACAAAAAGATGAAAAGGGATTACAGTGTTGTTGAAAAATATATGATGGATGATGCTGAGTTCTGCTTTGTTGCCTTGGGCTCAACTGCGGGAACATTGAGGTACACTGTTGACAGGTTAAGAAAGGAAGGGGAAAAGGTTGGACTTTTGAAGGTTAGATTCTATAGACCATTCTTTGAAGAGGATATAGTTGAATCTTTGAAAAATATTAAAGGGTGTGCAATTTTTGATAGGAGTGATATGTTCGCTGGAACAGGTGGTCATCTTTTCAACGATGTAAAATCAGCACTCTACAATTCTTCTTCAAGGCCTTTTTTGAAAGATTATGTTTATGGTCTCGGTGGAAGAGATATAGATGTTGAAGATATTGAAAGTGTTTATAGGGATATAAAAGAGTTTACCGAAAATAATGGTAAAGGTGAAACGGTAAAATATATAACTGTTAGAGAGTAGGAGTAAAAAATGGCAAATATAAAAGAGTTAGCGAGTAAAGGGAATTTTTTCTCCCCAGGACATAGAGCATGTGCAGGATGTGGGGGAACAATAATTTTAAGACTTCTTTCTGCTGCTGCAGGTGAAAATACTGTATTCGTTGGAGCAACAGGATGTATGGAAGTTGTTTCAACAATATACCCATACACTTCCTGGAAAGTCCCTTTTATGCACAACGCTTTTGAAAACTCAGCAGCGACAGCAAGTGGTGTAGAGAGTGCTTACAGAGCTTTGAAGAAAAGAGGAAAAATAAATAAGGATATAAATATAATAGCGTTTGGTGGTGATGGAGGAACATACGATATAGGTTTACAATCTTTATCAGGCGCTATGGAAAGGGGACACAAACTTCTTTATGTATGTTACGATAATGGAGCCTACATGAATACAGGTATCCAAAGATCTTCAGCCACACCTTTTGGAGCAAGCACGACTACAAGTCCAGCTGGAAAAGAGATAAAAGGTAAGATGCAGCATAGAAAGGATCTCACAGAAATTATGATAGCGCATAACATTCCTTATGTAGCACAGGCTTCAATATTCTATTGGAACGATTTTGTTGAAAAAGTTAAGAAGGCATTAAATGTTGATGGCCCAAGTTTTATAGATGTTCTTTCACCCTGTCCACTCGGATGGGGTTCAGAACCTTCGGCATCTGTTGAACTATCTGAACTCGCAGTTTCCACTCACTTTTGGAATGTTTTTGAGTGTGAGAATGGAAAATATAAGATCAATGTTAAACCTAAAAAGGAAAAACCCCTTGAAGAATTTCTTTTCAAACAGCAAAGGTTCAAACACCTTAAGAACAATCCAGAACTTGTTGAAGAGTTGAGAAGGTATCTGAATGAAAAATATCAGAACCTTTTAAAAAAAGAGGAATGTTCAAATAGATAGGAGGATTTTTGGGTTATGAAAATCTGAGCATCTTTGAACAGGATTTCTGGGATATAAACAATTCTTTGAATAAACTTTTAACATCAACAAATGCAACAGCTTTGCTTCTTGTTGATAAAGCAGGACAACTTATAACTTCAGTGGGGAACATTTCAAATCTTGATCTGGTTTCCTTTGGTTCTCTTGCCGCCGCTGATTTTGCAGCAACAAGTCAACTTGCAATGCTTATAGGAGAGGATGAGTTTACAGAACTCTTTCATCAGGGTAAACAGGAGAATATTTACATAACTATAATTCTTTCCAGAATTATTCTTGTTGTAATTTTTGGTAAATCAACCAATCTTGGACTTATAAGGATAAGAATTAAAACTACAGTTTCTGAACTTGAAAAGATCTTCACAAACATTTTTGCAAAATTAAACAGTAGTTCTGAAAAGATGAAAGATACTTTCAACGAAGATTTCAAAAAGGCAGCGGAGAGTGAACTCGATGATCTGTTCAAGTAAAATTGGAGGACAATTTGTCAGTTATTAACTACTCATCAAGAGAAATTACATTTAAAATAGTTTACTACGGAACGGGTTTAGGGGGGAAAACAACAAATCTTAAAGTTATTTATAACAAGATAAGTCCAGAGACAAGAGGAAAGATGATATCTCTTGCAACAGAAATGGATAGAACATTGTTTTTTGATTTTTTGCCTATGGATATCGGTTCTGTAAAAGGATTTAAGACAAAATTCCAACTTTACACTGTTCCAGGACAAATATATTACAACGCGTCGAGAAAATTGATTTTGAAGGGAGTTGATGGGATAGTTTTTGTAGCTGATTCACAGATAGAAAGGTTTGAGGATAATATAGAAAGTGTTGATAACCTACTTGAAAATCTTGCTGAACATAATCTAAAAATAGAAGATATACCATTCGTTATGCAATATAACAAAAGGGATCTTCCAAATATTTCCTCTATCGAAGATTTACAACAGGCTCTAAATCCATGGAATGTCCCATACTTTGAAGCTGTGGCTACACAGGGAATAGGAGTTTTTGAAACTCTGAAGGCCGTTTCAAAAATGATCCTTCAAAGACTGTGATCACCTTTGAAATTTATCAACCACCTCTTTAAGTTTCCCAACTATTTCATATAGATGTTGAGCGCTTGAAGCTAACTCTTCTATTGATGCACCCTGTTGCTCTATACTTGCAGCTATTTCCTCACTTGCTGAGGCATTGTTTTCTGAAATTTTAACTACTTCATCTATCGCTAAACTGAACTCATCTATAACATCCTTAACATTCTTTATCTGTTCTGAGATACTTTTACTGTTTTCAGCAATAGAGGAAATACTGTTACTTATATTTTCAAGAACTTCTGAAGTATTTATTACAACCTCTTTACCTTCACTAAGAACTGTTTCATTCTCTCTACTCTGAACTATCAAAACCTCTATTGAATCTTTAATCTCATTTATTATCGAATGGATAGAGAGAGCTGACTGTTGTGATTTTTCAGCAAGTTTTCTAATCTCTTCAGCAACTACCTGAAAACCTTTTCCATATTCTCCAGCTCTTGCGGCTTCTATTGAAGCATTCAAAGATAGTATATTGGTTCTATTAGTTATGGATTCTATTGTATCGGTGATTATTGATATCTTTTCCTGTTTTTCATTTATGTCCTTAATCTTTTCATAAAGTTCATTTGAACTATTTATTATAGTCTCAATTTTTTCAACAGCCTTTTTGGAAAGTTCTTTGCCAGTTTGGGTAACCTGATTTATCTTTGCTGAGAACTCTTCATTCATTTTTGTTTTTTCAAAGGAAGTTTTAATATTATTTTTAGTTGATTCCGTTTTGTTGAATACCTCTTCTATTTTTTTTGCCTGTTCCGATGAGTTCTGAGATATTTCCTGGATAGTCGAAGTAATCTCTTCTGAGGAAGCGGTTAACTCTTCTGAAGAAGATGAAAGTAGTTCTATATGTTCGTTAAGTTGATTTGTAACAAGGGAAACGTCATTTTTTGTAATATAGAGAAGGTCGAGAACTTTGTTGAACTCCCCAATAAGATCGTTTACCTCTTTTTCAGCCTTTACGGTGATTTTACGATTTTCAATGTTTCCTTTGCCTTGGTTTATCTGTTCCATCTCTTTGGTTATCATCGTTATAGGTGTTTTAATCCTTTTATAGAGTATCCAGATTACTACAAAAAAGAGAAGAAGAGAAACTACTGTTATAGAAAGAGTTTGAAAGATTATTTTAAATATTGATTTAACATTTTCATTTCTTGAAACCCCAACCAATAATACTCCAATTGGAAACTTTTCACCATTTTTTTCTGTAAATATTGGGGTATAATAGATATCGGTAAAAATATTTTGATCAAACTCTTTAATAATCAAAGATTGTTCCAAAGATTTTTTTGCTGTTTCCATTGAGAAATTTATACTCTCTCTATTTTGAACCTTCAAGTAATTGAAAATCTTAAAATTGGAATCAAGAAGGTAAGCGAATTTGAAATCTTGAAGTTTAGATATATTTTGGAGTATCATTAAGATCCCTGAAGTATCATTTTTTTCAATGTAGTTTATAGATGAAACGGAATAATTCTCCATAAGACTTTTGAAATAATTTTCAACGTCTCTGTTATGTCTTGAAATATTATTATATTCAAGAAAAAAAAGAATAACGAAAAGAGAAATAACATAAAAGGGGATAAGCGTAACGGTTATTGTGGTTAATAGACTTCTTCCATTTTTTCTTATTTTCATCTCAACTCCTTCTTTCAAGAATTCTCTTTATATCAAAAGATTGTGTGTTTGGCAACTGTTGTGCGTTTATTTTTTTTAATTTCAAATTTTTAACTATTTCAAAAAAATCGTTAATGTCATTTTTATCCATATAGATGAAATCCAAAATCTTTTCTTTATCAACTTTACTTCTCATACCCCCAAGGTTGAAAAGATCAAAAAAAATATTTTCAAATTTTTGCAAATTCTTTTTTAATGTTTTGATATTCTCTATAAGATATATAGACGAGTTTTTGTCGATTATCTTTTGCTCCTCTTTGATGTTTACAATAAATAGATTGATCTCAACAGGGAGCATATTCCTATAGATTTGTAACATATCTAAAGGCAAAGAATCGTTTATAAGTATAATGTTTGAAATAGTGAATGTTGGTATCCAACCAGCTATTATCTGTCCATGTATCAATCTGTCATCAACCCTTAATATTTTCATCTTATACCTTTCCTTCCAATTTCTATTATTTTTTCAAAGAGTTGTTCACTTTCCATTTTATTCCTGTGAAGGAAGAAATCTATGACCATTGGAAGATTGTAGCCAAAAATGAGTTTAATGGTTTTGTTTGAATTCTGTTTTATTCTAAAAGCTGGAAGTGAAATGGATGAACCATAAAAATCAACGAAAAGGAAAAATTCCTTATGATCTTGATGGCTTTTAATTATATTTTCAAAATTTTTATATATATCTTCATTTGAGAGATCTCTGTTTGAGATTACAGAGTAGTTCCCCTGGTTACCGATAATACTCTCACAACTCTTAACAATCGCATTGGGGAAATCATCATGACCTGCAAATATTCCATAAATCATTCTTCATCCTCATCGAGTCTTGCCAATTTTTTTGCTTTCTCCTGCATCAATTTTATTAAGGTAGCGTTGAACACTTTACTCGTATCGTAACCAGAAATTTTTAACAGATGATTTAAAGCCACAACCTCAGCTATAACAGAAATATTCTTTCCAGGTAAGAGAGGTATCTTTACAAGTGGTATTTCAACACCGAGAATATTAGATGTTTCCTCCTTGAGTCCCACCCTTTCTATATCAGTATCAGGCTTCCATTCAATAAGATTTATTTCTATTTCAATCCTTTTGTGTAATCTCACGCCCCTTATACCAAAGATTTTAGCTATATCGAGTATACCTACTCCTCTAACTTCCATATGGTACTGTATTGATGAATCAGGAGCAATACCTGTTCCCATGAGGATATGTTCACCTCTTTTATATATTTTTACCGCATCATCAGCAACCAGACGGTGTCCTCTGTCAACAAGGTCGAGTGCGCATTCACTTTTTCCTATTCCACTTTTGCCTGTGAGTAAAACTCCCACTCCGTATATATCAACAAGTGTACCGTGCTTTGTTACAGATTCCGCGAGTTTGCTCGACAGGTATAGTGAGAGTTTATTTGTAGTGCTATATATTGATCCGTTGCCTTTAATTACGGGAATATTTTTTTTGTTTGAAAAAATTTTTATAATTTTTGGAATTTTCTTTTCAGTTACAATAACGAGTGCAGCGCAACCTTTGTCGAAAATCGAGGATATAAAGAGTTTTCTTTTGGAACTGTTAAGGTTGTTTAAAAAATTTAGTTCAACATCTCCAGCAACAATTATTGAATTTTTTTGAATATGCTCTGTATATCCTGCAAAAGCAAGCCCTGCGTTCACTACCTCTTTACTTTTTATCGAATTGTTCATTCCCGAAATTCCTGAAACAACAGTAAAAGATAGTTCTTCCTTGTTATCTTTAAAAATATCTTCCACAGTCAATGTACTATTGTTTTTCTTTTCATCTGACATGTTTTTTCTCCTCAAACTTTTTAAGTTGAGTTTTCATTTTATCGATAGCTTTATCTATTGATGTCATAAGGTCATAAGATTCATCAGAAGAGACGAACCTGTGTTTTTTTACATCAACATCGATTTCAACCTTATACCTTCTACCATTAAGTTCTATTAGGACTTCACAATCTATAATATTACGCTCAAATTTTTCTATATTTTTTAAAGATTCATCAATAAAATTTTTGATCTCAGGTGAAATTTCCAAATGTTTTCCTGTGATTTTGATATTCATAAAACCTCCTTTTGAATGATTGTGTCATGTAAATATTCATTTTTTTCTTCAGGAAAATCTTTTACATAGTGTAAACCTCTCGATTCTTTTCTTTTCAAAGCTGAGTTTATTATTATTTTGGAAACTATCAGCATATTCCTAACTTCAAAGTATTCAACATTGTTGTAGTTTTCAAGGTTGAAGAAAGTTTCAGAAAGTATGTTTACCTGTTCGTCTGCTTCTTTTAAAGATTTTACAGTTTTTACTATGGAAACTTTTTTCCACATTAACTCTTTCAACTGTTTTCTAATTTTTGAAAGAATATTTTTTGTCTCTTCATCCATTGGCCTTGGTTGGCTGTAAAAACCCGGAACTGTTGTTTCGAATGGTTCCTTCAATTTTTCCCTTACATCTCTGAAGGCGAGGTCAGCAAAAACAAGGGCTTCTAAAAGAGAATTTGATGCCAATCTGTTTCCACCATGAACTCCTGTACAGGCTACCTCACCTATAGCGTATAGGTTTTTTATTGAACTCCTTGCATTAGTGTCTGTGAGAATACCTCCACAGGAATAGTGTGCTGCAGGTACAACAGGGATCGGTTCATAGGGAACATTTATATTCATCTGTTTACATTTCTCATATATTTTAGGAAACCTTTCTTTAAACTTTTTTTCTGTAAAAGGTGATAAGTCGAGGTATACAAAATCTTCTCCGGTAAGTTTCAATTCTGCGTCTATCGCTCTTGCAACTATATCCCTTGGAGCTAAAGATTTTTTATCACTGTACTTATGCATAAACTGTCTATTGTCTTTAAGTTTCAAAAAAGCTCCTTCACCTCTTACAGCTTCGGATATTAAAAAAGATCTTCCCAACTCTTCAGAATTGTAAAGTGCAGTTGGATGGAATTGGAAGAATTCCATGTTTGCTATCTTTGCGTTGGCAAGATATGAAATCGCTATACCATCTCCGGTTGCTATCATAGGATTCGTTGTGAATTTATATACTTGACCGCATCCACCAGTTGCGATAACAACGAACTGAGAAAAGTATGGTTCAATCTCATTTTTTTCAACATCGAGAACATAGACTCCCTGACACAGATTGTTCTCATCAACTATAAGGTCACAAACGAAATGGTTCGTATACATAAAAATATTATTATAGGTTTTTATATTTTCTATAAGTGTCTTCTCAATCTCATATCCTGTATAATCTCCAGCATAAACTATCCTTCTTCTTGAATGTCCTCCCTCTTTTCCAAGTTTGAATTTACCATCTTCATCAGTTTCAAATTTCGCTCCAAGTTCCTTTAACTCTATTACGAGTCTTGGACCATTCGAAACCATTATTTCAACCGCATCCTTATGGGATAGGAATCTTCCAGTTTCAAGTGTGTCTTTTATATGGAGTTCAAAAGAATCATCATCTCCAAATACTGCTGCAATCCCACCTTGAGCATAGTTGGTATTGGAATCGTCTATACTCTTTTTTGTAATAAGACAGACATTGTTAACGTATGGTGCTATTTTAAATGCAAATGTTAAACCTGCAATTCCAGAACCAACAACTATTACATCAAAATTTTTCATATCAGTTTCTATAAAATTGTATTATATTGTAATCATCGATATAGTTAGACCAGTTCTGAGGTATGTCCTCATCGATAACATTTGTGTATATGAGTTCATATTTACCGAATCCCTTAATATCCATAAAAATAAATTGCATCCCTCCTTTAGAATAGTATATCCATGAATCGTAATTTTTCATTCCCTTACTCATTGGGACAAGAAGAGTTTCATCAGGTGGTCCATACTTCAAATAGATTCTTCCCCTTGCTGAAATGTAACCATCCTCTCCCCCTGAAGAAAAGTTTTTTCTGACATATTTTACTTTTGTTATAAATTCTTTCAAAGATTCTAACTTATTGTTTGTTTTGTCCTGATCCCTTCTTTCCCAGAAGTTTATTAGAAAATTATGTCTTGCCTTATCGTCTTTTAAAGAGCGGTATTGAGTTAACTCCGAAGGTGAAGCTATATAATCAATTAAAGAGTAGTATTTCAATTCCTCTTCAGTAAGATTATATTTAGTTTCCTGACCTGTGTAAAGATTTGATAACTTTTCAAAATTCGTTGAGGAAATTATTTCTTTGTCATCATATTTAATTTTTACATCCAACCTATATTTCCCATCTTTAAAACCGAGCGTGTTGAAAAAATTGTTCACAACAAAATCAAACTGTGGAGAGATTTTTTTATTACCATTTATTATAGTAACAAGAGAATCCTGTTCGTTATAGATTAGATAATCGATAGTGTACTCTTTGTTATGTAAATTATAAATTTCAAAATAAAGATAAATTAGTGGATTTACTAAAGTAAAAACTTTTGATGGGTTGGGAATTAAGGTGTATCCATTTCTTGTAAATTTTCCTTCTAAAGAATCCTTTTTTACTGTGTATCCAACAAGAATATTGGATATTGATGGAATGTTATCAAATGGTTCTAAAATTATTGTATCAACTCTTGAGAATTCTTTTTTTGAAAAGGAATCCACGACTAAACTTTTGATCTCATACTTGGCAGGGGATAGTAAGAATGAAGCCCTATCAAGAAGAAACATATCTCTATGAAGTTGTTCAGACTGTGATATGTAAGATTTAGAATTCCATTCATCTAATATTTCCTGTGATGTTTCAATATTCTTTACGAAAACTTTGAAGTGAAGTATGCCAGTATTCTTTCCGTCAATATTTTTATATGTTATATCTTTAGAGTAGAATTGAATATCATAGAAAATCTGGTGAATGTTGTCTTTTGCTCTAAAAGAAGTTATAGAGACATCATAGTTCGAGAAAATGGTAACCGAAAATAGCAAAATATACAAAAATCTAATAATCCTCATATTCACCTCAACTGTTCAAGATAATTTTGTAAAACATATTCCCCATAACCGTTAACATCAACGAAGATGAAATGTATATTGTTCGAATAGTAATACCAGATCTCATAAGGTTTACTGTCCTTATCAAAAGGATGTCTCTCTATCTCATCAGGTTTACCATACATTATATAGATTCTTCCAAAATCTGTTCTGTAACCTTTTTTGTATCCTGAAAAATTTTTGTTTGAGTAATTGTATCTTTCCATGAACTCCAAGTAGGATATATTGGTTGTAATGAGTGGTTCAGAAATCTGTTTTATCCAAAATCTATTCCATTCCTCTTCTCTTTTCTCTTTTGGAGCTTTTTTAAGTCTATCCAATTCGTCCCATTTTGCTATATATGAGAGAGCATTCAGAATATCCTGAAATTCACTCTCTGAATTCATAAAAGAAAATTTTATAAGAATGTCTTTTGTTAGGAAATTTTTTATCCTGTTATCTTCAATGTATTCGACTTTCAGTTTGTATTTACCACCGTAAAGTTCTTTGAAGATGGATATTGTATCTATTATTCCGTAAGATGGGAACTTCTTTTTATAAACTATTCTTTCTGTCTGATCAACTATCATAACGTTAAAACTACCATTCTTTTCTTCTCTTTTTACAAGGTTTGTCTCAATCTTTATTGTATCTTTTGCGAAGAATGCGCCATACCTCCCATTAAGTATAAAAAAACTGTTCAGATAATTACCGGTTTTGGGTATTTTGGGAATATCGAGTTTAAAAAGGAAACTTTTAGATCGATCTGTTTGCTTATCAAAAATGTTTATCGATATTTTAGCCGCCTCTTCAGGAACCATAAAATTTATATTTCTAAATTTCAAGACCACAGTATCGAAAGATGATGGGAATGTATCAAAAGTAAAAGATGTGTCTATACTTTTTGTAACTATCGGGTTACCGTTATCTTTTAAAAAAGTAAAGGTGACACCTATTTTTGAAATGAATTTTGAACTATCTTTCAAAAAAATTATATCCTTTAAAGGTATATCTATATTCAAACCTAAAGATGGATTATCTATAGAGTCGATATTAATTTCGGATAATATTATAGCATCCTCAAAGGATGAAAAGAGATGTAGAGTCAACAAAAAAAGAATAAAAAAAAATATTTTACTTTTCATATATGATCCTTTCACCTATTTTTATACCGTTAAGAGCAGCACCTATCCTTAAATTATCGGCTGTAACTATAAAATGAATTACATTATCTCTAAACTTGTCCTTTCTTAGTCTTGAAATAAAAACCAAGTTTGTTCCAGAAACTGAAACCGGGTCAGTTTCATCCAAAAGAACAAGGTATGGAGTTTTATTTAAAGCATTTTTTATCTTTGAAATGTTAATCCTATTTTTGAATTCAAGGTTCACAACCTCTGTGTGTGAATTCACAACAGGTACCCTTATTGTTGTTGCAGAGATTTTAAGGTTTTTTTTGTTAAGAATTTTTCTTGTTTCATCTATTATCTTATTTTCTTCTTCACACCATTTTCCCTTAAAATTCCCTATATGTTGTATCAGGTTGTTGAAAAATATTGGGTAACCTTCTTTATTTTTGCCTTTTGTCTGTTCAAAAAATCTATTTAAAGCATCCTTACCAGCTCCAGATATCGCCTGGTATGTTGAAACATTTATAGACTCTATCTGTTCAACCTGTAGCAGAGTATTGAGTACCAGAACTAACTGTATAGTTGAACAGTTTGGATTTGCTATCAACTTTGTTGTTTTTTTTACATTTTCAAAATTTATCTCTGGAACAACCAATGGAATATCTTTTTTCAATCTGAATGCGGATGAGTTGTCTATTGATATAGTTTTAAACTCTTTTATTAAAGATGTGTATTTTTTCGACTCTTCAGCCGAAGTAGCAAAAAACGCTATATCTATATTTTTAAAAAGATCCCTCTTAAACTCCTTTACAGTATAGAATTTACCCTTTACTTTCAACTTCAAACCGGCACTTTTTTGTGACGAAAAAAGATAGAGGTTGTTAAATGGGAAATCCCTCTCTTCAAGAAGTTTTAAAAACTCAATTCCAACAAGACCTGTAGCTCCAACGAGAGCTATGTTAACCTTTTTACTTTGTAAGTTCAAATTTTTTTCCTGCCTCTTTAACGATTTTTTCTTTATAAGCTTTCTTCGTAACTATTGTATAAGAAATTTTATTGGTGAAAATCCCAAAAACATCCTTATCGTATTTTGAAACAATGTCGATTATAGTTTTTATAATAATTTTATCTTCAGCAATTCCTTCACCTATGAAAGAGATCAAAGAAATATCACTACTAATACTTAAAGAATTTGAAAAATTTTCCACCAAAGATAAAAGTTCGTTGACCTTATCCTGTGATATAACGAGTGAAATGTTTTCAGCACTTTTTGTAATAAAAAGTTCGATCTTAAGATCCTTTTCATTTATTTCATTTAAGAGTTTTACAAGTCCCATATCCTGAATTTTCATATTGACAAGAGCGAGGTCATCTTTGGCACTTATACTGTTTACCTTTGTGGATTCTATGTTTTCTATGTTGGTTACCATAGTTCCTTCTCCTTCATTAAATGATGACTTTACGACAATAGGAATATTGTATTTTTTTGCTATCTCAACTGATCTTGGATGTAAAACTTCCGAACCGAGATAAGACATTAAAAGCATCTGTTCATAAGGAATTTTATCTATTATTTTTGATTCTGGAACTATCCTTGGATCAACCCTGTAAACTCCATCAACATCCGTATAGATTTCACAGAGATCAGCCTTCAAAAATGCTGCTATAGCCACAGCGGTGGTATCTGACCCTCCTCTCCCAAGTGTTGTAATCTCTTTTGTTGAGGAAACACCTTGAAACCCAGCTATTATTGGAGTTATCCCATTTGATAATGCTTCAAGCAATCTTTCACCCTTAACCGTTATTATTTTAGCATCAGTATGTGTTGATGTTGTAATTATACCTACCTGTGATCCTGTGAAAGAGTAGGCTTTAACATCTAAAGAGTTTAAAGCCATTGAAAATAATGACATCGATATCCTTTCTCCAGCGGTTAAAAGCATATCCATTTCCCTCTGATCAGGTGCTGTTGTTAAAGATTTAGCCATAGAAATAAATTCATTTGTCATTTTTCCCATTGCCGAAACAACAACAACAACTTTGTTTCCAGCCTTTATATCGGATGCTACCTTTTTTGCAACATGTTTTATGAGATCACATGTTGCAAGAGAAGTTCCGCCAAATTTTTTTACTATCAATGACATTTATATCTTCATTCTTTTAATTTTTTCTATACCTCTGTAAAAATCTTTTTCGTTGAGAGTTATAGAAAATCTAACAAATCCATCTCCATCCTTCCCAAATCCAATCCCAGGAGTTGTGATTATACCTGCTTTCTTTAGCAAAAGTTTGGTGAAGGATAGAGAATCCATATTATTTAAAGTTTTTGTGAATATGTAGTAAGTTGAAAGAGGCTTATGAAATTCAAAACCTTTGGAGTATAAATTCTCGGAAAGTATCTCCATCCTTTTTTTTAAAACCTTAACGTTACTTTCCTTTATCTTCTCGATATTTTTTAGACCTACCACTGCTGCTTTCTGTATAGGTATAAAAACCCCTGAATCCGTATTAGTTTTAATTTTTTTCACCATCTCTATCATCTTCTGGTTTCCTACAATAAATCCTATTCTCCATCCTGTCATGTTAAAAACCTTTGAAAATGAATGAAATTCGCATGATAGAGTTTTATCCCTGTCCGATTGTAAAAATGATGGAGGAGGAAAATCATCGTAGTTTATTTCAGAATAAACGTTATCGTTTAAAACCATAATATTCTTTTTAGAACATAGGTCATAGATCATATCGTAAAATTCTTTATTTACTTTTGCACCTGTAGGATTGTTTGGGTAGTTTAAAAATAGAATTTTAGTTTTGCTATCTATTCTTTTTTCGATTTCATCAATATCTGGAACGAAATTGTTTTCGAATCTTATTCTGTACTCTACAGGTTTTCCACCTTTAAGGATCGTCTGATTCTTGTAAACAGGATAACATATAGAAGGGAGCAAAACTTTATCATTTTTGTTTAGAAATGCTTCAAGTGAATGGGCTATACCCTCTTTTGAACCAATGAGTACCAAAACCTCTTTTTCAGGATCGAGATTTACTGAAAATCTTTTTTTAAAGTATTTCGATATCTCCTTCTTTAGTTCCAATATACCATCGTATGGAGGGTATCTATGATATTCTGGTTTTTTTACATTTTTTATCAACTCATCAACAATTATTTTTGGTGTTGGTAAATCCGGATCCCCTACACCGAAATCTATAGGATCAGATATACTTCTTTTCATCTTATCTATCTGATCGAATAGGTATAAAGGGAGTTTGTTAAGATTTTGAGAGAACATCCTATCTCCTTTCGATGTCAAGTATAGAGTAAAGCCCTTCCTTTTTATCGATTAAAAATCTTATACTTTCAATAACTCCGTTTGCAAAAGTTTCCCTTGATAACGCTGAGTGTGAAATTTCTATAGTTTCACCATTTCCTGAAATTATTATTTTATGGTAACCATATATTTCGCCAAGTCTTAAAGAGTGTATTCTTATCTCATCACCCCTGGGGAATGTTACACTTCCGTTCCTGTTTATATTCCTTTTTGTGAGTTCAGATATTTTTTTAGCTATCATCAGTGCTGTTCCACTTGGGGAGTCCTTTTTTTTGTTATGATGGTACTCTATAATCTCAATATCTCTCTTTCTATCGTTCAAAATATCTTTCATTTTTTCCAAACCTTTAAGTATGGAATTGATTCCGGTTGACATGTTTGAAGAGTATAGTATAGGTATATTTTTAGAGTATTCTTTCATTTTTTTTATACTTTTTTCTGAAATTCCTGTTGTTCCGGAAATGAAAGGAATCTTATGTGAAAAAGAGTATTCGAGAGAGTTTAAAAATCCTTCCTCAGATGAGAAATCTACTATTATATCCATCTTATAATTTTCAGAATTTTTCAGTTCTTTGATATTTAGTTTCCATTCTTCAATACCCAAAACTAAGCCTAAATCCATTCCGATAGATTCTGAATTGGATCTTTCAAAAGCTTCGGTTAAAACTATATCATTTTCATGAAGTATTTTATAACAAATAATGCTGCCCATCTTTCCAATACAACCATTAACTCCGACTCTTATCATAGTTTATTTATAACACAATATAGTTAAATAGTCAATACAAGCCTAAATATTCTTGACTGTAATTCAATCTCTGTTAAAATACTTTTATGATAAATTTTGATCTTGTAGTTGAACTGATAAAATCTGACTTAAAAACAAAATACAAGAATTCAATTTTAGGTTTCCTATGGATAATTTTTGAACCTTTATTTTTAATGGTTATTATATATTTAGTTTTTAACAGGTTTATGAGATTCAACATGAAAAATTATCCTTTATTTATTCTTTCTGGAACAACTCTATGGAGATTTTTTGTCAACACTACATCACAATCTTTACAACTTTTTTATAGAAACAGAGAGTTGGTTTTAAAAGTCAAGATAGATAGACTCATTTTACCTTTTTCCCTTGTGATCTCAAACCTCATAATAACTTTTTTTGAATACCTGATATATATTATTTTGTATATAGTTGTAACCAAATCTTTTCCTTTAGTTTTTCTTTCATTCATACCTTACATTATTGTTTTTTCATTTTTTCTTTTCGGTTTATCTACTATACTTTCTGTTATCTATGTCTTTTTCAGAGATATAAAAGCAGGTTGGGAAGTGTTGGTTCAAGCTCTCTTTTTTCTCTGTCCAATATTTTATCCTTTCGAATATGTCCCCTACAATTTTATCCATATTTATCTTTTAAATCCTTTGGCAATATATATAATAGGAATTCAGAGTATTCTTTTCCATTCAACCTTTCCAGAAACGACTGTGTTAATAAATTCATTCTTCTTTTCAATAATATTCTTACTTTTGGGATACCTTTTCTTCAACATCTTTGAGGACAGGATGGTAAAAAGTTTATGAACAGAAATTTTGTAGTTTCCTTGAAAGATGTTTCTTTAACTTACTATCCAAACGTAGGTATTTTCCAAAAGAAAAAAATTGAAGCTTTAAAAAATATTTCTTTCGATGTTTCAAGGAATGAGTTCTTTTCTATTATAGGTGCTAACGGTTCAGGTAAAACCACCCTATTATCCATAGTTTCAAAAATATTAAAACCTGATAATGGGACTGTTAGAGTTTATGGGAATGTTTCTTCATTTCTCGGTCTTGGGATAGGTTTCAACCCGGAACTCACAGGGAAGGAAAATATTTTTCTTTATGGTACCATAATGGGGTTTTCAAAAAAATATATAAATTCGATATTAGAAGAAATAATAGATTTTTCTGAACTTGAAAACTTTATAGACATGAAGGTTAAAGATTATTCCACAGGTATGTATGTCAGGTTAGGTTTTTCTGTTGCTATATTCACAAATCCTGAGATACTCATAATCGATGAGGTGCTTGCGGTTGGAGATGCTCATTTCCAGAGAAAATGTCTCGAAAAAGTTGAAAATTTAAAAAGTGAAGGTACTACAATTCTTTTCGTTTCTCATGATATGGGAATGATAACGAGATTTTCAGATAGGGTAGCACTACTTGATGAAGGAAAGATTGTTAAGATTGGAGATCCTGATGACGTTGTATCCACATATCTTTCTCGAAAAGAAAATGATCCTGTAAAAAATGTTATAAGAAGGGGGAGCAGAGAGTTAGAAATAACGGATATATTATGTGAAAATGATAAATACTCCTCTTATGAAAGAAAAAACATAAGTTTAAGAATAAAATACAAAAAGAATGGAAAAGTTGAAAAAGCTATATTCGGTTTTGCTATAACTGATCAGTTTTCAAATGTTATATCCGGTCCAAACATTTACGATTACGAAGGGAAATATATCGACGTGAAAGATTTCGGTGAGTTGTCTTTCTCTTTTCAACCTTTAAATCTGAATCCTGGTAGGTACTATATTTCCGTTGCTTTTTATGATATTTTTAACAGATTTCCTTACGATCATATAGATTTTGCTTCTTCATTTGAAGTTTTAGGTAACAGAAAAAAACATTTAGGTTTTGTGAAGATACCTGTAAATTGGAAATTATGAGATTTTTAAGTAAGTTGCCATATTCTTTTATTCTTTTTAAAATAAAGGAGGGGAGATGAACGTTTTGATTTTAGGAAGTGGAGGTTTACTCGGGAATTATCTATCTAAAGTTTTCCAAAAGAGCAACAGAGTATTTACACCATCACATAGAGAGTTGAATATTTTAAACTATGAACAATTTTATTCATATGTAAAAGAGAAAAAAATAGAACTTTGTATAAACTCTGCAGGTTTAACTAACATCTATTACTGTGAAACCCATACTGAAGAGGCATTAAAGGTAAACTCTTATGCTCCAGCGGAAATAGCAAAAATTTCGAAGGAGTTTGGTTGCAAATTCATACATCTTTCAAGTGGTTTCGTTTTCAACGGTGAAAAGAAAACAGAGTATGTGGAAAGTGATCTTCCTGAACCAAAAACGGTATATGGATTTTCAAAATACAAGGGTGAAATTTTGATACTCGAAAACAATCCAGATTCTTTGATAATAAGAACCGATGAGATTTTTGGATATCTAAATTTTACACCTGGTCATAATGTGATAGGGTTCACGATAAAAAAGATACTTGAGGGAAGGGATGTCTCTTTATACAACATAACTACTTCACCAACATACGCTCTTGATCTGTCCTTAAAAATAGAGGAGTTATCGAGAAAGGCGGTTAACCTGTCAGGTGTTCTGCATCTTGTTAATAAAGGTTTCGTTTCATATATAGATATTGCAAAATTCATAAAAGATTTTCTTAAAAAGAATGTAAAGATAAATGTTAGGAACGATGAACTGATTGAAAAGATTCCAAAAAACTGTGCATTAAAAAGTGAAAAACTTGAAAGTCTCGGGATAGAAAGTATGCCCACTTTTGAGGATGGTTTGAAAAGATGTATTAAAGAGTTTTTATGAACAAAAATCTCTATATAGTTCAAATACTCAATCACAATGGGAGTTCATTTCTTAAAGAAGTTTTTTTTGAATCTATTGATTCTGTTTTTAAACAGACATACAAAAATTATATAGTTCATCTAATAGACAACAGCTCAACCGATTCCTCTGTTGAAGATGTTCATAAGAGGTTTCCCGCTGTTAAGATAACAAGAGTTAATAGAAATTTTGGATATGTTTCCCATAATTTTGGGCTTAAATATTTTTTTTACGCTGATGCTGATATCCTTTTAGTTATGAACAACGATATAATCCTGGAAAAAGATTTTTTGGAAAAACTTGATCCTGTTTTTAATAAAGAAGATGTTGGTGCAGCAATGCCACTTATAAAATTCAACAGAAAAAAGGATGTCATTAACTCAACAGGTCTTATACTTAACCTCGCAGGTTTTTCAAAAAACAGGGATTACGGTTTAAGTGATAATGTTGAATTTAACTGCGATTCAAATATTTTTTTTTCTGGGGGGTGTTTTGGAATAAAAAGTGAGGTTTTAGAAAAGGTTGCACTTTTCGATTTCTCCTATTCTTCATTCTATGAGGATGCTGATCTTTCAGCAAGAATTCTAACTGAAACTGATTATAAAATATCTTTTGTAAAAGATGCTGTTTGTTACCATGAGTATTCTGGTAGTTTCAAAAACTTTTCAAAAAAGAAAGATTTTTTAATACTTAAAAATCAGTACCTTTTCCTTCTAAAATTTCTTTCCTTCCCATATCTTTTAAAAGTAAAAATATACTTTCTAAAAACAAGATTTTTAAAAAGGCTCCTTTTACATATAAAAATTTTTGTTTCTTTATTTTTACTTTTGCCTAAGATTTTATTTTTTAGGTTTAAAAGGAAATTTATCATAAAAGCAAAAAGTATTGAACATTTTCTTGAAAAAAGTTATAAACCTTTTCAAACTGAAGAAATTTTTGATGAAAGGGTAAATGTAGTTTCTACTTTTGAACAGATACCTTCTTTAAAAAGCTCAATAACTTTTGGAATAGATGATTTTTATATTGGAAGGGGTTTTTCTTTTTTAGATAAAAATTTTCCTGTTGGTAGATACGTATTCTTTGAAGGTGAGATCTTTTTGGAAAGCAAGGAAGATTGTGAATATGTTCTTATATATTATCCTGAAAATAAGCAAGTTTACATTTATTACAACGGCTACGAAATGGTTTCAAAAAAATCACCTTTCTACTTTAAAGTATCAAAAGGAAAAATAGATCTTAAAATCAAAACAGAAGAAAAAGTGAAAGTTACCTATATTGGAAGGAAAGATGGGTAAAAAAGTTTTACTGGTTTTTAACAGATTTTACCCAGTACTGTCCGGTTCAGAAAAATTCTCAAAGATGATTTTTGATAATCTAAAAGAGAGAGGTTTTGAAGTTGATGTTTTCACTTTGAGAGTTTCAGATGATTCCTACAGGTTTAACGATTTGAGTTTAAAAAGGGAAGAGAACATAAAAGGTTCTGTAATAAAAAGGTTTTCTCTTGTTGATTTCAAATACAAAAATAGGATTTTTAAATTTTTTGAATATTATGGAATTTTTAAGTACTATTCTTTAAATTTTAAAATAGTTTCTCCATCTCTTATTTTCAATCTGAAAAAAAACATTTTAAAATATGATATAGTTATTACAGGTTTCCTTCCTTTTACATCGGTGATTTACCCTGCACTCTACTATTCTAAAAAATATAAAAAAAAATCTATTTTCATCCCACAAATACACTCCACCCTGCCACAAACTGAAAGGTTCTCTTACGAATTTTTTCATCCCTATTACAAAAGTTTATACGAAATGGCAGATACTCTTATATGTTTAAATTCTAACGAAGAATCTTATCTAAAAAAGATAGTAAAAAAGGTTTTTTACCTGAATTCTTATATTGATATTCCCCAAAAAACTACAAAAGGTGGAAATGGTTTTTTCAACATTCTAACTATTGGAACACAGAATTATGAAAAAGGTATACAAACCAGTATAAAAGCTATAAAACTTTTATACAGAGAGTTCAATAATATAAAGTTTACTATAGTTGGCAGAATTGATAAAAAATATCTGAAAATGATTAAGGAGGAGGATTTTATTGAATACTATCCTTATGTTACCGAGGAGGAAAAAGAGCAACTCTTTTTGAAAACGGATCTTTTTATTTTGCCTTCAATTGCTGAATCTTTTGGAATCGTAAGTGTTGAGGCTCACTCTTATGGTGTCCCAACTATAAACTCCTACTGCTGGGGATCAACTTATATAGTGAAGAATGGCTTAAATGGGTTTCTTGTTCCATTTGGTGATTATCTTTTAACATACAATTACCTAAAACAACTTTATCTTAACCAGGAACTTAAGAAAAAATTATCTGAAAATGCGAGAAGTATAGCTTTGAAAGGAAGCAAAATGGTTAATGGTTACAGTGAAGGGCCATTTGATAAAAATAGGTTTAACAAACAGTTGGATAAAATACTGGAGAATCTTTTATGAGGATTTTACATTATATAGATCATTTTAAAGATGATGGTGGTTCATCATGTTTTGTTAAAGAACTGGCTCTTGAAGATGAAACCATTTTAACTCCAAAAGTGGATTTTGAGGAACGGAGAATAAAAAAGGTTCTTTTAAAAGGAAACTTTTTGGATATTCAAGATTTTTTTGAAAAAGTTGATAATGAAAAATTTGATATTTTTTTACTCCATTCTTTAAAATTTATGACTCCAGAAATTTTAAGTGAGATGAAAAAAAAGGATGTTAAGATTGGATACATTTCACATGATTATTATTCTATATGTGAAAGGGTTGTTCTTATAAATAATAGGAATATGTTATGCTCAGGGCCATACGGTAAAAACTGTATCTACTGTTATTTGGATAAATACCCTTTTATTCCTATTACAAGGCAGATAAGGGATCTTTTGTTTCCATTTCTTTCACTTATTTTAAAAAGGTTAAGATATTATAGAGATAGAAAAAATTTTTTCGATGAAATTTTTACATCCATTGATAAAATAATTTATCCTTCAAAAAAATCTTATGAGATAACTGATAGATTTTTAAAACTTAAAGGGAAAAGTGTGATTATAAATAATTTTCAAAAAGAACTTGTATGCTTAAAAAGGGGAAAGGAGAAATATCCGATATTTGCTTTTATAGGTCATTCCTCTTTCCATAAAGGACTTCAAACACTTTTGAAAGCTTTTAAACTTCTAGAAAACAAAAACATAAAGTTACTTCTCTATGGAGATGTTAGGATAAAAAATAAGGATAGAAGAATAATTGTGAAGGGGAAATTCAGAAGTGAAAAAATAAACGAGGTTTTAAAAAGTTTCGATGTTCTCGTTTTTCCATCGATCTGGCCGGAAACTTCAGGAAGAGTTATCTTTGAGGGTGCAAAATGTGGTAAAGTTATAATATCTTCAAATTTGACTGCAGCAAAGGAATTACTTAAAGGTTATCAAAAACTTTATATTTTTGAAAATAGAAACCACTTGGACTTAAAATCCGTTATTGAAAGGGTTTTTAAGGATTGGCAAAAAATTGATATCGATTCAAAATATTCAAAATTTGATTCTGTTGAAATGTATAGAGAGAAATTGAAAGATTTATTTTTAGAAAATCAAAAATAGATACAAAATAATAAGATTGTCCGATATAGATATTTGTAATTTTTTTGAAAATTTCACATCGAAATTTAGAGTTATCATATTCTGTTTAATATTTTTGGAGTTTTTGTAAAGAGAATAATATTAAAGGTTTTTGGAGATTTTACTATCAGTAAAAAGTTATCTCAGTTCTTCTATTCTTTAACCTGTTCTCTTTCGTTTCGTTGTCGAAAAGGTTCATCGTCTCTCCAAAACCTTTAATAGATATTCTCTCCTCTTCAATACCTTTCTCCAAAAAATATTCCCTAACCGTCTCGCACCTTTTTTCTGAAAGTTTTAAGTTTTCAGTAGCTTTTCCGGAATCATCTGTAAAAGAATGGATCTTTATTTTTAAAGATGGATAATCTTTTAAAATTTGAACCACTCTATCCAATTCTTCAAAAGAACTTTTCTCTATAATGGAACTGTTATTTTTAAATTTTAGTGAATTCAAATTTTTTGTAATGGTTCCGTTATCTTTCAATATATAAATATTTGGAAAAGTGTCACAATCTTCAGTCAAGTTTATCTCTCTTACTAAAGGTAAATAACCCCGATGAGGATAAATATGTAAGGTACAGAGACCTACAAAACCTGTTATCCTGAATATCCCTTTTAAAGAATCATAATCGCATTCATAATAGTTTTTACGATTTGTTGCATCGAAATAAAAAGAAAGAGGTTTTGAATTCTCAAAATCTAAAATTTTTCCTTTTAACTCTACCTTTTTTCCAATAGGTTTCAATTGAAAAATTTTGACTGTATTTGAATCCTTAGAAATTTTTACACTATCTTCGTAAGGTTCCATATCATCAGATAACAATTTTATTTTGTATCTTCCCTCTTTCAATTTAATCTTTTTGTTCCCGTCTTCAATAAAAAATTTTTCTTTACCGATTAAAATCAAAGCATCCAATTCGGAATCATCTTCCTGGGAGAAAACGTTAACTACCAAAAATCCTTCATTCTTTTTGAAATTGAGGAAATTTTTTGGGGAAGAAGAATGTGAAAAAAAACAACCCGATTTATAAGCGTAAAATCCCTCTATAGATTCTATCTTCCCCAAGCCCTTCCCGAAAACAATTAAAGAGGAAAAATGAAAAAAGATTAAAAATAAATTTATAATTTTTTTCATTCTAAAAATATTGTATAATTTTTTTTGATTTTGTCAATACCCTTTTTTTATTTTACCAAAAAGATAAAAATTTTTTATTTTCCAAATTTTTGTTGACAATTTGTCAATTTTAAATATAATACGGTAAAAAATTAACCAAAGTGAGGTGATTTTAATGCCAGGAGTAAAAGTAAGAGAAGGTGAATCTTTTGATGGAGCATTGAAAAGGTTCAAAAGGTTATGTGAAAAGGCTGGAATATTAAGTGAGATTAAAAAACATCAATTCTATGAAAAGCCAAGTGAGATAAAGAAAAGGGAAAGGATACAGGCTTTAAGGAAGAGTTATCGCACGAATATGATGAAGGATTAAATTGATGAACATGGTCGATATAGTATCATCGACTTTAATCCTCATTAGTTCTATCATAGGTTTTTTTAAAGGAATTTTACAACCTTTCGGATATATTTTCGCTTTTATAGTTTCATTCTTTATCGCATTAAAAAATTACATACCTTTTTCAAATTTTTTAGTTGGATATATAAAAATTGATGGGAATCTTATAAAATTGCTCTCTTTTCTTATCCTTCTTATAATAATTTTTTCCCTAATAGTCTTGGTAGTTTTTATAGTAGTTAAAATTTTAAAAAAAACACCTTTAACAATATTCGATAAGATTTTTGGTTTTTTGTTTTGGGGTTTGGTTACTTTTCTTCTAATAGGTGCTATTTTAAATTTTTTTGCTTCTTTAAATTTAGGGGAAATTTTTTTAAAAACTTTTAAGGAGAGTTTTGTTTTAAAGTACTATAAAATTTTTATAAGTTCTGAGATTATTAAAAATGTTTGGAAATATTAGGGAAAGGGAAAAATTAGAACTTTCTCTTATTTTGGAAGAGTTTAAGAAAAATTCCCTTTTAAATTCTACCAAAGAGAAATTCGATAACCTCAATTATATAAAAGATAAGGAAGAGTATTCGAAATTTAAAGATATTGTAACCAATTACAATAAAAAAATTTTTTTGAAACTTCCCTTTACCGGTTTTTCTAAAATTGATGAAATAACTGAAAGGATAAAGGATTTAAACGGACATCTTCAAGAGTCCGATCTTTTTGAGATAAAGAGTTCAATAGATTATACTTTAAAATTTTTCAAAACTGATAAAAACTATTTTTTTTCATTCTTTGATTTTCAATTTGATATAAATAAAGTATACCTATTTAAGGATAACATAGAAAGGATAGTTGATGATGATGGAAAAATAAAAGATGAAGCATCATCTAAACTTTTACATATAAGAAAAAATATAAACAAACTTCTTTCCTCTCAGGATAGAATAATTTCAAAGATACTTAAAAAGTATGAGAAGTATCTTACAGAATCTAACATTACTCTTGTTGATAACAGAATAGTTCTACAGGTAGATGTTCATGAGAAAAACAGGGTTAAAGGAGTTTTTCATTCCTATTCGAATACAAAAAGAACAGTTTTTATTGAACCTGAGGAACTGGTTTTTTTGAACAACAGGTTGAACGAGTTGAAAGAGGAGGAAAGACTTGAGATAGCAAAAATCCTTGAAGAGTTGAAAAACTCTATCTTATCCGATCTTTCAATTTTTTCTATTTTTTCAACTTTTATTTCTAAGGTGGATTTTATAAATTCAACTCTTCTTTTTATGAACGAATACGATGCAAACTTCGTTCAGATAGAAGAGGAAATAGAACTTATTAGGGTTTACCACCCTATAATAAAAAAGGTTAAAGGTAAAGATGCAAAACCTGTAAACATTAAAATTGAAAAGAATAGATCACTTTTGATAACTGGACCTAACATGGGTGGTAAAACTGCTGTACTTAAAACTGTTGGAGTTTCAGCACTCTTAACTAAACTTGGTCTTCCGATTTGTTCCAGTGAATTTTCAAAAATAAGGTTGTTTGATAAGATTTTTTGTGATATAGGAGACGACCAATCTTTAGAGAATGGTATTTCCACTTTTGCCTCTCACCTTTTAAACTATAAGAATATTGTTGAAAATTGTGACGAAAACTCTCTGATTCTTCTTGATGAGGTTGGAACAGGAACATCTATTAAGGAGGGAACATCTTTCGCCATTTCGCTGATAAAAACTTTTTTGGAAAAGGGATCAACTTTAGTTTTTACAACACATTATGACCCGATAAAAGATTTTTCATTGAAAAATGGGAGTATTTCCTGTTGTGCTATGAAATATGATTTTGAAAACAATATCCCTTATTTTGAACTCGAATATGGAACCGTTGGGCAATCAGGAATGTTCTCACTTTTAAAGAAATATGGTTTCCCAGAAAAGATAATTGAGGAAAGTTATAAAACAGTTGGTAAAGATTTTTTGGATTATACCCAACTTATTAAGGATTACCAGTTGAAGATAGAAAAATTGGAATCGGAAAGAGAAAAATTGGAACTTTTGAAAAAGAGTCAGATGAAGATAGAAGAGATAACAAAAAAAGAGTTAGATGATTATTTGGATAAAAAAAATATTATGGAAAAAGAGTATAGAAAGAGAATAAACGAAAAGATAGAAAGTTTAAGAAGTGAGTTTGAGAAAGTTGTAAGAGAATTAACTGAGAGTAAAGAAAGGGTTCAAAAGAAAGAGATCATAAAAAATTTTAGAAAATTTTTGGATGAGAATATTGTTATTAAAGAGGTTGAAAAAGCTCAAAGTAAAGAAAATTTGACAATTAAGATTGGAGATACCGTTCAGTTGAGAGATAAGATTGAAGGGATTGTAAAAGATGTTGATGGGGATAGAGTTTCCATAGATATAAATGGAGTTATTTTAAAGACCAATTTTTCCAATATAGTAAACATTGTTGAAAAAAAGAATGGTGTTGAGAAGAGATACCATCTTGGTGAAGAAATAAAAGAAGAGATAGATCTTAGAGGGAAATTTTCTGATGAGGCATTGGAGGAACTTGAAAATTACATTTTAAAAGCATCAGCTTCTGGAATTAAGAGGGTAAGAGTTATACATGGACATGGAAAGGGAATTCTGAAGGATAAAATACGAGGATTTTTGAAAGGAATAAAATTCGTTAAAGGTTTCTACCCAGCTCCTATAGAGGAAGGAGGGGATGGAGTGACAATAATTGAATTTATTTGATTTTCTATTGAAATGGGAAATTTTAGGCGTATAATAAAAAAACAAAAAGGAGGGCAGATGAAAAAAATCTCTTTATTATTTTTAATCACTTTTTTTTCTTTTTTTCTTTTTTCTTTTTCTGGTGGTTATGAAGGAAAAGTTGGAGATTTTAAATCTTTAACTTTGGATAGTAATTCAATAGATACTTTAAACTATGGGAGGACAAATTCACTTGGCTTTGAATTCGATGGCAGATACTTTTATCTTGCAAACAATAAAAGTGTAACCCCAGCCCGTGTTTATAGGATCGATTATCTTTATGGTATTTTAGATTCATGCCCTATGCCCAACAACGGAAATATTTTTGGGATAGGAATAGTAGGTGATAATCTTTACATTTCAAACTATTCTAATGGTACCATAGAGAAAATAAATAAAAATTCCACACCTGTTGCTACTTACTCTTCACCTGGTTCAATTGATACAAGAGGAGTAACAAGTGATGGGGAAAAACTCTATATAGCATCAACTGGGGGAAGTAGTTATAATGGTTTTATTTTTGTTACAGATACTTTTATAAATGTTATCGATACTTTGCATATTGCAACAATTATTGGATGGCCTATGGATATAGCATTTTGTGATATAGATTCAACTCTTTGGGTTTCAGATGATGTAAATGAGCAAATTTATAAACTCGATATAAGTGTTGATCCGCCAACAAAAATTGATAGTTTCCCATATCCTGATCCTGCAAGTATTGGGGAAGGGGTTGCTTTTGATGGTAATGATATTTGGGTTACAACTTATCTGGATTCTTTTGCATACAGATTTGATGTTGGATATGCAAAAACAAGAGTAGCATACTTTGAAAACTACGCTCCATGGGGTACAACATCGAATGAAGATATTCTTTACAAACAAAGAATAGCTTTTCACCATTTTAATGAGAGTGAAATTCCTCTTATTGACTTAACAAAATTCCAAAAGTGCATATTCGCATCCCAGCAGGAAAGAAGCTTTTATGAGGCTTTATCTTCGGATAAATCAAGGTATGAAGGTTGGGTTAGAAATGGTGGAATTTTGCAAATAAATGGTGCAACTTTTAGTTCTCTTGATTGGAGTGGTGTTGAAATGCCTTTTGGTTTTACTATGAGTCTTGATTTTAAAGACTCTGTTTCAATTTTAAAAGAGTGGCACCCATTTTTAAATGAATTTTCATCGGAAAATGTTTCAACACTATCCAACTGGGGTTATTCTTCACATGGTGGTTTTATAAACTTACCTGAAAATTCTTACCCTGTAATTCTTTCATCAGATGGTATTGATACAATTCTTTTCATAAAGAGAATAGAAAAAGGAGGACTTATAGCAACAACGATGCCGATAGAGTATAGTTATGATAAAGGATATTCAAACATTGTTGAAAATATAGATATGTACTGGATATATGGAAATAGTCCAAATATACTTTGGGCTGTTGCTGATGATAATTCTCCAAATATAATAAAACAGTTAGAAGAATATCCAGATTTTGGAAATATAGATTACTTAAATGCTGTACTTTTTCTTCCAAACAGAGAAGACTTGTCTATATACGATATTGTGTTTACTTATCCAAATTATAGTTATCTTGAACCTGATAGCCTTGGAGATACCTTGCTACAATTTGTTAATGAAGGTAAATGGGTTATAACAGGAACTTTTTGTTGGTATACTTCTGGCAATGATCTCCGTGGTGGTATAATGGATACACTTATAAATCCATTTAAATCTATTAATGGAGGGAACCATTTTTCTACTGCAAATCTTGGGACATATCTTGTTACACATCCATTCATGCAAGATGTTAACACTCTTAGCGATGATTACAGGGACTCCCTTATTTTGGTTAATGGTGCTGATTCTGTTGCAAGGTGGGATGATGGTGAATGGCTTTTAGGTTATAGAAACCTTCCAAAACCTATGGGAGGTGTTATTGGATTAAATATGGTTCCTGCCGACTGGAACATTGGATACAGTCTTGCTGGTGATTACTTACCACTTCTTCACAATCTTTTCAAAGCATCCGAACTTACAGGAATTGAAGAGGTTTCGGAGGATGGTAAAAATATTCATTTTGTGAAAAATGTTTCAACTATAACTTCAGGAATATTTTCAATTTCATTTTTCGAAAATCTTAAAGAAAGAGTAACATTAAAAATTTATGATAACAATGGAAGGGTTATAAAAAGTATGGATTACGGTCCAAATATAGAAAGGATTAGTTTGGATCTTGGAAAGGAGAAGATCTCTGGTGGTGTTTACTTTTTCAAAATAGAGTCTAAAAAGAATTTAGCGAAGGGAAAATTCTTATACATAGGTAAATAGTTTTTTTAAACTTTCAAAAAAGGGGGTTTTTGGAAGACCCCCTTTTTTTAAAAATATTGACATAAAAAAGAAGAGTTATATATTAAAAGTATGAACGAAGAGAAAGAGGTTTTGATAGTTGGTAACGGCGATGATATCTGTTCTGAAAAGACTATAAAAAATTTTGAAAATATAGTAGCTGCGGATGGTGGTTTCAACAATATTCCAGAAGGTGTAAAAACTTTATGTGTTATAGGTGATTTTGATTCTATTAAAAAGAAAGATATACCTAAAAAAATAAAAAAGATAAAATTTC
Source organism: candidate division TA06 bacterium 32_111 (assembly GCA_001508335.1). Classification (GTDB taxonomy): domain Bacteria; phylum Hydrothermota; class 32-111; order 32-111; family 32-111; genus 32-111. The sequence continues at coordinate 104,491 of LGFX01000008.1, forward strand.
CGAAAAAAAAAGATTTTACCGATATAGAACTTGCAATTTCCTATTCTATTAAAAATGGTTATAAAAATATTTTTATAACAGGGATATCTGGTTCAAGGAAAGATCATTTCTTTACTTCTCTGATGCTTTTAAAAAAATATGAAAGGTATAATATCCATCTTTTAACTTCAAAAGAAGAGATATTCATTTTAAAACCTTTAACGATCTACGAATTTTTGGATATGAAAGATAAAAGAGTTTCTTTCTTTTCACTAACTTTAAAGAGTGAAAGGATAATCTCAAAAGGACTTGAGTATGAATACAGGAATGGAAATCTTCGTTTCGATTTGCCCATAGGTGTTAGTAACAGGATAATGAAAGATAAAGTTTTATTCACTTTTGAAAAAGGAAGAATTTTATGTTTTTTAGAAATTTGATCCGCCTTCTTATCATTATTTTATTTTGTTTTTCAATTTTTGGAAATGTTTCTTTGGATGATTATGAAATCATTGACGAAAAGATGAAAAATTTTGGTTTGATAGAAAAGGATCTAAACTTTAAAAAAGATTTTTCTTCAAACGATTCTTTTCTTTTCAAACTTGCGGATACACTTTTGAATTCACCACTTTTGCTTGTTCAAAAAAGGGAATTCTATTTAGATTCAATAGTTGAATTGAAATTTTTAAAAGATAAAAAGAATCTTTATGAAAATTTTACAAACCCCTTTGACCTAATAGATGCTTATACCAAAGATGTAAACGAAATTTTAAGGGAGAAGATAAAGATAAATGTTGATAAGAGTAAAGATATATTACAACTCATACCTCTTCTTTTTTTCGAAGAATCCTTATCATATATTTACAAAGGTAGAATAGAGCAATCTTTTGGATTAAATATTGATACAAACTCTTTGAAAGTTGATTCACTTATCACTTACTCTTATTTTGTTGATCCAGATTTTGATAGGATCAAAATTTTAACCGATCAGTTTAAAGCAAAGATCACAGAATTTTTTATAAAAGGGATTTTTTATCCAGTTGATACATTTCTTTCAAATGGAAGACTTTTCGTCGGTGATATTTATTCAAACAACTACTATGATGAGTACGATTTTATTATAGATCTTGGTGGCGATGATAAATATGTTAACAGTTGTGGAGTTATATACCCTTATACCAATAGAGTTAAATTCATAATAGATTTTGATGGTAACGATCAGTATATCTCAACCGATAGTTTTAAAGTTTCATTTGGTTCTATAAATGGGGTTACTTTTCTCTATGATCTTTCAGGGAACGACATTTATATAACATCCAACTTCTCTCTCGGTGCCGCATTTATAGGTTACTCACAACTTTATGACATTTCTGGAAACGATTATTACAGATCAGGATTCTTTTCCCAAGGAGCTGCTTATTATGGAAGGGGAGAGTTGATAGATCTATCAGGCAACGATATATACCACTCTTCAGCATTTTCACAAGGCTTTGGATTCGTTAAAGGATGTGGAATACTTGTTGATTCATCAGGAGATGATAATTATACATCTGGAACTTTCTTTAAACATACTCCGTTACTTGAAAATGATTACCTTTCGATGAGTCAGGGATTCGGTTTTGGACTTAGACCAAGAACTTGTGGTGGCATTGGCATACTTGCCGACTACAAAGGAAACGATAACTATTTTTCATCAGTTTTTGGACAGGGGGGAAGTTACTGGCATAGTATAGGATTACTTTTCGATTTTTCCGGGAACGATTATTACACATCAGCACAGTATGCTCAAGGTTCCGGGATACATCTTTCAACGGGTGGCCTTTTCGATTACAGTGGTGACGACTCATATTTCTCAAGGTTTGGCCCATCTCAGGGAGAAGGTCACGATTTTGCTTATGGCCTTTTGATAGATCAAAAAGGTGATGACAATTACACTGTTTCAGGTGGACAGGGAGTTGGGCTAAACAATTCGGTTGGGATACTTCTCGATAAAAAGGGTAACGATTCATACTTTACAAGAGAGAAACTTGCTAATGGAGATGTCAACGAAGCGAGAGGATTTTCAGGAATTGGACTTTTCATAGATTGTGAAGGGAATGATTTTTATTCAAAAAGTGGAAGCAGAGATTCTATAAGTTGGATAAACAGATACTATGGCTTTGGAATTGATGTTGGATTCGTTGAAGAGAAAAAGGAACCTGATACTTTTATAGTGAGAAATGATTATCCGATAGAAAAAATTTTTGAAATATCTTCAGAGTGGGCAGTTAGGGATAACTTTTATAAAGTTCAAAAAGCAAGAAGAATTCTACTTGAAAGGGAAAATGAATCTGCAAGGTTTATACTTGATAAAAAAATCTCAACCGATAATGGCCTTGAACTTGAAGCTATAAATTTCTTTTTCAAAAATTGTTCAGACAGTTTGAAAGATAAAATCGTTCAAAAACTACAAAAGATTGAAGATAAAAAAACAAAGAAGAATATCATTTATGCTCTTTCACAGATGAAGTATAATCCTTCTTTTAATGTTTTGAAAGAGAGTTTAAGAAATCCTGATTACAAAATTAAGGAACTTGTTGTCTATGCAATAGGTGAACTCGACACAACGGTTGATCTTACCTTCCTAATTGACAATTTTGATAAAGGGAGTTACAGATTGAAGGTTGAGATAGTTGAAGCAATGAGGAAACATAAATTTGATAGGGTTGAGTATTTTGTAAAAAAAATCGATAGTGAAAACGAAAGGATAGTGAGACAGGCGATATCAAACTATCTTTCAGAGTTCTCCTCAACGTTAAGGTATATACAGAATGTTGGAGAACTAAAAAATTATGAAGAGTATATAACGATCTACAAACTGATATCCAATAAAAAATTCAAATATTTGATAAAAATGAACAAAGAATATCTTGAAAAAATTTCAAAAATCGAGAAAGATGATAACACTTCTATAAAAGGTTTGAAAAGAAGCATAGCCGTTTTAATTGAAAAGAATGACAACTGAAGCAACAGCGTAATCTTTAATATGAGATATTGATAAAGAGATCTCATCTATCCCATATTTTTCTAAAATATCCTTAGAAACTTCAATATGTGGTTTACCTGTAATATCGTTACTTATCTGGATATCCAGCCAATCCAACTCTTTACCTATACCAGTTCCAAGTGCCTTTGAAAATGCCTCTTTTGAAGCCCATTTTCCAGCAAGAACTATGTATTCTATCTCAAGACCCTCAACCTGTTTCAACTCTTTTTCAGTAAATATCTTTTTTTTGAATTTAAGATCTTTTTCAAACTTCTTTCTAATCCTTTCTATCTCAATGATATCTATTCCATTTGATATTCTCATAATCTTTCCATGCTCTTTTTTAATTTAAAGTAAAGGTATACTGAGTGTATCCAATATGAGAGGGAAGTTGCAAAAGCTATTCCCGCGATATTGAACTTTGGAACAAGTATTATATTCAAAAGTATGTTAATGATCATAGCAAAACCTGAAACATATAAGGGGGTTTTTGTGTTAAGAAGTGAATAAAAACCTTTTGAGAAAATCTGTATAAGTCCCATAGGTATCAATCCTAACGTGTAGTAAATGAATGGAAGGTAAGTCATATTTAAAGATTGTATGTTGAATTCGCCTCTTAAGTAAACAATTCTAATTATACTTTTTGCAAATATTATGAAAAATAGGGTGATTGGTAGAAGGATTATCAAATTTAGGATTATACCTCTATTGATGTAGTTTTTAAAATTGTTTTTTGAAGAGTAGACCTCTTTCTCTGAAATGTAAGGATGTATGACTTTTGAAATCGCTATCGAAAAAACTGCAAAAGGAAGATCAGTCAAAAGAAAGGAAAAATGGAGTGCAGATATTGCCCCTATACCAAGAATGGACCCCATTATCCTGTCAACATATATTGCACTTTTCTCTATAAAACTTGCAACAATTATTGGAAGAAGAAGATGGAATGTTCTTATGATCCTTTCATCTTTGAAAGAAATTTTGAACCTGTATTTAATAGGTAAAGTTTTTAAACCCAAAAAAAGTATAGCAGTTTGTGCTATCACTCCGACAAGAACTGAAAATGAAATAGTCAGAATTGGGCTTCTTTTATAAAAGAGTGGAATAGCTACAACCATTACAGTATTGAAGAGAAGTGGAGAGATGTTGTAGAGAGAAAATTTTTTATAAGATTCAAGGAGAGAACCTAAAAAACTGTATATTCCTATGAAAAACATGTAAGGAAGAATAATGTAGGTTATCTTCAAAGATATGTTAAAAGTTTCTTTGTCAAAACCTGGAGCAAGGATTTTTAGTATGAAGGGAGAAAATAAATAAAGAACTATTATTCCAAAAATCAAAATAATTGATACTGTTGTGAAAAGAATCGACATATAATCGTTGGCATCTTTTTCACTTTTTTCTCTTTCCCTTATGTACATTGGTAAAAAAACAGATTCAGCAGCTCTTTCTCCCAATATCCTTCTGAAAAAGTTGGGAATCAGAAAAGCGACTAAAAATCCATCCATTATTCTTGATGTCCCAAGGTATGCTGAGTAGACAACCTCCCTCAAGAAACCTGAAAATCTCGATATACCTATAAGTATGGAAGTTGAAAATATTGACTTAAAAAAATTTGATTTAAATTTCTCTGATAATAATGATAGGTGTTTTTTCATCATCCTGTCCGGCTGGATTTCCTTTCATAACATAACTTATTATTTTTTCTATTTTTTTATCCTCAGGATAAAGTGCTAGTAGATCTACCGATACATTGTTAGCATCTACAACTGAAACAAAAATATTTTTGGAAAATCTTTTGTAAACTCTTTTTGCAAAAATATCTGGATCTTTAGGTGAAAGAACGATGTAGTTGTTTGAACCTTTAAAAGGTATTGGATGGTTTTTCTTAAAATCTATACTCTTAACCTCTTTCCCTGCTACCGCATAGAATGAACCGCTCTTTTTTCTAACTCTATCCAAAAAGCCAAAAAGGGTAGCTTTTAAAATTCTTTTCAAACCAACCTCTCTTATAGCACATTCCATAGTTTCAGCCATTCCAAGTCCAGTTCCATAATCAACATTTGATACCCAAGGGTATAAAAAGTAAGCCCATTTTGAAGGTTTTATCTCATCTACTCTATACGCTCTGTTCTGAGATATACCTATTATCGATTCAGCAACAGTTAGAATATCTTTATCTTTCAAAATCTCTCTTAAATTTTCATAAATGTACCCTATAAGATCCTCTCCATTCTGAAATATTTTTGTCTTTACCTTTATTATTTTAAATTTTCTATTTTCTATTTCTATTATTTCTTTATCTTTTAATTTCAAATACTCTTCATATCCCCTTTTTAAATGTGGATACATTTTTTTGATGTTCTTTTTTCTATTTATAAATTTTCTTACAAAAAAAGCGTAGATTTTTAAAATTTCATACATATTAAAAAAGTATAAAGATAAAACTTTTTAGTTCAAGAAAAATTTGTGGGGACGGTGCTTGAAGAAAAATTTGTGGGGACGGTGCTTGACAGTGTGACATTTTTGGGTGAGGTGTGGGTGAGAGAAAAATTCCTGATGGTAATTCCCTTTATTGATAAACAAAGGAGAGCATAGAAGTAAAAATTAAAATATGAGAACTGATAAAAAGATTGCCACACCTAAGAAGCATGAAAACAATGCAAGATGACGCGATGATAAAAAACAAAGTGTAATAACCAATCGGTTTGCAACAGAGAAAGAAATTACTGATGAGGAATGTCATTTGAAATGATTGAAAAAATTGAATCGCTTACATGATGAACACTCTGATAGAGGTAAGGGAAGCTTTCAATGATCTTTAATATAGTTTAAAATAAAAAATTTAAACTAAATATTAAACTGTCAAAAAAAAATCCAACGGACCATATGTTGTTATCGAAAAAAGTATTGACTTAGTTGACTTAGAGATAAATAATTATTTTTAAAACTAATATGGTTTTTTATGAAAAAATTGCTGAACAAGATTTATAAAAAAATTAAAAAAGAAACTCTTCCCAAAAAACTGAAAAAGAATTTTATAAATGTTGATGAAGAAAAATTGGAAAAATTTAAAACACTTCTTGAAGAAGAATTTTTTAAAGGTTGGAGAGAAAAAGATAAATTTTCTGAAAAAACTTTTGAAAAGGATTTAAAAACACAACTTTATCTAAGGCTTCATGGAAATAGATATAATTATATACCTTGGATAGATAAAACTGTTAAACTTAAAAACTCAAACATTCTTGAAATTGGATGTGGAACAGGTTCGTCAACTGTTGCTTTAGCAGAACAGGGAGCTTTTGTTACAGGTATAGATATAGATGAGAGCAGTATAAATATAGCAAAAGAGAGAATGAAAATTTATGGACTTAAAGCTGATTTTTTAGTTGGCAACTGTTTAGAAATTTTTGAACAAGTTAAAGATAGAAGATTTGATGCGATAATTTTTTACGCATCTTTGGAGCATATGCTGTATGAAGAAAGGATAGAATCTTTAAAAAAATATTTCTCAATACTTTCAGATAATTCATTCTTGATTATCGTTGAAACTCCAAACAGATTATGGTATCTTGATGAACATACCTCTTTGTTACCATTTTTCAATTGGCTACCTGATAGGTTGGCGTTCGATTATTCTAAATTCAGCCAAAGGAGTAATTTCAAAGAACTATACAAAGAATTTTCAGATGAGAAATTCATTCATTTTTTAAGAAGGGGAAGGGGGGTGAGTTTTCATGAGTTTGAAATAGCCCTAAACAGTAAAGTGGAAAAAATCAATGTAGTTTCATATTTGAAACAATTTTTGGTTCCATTTTCAGTTGAGCATAAATACTTTGATATTCTAAAAAAAATATACCCAAAAATCAGTGAAGGATTCTTTTTTCCATTTTTAAACCTGATAATAAAAAAATAATAGGAATGTTACCTATTGACAACAATATTTTATTATGTTAACTTATTTTTTTATTATAATTAAAAAATAGAGTTAATTCGTAGGAGGTTTAGTTATGAAAAAGAGAGTTTTGATTTTAGGTGCTGCAGGGAGAGATTTCCATAATTTTAATGTTTATTTTAGAAATAATGAAGAATATGAGGTTGTTGGTTTCACCGCAACACAGATTCCCGATATAGAGGGAAGACTTTATCCACCATCACTTGCTGGAAAACTTTATAAAAAAGGTATTCCAATCTATGATGAAAAGGATATGGCAAAAATAATAAAAGAGAAGAAGGTTGATCTTGTTGTTTTCTCTTATTCTGATGTTTCAAATCAGTATGTTATGTCAAAAGGTGCAGAGGCTATGGCTGCAGGTGCTAGTTATATGCTTCTTGGTCCAGAACAAACATATATAAAATCAACAAAACCAGTTGTATCTATAGTTGCTGTAAGAACAGGTTCTGGAAAATCACAGACCACAAGAGCAGTCTCCTCAATTCTTAGAGGAATGGGTTATAAACTCGTTGCTATAAGGCATCCTATGCCTTATGGAGATCTTGAAAAGCAGAGAGTTCAGAGGTTTGCTTCAATTCAAGATCTTAAAAAACATAACTGTACAATAGAAGAGATGGAAGAGTATGAACCACATATAAACAATGGAACAGTTGTTTATGCTGGTGTTGATTATGAGGATATAATAAGACAGGCTGAAAAGGAAGCTGATATAATTCTTTGGGATGGTGGAAACAATGATTTCCCATTCTATAAACCTGATCTTGTTATAACTGTTGCCGATCCACATAGACCGGGACATGAGTTAACATACTATCCTGGTTGTGTAAACATTAGACTTGCAGATGTAATAGTTATAAACAAAATAGATTCAGCGAAACCTGAAAATGTCGAGATAGTTAGAGAAAGTATTGCAAAGGTAAATCCAAAAGCGACAGTTATAGAGGCAGCATCACCTGTCTCAGTTGAAAAGCCAGAACTAATAAAGGGAAAAAGAGTAGCTGTAGTTGAGGATGGACCAACACTCACACATGGTGAAATGAAATATGGTGCTGGAGTAGTTGCAGCAAAAAGGTTTGGAGCAAAAGAGATAATAGATCCACATCCATACGCTGTCGGTGAAATAAAAGAAACATACGAAAAATATTCTGAAGCGGGACCTATCCTTCCAGCTATGGGTTATTCTAAAAAACAGATCTCAGACCTTGAAAAAACAATAAACAAGATACCATGTGATACAATAGTTATTGCTACACCTATAAATCTTGGTAGACTTGTGAAAATAAACAAACCATCAGTAAGAGTTGGTTATGATCTTCAGGAAATAGGAAGACCGAATCTTGAAGATGTTTTGAAAAATTTTGTGAAAAAGATTAAAAAGTAAAATATTATGGCAAAGATAGCTGTAGTTGCTCTTGGTGGAAACGCTTTGATACAGGATGGACAGAAGGGGACTATTACTGAGCAATTCGCTAATACAAGAATGTCTCTTGACGGAGTAGTCCAGCTACTCCGTCAAGATTTTTCTGTAGTTATAACACATGGTAATGGGCCACAGGCAGGTTTTGAACTTTTGAAAAATGAGATGGCTGAAGGTGAAGTCCCAACACTCCCACTTGGTGTAATAGATGCTGAAACTCAAGGATCAATTGGTTATATGATTTCACAATCCTTGATGAACAGGTTGAAAAGAGAGGGCATCCAAAAACAGGTGGCTGTTGTTATAACACAGGTTCTTGTTGATCAGAATGATCCATCAATTAAAAATCCATCAAAATTTGTTGGTAAATTCTACAAAGAGGAAGATGTCCCTAACCTTTTGAAAAAAGGATGGGTTGTCAAACATGATGTTGGAAGAGGTTACAGAAGGGTTGTTCCATCACCTGAGCCTAAAGGAATAGTTGAGAAGGATGTTATAAAAACATTGCTTGAAAACGGTTATATAGTTATTGCAGCAGGTGGTGGAGGTATACCTGTTTATTATGATAGTAAAGGTAACCTTGAAGGACTTGATGCTGTTATAGATAAAGACAAAGCTTCTGCACTTCTTGCTGAGGAGATCGGTGCGGATGAATTCTACATTCTAACAGCTGTTAAAAGGGTTTGTATAAATTTCAGAAAAGCTAACGAAATAGAGTTGAAAGAGTTGACGGTTTCAGAAGCGAGAAAATATTTTATAGAGGGACAATTCCCAGCAGGTTCTATGGGACCAAAAATCGAAGCGATGATAAGATTTGTAGAGAATACAGGTAAAAGGGCTTTGATAGGTTCAGTTGAGCTTGGGAAAGATGTTGTAAATGGAGAGTCGGGAACACTTATCAAAAGGGGGTAATCTGGAAAGAACCCTTATGTTGATAAAACCTGATGCCACAAAAAGAAACCTTGTGGGAAAAATACTTTCGATAGTTGAGGATGAAGGTTTTAAGATAGTAAAAATAAAATCCCAGAAGATGTCAAAAAGTTTAGCAAAAGAGTTCTATGCTGTGCATAGAAAAAAAGATTTTTTCAAAGATCTTGTAGATTACATGTGCTCAGGTTTAACTGTTGGAGTTATACTTGAAAGAAAGAACGCTATAAACCATTTAAGGGAAATTGTTGGTGCTACTGATCCAAAAGAAGCAAAAGAGGGAACCATAAGGCATCTTTTCGGAGAGACTTTTAGAAGGAACTCTGTTCATGCTTCAGATTCTAAGAAATCTTTTGTTTATGAAAAGAGAGTTTTTTTTAAGGAGAAATGATGGTTAAGATAACAAAAATTGGTTTTTACGGAATAAGAAATCTTGGACCTGGTCTTGTTCAAACAGTTATAAATAAAGGTTTAAGTGCTGTGATCTATGAAAAAGATTATGATGTTTATCAATCTGGTCTCAACATTATTGAGAGAAATATAGATAGTGAAATAGAACATTGGGGATTAACTTTAAAGGATAAAAAGGTTATGCTTTCAAGAATAGAACACATTGAGAACCTTTCAGATTTTTCAAAACATGATATAGATATTCTTGTAGAATCTGTTGAGGAGAGATTGCAAAGAAAAAGAGAGGTTAGAGAGAAAATAAAAAATGAAGTTAATATGAATATTCCCATTATTTTTACATCTCAGACAAACAGTTTGAAAGATATTTTGGAGGAAAGTGATCTTAAATCAAAATCCGTTAATGTTCATCCGGTTCCATCCGTTCCAATATATAGATTGGTTGAATTTTTTAAAAATGATGAAACATCCGATACAACTTATGAAATAGTAAAAGAATTATTTTCAAAAATTGATTTAAAAATTGTTGAGATGAAAGATGGTGCAGGTCTTGTTGGACCAAGAGTTTTGATATCTACTATACTCGAAGCGTGTGATGTTATGAAAGAGACCGGTATCTCACCTGAGAAGTTCGATTTTGTTATGAAAAAAGGGTTGAAAATGTATAAAGGACCTCTTGCTATTGCTGATGAGATAGGACTTGACAATATCAAGATGTGGATTGAGGAACTTTCAAAGATAGATAGTTCAGTTTATAAGGTTCCAGAAATTTTGAAAAATCTTCTCGATAAAGGTTATACAGGAATAAAAGCAAAACAGGGATTTTTAAATTACAGGTAGGTAAAGATGAAAGTTTTAGTTTTAAATTCAGGCAGTTCTTCTTTGAAATATCAGATCATAGATACATCAACAGGTGATTCACTTCTAAGGGGTCTTGTTGACAGAATAGGAATGACAAAATCGGTAATAAAACAGAAAAGGTTCGATGGTGATGTTTATGAGTTGGAGGATGAAATAATAAGTCATTCGGTTGCAATCGAAAATGTTTTAAAACTTATAGTTGATAAACAACATGGTGTCTTGATGTCGATTAATGAAATAGATGCTGTTGGACATAGGGTTGTCCATGGTGGTGAAAAATTTTCGAGATCTGTTCTTATTAACGATAAAGTGATCAAAGCGATCGAGGAGTTTTCAGATATAGCACCGCTCCATAACCCATTCAACCTTAGAGGTATTAATGCTGCTAAAAAGGCACTTCCAGATGTTCCGCAGGTTGCAGTTTTTGATACTGCTTTTCATCAATCACTTCCTGAGATGGCATATATTTATCCTATACCTTATGTTTTTTACGAGAAGTATAAAATAAGAAGGTATGGTTTCCACGGAACGAGCCATTATTATGTTTCAAAAAAATGTAGTGAGATACTTGAAAAAAATGTCAACAATTTCTCAGTTATCACCTGTCATCTTGGAAATGGTTGTTCTGTAAGTGCTGTCAAAAATGGAAGTTCTGTTGACACATCACTCGGTTTTTCAACAATAGCTGGAGTTATGATGGGAACAAGGTGTGGTGATTTCGATCCAGCGGTCATTCTGAACATTATGGAAAGAGAGGAATTAACAATCGAACAGGCAACCTCACTTTTAACAAAACACTCAGGTCTTTTAGGTGTTTCTGGGGTATCTTCTGACATGAGAGAGATAAAAAATGCTGCAAAAAATGGAAATAAAAGGGCTGAACTTGCATTTCAGATGTTCTGTTACATAGTGAAAAAGTTTATTGGTGCCTACTCTGTTGTTCTCGAGGGCCCTGATGCCATAGTGTTTACTGCAGGCATAGGAGAGAACGACCCAGATGTCAGAGAATTATCCTTGAAAGGTCTTGAATTTATGGGTGTTAAAATTGATGTTGAAAAGAATAGATCCTGTATAGGTAAGGAGATGATAATTTCAACTGATGATTCAAAAATTAAAGTTCTCGTTATACCTACAAACGAGGAACTTGTTATAGCTGAAGATGTGGTGAAAGTTTTAGAGGAGATGGAGGATGAATAAAAAGGTTACACTTGATATGGAAGTTGAAGATCTTGTCAGAGAGTTTCCACAACTCATATCGTACCTTATGGATAGAGACATAATATGTATCAGATGTGGGGCACCAGTATGGGGGAGTTTAAGGGAACTTCTTGAGAGTAAAGGTATGGAAAATCCTGAAAAGTTTGTTGAAGAGATGAACCAATTTTTAGAAAAAAATAGTTGAGAATTATTTTTTTAAGTTGTTTGAAATCTTTAGAGCACCATGTGGACATTTTTTTACACAATTGAAACATCTAATACAATCAATATCTTTTGGATTCTCATAAATATTTATATCCATGGGGCAGACAGCGTTACAGATACCACATTTTGAGCATCTGTTTTTATCATACTTTATCTGTAGTAAGCTTATTTTGTTGAATAATCCATATATAGCTCCTATCGGGCATATAGTTGAACAGAAAAACCTTTTTGTAGTTATTGAAAAAAAGATGAAAGATATTCCCAAAGAAACCTTTAAATAGAATATCCAACTTACATTTGATAAAAGTGCTGGGTTAAAAATTATTTGAGGTAAACTCGCTTCTATTGTTCCAGCGGGGCAGACGAATTTGCAAAAAAACGGTTCTTTATATAGGAAGGGTATTGAAAATGATAGAAAGAGGAAAATATATTTTAAATATCTGAAAGGTCTTCTTACTCTGAATTTAAAACTTTTTATTTTGTATAAAAGTTCCTGTAAGAAACCGAATGGGCAAAAATTTCCACAGGGATATCTTCCAATGAAAATTCCTATAGTCCCAAAAAATCCTAAAACAAGATATGGAATCTGCGAAATTTTTATGGTTTGCTGCAAAGCACCGAGTGGACAACTACCAATTGCTAAAGGACAGGAATAACAATTCAAAATTGGAACGCATAAAGATTTTATTTTTCCCTGGTATAAAACTTTACCAGTTTTTGGATTCAAAAGTATGTAAGGGTTAAAAATAACAAAGGAAAGGATCTGGATTATTCTTCTTGATGATAGTTTAAGTTTTTTTTTCATAGTCCTATACAATCAAAGCAGATAAACCTTCCAAAATTGTAGATAAGATCATACTGTTTTAAAAATATACCAACCAAAACAAGTATAAGGAAAACGAAAAGTAGAACGAAAAAGATTATTTTTTTTCTCATCTGTATTGAACAGTTAAATTTTTTATTTTAGAGTATGAAAGAGTTTTTGTGTTTACCCCAATCATTTCATAACTGTCTGGAAGGATTATTCCATTTTTAAGGTATCTTTTTGTTACAACTCTAAAAATTATTTGATCGTAAATATTTTTCAAACTCAACTCTTTCAAGCTCAACTCTCTTTTATCAAACTTTACATAGATTAAAGGCTCGTTCCTTTTTATATTTATCAAGGTGATTGTTTTTCCATCATCTTCAACTTTAAATGAATCAGGTAAGAGATATTTTAAATTCGTACCTTTAAATATGTTTTCAGGATAGATGATAAGATTTTTTTCTTCAGGAAAAATTTGGGAAACTATCGGTGAGTTCTTTTTGATTTTGTAGGAAAATGATGATGTATCTTTGAATGAGCTATCGTATACTATGGAGTTTATCTTTATAGAATCGATAAAATTTTCAATGAGGGATTCATAGAAAAGAATTTCTCCATAATCGAATTTTGTGAATGTTTCAATTTTTAAGTATTTTACAGTTGATTCAAAAACTTTTTCCTTTTTATCAAAATTTTTAATTAAACTCTCTTTTGATATTGAGGGAAAAAGTGTTAAAGGAAAAAGAAAAAATAATATTATATGAAAGAGATTTTTCATTCAACAGTTACGGATTTTGCAAGATTTCTTGGCATATCAACATCAAGTCCTTTTTTTACTGCTGTTTTATACGCTATTAGTTGTAATGGTATAACCGCAAGTAAGGGAGAAAGTTCTTCAATCGTATCAGGTATATGGATAACATCATCGACAATTTTTTCAATCTCTCTATCACCTTTGTTTGCTATCGCTATGACATAACCTTTTCTTGCTTTTATCTCTTTAATGTTGTTGATTATTTTTTCATAGATACTATCTTTTAAAGAAATAAAAAGTGCTGGCATATTTTCATCGATGAGAGCTATAGGCCCATGTTTCATCTCAGCAGCAGGGTAACCTTCAGCGTGGATATAAGAAATTTCTTTTAATTTCAAAGCACCTTCGAGAGCAACAGGATAGTTTATCCCTCTTCCAAGATAAAGAAAATTTGTTTTGTTATATATTTTTTCAACGATTTTATCTATTTTTGATATTCTGTCTTTATCATTCAAAATTTCATTTATCTTGTCCGGTATAATTTCAACATTTTTTATGAGATTGATTCCATCCTCAAATGTTAACATTTTCTTTCTTCCCAGTGCAACCGATAACATAAAGAATACGAGAACCTGTGCTGTGAACGCTTTTGTAGATGCCACTCCGATTTCAGGTCCAACATGTGTGTATATACCACAATCTGTTTCTCTCGCTATAGTTGAACCAACAACATTACAGATACCAATAGTCGTTGCACCTTTATTTTTACTTTCCCTTAAAGCAGCGAGTGTATCAGCGGTTTCACCAGATTGACTTACAAGTATTACAACAGTTTTTGGAGTTATTATCGGATTTCTATATCTGAACTCTGAAGCGTAATCTACCTCAACTGGGATCTGTGTAAACTTTTCAATAAGATATTTCCCTATCAGCGAAGCGTGCCACGATGTTCCACATGCGGTTATGATTATTCTTTCAGCATTTAAAAGATCTCTGAACTTATCTTTTATTCCATTCAATCTGAAAGTCCCATTTACTATATCAACTCTTCCTCTGAAAGTATTCTGTAACGCTTCCGGCTGTTCAAAGATCTCTTTTTCCATAAAGTGGTTGTATCCACCTTTCTCAATCTGAGACAGAGTTATATCTATCTGTTCAAATTCTTTGTCAGTGATTCTATCAGTTTCGAGGTTAAAAATCTCAACATCATCCTTTGTTAATCTCGCTATATCTCCATCTTGCATGTAGAGTATCTGGTTTGTCAAAGAAACTATTGCTGATGCATCTGAGGCTGCTATCATCTGATCTTCCGCTTTTCCAATTATGAGTGGGCTTCCTTTTCTGGCTGCTATTATAGTGTTTGGTTCATAGGATGAAAGAACAAGAATTCCATAAGTTCCTTCAATCATCTTTAATGATTTTTTTACAGATTCTAAAATATCTCCCTTGTAAAATTCTTCTATAAGATGAACGATGACTTCTGTATCAGTATCGCTTTTAAACTTATGTCCTCTTTCCAATAAAAAACTTTTTATGGTTCTGTAGTTTTCGATTATTCCATTGTGAACAAGAGCGATTTTTTTGTTACAATCGAAATGTGGATGAGCGTTTATATCGTTTGGCTCTCCATGTGTTGCCCATCTTGTATGTGCTATCCCTATGTGAGAGGAGGAAGGGTTTCTTCTTTCTATCTCCTGTACAAGATCTTTTATCTTTCCTGATTTTTTTATAATATCAAGTTTTTTCTCATCCTCACAGTAGATGGCTATTCCAGATGAATCGTATCCTCTATATTCCAACCTTTTTAAACTGTTTAAAAGGATATCTATCGCCTTTTTTTTACCTATATAACCAACTATACCACACATTTAAAGTAATCCTTCAACTCTTTTAACAATTTCGTTCGTTTTTTCCTGAGTTGTGAATTCGCATATCACCCTTATCAGAGGTTCGGTTCCAGATCTTCTTATATGCAAAAATCCATCTTCAAATATATATCTTAACCCATCAGAGTTATCAAAAGGAATTCCTTTAAATTCATTTTCAATTCTATCAAGAGCTGCAGATGAATTGATATCATATTTTTTCTTAACCATATATAGTTTTGGTAACTGATCTATAATTTCATCTATATCCTGTTTTGTTTCAGAGAGGTATCCCAAGATAAGAGTTATGGCAACAAGAGCATCCCTTGTTAGATTAAGTTTCGGAAGAATCACTCCACCGTTTCCCTCTCCACCTATAGGTGCCCTATTTAAAAGTATTGAGTCAACCACATTCGCTTCTCCAACGGGAGCTCTTAAAACTTTAAAATTATTTTTCTTTGAAAGTATCTCAAGCATTGCACTTGTTGATTGATTTATCACGATTTTTTTTGTTTTCAACTTTGACAGAGCGTAAAGCCCTGATATGGTTATCGTATACTCCTCGGACACAGCCCCCCTTTGGGGAGTTACTATAGCTATCCTATCACCATCTCCATCTGTTGCAAATCCTATATCAGCCTTTCTATTTTTAACCTCTTTTACGAGTCCTTTTAAATTCTCTGGAACAGGTTCAAGATTCCTTTTAAATTTTCCATCTGTATTAGTGTTTATGGTATGGAGTTTAACCCCAAGATTTTCGAGTAGTTCCGGTATGATTATACTTCCTGCTCCACTTCCCCCATCAAATACAACTCTCAACTTCCTTTTTTTTATTTTGGATTTATTTATAAAAGGTATTGAGAGAACTGCTTTTATATGTTTTTTGTAAAGATTTAAATCACATATGTTTTTTTTATAATTCTCTTTGAATGGAAGTGGATTCTGTTCATAATTCAAGAAAGTTATATAATCCTTTTTGTTTAAAAATCTTCCAGAACTTGAAACAAACTTTATTCCGTTGTATTCTTTTGGATTATGTGATGCTGTTATTATAAAACCACCAGCAAGGTTCAATTTTCTGACAAGGAACAGTATCGTTGGTGTTGGAACAATTCCACAAAAAATTGTATCAATTCCTTTAAAATTCAACGATTTTAAAAAGATATCAGAAAGAATCTCTCCAGATTTTCTCGTATCCCTTCCACCTATAACCGTTCCTTTTCCAATAAAATCTGCAAATATGGAAGCGAAATGTGCAACATTTACATTGTTGAGGTCTTTTCCAACCAAACCTCTAATACCCGAAACGCTTCTTATCAAACCCATAAGTTAACCTATTATAGAAAAAAAGAGTATCAAGTCAATAGAAAATATTGTGCTAATTTCATAATTGGGTGACTCCTTAAAGTTAGGATATAATACCCCAAAATATATTTAAAAGGAGGAATCACCCGCAAGTTTTCATATCACAAATATCCTGACTAATGTAAGGCTAATGACGGTATAGATGTATCTTATGAAAGAAAATCAAGTTATGAAATAGCAGAAATGTTTGGTATTTCAACTTTCTTTAAATGGTTAAAAAAATAGAGGGAATATGGAAAAGAAGGATTAATAAATAAGAAAGTTGGGGGAAAGAAGAATAGAAAAAGGGCATTTCCTTCTATCGAGGATCAAATAGTTAAACTGAGGCTTAATACTCCTTTTGGTCCATTGAGAATTGCTTACAAGTTAAAAAGGAGATGAATCTCTATCTCACCTTATGGAGTATACAATGTTTTAAAGAAAAGAAATTTAAACAAATTACCAACATTTAAAGAAGAGAAAGAAATAATTAGATATGAGAAGAAGAAACCATTTGAAATGGTGCATATAGATGTGAAATATATAGAGAACCTTATTTAGAGCAGTAGATGATGCTTCAAGAGTTGCTTATGTGAAACTCTATAGGAGAGAGACTGTTTTAAATAGTCCTTTTTTCTTAAAAGAGGTAAACCAACTTTTTGAATTTAGAATTCAATCAATACTTACAGACAATGGTTTAAAGTTCACTAACATAAGGGGAGCATCAAATTCTCATATTATCAAAGTAGAAAGATTTCATAGAACCGTTGGAGAGGAGTTCTACAATAGAGACTTCTACCAGACCTTAGAGAAGTTAAAAGAACTACAAGGAGGAAAGATTTCAAAAGAGTTTAAAGTTCTTAATGTTTACCCTATTGATAAAATTTTTAATTTTGGTTTAATTAAAAATAATGGAGAGTTTTGTAGTCACCCAATT
>LGFX01000016.1 GCA_001508335.1 candidate division TA06 bacterium 32_111
AAGAGAGAGAGAGTACTGATGAAAATATTGAAGATAATTTTTACCAACAAGGGATAAAGATATGTTACCTTTTGGAAAGAGTGTCTCATAGGAAAAAGTTAAAATATTTCTGTGTAAAATCTCGTTCATTTTATTGTATATCGTGGTATCGTAATACATAATGAAAGATGGTTCATACTCATATGAAATCTTCAACAACTTTGTGTTTCCATAACTGTATGGGAAGAAACTATACTCTATTCCAAAAGAAATATCATTTTTAAACTTGTAGTTCGAATAAATGGAGTTGAATCCATCCACTTTTACCCTACTTGACAATTTTTCATTTATCGCCTGAATATACTCCACCTCGGTAAAGAATGTTCTATTCAAACTGGTTAAAACTCTGTTTGAATCCAGATAAAAAATCTTCTTACTTGAAGAGAAAGAAATTTCAAGTTTTAACTGATCTTTAAGAAAGAATCTGTTTCCATCAAACTCGATTTTTAAAAAATTATTTTTGAACTTATTTTCAGAATAAAGTTCTGTGACACCTTCAAGATTGTAATTCCAACCAAATTCCATAACTTCTTCAGAAATATTATCTTTTTCGGATATAGAAAAACTTTCAAGAAATTTCTGATCAAAATAATTTTTTAAAATCATTATTAAAAAACTTTTATGAACTTTCTCAAAAAGTTCAAACTCGGAAATATTTTTATCAAAAGTTAAATATATAGTATCAGAGACATTTTGATACTTTTTTTGCCCAAAAGAGATTAGGGTGTAATAAAGATTGTTTGATTCTTTAAAAGTTTTTATAACGAAAAAGACATCTGATTCACTTTTTATATTTGAAAAGTTAAAAATCTTTACCTTTTGAGTCAAATAATCTTTAACCTTATCATCATCACAATCAAGGAAAATTGTTAAAGAATTCAAAAAGTATGGGGTCAGGATTGAGAAAAAAAATATTAAAATAAATTGTAGTTTCTTCATAAACTTCTCCTTTAGTTTTTGATTATAGTATAAAAAAATTCATTTTCAATGTTTACAGAAAAAATTTTGAGAATATAATATTTTTATGAAGATAAGAACATTAACACTTTTTTACAATTTAAAAAAACATTTCATTGATCAAGATTTAATAAGAAGGATAGAGATTTTAAAAAAAATTTACGATGATTTGAAAGAAAAAGGAATAGAAGTTCAAACTTTAAGGGTGTCAACAAATTTAGCATCCCAGAAGGTAGATTTTAAAACTATGATCTCTATGACAACAAGAATAGATGATATTTTAAGAGATAAAAACATAGAATTTTTCAATATTGGTAAAGTTAACTATTTGAAAATTGAAAATGTTTTGAAACTTTATGAAAAAGTAAACATCTCTTCTTTTTTAGATATTGATACAAACATTTTTGATGAAAAGGTTGTGCAAAAGGGAGCAACCTTGATAAAAGAACTTTCAAAAATTGATCCTCTTAAAAATTTTAACTTCGGTTTATCCTTCAACATTCAACCGGGAACCCCTTTTTTCCCTTCTTCCTACTCAAACAAAGAAGGTTTTTCTGTTGGTTTTGAAAATGGGGATCTTTTGCAGAGCATTTTCAAAGATGTAAAAAATTATGATAAATTAAAAAATTATCTTGAAAAGAAACTGAACAAAGAATACCTCTTTTTTGAAAAAGTTTTTAAGAACCAAGCCAAAAAAAGGAAAATAGAATTTTTAGGTTTGGACATATCTTTCGCCCCTGGAATAAAAAAAGAGCAATCGGTGTATGAAGCTTTCAATATTTTGAAAAAAAATATTAAAAGGAAAAATCTGAACGATCTTTCAATCGCTGGTGCTATAACAGAAGTTTTGAAAAATTTGAAACTTAAAAAAACTGGATACTCTGGTCTTATGCTCCCATTGTGTGAAGATTATTCTCTTTCAAGGTTGAGTTTTGAAAATAATATAAGGATAAGAGATCTTCTCCTTTTATCATCGGTATGCGGATGTGGAATAGATACCGTTCCGGTTAAACAAAAAAATGAATTCATAGAATCGCTAATAATAGATTCCTATACGATTTCAAGGAAGTGGAAAAAACCTCTACAACTGAGAGTCCTCCCAGTTGAAGAGAAAAATATTATCCGTTTCAGTTCAAAATATCTTCTGAAGAGTAAACTGTTGGATTATTAAAATTTTGTCCCTATCTGGAAAAGAAAAACTGTTGGCATTTTGTAAAACTCATCTTTAGTTTCACCAAAAGTTTGAACTAAAGAAATAGAAGATATAAGATTGCTTAAAGGGTTATATGAAAGGTTAAGGACACCTATAAAGGATCTATCATCAAGATTTAAAATAGAGTTTAAAGAGATGTTGATCTTTTCTTTAACGTTAAAAACAGAAGTTAAAAACATATAGTATCTTCCCATAAGAAAATCTTTATTCAGATATTTGTTTATGATATTTATGTCAGAATAAGGTTTTTTTAAACCTTTAAAGTTAATATAGAACTCCTGGTTTATATAAAGTTTTTCAAAAAATGTGTAATCCCATCCAGGTTGTAAGTAAAATTTATAAAGATCGTTTGACTTTATTACCACAAACTCGTTCCATAAGGCTGGTCCAAAATATTCTGTTAGGGATGAAAAACCGAAGATAAAATTTTCAACAGAATCTGTTGAGAGTAAATTTTTTCTAACCTGAGAGTACCTTGAAATAAAAATTCTTGAGTTAAAAAATTGGTTAAGGTACTCAAAACTTACCCCCTCTTTTGAAGAAAAGAAATCCTGATTATCCTGATAAACTAAAGATAGAGTAAAATCCTTTTTGGAAAATGAAAAGAGAAAATTGGAAGGAAATTCTTTTAGAGTTATCAAATCGAAAGGTGAACTGAAATAGAAAATATCGAGAGGTGAATATATTTCTGAAATACCCCATTTAACAGGAAACTTTCCTATTTTTAAATTCACTCCTTCCTTGAACAATGAAAGATAAAGTTGAGTGAACCTGTACTGGTTTGAAAGGTATATATATTTTGGCATAACACCTATCATTGAAAAATCAATATCTGGATATGGGATCTCATATCTTGCATCTCCCTGATAGATCCTTGCATCAAACTGTGCAAAAAATTTTAAGAAATCGTTAGAATTTTCAACATCAACGACAAGGTCATGTGAAGAGAAGTAGTTGATTTTGTAAAAATAGAAATAACCGTAATTGTAGTTGAAATTAAGATCAAATGAGAATAAAAATAAAGATAGAAAAAAAAAGGGGGAAAACAATAACTTTTTCATCTTTCAAGATATGTTTTAGTAAAATAGTTATCAGAAAGTTTATCTTTTAATTTTATCTCTCTGTATTCAACCGTTGTAAAATTCTTCTTCTGCAAAAGATCCTTCATAACAACCTTTTTGGGGAAATATATATCCTTTATCTTTTCATACTCTTCTATGTAAAACTCCTTCAACAACCTGTTTGATGAGGAGTATATCTCCTCCTTGTATGGAAGAAATATATCCTTTCTAACATAACTCTTTTTAAATTTATAAGGAGCGTCATCAACTTTTGCTCTCATTTCAAGTATATAATATTTTTCATCCTCAGATACCGTTATATCGTAAATTTCCCTTAACTTTCTATTTTCAGAAATATCCTCATAGGAAAAAGAACTCCCCATAAATCCCTCTTTCAGCATATGACCTTTAATAAGAACAGATCTTCCCGCAGGTGTTAAATAAAGCCACATTGAATTACCCTTTTTCAAAAATCTGCTCCTGTTTCCATCACTTGAAGAGGTAACCTCAACATAAACATTTCTTTCATCTTTAAAATAAAGTAAAAGTTCCATCATTCTTGTACTTTCCTCATCCTCTATTTTCATATACGCTTTGTAGATAACATTTTTAACGCTTAAGTTTTTTTCAACCCTTTCCAAGATATAATCAGTATCGTATGAAAACAAAAGGATTGAAAAAATCAAAGATAAAAAGAGGATTATTTTTTTTATCATCTTTACTCCCTAAGAATTTCTACCGGATTAACCACTTTCACTCTCTTCAAAAGAAAAAGTGATGAAAGAGATGATGTTATCATACCCAAAATGAAACCTAAAATAACATTTGTCAAGGATAAAACAGGATAAATTATAGGTGTTATAGGTATCTGGATGTCTTTCAAGGCGTTAGAATAATCGAATCCTACTTTTGAGAAAACATATGTTAAAATCACACCAAAAAGGACTCCAAGAAGAGTTCCTATAAAGCCAATTATCGTTGTCTCCATAAAGAATATAAAAAAAACTTTTTCAGATTTTAAGCCCAAAGATTTCATCATCCCTATCTCTTTTTTTCTTTCATATAGAGACATAACCATTGTATTTATTATTGCTATTGAAGCGAGGAAAAACATCACCATAAAAACAAGTGTCATAACAGAGAAGGAAACCTTTAAAAGACTTAAAAAACTTTCTCCCTCCTGCCAGTTTGAAAGGTAATAATCATCAGGTAGAAATTCTTTTATTTTGCTTGAAACTTTTAAAGATGAATTCAGATCTTTACAGTATATCAAAAGTTCGCATGCTTTTGTTGAATCCATCGAAAGAAGTTTTTGACCATCCCTCAGGTGAAGGAATACCATATTGGATGCGATATAATCTATATCTGTCTCATAAAGATCTGAAACTTTTAAAGATATTCCATTAAGATAACCATATATGGTTTGAGTTATAAGTATAAGTGTATCACCCTTCCCAACTCCCATTTTTTCAGCAAACTTTTTGGAAACAACTATCTCCCCTCTGTTCAGTTTTTTATCTTTGAGAAGGATAAAATCCTTTTCCCTCTCAGGAAGTACCGAAAAGCCTATAACACCATCAACCTCTTGATCACCTTTCGCAATGAGGGTTCCAAATTTTATTCTTGGTCGTATGAGTTTCACATCCTTTAAATCTTTAATTTTACTTTCAAGATCTATATAGTTAATGTTATATTTAGCAGACATCATCCTTTCTTTTTCTTTGTACTCTTTCTTAACAATTTTAATATGCCCTGTTTCCATGTCGGAAATATTCTGGATTATGGGAGCGAACTCTCCATCTATAAAGGATTTCCCAAAAATTGTTGCAGCAACCGCAACGGTAATTCCAAGAGATGTTAGAAATGTCCTTCTATGGTTTCTAAAAATATTTTTAAAAGAAAGTTTAACAAGAAAATTCATTTTAATATCCTTATTATATTCTCTTTTATAGCCCTTCTTGAGGGATAAAATGAAGCTATTATTCCAATAAGTATTCCAAAAATACCTGATTTTATTATTGATATCAGATCAAATGAGCCCCTGAAAGTATTCTTTATTGGGTAACCTATATCCATATCTTTTATTAAAGATGAGAAATCGAGCCCTACCTTGTAAAGGTAGAAAGAGAGAAGTCCACCTAAAACCATTCCTATAAGAGAACCCAAAAAACCTAAAGTTGCTCCCTCGAATAAAAACATTTTCAAAATTACACTGTTCGGTGCACCCATAGCCCTCATGGTTCCAACCTCTTTAAACCTTTCGTATATTGAAAGAAGTATAGTGTTGGCTATACCAACACCACCTATCAAAAGAAAAACAAAAATAAGAATGGAACCAGAATACCTCTTTGCTGAATCTATAGCTCTTATCTCAACTGCGAAATCTTCCCAGGTTACAAGTTTTAGGTATGGATATTTTGAAAGGACATTCTCAAAGGATTTCATAAAATCGTAAAGGGATGAGTCTTTTTTTAACTTTATAGAGATATTGGATACTTTGTTACCTATATTTAAAAAATCCCTCGCCTTTTCGATATCAACATATGTTGTAGTTCTATCGATATTGGGATTACCTGTTGATACAACACCCAGAAGTTTCACATCGAAAGCATCGAAAGTTCCACCCGATGTTCTTGATTGAATTATAAGAATCGAATCAAAGTTTATCTCAAAATATTTCAAAAGGTCGCTACCTATTAAAAGTTTGTCATTTTCAAAATCATCTATCTTTGGATAGGTTTTTTCTAAAGTTTTAAAAGTTTTTTTGTAAGAAGAAAAATCTATTCCTTTGACTAACACAGGCAACCTGTTAATTCCGTCTGAAAGGTCACCTGTAAAAATTATCTCGGGAGTAAAACTTTCAACCAATTTCGAATTTTTGAGAAACTCCACTATCTCATCTGGAACAATAAAACCAACTTTATTTATATCTATCTTTTTATCGAATATTGAAAAGTTTTTCGAAACTATTTTAAGGGTTGCACTTTCATAATTGATAAGGTTATTTATTGAATCCCTGTTCAAACCATCAAGAAGTGAAAACATTACTATAAGGAGAGTAACACCAAAAATTATTGGAAGAAGAGTTAGAAACGTTCTCTGTCTATTTCTGAATATGTTTTTGAAAGCAAGTTTTATCCAAAATAACATCTCATACCTTCTCTACAATTTTACCATCTCTCAAATATATAACGTCATCTGCGTAATCCATAACAAGTTTATCATGCGTTGAAAAGAGAAATGTGGTATTTAAATCTCTATTCATCTTTTTCATTATTTCCATGACATTTTTTGCATTTTCCGAATCGAGGTTAGCTGTTGGTTCATCCGCAAGAACAAGTATTGGCTTTTTCACAAGAGCCCTCGCTATAGCAACTCTCTGTTTCTGCCCACCTGACAACTCTTTTGGAAACCTGTTCTTAAGTTCAAGTATTCCTACCATATCAAGAATCTCTTCAACCAGTTTTTTATGGTTTGTTTTGAATTTAGGGTTTATAGCAAGAGAGAATTCAACATTCTCATATACGGTTAAAACAGGAATCAGGTTAAAATCCTGAAATACGAATCCTATGTTTTGATTTCTAAAATATGTTAACCTGTTATCATTGTATCCTGAAATATTCTCACCATCAAAAAAGATATCCCCTGATGTCGGTTTATCCAGACAGCCTATTATATTCAAAAGTGTAGTTTTCCCACTTCCTGAAGGACCTGCCACAGAGATGAAGGATCCCTTTTTTATCACCAAAGATATCGAGTTCAACGCTCTAACGGTAACTTCACCAACCTTATAATCTTTAACGATACTCTCTACCTTTACATCCTGCATTATCCCTCCGTATTATTTTTTGAATAAATTTTGTAAAAAAGAAGAACAAAAAAATCCTTCAAAAGATCTCCAAAAATAAAAGGAAAAACTCCAATATTTAAAATTTTTGAGAAGTTTAAGTTTGTATGAGTAAAACAAAGAAAAAATATATAAAGATAAAGTGAACCCAAAAGGTATATTATAAGGTTACAAAAAATTAAAAGTGGAATCATTCTATTTTTGAAATGTTCTTTGAAATTCACAATTATGAAGGAGGAGATAAGAAATCCTATTATGTAACCATAGGTTGGAGAAAAGACAGAAAAGATATTTCTAACAGCGAAAAGAGGAAGTCCCAAAACACCAAGAACTATAAAAAGAAAAATAGAAAAAAGAGATTCTTTTCCGAAAAGTAGTGAAACAAGAAAAATTCCAAATGTTTGACCAGTTATCGGAACTGGAGAAAATGGAAGAAAAATTTTTATCTGTGATGCTATAGTTACAATTATAAATGAAAAAATTATTTTTGTAACCCTATCAAACGAATATAAAGATGGATAACTCTTTGAAACTCCATTTAACATTTTCGCTCCTTATTGTTTTTAAAATTTTACAGTATAACTATTCTATGTCAAGTTTTAACGAAAATTTCAATTGACTATTAAAGATAGACCAATATAATATGATAAACAAAATAAGGAGTTTTTATGTTAAATTACCTACTTTTCAACCAGACAACACAACAGACTAATCCTTTAGTTTCTCTTTTACCTTTAATAATAATGTTTGTGGCATTATATCTTCTTTTCATATTACCACAACAGAAGGCTGAGAAAAAACATAAAGAGATGTTGAAATCTTTGAATAAGGGGGATAGAGTTATTCTTTCATCTGGAATCATAGGAACAATAACCAACATTAAAGAGGATATTATATTTTTGGAGATCTCTCCAAAGGTTGAAATTAAAGTTTTAAAAACCACTGTAACAAGAAAAATAGAAGATGATTCTGAAGTGAAGAATGGATAGTTTCGTTTTCATCGGAAACGATAATATTTCCTTAAAATTTCTCGAAAAGATAATAGACAAAAAAAAGCCATATTATATAATAACCGGAGAGGATAGAATATCAGGAAGGGGAAGGAAATTGAATCCATCCCCTCTTGTTGATATAGCAAAAAAACATTCTGTTGAAATTTTAAAAACATCGAACCCCAACTCTTTCGATTTTATAAAAACTCTCAAAGAAAAAAAAATCCCAGATTTTTTTCTTTTGTTCTCTTTCGGTTACATCCTTAAAAAAGATTTTCTTGAAATACCGAAAAGGATGAGTGTAAATATTCATCCGTCCCTTCTTCCCAAATATAGAGGGGCAGCACCTATAAACAGAGTTATAATGGATGGAGAAAAAAAATCTGGGGTAACATTTTTTAGAATGGATGAAACACTTGATGGTGGTGATATCATCTTTCAAGAATCTTTCGAATTAAAACCCTATATAGATTCTTTGGAATTAAGGGAGAAAATGGTTGATGTAGCATCCGAGATTTTTTTAAATTTTGATTGGAGTAAACCTTTCCAACTTTCAAAACAGGATGATAGGTTTGCCACTTACGCAAAAAAGATAAAAAAGAAGGAACTTTTTGTAGATCTCGAAAAAACCCCAGATCAGGTTGCAAACCATATCAACGGTCTTTCAGAATATGGAGTAAAATGTAGAATGGGAAATTATAATGTGAAGATCAGGAAAGCTCTTCCATCAGATTGTTCAGTTGAAAAATGGAGTTTAAAGATTTCACAAAGAGGTGAACTACTTTTAGGTTGTTTGAATGGTTCAATTTCCGTTTTAAAAATACAACCTGAAGGAAAAATTACAATGGATGTAAAAAATTTTATAAACGGATATAGAATAAAGAGTGGAGAAAAAATATGTGTGGAATATTTGGAGTGATAGGCTCAAAAAACGCTTTCATAGATATATACAAAGGTTTAAAGATGATACAACATAGAGGGCAGGATACATGTGGAATAGTAACTTTCTCAAGCAGATTCAATATTAAACTCGCTGAGGGACTCATTACAAACTCTTTCGATGAAAACGATATAAATAGACTCGATGGACATGCGGGAATCGGACATGTCAGATATCCGACTATTGGAAAGGGTGGGATCGAGAATGCACAACCTGTTTACACGAATACTCCTTACGGTATAACGATGGCTCACAATGGAAACGTTGTTAACTACTTCAGTTTGAAGAGAAGGTTAATCGAAGATTATCATAGATACATAAACTCAGAGGTTGATGTCCAAATAATTCTCAACGTTTTTGCTCACCATCTAAGTTTAGAGAAAAATTTTACATTTGAATCTTTATGCGGTTGTGTTGAAAAAGTTTTTGATGAGGTAAAGGGAAGTTACTCTGTTGTATCTTACATAGCAGGGCAAGGATTTCTCGCTTTCAGAGACCCAGTTGGATACAGGCCTCTCGTTTTTGGAACTGATGGAGAAAGGTACGCTTTCTCTTCAGAATCTGTTTCACTTGAAAGTATAGGTATAGAAAACTTTGAGGATGTGAAACCTGGTGAGGTTATTTTCATAACTGACAAAGGTAAAATAAACAGAAAAATAGTAAGGAAATCCGATCATAAAGCATGTATATTTGAATGGATTTATTTTGCAAGACCTGATTCGATTATAGATGGCATAGATGTTTACAATGCGAGATACAGACTTGGTGAAAAGTTGGCTGAGGTTTTGAAAGATAGAAGAAAAGAGTTCGATGTAGTTATACCTGTTCCAGATACTTCAAGAACTGCAGCACTTGCTCTATCAACAAAATTGGAATTACCATACAGGGAGGGACTTATAAAAAATAGGTACATAGGAAGAACCTTTATTATGCCTGGACAGAAGAAAAGGATTGATGCAGTTAGAGAGAAATTACATCCAATAAAAATTGAACTGAAGGACAAAAGGGTTCTCCTTATAGATGATTCTATAGTTAGAGGTAACACATCAAAAAGTATAGTTAAACTTGTCAGAGAGGCTGGTGCAAAAGAGGTTCATTTCGCTGTATATTCTTCACCTTTAAAATTCCCATGCTATTTTGGAATAGATATTCAGAAAACGGATGAATTCATAGCGAATAAAACCGATTTTGAAAAGATAGCAACTGAAATCGGTGCTGACTCTTTAACTTACCTTCCACTTGAAAAAATGATAGAAGGTGTCGGAGTAAGAAGGAATGATTTCTGCACATCATGTTTCAGTGGGAAATATGATATCCCTCTTGACCAGAAGGATATAGATGATATAAAGAAAGATAGAACAAACTCTTTCTAATTTATTTTTTTGATGTTTTATTTTAAATTTTTCTATCTTTTACTCTTTTTCAACTTTTATCCAGATACAGTAAAACTCGACTATGTTTACGATGATTTTATCTTTGAAAACCCTTTGTACAAAAATTCTTTACAGATAACCTCTGAAGACAGAATACTGAAAGAGAATGATGATTTTTACTTTGATGGTAAAAAAATATCTTTTTCAAAAACTTTTAAAGATGTAAAAATCATATATATTAAAGTTGCTGATAGTTTAAAAATAGAAAACTATAAGTACAAAAACGAAAATGTTGCAGAAGAGATTGTTAAAAAAGATGAGGAAAAAGAAAATAATATTTACATAGCAGGTGTAAAGGGAATAAGTATGATAAACCAGAACAACTCTTTGGACATAGATCAGGTGACAGAGTTCTCGATAAATGGAAATATAGATTCTTTTTGGAGTGTTGAGGGGTATATAAACGATAACTCTTCAACAAAGGATCTTGGACTGAATATTCCAGTATATCAGATAGAAAATTTTAGGATTTCTTTGAAAAATCTAAATGGAACACAATTCTTTTTGGGTAACTCAATTCTGAAAAACAACTGGTCAAAATTTTTGAACTTCAGCAAAGAGATCTTTGGGTTAGGTTTCATTTCCAATTTCAAAAGTTACCCTATAAATTTCACCTACTCTACAGATAAAGGTAATTTCAGATCAACATCATTTTACTGTTTGGATGGGATTTTGGGACCTTACAGGATAGTTGAAGAAAAAAATCTTTTCGATTATACAATAACACCTGGAAGTGAGAGGGTTTACCTTAATGGTGAACTTTTGAAAAATGGTGAAGATAAAGATTACACACTTGATTATTATACAGGTGAAATCACATTTACAAACAAACAAATTGTAGATCAGAATTCTTATGTCTATGTTGAGTTCCAACAGTTAAACATGAATTCACTTAATAGTGGATACAACATCTCTTTCGGAGATGAGCTAAACGATTTAAGATTTTTATATTCTAATGAGGGAAATCAGATTTTCGATCAAAAACTTAAGGATGAACTATCATTATACCCTTCCGATTCTTCATACATCCTTTTGAAAGGGTACCAGTTTGTTGGCGCAGGTAACGGTGAATATATTCTAACCGATTCCATATTCAATTTCGTTGGGAGAGGTAACGGTGACTATGATGTTGAGTTTTATTATGTAGGTTTTGGGAATGGGGATTACATCTATTCTCCAGTTGATTTCTCATACATTTATGTAGGAAAGGATAACGGCAATTACTCTCCCTACAGAAGGGTTGAACTCCCTTTCTTTTATCACCTTCTTGATCTTTCATACTCAAAAGATTTTAAAATGGGAAATTATGATTTTGAAATCCTTACAGGACTTTACAAAAAAAACAGATACAACCTTCAAGAGGAATTTTTAAAAGATTTTTCATACCTTCTATCTTATGAATCAAAAAGAATATCCTTCAAAAGTTTCTCTTCATCTTTCTCTTTTAAATTGAGAGAAAATGACACAATTTTCAAAACAAAATGGAATAAAAAAAATGATTATGGGTATATTACAAACGATACAACATTTAAAACACCTTTCAGAGAAATAACTTTTTCGGTTCAACCATGGTTTGAAAAAATTTTCAAATCCAAATTGTCATTTTCGAAATTGGACTCATTCAATATGATAAGCACAAATTTTAACTCAGATACACTTTTTAACAATGCTTTCGATTTAAAAACAAACTATTTTTTATCAAAAGACTCTTTCGTTTACAGAAATGAGTCTATAACTTTTACAAGATTTTTTAAATTTTTAAACTTTTCTTTTTTTATCGAGAATGAGGAAAAAAGTTTTTCAACAGTTAGAAGAGGAATAAAAAGTTTCACATCGAAAAGGGATTTTATTTTTGAATTCAGGAATGAGGAGAGTTTCAAAGATTCTTTAAAAGTAAAAAAGATAGATGCTTTCAAATTTGAAATGAACAGATTACACGATGAAAAATTGACAGGTTCTTTTATGGCAGAATATAAAATATTCGACGAGAACAACACAAAAAAGAATATCCTTCTACTCAATATGTTTTATAAAAAAAATAACAAGAATTTTTATGAATACATTTTGAACACTTACATAACCTCACTCTCGATCTATGATCTCGTTGAAACTTATGTTTATGTTGGAAAGGGGAAGGGAGAATATATATACGATTCTCAGACAAACACCTACATTTACGATAGAATATATGGTGATTATATCCTTGTAAAAGAGAATAAACTCTCAAGTGAACCTTTTTCAAAAAGGAATCTCAACACTTCTTTAAGGTTTTATCCTTTTGAAACTTCTTTGAATTTTGATTACTCAGATCTTTCAAAAAATATCCTTGAAACGAAAGAGATAAATTTAAACCAGTCCAATTTAAAATTTACCTTTCTTTCAAACAGAATTTTGAAAAGTTCAATCACACCATTTTTTAATTTAAACTACGAAAGATCTTTCTATAAAAATATATCCTACTTCAAAAATTCTCTTTTTGACTTTGGTTTAAAAAATTTTAGTGATATAAACTATTCAATATTTTATAGAAGGGAGGATGAGTTAAGAGAAGAAAAATCAGGAAAATACGATATAAACTCAAACTCATTTGTATTTCAGTTCAATTTAAGTGGATTACATGAGGATTACAATTTTTCCATTCTGTATGGTTATTTTTATGGTTTTTACGATTACACCGCTTTGGGTTTTTCTAATATAGATGGCAACAAAGCCGAATTTTCATCTGATATTGAAAGAAAAATCTTTTCCAACTTTTCTTTTAATATAACTCCAAAAGTTTCATACACTCTTTATAAAAATGGTGATGATATACCTTTGAACATAAATTACAAATACCCTAAAGGTGTATATTTTGAAAACACGTTATCCTTTTTATACAATACAAATTTTATCAATATAAAAATTTCACACATAATGGATTATTCAATAAGGAACTCTTTAAGGCAGAGGGTATTCTTCTCTCTATTTACCTATTTTTAAAAAATCAAACTCTTTCGAGATATCTTTTTTCACCTCAAAGGGAAAACTGTTTTTCCCATACTTTGTTTTTACCTCTAACTGCCCTTCAATATCCAGAACCAACTTCCCTTCTTTTAACTTTTCTATAAGATCTGAAGATAGGATGGAATATCTTATCTTTAGATTTGTTGAGTAAACTCCAGAAGAATTCCTTTTTAAAATGTACTCTTTTTGAGAGTACCCTTCCCCTATCTTTTTAGATTCAAAAAAGATCTGGTAAACTATTCTTTCAAAAGTAACATCAATTTTGTTTGGGTTAAATACTTTCATATTTAACTCGAAGTTAACACCAGAAAGATCGAAAGACTTGTATCGAAAAGATTCAACTTCATATTGAAGGTTTTTCACTGTTTTTACCTGATTCAAATATGCACAGTTTGAAATAAAAATAAAGATTGTAAGAAAAATACCAACTTTTCTTTTTAAAATCTTTTTAACCATCTTTTCAAACCCCTTTTGTAATTTGAAGGATCCACATCTATCCTGTTCAATTTCTCTTCAACGGCACTTTTTAAAACAGCATAAGATTCCTCAACGAAGACTCTTCTGTCAAAAGGTTTTGGAATCAAATACCTTTTCGAAAATTTCAGATCCTCCTTATACATTTTTTTTATATATTCTGGAACATTTTTTTTGGCAAGTGATGCAAGAGATCTTGCCGCTTCAAGTTTCATCCTGTCGCTTATCTTTTTCGCTCCACAATCGAGAACACCTCTGAAAATATATGGAAATCCTAAAACATTGTTTATCTGATTCGGATAATCTGACCTTCCAGTTGCTATAATTACATCCTTTCTCGTATCTATAGCATTATGGTAATCGATTTCTGGGTCTGGATTTGCAAGTGCAAAAACTATAGGGTCTTTCGCCATCTTTTTCAACATACCTTTCTTTAAAACACCTTTTGTGGATAAACCTAAAAACATGTCAGCACCTTCTATAACCTCTTCCATTTTGCTCTCTTTTTCTTTAGCAAAAATTCTGTTGTACTTTGTCAGATCTTTTCTTTTTTTATGAAGCATTCCATATTTATCGAAAACGAAGATATTTTTTAAAGAGACACCAACTTTCAAGAACATTTTCAAAACAGGTAAAGCAGCCGCACCTGCACCTGAAACAACCAACTTTATGTCTTTTAAATCCTTGTTGACAAGTTCACATGCATTTAAAAGTCCCGCTGTTGCGATTATACCAGTTCCGTGCTGATCATCGTGGAATACGGGTATATCCATCTTTTCAACAAGTTTCTCTTCAATATAAAAGCATTCTGGTCCTTTTATATCTTCAAGGTTTATTCCTCCAAAAGTAGGTTCAAGTGATTTTACTATATCTATAAACCTATCGGGATCCTTTTCGGATATCTCTATATCGAAAGCATCTATAAAAGCGAATCTTTTAAATAGAACAGATTTCCCTTCCATAACAGGTTTCGAAGCATAAGGTCCAACATCTCCAAGCCCCAAAACAGCTGTTCCATTAGATATTACTCCAACAAGATTTTTTCTGTTTGTGTACCTGTAAGATAAATTTTTATCCTTTTCTATTTCAAGCGAGGGAAAAGCTACACCCGGAGTGTAAGCGAGGGATAAGTTTTCTATTGAATCACAATCTTTTTTTATCCTTATCTCAATCTTTCCTCCTGTCGGGGAAGAGTGGTATTTTAAACTTTTTTCCTTTAAATTTTTCATAAGATAAGTATAGATTATAAAAAATCTTTTTCAAGAATCAAAAATTAAATGTTGAAAAAAAATCAATCTATAATATACTTTTTACAAAAGGAGAGAAAATGAAAAAAATATCTGTTTTACTTTTGCTTTTCATTTTTATCTCAAACATTTTTTTATATGCACAAGATACACAGGAAACGCAGGAGAAAAAAATTCTGACTTACGAAGAGGGATTACAGGATGGAAAAACCGCTGCATCTACTGAGAACTCATTTTTATGGAGTCTTATTGGATGTGGAGCAACATGTTTTTTTTCTGGACTCGGTTGCCTCGGTTCAACTCTTTTAGGTTACCTCATAGAGCCAAAATCACCTTACGTCTCTTATGATAAAGGGCAAGATTATGTGAGAGGTTTTCAAAACGGTTATTCATCTGAAGTTAAAAAGAAGAGAGCAACAAGTGCTTTCGTCGGTGGTTGTATTTCGACTGTTGCACAGACTCTTATCTATGGCACATTATATGTAATCTACGGGGCAGCGTTAATTACGTTTTTATCTTCACTTTTTTCCATGCAGTGAGATCTTTATGCTTACAAAGATTTATGATGCATCATACAATATTGTTGGTTACATCCATGATAAAACCATTGAGGATGCTTCTGGGGGACCTATAGGTTATATAGAGAGTGACAGGATATTGGATCAGCACCACAATATAATAGGATATTTCCACTATGGAAGGTATGAGGACTCCTCATCTAATCCAATAGCATACCTTGAAGGTGATACTTTACAGGATGCATCGAGAGATCCTATCGCATACATTTTGAGTGAAAGGATTGAAGATTCATCACATAACACTATAGGTTATGTCCATAACAACCTTGATAAAGGACTAATTGGAGTTTTAATAGTTTTTGGATTCATTTCGATAGTATGAAATAATTTTATTTGGTAATCCAAAAGAGGTAAGGGTGAAAAAAATTATATTTTTAATTCCAATAATGATACTTTCTATTTTTGTAGATTCAAAAAATATCAGGTTTGCGGTTATTTCTGATACACATCTTTACGATACAACACTTGGCGTAAATTCGGAAGAATTCAAAAAATATGTTGAAAATGATAGAAAACTTTTAGAAGAGTCTTCTTTTCTTTTCGATCAATTTTTAGAGGATATCCAGAACGAGAGTTTAGATTTTGTTCTTGTTCCAGGGGATATAACAAAAGATGGTGAACTTTTAAACCATAAATTTTTTATAGAAAAGATCTCTAAAATTTTAGATGGGAAAACAAAAGTATTCGTCATATGTGGTAACCACGATATAAACAATTTCGATGGTTTCAAGTATGAAGAAAAAGGTAAAGAGAGAGTTGAAAGTATAAGTAAAAAAGATTTTGAAAACCTATATCAAAATTTTGGGTATTTAAACTATTTTTCAAAGGATGAGAATTCTTTAAGTTATATAACATCTCTAAATGAAGAATACTATCTTGTAGCACTTGACGGTTGCAAATACTTTCTGAACAATGAGAAAAATCCTTCCACAGTTTCAGGAAAGGTAAACAAAAAAACTTTATTCTGGTTAAAAGATAATCTTGAGAAATTGAAAGGGAGAAATAAAAAAGTTATCGTAATGATACACCATAATCTTATAGAACATTTTGCCGGTCAGAAAAAAGGTTATCCTGAATATGTTCTGGAAAACAACGAAGAGTTGTTGAAGATTCTAAAAAGATACGATGTGAAGTTGGTTTTTACAGGGCATTTTCATGCTAACGATATTGCAAAAAGAAAATTTAAAAATGGATACATCTTTGAGATAGAGACAGGATCACCTTCAACATTCCCTTCACCTTACAGGATTGTTGAAATTTTAAATGATACTTTTGTTAAAATACAGACATTTTCACTTTTAAAAACTCCCGAGTTATACTCTTATGCAAAGGAGTACACCGAAAGTGGAATATACAATATAGCGTTCAAAATAATAAAAGGTTACAAAATATCTGATAGGGAATCTGATATACTTGCAAAAAAAATATCTTATTCTATGGTTTCACATTACAGAGGTGATGAGGTTATGCCGGAAGGATTTTTTGAAACTAAAGGCTTTTCACTAAAATCAAAATTTATAATGTTTTTGAAGAAGGATATGTTTAAAAACCTTTTAAACGATTCAACACCTGATAACGATGTTATTATAAATCTCTATTCAGGGGAAATTTCCAACTTAAAATAATTTTGCGTCACCGGGGAATCGAACCCCGAACCTACTGATTAAGAGTCAGTTGCTCTACCATTTGAGCTAGTGACGCTTATATAGAATGCGCCTGACAGGAATCGAACCTGTAACCTACGGATTAGAAATCCGTTGCTCTATCCAATTGAGCTACAGGCGCTTTTTTATTAAAAATGGGGTGAGTGAGGGGACTCGAACCCCCAACGGCTGGAACCACAATCCAGAGCTCTAACCAATTGAACTACACTCACCATAAAATCGGGGCAGCTGGATTTGAACCAGCGACTTCCTGCTCCCAAAACAGGCGCGCTAAACCGGACTGCGCTATGCCCCGATATATTCTTTTTCCAGAAAATCTATAAACTTTTCTACTACTTTTGCTCTATGAGAGATCCGATTTTTCAAAGATTCGTCAAGTTGGGCAAATGTTTCTTTAAACCCCTCAGGGATAAAAACCGGATCGTATCCAAACCCTTTTTCACCTTTAGGTTCCTTAGAGATAATACCTTTACAGATACCTTCAAACTGTTTTGTGAAATTTTCACTCTTAAAAGTTATCACAGTCTTAAAATATGCTCTCCTCTCTGAATCCTTTATGAAACTTTCCATCCTTTTCAAAAGCAACATATAGTTATCTCTGTAGGAGGCATCTTTTCCAGCATACCTTGAGGTGAAAACTCCCGGTTCGCCATTCAAGGATTCGACGAATAGACCAGTATCCTCTGCAAAAGTATCAATTTTTGTAAAAGAGTAGCCATTTAAAACTTTAATCAGAGAATTCTCTTCAAGTGTTTTACCGGTCTCTTCAACTTCTGGATAATGGGGAAAATCTTCTATGTAAAGAACTTTTATTTTTTTTGAAGTTAAAATATACTCAATTTCTCTCTTTTTGTCAAGATTATGGGTTGCAAAAAATATTTTCAACTCTCTCATGGCACAACAGTGAAAGCGTCAGAGTAACCTTTCTCCTTAACTAAATCTCTATAACTGTCTGCCTCCTCTTTTGTTTTAAAATGTCCTATTCTAACTTTGTAGTATGGTGGAATGTATTCAACATAAACTTCCTCTGTAAATTTCCCCTTGGCTTCATCCCTAACTTTGTTAGCTTTTGTCTCATCGTAAGTAGCAAAAATTTGAACTTTGTATTCAACGACAACATTCTGTGTTAAAGTGGTATCCTGAGAAGGTGTTTCCTCTATAACTTCAAGTTTTGGTTGTTCAACTTGTACTTCCTCAACTTTTGGTTCCTCCTCTATAATAACTGTTGGCTGCTGAACAGGTTCTGTTGTTTTTGCTTTTTTCGTGCATCCAGCAAAAACAAGAGAGAAGAAGAGAACTAAAATCAATAACTTTCTTAACATTTAACCCTCCTTAAAGGTATTTTTTATACTTTTCATCTTTTTCAAGTATTTTTAAAAGATTTTTTATTTCACCTGTTTCATTCTTTTTACAAACTAACGTTTCATTCTCTGTTCTAACAACTATAAGATCTGAAACACCTATTACGGTAACAAGGCCAGAATCTGAAATTATTATACTGTTCTTTGAGTTCAAAGTAACAACCTCTCCCTCAACAATGTTCCCTTCCTTATCCTTATTCTTAATCCTTTCAAGTGCATTCCAATCTCCGACATCATCCCAGTTGAACTGTGCTCTAACTATAACAATATTTTCGGCCTGTTCCATAACTCCAAAATCAATAGAAGTAGCTGGTGATTTTTCATAAAGTTTTAAAATATTGTCCCTTTCATCACTCTTTCCAATATGTTTTTCATATTCGAGAAGTTCCCTGTACATATCAGGAAGATATTTCTCTATGCCTTCAAGAAGTGTTTCCGTCTTCCATAAAAATATACCACTATTCCAAAGTGTATTTCCCTTTTTCAGATAGGATATAGCTCTTTTAACATTGGGTTTTTCCTTAAAAGATTTTATCTTGTAAACTTGTTCATCTAAAAGTGATTCCCCGAGTTCAATATATCCATAACCTTCATCAGGTCTTGTTGGAGTTATACCAAAAGTTACAAGGTTGCCTTTCAAAGCATACTCAATACCTATCTGTATAGTTTTTTGAAAATCTTTGTCAGGGAAAATACTGTGATCAGCAGGACAAACAAGCATCACAGAATCTTTATCTATACTTCTAAGTTTTATAGCAGCAAAACCGATAGCGAGCGCTGTATTTTTACCAAAAGGTTCATACATCAAATTACTCTTTTCAAATATTCCCAACGAATCTATAGGTTCTTTCAAAATCTCTGTTCCAACAACGAATATTTTTTCTTTTGGAATAAAATTGTTCAATCTTGAAAAGGTCTCTTCAAGCATCGTTTGTTTAGATATTACAGGCAAGAGTTGTTTAGGTCTAACCTTTTTTGACCTTGGCCAGAATCTTTCACCTCTTCCACCTGCAAGTATGATTCCATATAAATTTTTTTCCATAATTTCTCTCTTTTTTTAATGATTATATCTAATTTGTCTGTTTAGTCAATTATCTATTTTATAACTATTCGAAAGAAGTATTGAGTCAATAAATTGTTTTTGATCAAAGTCTAATGTTAAAATTAATCAACACGTATGTTTTATTTCAAAAAGTAAAATTTTTCTCTCCAATAATTTTCTCCATCATCTATTTTAATAAAGTAGACTCCAGATTTTAAACCTTCTAACATCAAAAAATTCTTACCAACTTTTAGATTTTTCTCAAACAGAACAACCTTTCCTGTGATATCATAGATCTTTACCGAATTTTTTCTATCCTTCAACTCAAAAACTATGCGGTCTTTATAAAATTTTAAATTTTCTTTTTGAACTTTCCTTTTATCAGTATCTCCCGAAAAGGTAGTTTGTAAAATATAAAAATCTCCATTTGAAAGGTAAATTCTGTTATTATCAACATAAAGATCTTCCATACCACCTGGCACTTTATAATATCCTCTCTCTTTTAAATCCATCACATCGTTAACATCAATTATTTTTAAGCCCTCATAATAGTCAAGAATATAAAGGTAGTTTCCAACTTTTGAAACTTTCATAAAATCACCATCTGTTGGATAAGAATTTTTTTCAATCGGAGAAGATGGTGTAGATATATCTAAAATTTTTAACCCATTAAAACCATCAGCAAGATATGCATAATTTCCATCAACAATCAAATTGCTTAAATATCCATCTGTATCATAGTTTCCTATATAAACTGGATTTGAAGGATCTGAAATATCAAC
Organism: candidate division TA06 bacterium 32_111; assembly: GCA_001508335.1. Classification (GTDB taxonomy): domain Bacteria; phylum Hydrothermota; class 32-111; order 32-111; family 32-111; genus 32-111. Next base: position 20,634 of record LGFX01000016.1, read on the forward strand.
TATAAACATACCGAAATAACCTGCTGATATGAATCCATAACTATTTTGAACAAAAATATCCTCTATAGGATTTGGTAACTTACAGTTTCCAACTTCAGTCAAAATATAAGGATCAGAGACATCATAAATGTATAAACCAGAATCATAATCTGCAACATAAAGAAAACTATCCTTTAAAAAGATTCCAGTAAATTCAGATTTTGGAAGGATATTTGAAATTATTTGAGGATTTGATGAATCTGAAATATCAACTATATATAAACCATCAAAAGTATGAAGAGTGTAAAGATAATTTTCAGAAAGAAGCATATTATTTATGTAAGGTAAAGAATCAAATTCTGCTATAAGTTTAATATCTTGCTCGTTAGATATATCATAAATTTTTAAAAGATCTTCACTTCTTGAAAGAAAAGCTAAATCACCTTTAATTTCAATTTTGTTGACTCTTCCAAAAGTAGAATACGAATTAATCTTTACTGGTGATAAATAGTCTGTTATATCAGCAAGAACAACACCTCCATAATAAGTTGATATTAAAGCCAAACTATCAACAATTTCAGATCTAAAATAGACAATATCCTCATCTGGGAGTAAAGAGCCAATTTCAATTGGATTTGAAATGTCTGATATATCTATTATCTTTAAACCAAAATCTCCTGCTGAAACGAAAAGATAATTTCCACTTATATAAAGATCAGAAAGATATCCACTAATTTCTAAAGAATCATATATAAATGGATTTGCTTTATCTGAAACATCAACTATCGTAAGACTCCCATTATTCGCAATGAAAGCATAATTGTTATTCACCGTTAAATCGTATAATGAACCATTTAAGTTTATAGAACCAACCTCTGAAGGTGTTGATGGATTTGAAACATCATATATAACAAATTTAGAGTCAAAGTTTGTAATGTAAGTGTAACCATTTTCAACAAAAACTGATAGAACATAGTTATAGGTATTATCTTTTCCAACCATAACTGGATTTGTTGGATCGGAGATATCAAGAATAACAAGACCATCATATGTGTTTGCAAGGTAAGCATAATTTCCCGAAATTTTAATATTGAAAATAGGAGTATCGGTATCATAAAAACCTTTCAAAGTTATATTTTCAGGGTCAGATATATCGTAAACATTTAAACCGTAACCATCCGTCCCAACAAAAATATAATTGCCTGACTGTGCTATGCAGAATGGAGAATAAATAGGAATTTCATCTACGATCTTTAAATCATATTTATCTTTTATATTTAAAACAACTAGAGAATTGTCAAAACATATAAAAGCAAAACTATCTTTTACACAAACATCGTATGAATTTTTATGAAATGGGAGTTTCCCAACTGATTTAACATTTAAACTATCACTTTGAACTTTAATATTTTTTGTCATAAAAAAATTTTGACCTGTTAAAGCGGTGGAAATAAAAAAAATAAAAACAAGTAAAAGTGGCATGTATTTTTTCATTTCTCCTCCATTTTTTTTATTTTAATAGATAAAATATTTTTTTTCAATAAAAATTGAAAATAAAAATTTTTATGATAAAATATTATAATGAATGATAAAAAGTTAAACAGTTTTGGTTTCGATAAAAAGAGTGATAAAATTATTTTTGGACTTCCACTTTACCACATATCTTGGGGAGTAGATGAGAATAAGAAGTTAAGAACAGCAAAAGGATTTTTTGCAATCGGGCAGTTTGCGACAGGGTATTTTGTTATAGCACAGTTTGGGTTTGCATTCATATTCGGATTTGGACAATTCATTCTTGCTCCCATATCTGTTGCTCAATTCTCTTTTGGGGTAGTTGCGATAGGTCAACTTTCATTTGGACTTTTTGCGATAGGACAGTTTGCAATCGGTTTTACAGCTATAGGTTTAATAGCCTTTGGTAAACATCTTTTCACCCCTGAAAAACATGATCCACAGGTTTTGGAATTTTTGAAAAAAGTTTTAGAATTCTTTAAAATGTTGATAAAATTTTAAATAGATCCCCTTATTTTTTTCATCAATCTCATATAGTAGTTTATATTATGCTCAGTTGCAAGAATACCTGCAAGCATTTCCTTCGATTTGAAAAGATGATGGAGATATGCTCTTGTGTAGTTTTTACATAGATGACAGTTACATCCTTCCTCAACTGGAGAAAAATCATTTTTGTATTTTGCGTTCTTTATCAAAATTTTACCCTTCTCTGTAAAAAGTGCACCATTTCTCGCGTTCCTTGTTGGAACAACGCAATCGAAAAGATCAAAACCTTTCTCAACAGCATACTTTATATCATCCTCTTCTCCAACTCCCATAAGGTATCTCGGCTTATCATTTGGCATTATTCTATCGCCCATATCAATAACTTTTCTAATATAATCTTTTGATTCACCTATCGCAACACCTCCCATAGCGTATCCATCAAAATCTACCTTTTGCAACTCTTTTGAACAGTATTCTCTTAGATTTTCAAATATGGATCCCTGTATTATTCCAAACTGGTACTGCTTGTAACCATAAATTGGAGATGTTTTAAGAAACTGTTCCCTTGCCCTTTTAGCCCAATCTAAAGTCCTTTTAACAGAATGTTTGGCATACTCAAATGTAACAGGATACTCCATACATTCATCCAAAACCATCATAACATCTGTTCCAAGAACTCTTTGCATGTCAACATTGTTTTCTGGTGTGAACTCATGGTAAGAGCCATCAATATGTGATTGAAAGATAACTCCATTATCTTTGAACTTTCTTAATTTAGATAAAGAAAAAATCTGAAATCCACCAGAATCTGAAAAAAGTGTTCTTTCCCAACCCATAAACTTGTGAACTCCACCTGCATTTTTTATTATCTCAAGTCCAGGTCTAAGATATAGATGGTAAGTGTTGGTTATCAAAAACTGAATTCCCCAATCAAAAAGATCTTTTGCTGACATAGCCTTGACACTCGCCTGGGTTGCGACAAACATAAGGTTCGGTGTTTCAACTATACCATGTGCTGTTTTTAAAACTCCCAGCCTTTTTTTACCATTCTTTTTTACAATTTCAAATATTTCACTCATATTATCACCATCGCATCTCCATAAGAAAAAAATCTGAAATTTTTCTCTATAGCAAAATTGTAAGATTTTAGAATAAGTTCTCTTCCAGCAAAAGCTGAAACAAGCATAAGAAGTGTAGATTTTGGAAGATGAAAATTTGTTATAAGTATATCTGCTGATTTTATCTTATATGGAGGATAAATAAAAATATCCGTAAAACCTTTTTTTGGCAAAAAGATTTCCCCTGTGAAACTCGTTTCAAGAGTCCTCAAACTCGTTGTTCCAACAGCAACTATTTTTTTCTTTTTTGTTTTATAACAGTTTAATAATTCTACTACATCATCATCTATCTGTATGTATTCAGAGTGCATTTTGTGATTTCTTATATCATCAACCTTTACAGGTTCGAAAGTCCCAAGACCAATATGTAAAATAACATCAACTATTTTGACTCCCCTTTTCTCCAAAGATTTTAAAATTTCCTCTGTAAAATGCAAACCTGCCGTAGGAGCGGCAGATGAACCTATCATCTTCGCATAACATGTTTGATAGTTTTCACTATCATCATCCCTGTCCTCTCTCTTTATATAGGGAGGCAATGGAACATGTCCATACCTTTCAAAAAAGTATTCTTTGTCTTCAAAAGGTATCTTAACTGTATACTCTCTACCCTCCCTTTTTAGAATTTCTATAAAATTATTTCCATCTAAGAAAACCTTCTCTTTTTCCATCAACCTTCTTCTTGATTTTATTAGTGCTTTGAATATTTTTCCTTCAGAAAAAGGATCGAGTATTAGGATCTCCACCCTACCACCACTCTCCTTTTTCCCAAAAATTCTCGCTTTTACGACTTTTGTTATGTTTCTTACAAGTAAAGAATCATGTGGTATTATATCAACGATATCTGAAAATTTCTTTTCATAGAAATCTTTTTTCCCCCTATCAACAACAAGTAATCTACTCTCACCTTTTTTTGAAGGGTAAAAAGCGATAAGTTCTTTTGGGAGTTTAAAATCGTAGTCAGAAATGTTGAAACTCATCTTTTGAAAAATCTAAAAATTATGTTTAAAATTATTGTTAAAACTATAGAAACTATTATTGATGTTCCCAACGGAAAATAGAATTTAAAATTTTCCCTTTCTATTTTGAAATCTAAAGGATTTTTGAAATTTATCTTTTCGAATAAAAAGAATATTACACCAGTTATCAGAAAAAATATTGAAAGGAGAAAAAATATCCTATAGATCAAAAAGCCCTCCTTCATATTTGTATCCAAGATGTTCGAATGCGAGTTTTGTTGCAACCCTTCCCCTTTGTGTTCTTTTTATAAGTCCCTTCATTATCAAGAAAGGCTCATAGACCTCCTCAAGTGTTTCAGCGGTTTCCCCAACAGATATTGCGAGGGTTGATATCCCAACAGGTCCACCGTTATACTTTTCAATTATAGTTTTCAATATTGAAACACTCAACTCATCAAGTCCAAGTTGATCAACATCGAGCATCTTCATCGCATCAATTACAGTTTTACGGTCCACAACACCTTTCCCTTTAACTATTGCGAAATCCCTTACCCTTTTCAAAAGCCTGTTTGCAACCCTCGGTGTCCCCCTCGATCTTTTCGCTATCTCTATAAGACCCTCATCTGATGAATCTATTCCAAGTATTTTGGAAGACCTTTTTAAAATATTTTTCAAATCCTCGTCAGTGTAAAAATCCAACCTATGACTCATACCGAACCTCGACCTCAAAGGAGAGGTCAAGAGTCCACTCCTCGTCGTTGCCCCAATAAGGGTAAAAGGTTTTATCTTTATCTTTATACTCCTTGCAGAAGGACCTGTATCTAACATTATATCAAGAACAAAATCTTCCATTGCAGGATAGAGGTATTCTTCGACAACCCTGTTCACTCTATGGATCTCATCGATAAAAAGGACATCACCTCTTTCAAGTTTTGTTAAAATCCCTGCAAGATCTCCAGGTCTTTCAAGTATAGGACCACTTGTTGAGTATATCTTTACTCCAAGCTCGTTAGCTATTATGTATGAGAGGGTTGTTTTCCCAAGACCTGGGGGACCAAAGAAAAGTATATGATCCAAAACATCCTTTCTGATCTTTGCAGATTCGATAGAGATTTTAAGATTCTCCTTTAACTTCTCCTGCCCAACAAAGGATTCTAAAAGTTTGGGTCTTAAACTTTCCTCTATCTCTTTATCCTCATTAAGTTTATCAGAAGATATTATCTCCTTATTCATCTTAACCTCTTTAGAACCTCTTTGATTATTTCCTCAACATCTTCAGGATTTTTTATGTTTTTCAAAACATCGTTAAGAATAGGTGAAATATCTTTATCCGAAAATCCCAAAGATTTTAAAGCATCGTAGGCATCCTTTGCAACACCTCTACTTTCAAAAGAAATTTTCCCGGCAAGTTCAAGTATTATAGATTCAGCAAGTTTTTTGCTCACATTTTTTGCCCTTGCAAGAACTTTTGGATCAGAGTTGTTTATTGCATTCTCAAAATCCTCAACAGAAAGAGTGTTGAATATAGAAATAGCTGTTTTTGGTCCAATTTTAGGTATTTCGATCAACCTCAAAAAAATATCCCTCTCCTTTGACGATGAAAATCCAAAAATTTCAAAATCTTCATTCTTCAAAGAAAGGTATGTGAAAATTTTAACTTCATCACCCGGTTCTGGAAGTGAAGAGAAAGTTGTAAAAGAAACTCTTATCTTGTAACCTATACCATTGTTTTCAACAACGATAAATGGAAGTATCTTTTCAGTCAAAATTCCTTTAATATACCAGTTCATAATCTTTTCTGTTCAAAAAAGTGTATGTTACAGCAAGAGCATCTGAAACATCGTAAGGTAAACTTTTATCAATCTTGAAAATAGTTCTCACCATAAACTGAACCTGTTCCTTTGTTGAGTGTCCTCTACCAGTTATAGATTTTTTTATCAGATTTGGAGAAAAAAATTTAACTTTAACATCATTCTTAACACATGAAACAAGGATAGCTGAACGAACCATTGAAAGTATTGATGTTGTTTTAACATTCTTATGGTAGAAGGACTCTTCAAATACCGCGTATTCAGGTTTGAATTTTTGAATTATTGAGTCGGATTCTGAAAAAATTTCATACAACCTTTTTTCTATATTCTCGTGCTGATCGGTTTTTATTATACCTGCTGTAACTATTTCAAAAAGATCATTAACTATAGCATAACCTGTCTGTTTTAAACTTGGATCGAATCCAACAACTTTCACTTGCTCAACTTCTCCATAAGTTCATCAGATATATCGAAGTTCGAATAGACATTCTGAACATCCTCATGTTCTTCGAGTGTATCTATAAGTTTCAACATCGTGGATGCATCATTTTCATTAAGTTGAACTGTTGACTGTGGTTTTTTAGTAAGTGTAACATTAGTTGTTTCAATCTTTTTATCATCAAAAACTTTTTTTAACTTGTAGAGATCTTCAGGTGCTGTAAAAACCTGAATAACATCACCTGTTATAACAACATCCTCTCCACCAGCATCTATAGCTATTTCCATTATATCATCGAATTTGTATTTTGTTCCATCGATCTCTATGAGGCCTTTCTTTTCAAACATCCATGCAACTGAACTCACATCCCCAAGTTCTTTCCCAAATTTCGTGAATATATGTCTCAATTCACCTGTAGTTCTATTCTTGTTATCAGTTACAACATCTATAAGGATAGCTGCACCGCCAGGTCCATATCCACCATAAACAACCTCTTCGTATGTTGTTCCAGGCAATTCTCCAGTTCCCTTTTTTATGGCTCTTTCAACATTTTCTGCAGGCATGTTCGCTTTTTTCGCAGCAGCGATAGCGGATCTCAACCTTGAGTTGAGTTCTGGATCTCCACCACCCTCTCTTGCAGCGAGTGTTATCTCTTTGATCAGTTTTGTAAATATTTGTCCCCTCTTGTTATCTTCTGCTGCTTTTTTTCTTTTTATTGTACTCCACTTATTATGTCCTGACATAAATCCTCCTTATCTTTTACCACCTGGTCTCACCAGTATTTCTTTCTTTTCACATAAAGGACAATTCTCTGGAACATAAGTTTTCGCTTCAACCTTCATCCCGTAGAACAAAGGATATTCGAAACTGATATTATCACTTCTATCTATCAAAACACCTATCGAAACTATGTTTCCATTAAAATCTTTTACAGCATCTATCATCTGATATATAGATTTTCCAGTTGTTAAAACATCATCAACGAGAAGAATCCTATCGTTTGGAGTTATTGGAGTTCCTCTGAAAAGCCCAAGTTTATCATCCCTTTTTTCAAGGAACGCTGCTTTGCATTTCAACTGTCTTGCAAACTCATAAGATACAACTATTCCTCCAACAACTGGACCAAGGACATAATCGAAACTTTTTCCTTTGAGTTTTTTTACTACTATTGAAACAAGTTCTGATAACATCTTCGGATTTTCAAGTATTCTGAACTTCTCAAAATATGTATCGGAATGCAATCCACTCGTTAAAAGGAAATGTCCTTTTAGGATAACTTTTTCCTTTTCAAGTCTTTTTAAGTCCATCCCTTATCTCCTTCAAAATGCTTTTCACAACCTTCTTTGGGTTTTCAGATGCTGTTATAGGTCTTCCGACAACTATATAGTCTGCTCCATCCCTTATCGCTTCAAAAGGAGTCGCACTCCTTTGCTGATCAGCATTTTCAAAACCTCTTGGTCTTATACCCGGAGTCAGTATCAAAAGTTCATCTCCACACTTTTTTCTTAGCATTTTAACTTCAAGGGGAGAAGCAACAACACCATCTATTCCAGCGGATCTTGCCGCCTGTGCCAATATCAAAACCTCTTCTTCCACTGTCCTTGAATCTGCTCCTATAATATCCTGTAAAAAAGCACTGTCAAGAGATGTTAGTAGTGTTACAGCAAAGATTTTGGGAGCATGATTTTTCCTTTCCCTTCTCTGCCATATCAACTTTGCAACACTCTCCATCATATCGAATCCACCCATAGCATGTATTGTCAACATATCAACACCATGTTCAAGGACTGAAGAAACTGCGCCAACTACAGTGTTAGGTATATCATGGAATTTGAGATCCAAGAATATTTTTTTGTTCCTCTTTTTCAGCATATTCAAAGACTTGTACCCCTCTTTTGTAAAGAGTTGAAGTCCAACCTTGTATGTTGTGACATCATCTTCAAGAAGATCAACAAGTTTTTCAGCCTTTTTCAAAGAGTCAAAATCTAACGCTACTATAAGTCTATCTTTAGCGTTCATAATCTCTCCTTGATACTTCCTATAATCTCTTTTATTTTTTTTATCTTTCTTTCCTTCATATACTCTTCCAAACTTTTTGAAAGTTCTTCCAAAATCCCGGGGTTTACAAGAACTCCAGTTCCTATCTGACATGCTGTTGCACCTATTACTAAAAACTCTAAAAGATCGTTTAAGGTTGTAATTCCACCTATTCCTATAACTGGAATTTTAACAGATTTAACCATTTTGTAAACATTGAAAAGGGATAAAGGTTTTATTGCTGGGCCTGAAAAACCTGCCTGTATATTTTTAAAAACGAACTCTCTTTTTTCTACATCAACAAGTGTACCAATATAAGTGTTTGTGAAACTTATCCCATCGAAACCTTCCCTTTCTGCAAATTTTGCTATTTTAAAAGATTCCTCATATGAAGGTGACAATTTTAAAAGTAGAGTTTTCTCTGTCAGTTTTCTTATACCTTTCAAAAGTTTTTTTGAGTCATCAAAACTTGAGTTAAAGTTAACTTTTTTGTTGGAGATATTAGGGCAGGAGATGTTTACCTCATAACCGTCGAAACCTTCATTACTATCAAGTGTCTTTATCATAGATACAAGATCATCTTTTGAAAAAGGAGCGAGATTTAAAAATTTTGCACACCTATAATTTTTTATCTGAGGCAAAATATTTTCAATAAAATATTCTACACCATTATTTTCAAGACCTATCGAGTTAAGTATACCACCATAAACCTCTCTTATCCTTGGATTCTGGTTTCCAACCTTTTTTTTCAAAGTTATCGATTTTGTAACAAAACCACCTATCTTTTCAAAATCGTTAAATTTGGAAAGTTCTACTCCCCAGCCAGAACATCCACTTGCACCTATTATTGGAGTTTTTAAAGTTGTTTTTCCAATTTTAACTCTCATATCAATCATAAATAATCCTTTTTCCATCAAGTATAGGTCCTTCTGTGCAGAGTTTTATAAAATCTCCATTCTCCATTTTTACAGAACATCCATTACATAGGCCAATACCACAACCCATCACCTCTTCATAGATAGCGTAAAACCTTTTATCCTTTTTAACAGAGTAGTTTTTTAAACTTTTCAACATCTCTTTAGGTCCACATCCAACAATGGTATCAAAATCAAACCTGTTTAGAAAATCTGTTGGATAACCTTTAAATCTTCCCTTTTTCTCCTGACAGTGCAAACCTTTTAAGGAAAAATATTTTAAAACTTCTTCATATTCACCTTCCCTATCACCAAAAACCAGTTTATAATTTTTCCCCTTTAAAAAAGGTATCAAAGCCGCAATCCCTATTCCACCACCAACGAAAATCGTATTCTCATAATCCAAATTCTCTTCAAATCCTTTTCCAAGAGGATAAAGAATATCCACATAATCTCCCTTATCCAAATTTCCTATATTTTCAGTTGAACTTCCAACAACTTTTATCAAAAAAGTTAGAGAGTTTTTATCATTTTTTACTATAGTGAAAGGTCTTCTTAAAATTTTATCCTTTAAGGATGTTTTTATGGATGCGAATTGCCCTAAAAGTATATTCTCTCTGTTACTTCTTGATATTTCCAAAAGAAAAACATTTTCTGTTAAATAAATCTTTTTTAAAACACTTTCAATCACTTTTTAATTCTCCAATTCTTTTTAAAGCATCTGTATAGAACTCAGTAGTCTGATAATCTTTTACTATCCTTTCTAAAAATTCTAAAGATTTCAATGTATCTTTATATTCTTTAAGGTAAATGTAAGAGAGAGCGAATAAACTTTTTGGAGAGTAGTAGGACGATGGGAAAGAGTCAACAATGGTTTTGTATCCGGATATAGCATCTTCAGTTCTGCCAAGAAAAAAGTACTCTATTTCAGAAAGAACGAATCTGTTTTTTGCCTTTTCCTCTTCGGTTAACTCGGAATTTTCATCTTTTAGGGATAGTAAAATCTGTATAGATTTAGATTTCGCTTCAGCCTGGTAATAAAGTGGTGAATTTTGCTGGTTTTCAACTATCATTCTATAAGATTTTTCTGCATTTTTTAGATCGTTTAAATACTTTTCATAAATATAACCTTTCATAAAAAGGAGAGAATCGAGAAGGAATTTATCCCTTCCAGAAACAATTTCATCTATTAAACTTATAGATTTTTCATACTCTTTCTTCTTTTCAAAAATCTGAGCTTTTAAAAAATAAAAAGAATTTCTTTTGCTGTGATTCTGAAAAATATCTATAGCACGGTTTACGTACTTTTCACTATTTTTAAGATCACCAAGTTCTATATAACTGCTTATGATGTACCTATAGTAATCGAAAATATACTCTTTCGGTAACGATTTTAATTTTATCTTTGAGAAGTTTCTTAAAGCATTTTGATAATCATTCTTAAGATATTTTATCTTTCCTTTAATAAAAATATTCAAGGGATCGTTTTTAGCTTTTCCCGTTATGTTTTCAACGAGAGTATCAGCCTTATCATACTCCTTTTTTTCAATATATATGTTTGTGATCTCTTTTATAGCGTCATTCTGAAAATCTCCATTTTTCGCAACCACCTGTTGGAATATCGATATGGCTATGTTTGTGTCCTGTTGAAAGAGATAGGTTTTACCGAGATAGAACAGCGCTTCCTCGAAATATTTTGATGTGGGGAAGTAATCTATAAGTTCCGTGAATTTTTTTATAGCTTTTGAATAATCACCCTTGTACATGTAAGATTTTCCTATAAGAACAAGTGCATCATCAACATATTTTGAATTCTGGTAAAGTTGCAATATTTTTGAGGATTTCTCTATCGATCTATCAAGGTATGACCTGTCGACAGGTTTTCCATCCTCAATAGGTTTTATTCCGAGTTTATAATATTTCTCAGCATTGTAATATATGTTAAAATAAGCATTAAAGTTTGCACAGGAGATAAGAATTAAAAGAGTAAGAAGAAAAAACAATCTGGTTTTTATCATAATTTTAGATTATAACAGATATATATAAAAAATAAAGATCTATCATAAGTTTGTAAAATCTTTAATGAATATCTTTTTCTTTTAATTTTGAGTAAAGAAAGATCAGAAATTTTTAAGAATGAATTACCATTATATTGACTTAACTAACTTTTAACTATAATATTTTTCTATGTTTTCAATATACGGAGAAGTTTCAAAAAAAATAGATAGAGTGTGCAAAGAGAGATTTTTGATTGAACCTATAGTTCTTATGGAAAACGCAGCCATAGCATCATGTAATCTACTTATTTCAAATTACAATTTTGAAAGACCTCTTATAGTTTGTTCTACTGGAAACAATGGTGGTGATGGATTAGCACTATCAAGGCATCTTTTCAACAAAAATTATGATGTTAAAACTGTTGTTTTAGGGGATCTAAAAAAATTATCACCTGAAAGTGGCAGAAATCTTGAGATTTTGAAAAAGTTAACTGATAAAATATTTTTTAACCCAACTGAAAAAACTTTTTCAAATCTTCTTTCTTCAAGTGATCTTTTAGTTGATGGTTTGTTTGGAACAGGTTTTCATGGTGAGTTTACTCCATTTTTTAGAAAATATGTTAAAAAGATGAACTTTTCTAAGAAAAAAATATTTTCTCTGGATATACCATCGGGACTCGATTCTTCAACAGGTCTTTTCGATAAGGATGCTATAAGGGCTTCTTCAACCATAACTTTTGGTTTCGTGAAAACAGGAATGTTGTGGAAGGATTCAAAAAAATTCACCGGTGATCTCTATGTTGCTGATATTTCCATTCCAAACGACATAATTTTTGATTTCGATTTTCAGACCATAATAGAGAAAGATATAGTTAAAGGATTGATAGAACATTCCCATACTAAAAGAGAGGATTATTCACATAAAAGGGAAAGAGGAAACCTCCTTCTCATAGGTGGTAACAAAGGTATGGAGGGTGCCATTCAGATAGCATCTTTTGGGGCAATGAAAGCAGGTGTTGGAATAGTCTATGTGAACCAACTCGGGAATGAGAAGATAAGATTTTTGAAAGAAGCTGTTTACATAAACAGAATCGAGGATGCAGTTTCAAAAAGTGATAACGTTGTTATTGGTTGCGGTTTTGGTAATGATCAGAATTCAGAGGAGAAATTTTTGAAGATAATGGAACTTTTAAAAAAGAAAAAGGTTCTAATAGATGCGGACGGTTTAAATATAATTTCCAGACTCGATGAAAAAATGAAAAAAAAGTTTTTAAAAAACAGAGTTGTTACACCACACCCTGAAGAGTTCTTCAGACTGACTAAAAAAAGATTTAAAAATATAAAGGAAAAGATTTCTTTCGCTAAAGATTTTTCATCAGAGTATTCGGTTGTAACAGTTCTAAAATCTCCACCAACTGTTGTAACTGATGGAGAAAATACCTTCATACTTCCAAATTCAAACATAAAACTTGCAACTGCGGGTTCCGGTGATTTGTTGGCTGGAATTATAGGTGGCTATATTTCTTTCGGTTATGACATTTTAACGGCATCAGTTATAGGAGTTTATACCCATTTCAAAGCGGCAGAATATTCTAAAGGTAAAAATCCTTTGATAAGTCAGATTGCCGAAAATATCGGAGAAGTCCAAAATGAGATTTTTTCATAAAATATTTTTCTTAATTATATTTTTAACAGTTTTCAACTCTTCTTTCTGCACACAAAATTTGAGTACTCAGGATTACTATAACTTCTCTTATTTTTTGAATGTATTAGACATCGCAGGTGATATTGATAAAATCTATATTGCAACCTCAACTGGCATACTACAACTCGATAAGTTTACCGACGAGTTGACCACTCTGGTTTCATTCAGAAAATGGATGTACGATATTCCCTTTAAAAACCTTTTTCCAGATCCATTCCATAATAAAAATATCTACTTTACTGGAAGGGATTTTTTATACCATTACGATATTTTCAACGATACGATAGAGTTCTGTAAAATAGTTGATTTTTCAGGCAAATCAGTTTCTGGTATAGGTGTTACTAATGAATCACTTTATGTTAAAATAGATACTCTCATATACTCTTCTCCGAAATATGGTTTAAAAACCGAAGGATGGGAAAAAAGCAAAAACAATGAAAATATAATCTGGAAAGAGATAAATAAAGATGTAAACAACTATCCACAACTCCTGCCATACACCATCACTTATAAAAATAAAGATTACAATTTCACCACAGTTTTTGAAGATAAAGAGAACTACTATGTTGGAACTGATGGAATTGGTTTTTTAAAAATAGATAGGTACAGTTTAAAAAGGAAACACTTTCTGTATGGAACTGGTTCTATTGATATAAGGTCAATATCTCTTGATTCCCTAAAAAATCTCTGGATCGCAGGACTAAACTGTATAAACATTACAAGATACGATCCTTTAAAAAGATCTTTCGAATACTTTTTGATATCGGACATACCACAGATACCTGATAACCAAATAAGCGTTATCACCTCATCAAAAAGATATGTTCTATTTTTGACTCAACTGGGAGGAATATTTTATTACGATATATCAAAAGAGAAATTTTTCAACATTCCTAACAGTCTCACAACCTTTTTTTTCAGAGCAAAACCTATAGATGAAAACTATTTTGTAGTTTCAAACGATAGAGGTATAGGTTTTGTTGATATAAAAGGAAAAAAATTCTATCAAAAATTTGATAATCTTCTTTCTGTTATAGATCTCGAATATTACAAGGATACAATATATTTTGTTTCTCAAAATAAACTCTTCTGGACAACACTCTCAGATTCTTCATACTATGAGGTTCACTTCGATTTTCCAACATTTTTTGTTTACCAATTCTATAAGGATGACTCAACTGAGATTCTCCTTGATAACGCATACATACATATAAAAAATGGAAAAGGAAAATACAACTCATATCCAAACAACCTTTTTGGTGAGTTTTATGAACTTACAAAAAAAGATGATCTGATTTTTACAGCAGCAACGGATGGGCTCGGGGTTTTTTCAAAGAAAAC
>LGFX01000003.1 GCA_001508335.1 candidate division TA06 bacterium 32_111
ACTTGAAACGATTTTGTAGTCAAGCCCCAGCAAGTAATTCCATATAAAGCGATAAGTTTTCATTCTACTTGAAACGATTTTGTAGTCAAGCCCCAGCAAAAATTATTATATTTGTAATAGAATAAATCTCTCAACTTACCATGATGAATTGCCAAGACCGCCATTGCCTGATAAATCTTCAAACTGGAAAAAATGGATTTTGAATAGAGGTAAGGTATTGTGAAAAAAACACCAATGAGTTGAGATCTATTACATTTTTTGGGGAAATTTACCTTTTACCATTTAACACGTTCAATAAAATATAAAATTTTAGAAAAACCAAAAATATTTTCGGCTTCGTTACATATATATTGAATTTAAAAGATCTGTAAATACTATTTGAAATTACGCCTTTTAAAGAGATGTCTGGCGTCCCATATGACTAAAAGTTTCATCAGTTCAAGAATTCCAATAAGATTTCCCTTTTGAAAGAGATTTTTTTGTTTTAGAAAAATATGGAGAGATAAACGGGTGAGGGGTTGGGCTTTACCACTTGTTTTGTTTATAATTTAAACTATAATGAAAGAATGAAGATAACAGAAAAAGAAAAGATATTCTATTCTGTTTCAACTTTTTTACCCCGCAAAATAATTGACTTTAGGCTCTTGAATGAAAAGGGAAAACATCCCGAGATTTTTCCTGCGGTACTTCTTTTTGCGGACATCTCTGGTTTTACTGCAATGAGTGAAAAATTTGCCAGATTAGGAAAACAGGGGTCTGAAGAGGTTAACAAAATAATCAATTCCTTTTTTGACCCTTTAATCAAAATTGTGTATAAATGGCAGGGTGATATTTATCGATTTGGTGGGGATGCATTTCTGTCATTTTTTCCAGAAAAGATAACCACTTTTAACGCCAGTGAAAGAGCAATCAATGCCGCGGTTGAAATTTCAAAATTTGTTAAAGCCCACAGAACAACCAAAACTAAATTGGGTTCTTCTAAGATTAAAATTCATATTGGGTTAACAAAAGGAACCATATATTTTCAGGACCTAAAGAATAATTTTTTCCTCGGTGGTAGAATAGTAAATAATCTGATGGAGATGATTGACATTGCTGGGCCAGGTGAAATCGTGGTCAGCCCGGAAGTTAAGAAAGATTTGAGCGATGTTATTTTCAAACCAAAAAATGGGGTTTGGAAATATGTGGGATTTGGAAAAAAGTTAGCAGAACCGAAATTAGAGACATTAAAATTATCGACTAAAATAATCAACAATAAATCGGGCGAGTTGGTGAATTACATTCCGGATTGGCTCTTCAAAAGGATTGAGTTAAAACCCTATTTTGACCATAAAGACGGCGAACATAGGAAGATTGCCATTGTCTTTCTGCATTGGGCTGGTATTCCCTATGATACAAATCCTAAAAGAGCATCTGAGATACTTGATAGTTTCTATAAGGTTATGAAACAATTAACAGAAAAATACGACGGCTGGATAAATACCCTTGATTCTTACAAAGATAGTGAAAGGGTTCTTGCAGTATTTGGTTTCCCTCATGCCTATGAAGATGACGAAAAAAGGGCAGTGATGTTTACCTATGAAATACTAAACAATCCCAAATTGAAGTTGCTCAAATTAAGGGCTGGAATAAATTTTGGCTCAGTCTTTGCTGCTCCGGTTGGTAGTGAATTGCGAAGAGAATATACTATACTTGGTGATGCAGTAAATCTTTCCGCAAGGCTGGCCGCAAAGGCTGAGGATAGAACAATCGTCGTAAGTGAACCAATATTTAATAAGACATACGGTATCTTTGAATACGAATTCTTAGGGGAAAAGGAATATAAAGGTAAAAAGAAAAAAATAACGACCTATAAACTAACCAAAAAGAAAAAAATGGAAAAGAAGGCATTGGGACGATGGCTCTCCGAAAGCGAAAAAATTGTGGGAAGGGATAAAGAGATTGTTAGATTACAGGAGTTGGTTAAGTTATGTGCAAACGGTAAGGGGCAAGTAATTGGAATCATGGGTGAACCAGGGATTGGAAAATCAAGGTTGGTCCAGGAGTTTATCAAAATCTCCAAAGAAAATGGTTATCAAATTTGTGTGGGCAATTGTTTATCCTATGGTAGTGCATTTTCATACCACCCCTGGACTCAAATTCTCACTGATTTTTTTAGTATTCTACCCGGGGATTCACTTAAAGTGCGGGCATCAAAAATAAAAGAAAAATGCACAATTGTTGATAAAAAACTTTTAGAGTGGTTGCCCGTAATTGGCGAGGTAATGGGAGTTTCGTTTCCAGAAAATAACCTTACAAAATATTTAGATGCCAAGATAAGAAAACAGAGAGTCTTTGATATAATTTTTGACTTTATCAAATTTATTACTCAGACAAAACCTGTAAACATAGTAATTGAAGACCTGCACTGGGCTGATACTGCCTCAATGGAACTTGTAAATTATATTGGCCGAAACATTGAAGATAAGTCAATTCTTCTCACCCTTGTATATAGACCTTTAAAAAGAAAAGAAGAATTTTTGGAAAAAGATTGGACAACTGAGCTCAAATTAAAAGAACTCTCAAAAGAAGATAGTCTGGAACTGGTTAAAAATCTGCTCAACATTAAGGATATTCCAGATGACTTAAAGAGAGTGATAATTACAAAATCACAGGGTAACCCATTTTATATTGAAGAACTGATAAAATCTCTGATTGAACAGAGTTATATAGTAGAAGAGAAAAAAACCTGGAGATTCAAAGGAGATATTAATAGATTAGAACTTCCGGATAGTGTTGAAGCGGTAATACTATCCAGAATAGACCGCCTTGATCTTAAGGAACGGGATGTACTTCAGGTGGTTTCGGTTTTGGGTCGGGAGTTTGATGAGTTTTTGATAAATGGAATATATCCTCAACCCCAGTATTTAAAGAGGGCACTCGGCAATCTTGAGCGGTTTGACCTTATAAAACAGGAGAAAAGTGAGGGGCAACAACGTTATTTCTTCAAGCATATCCTCACCCAGGAAGTTGCTTATGGCACACTTTCTTTTGCAAGAAGACAGGAACTCCATCGTCAAACCGGTAGTTTTATAGAAACCCAGTTAAAGGAGCGAAAAGAAGAATTCCTTGGACTTTTATCCTATCATTTTTATCAAGGTGAAGATTATGAAAAATCTCTGCTCTATTCGGTTGAAGCTGGAGAAAAGGCGAAGAAGGTCTATGCTAATGAAGAAGCAATAGAATTCTTCACAAGAGCAATTGATTCCTACAAAAAATTGGAAAGGAAACTATAACTAAGAGATATCTTATTATATGATAAAAAAAGAAAAAGCAGAAAAATTATATTTTGATGCATTGAAAGGCCGCGCGGAAGTTTATAATTTTATTGGGAGAAATAAAGAGGCACTTGCTGACACAAATTATCTTTTTACTCTAACGAAGATAAAAAATATAAAAAGGCAGGAAGCAGATGTTTTAATGTTAATGGCAAATATATACGGAAGCCTGGGTCAATTTAAAGAAATGCAGAAAATAATTGAGCATGCAAGAACCATTTATAGAATGATTAAATATAAACCCGGTGAAGCGTCAGCTTTGATTACCTTGGGTTTCCTTTACGAACAATTTAGAAATTATCAAAAAGCAATTGCCTATTGTAAGTTTTCCCTAAATATCCTGAAAAAAACCGATAATAAAATAGAAATGGCAAATGCATACAATAATCTGGGAAGTATTTATAATTCTTTACGAAACTTCAAAGAAGCGCTTTTGTTCTATAAAAAAGCACTAAAACTAAGAAGAAAAACGCACGATAAGAGGGGAGAATCAGAAAGTCTTAATAATATTGCCTTTGTTATGGAAGACCTCTATAATTATAAAAAGGCTCTTCATTATTACAAATGCTCATTGAAAATTAGAAAAGAGATAGGTTACAAAAATGGCGAGGCAATAACGCTTTTGAACTTGGGACATTTATACAAAATCCTGGGAGATTATAAAAAGGCAGCTAAATATCAACAAGAAAGTGCCCGACTATTCAAAGAAATAGGTAATATCAGAAGTTTGGCAACAATACTCAATAATCTTGGCCAACTATATCATCTTTCAGGATCCTCTGAAAAAGCTATTGGATATCTTGAAAAATCGCTCACGATAAGAAGAAAATTGAAAGATATTTCGGGAACGGTATACAATTTTAAGAATCTCGGTTACTGTTATATTGACCTTATGAAATTGAGCCGGGCAAAGAAATATCTAAAGCAAGCCCTGAATAGAGCGAATATTCTCAGGATGAGATCTGTTATCCCGGAGATACTTCTTGGTCTTGTCGAAATTGACTTGTATCAGAACTATCTCGAGTGTGCCTTGGAGAAGATCAATAAAACCCTTGAAATTGCTAACCAGATTTCTTCTAAAAAAGATAAGGGCAGTGCTTTATGCGCTCTGGGCAGATTATATTCAATAAAAAATGAAAGGGAAAAAGCCCAGAGATATTTTCTAAATGCAATAGATATTCTTAAGAAAATTAATGAACCCTTTATTCTTGCTAAAGTATATTACTATTACGCTGAAAATTTGATAAGAAATTGTAATAGGGCGGAGGGTATTATATATTTAAAAAAAGCAAGAAAAATTTTCAAAAAAGCCGGGACCGAAGTCTGGTTAAGCAGAGTCAATGAGTTAATGACTAAATTACCCAAGGCCCAATGACTAACCAAAGAAAACTTCTTCTAATCAAAGTATTTCAGGAAAGGGCATGAATGTATAATCTTATTGGTAAAAATATGGTTGCAATAGAAGATGTAAAAATTGGATTAAGGATAGCAAGAAATTCTGAAGATACAAAGGCTGATGCACTAATTCTGCAGGCAAGGATTTCTCATCAGATTATTAAGGGACATAAAGGGTGGTAAAGGGTCAACACAGTTTGTAGGAGTAACTTCAAGTGCTGAGAGACTGTGTCAGATAGTGGACAGGAGATTTAAGGAAGCAATTGCAAACTTTGAATTGTTGAAACAACCTTTTAAACTGACAAAGGTGTGTTATTATTATGTTTAAGTTAAAAAAATGTAGCGTCCGACTCCAGTCAGACAACAAAACAAAAACCATTCATCTAAAGATGGAGGATAAAGAATATCTTCAAAAGGCAAGGAAGATTTTTGAAAAGATTGAGGCAAAATTATAGCTAAAGAAAACCAGAAACTTGCTCGGTCAATGAGCAAAATCAAAAGAAAAGAACTGCTAATAAGTGCCCTGCGCTTGTATCCACTAACAGTAGATATTTGAGAATTACCGAAGGGAATATTGTCTTTTCTATCATTCCCAGGGTGGTTTTGATATGGCATTAGTATATTACCAATGCTACTTACCAATATCCTAAAAAGTGGGAAACACTTGGGAAGTCCAAATTTCCCAGGCAAATTTGGACATATTTATTTTGACAGGGTTGATTGTGACAATACAGCCATGAAGAATGAACTTTTAATTTTTTTCTGCTGAACAGATCAAAAATTGGTGGCTGTTAAAAATTTATCTTCAGGAAGACTTCTCCTATCCTGTTATGTATTAAAACGATTTTGTAGTCAAGCCCCAGCTATGCATCTATTCTTTCCCAACTCTCAACTCCACCATCAACAGTATAAAAAAGCGGATTTGTCATAATTTTATTCTTTCTCTTTTTACACAATTTTTCAAAATTTTCCTTATCCCTTTTTTTCAACTTTTTACAAAGATGTTTGAATTCGTACTCTATCTGACCTTTTGTAACCTTTATCTTTCTTTCAATTATTCTTTTACTTTTTATCTTATTTATATCGAAAGAGTATCCCCTTTTTTTCGCTTCCAAATATACAAAATACAAAAAAGATTCTATCGCTTTCAATGGATCTTTGTAATTTTTGAACCTTTCAAGTTGTGGATGGTTCTTATAACCTTTTGTCTTTCCTTCAAGAACCTTTTTCGCAAGAAGCCCTTCCCTCCACAAAGCAACAAGCCCAACTTTATCTAAATAACACGGATGAATAGACCACAACCTCATATGGGGACGGTGCTTGACAGTGTGACAGTAGTGAATTTATAAATAAAAAGTTTCATTTGTAAATTTAACCATCATCTGTTTAATTTTCTAAATTCAAAATATGAGTAAACTGTAACAATCAAACTCGAAATAGCAACTGGTATAATTACAAAAAGATATGATAGATTTTTAAAAAATATACCTATAAATGCAAAAAATCCAGAAATTTTAAAAAGTGCTCCTCCAAGTTTGTGCGTTTTATTCCAAACTATATCGTTACTTAAAGTCCAAGGTGTTCTTATACCAATAAACCAATTCCTTTTTGTTTTCTCCAATATAAATCCAGTATAGAAAAACAAAATTCCTATAGAAATAGGTATTAAAAAATTAGGATTTAATTTGAACCCTAAATTCCATAAAATTATCTGAAGATGAATAACAACCATAAAAATAATAAAAAGCAATATAAAAATATCATAGTATTTTTTAAACTCTAAAATATTTTTCTTTAAAGGATCAATTTTAGGTATAAGCAAAAATAATACAAAAAGGCCCAAAAGCGTAAATGGCATAAAAAATAATCCGAAAATTTTTGAAGAATATCCGTTAACATCTCCCTTTTCGTTCCAATGTGTAGCCATAGAAGATGGCATTTCATTGTAAAAGAATAAACTTATTAAAAAGGTAATCAAAATTAAAAGAAAAATAAAAAAATAGAACCTATTTATTTTCATAGAGTTTTAAAAATTTTTTAGTTTTGTTATTAGATTCAATTTTATTTTAAAAATTTTTTATTTCAATATCTTTATCTTTTTAACAATATTCTTATCACCATAGATACATCTTACAAAATAAACACCTGAAGAAAGATTATGTTTTACTTTTATATTTTTATCTTTAAACACAATTCCTTTGTATACCTGTAGAACTTTTTTACCTTGAATATCTAAAATATCAATATCAACATTATTCATATCACTATTTGTAAGATAAAGATCTATTTCATTTCCGAAAACATCTTTTGTAAGATAGAAGGAGAATTTATTCTTTTCCATTAAAACTCTCTTCTTTTCATCAATAGAAGAATAATCACTATTTTTAAACAACTTAAAAAGTTTCAAAGTGTTCTTTAATATATCATCTGGGGTTGGATTTATCACATATGCTACAGCAAAAACAGCTTTTTCATTATAATCAAGATCAAAAGGTCCTGTTGAAATGACAAACCTTTTATCTCCTTCTTCTTCTGGCCTCTCTGTTTTTCCAGGATAACCTACAACACCTTTCCCCCATTTGGGAAAAGATTCGTAAGATAAATCAGGATTGGTTGGATCAAATGTTTTAAAATTATGTCCTGACATAACCAAATATTGGGCCGTTGTTGAGTTAGGGTCATAGTAGCTTTTAAGTGGAGTAAAAGATGTTAAACCAATTTCTTCATATTTATTGATTATTAAACCACCATCGCCATATAAATCAATATCACTTTCTGCTTTAGGAGTTGAAATAAGAACCAGAGAAGGTATTCCGGGATTACTATGCCAACCTATTTCACTATCAAGTTGGAACTGATAAACTGTATTCATCCTTACAAGTTCACTGATTCCAGTTCTGTTATTTCTTACCGTCATAGTATCTATAAAACCTAACAACTCATTTGTAGAAGTTTCAGAATCATTCGCTATATCAGGATCTGCGGAAATCGAGAAATAGCAGTTTCTAATTTTCTTTCTATCATCTCTAAGATTTACTATTTCAAACTTGAATATTACAATATCTTTCAAAGAATCTGCTGTCCAGGCATAAGAATATTGAAAGACCTCTATACCTATTGATTTAAAGGGGGAAAATTCCTGATGATTTGGATCTTTATCCGAATACCAACAGTATGAGTCTTGATCTGAAAGGATAGAGTCTCTGTTATACCTGTCTTTAATAGGCCATCCATATCCGTCATTATCACTTGTTGAAAGATAAACTCTAACAGATGGATCTTCTGAAATGCCAACAACTCCTGGTATAAATTCTGTAAGAGAGTGGGAAGGGTCATATCCAAAACTAACAAGAGTATCAGTAATTAAATTGTTTGAATCTGTTAAAGAGTCAACCAAAGCACCAAACCATATACCACTTCCCCAAAAGTATGTCTCATTTGGAAAACCTGCAGGCCAATAAGCTCCAGCTACGCTTCCAGAAAAAACATCCATTCCTATTACTCCGAAGTTAGTTACCATAATGTGAAAATCATTTATATCAAGCCAACTCTGATCATATATCGCAAAAATGTTTATAAAAATTAGAAAAAAGATAGTTAGAAAAAAAATTTTTCTCATAAAATCCTCCAATCTTTAATAATTTTATATAAAAAGATTTTTCATGTCAATCTTTTTTAAATGATTTAATTCATAAAAAAAATATTTAACACAAAATTAACATAGAGTTCACCTATTCTTAACATTCACATAATATTTTATTAGTGTATGAAAGAAAATAAAATAACAAAAATCATCCACATTTCTGATCTCCATTTTACAAGTAATTTTGTAGTAGAATGGGGAAATAAAATAATTGAAGATATAAAAAATGTTGAACCTAAAATTGTTGTTATCACGGGAGATCTTACAGATAACGGTTACTATGAGGAATATATACAGGCAGAAAATTTTATAAAAAAAATCAAATGCGAAAATATAGTAACTGTCATGGGAAACCATGATGCGAGGAATGGAGGATATGAGATTTTTGAAGAAATTTTTCATAACAGATATCCTCTTTATACAGATGATCAAACAATTATTTTAGGTATTGACTCTACTGAACCTGACATAGATGATGGTCATATAGGTAGAGCTAACTATTCCTACATTGAAGAAAAAATGAGAAATGTCAACAAGTTGAAAATAATCGCCTTACACCATCATCTTATACCTATACCAAAAACTGGGAGAGAAAGACATATCCCTGTTGATAGCGGTGATTTTTTAAAACTTATAGACGATTTAAAAGTTGACATAGTTTTATCTGGACATAAACATAACCAATGGATTTGGAAATTAAATAACACTTTCTTTGTAACTGCTGGAACTGCTGTTTCAAAAAAGTTAAAAGGTAAAGGTTTTCCCGGTTATAATATTATAGAATTTGACGATAGCGAAATTACTATTAAACAAATTAACCTTCTTAATGACGATACACATACTTTTAAAGATAAGAGAAATTACTTAAAAAGTTAAATAGTTTTTTTATATTTAAACATTAATAATATTTTTTTATGTTTTCAATATTTATTTTTTTAAAATTCAAATTTGACTTTTATTTAAATAACCATCAAAAACCTTTGAATATCCTATACACTTGACTAAATCTTTAGTTAATTTAAAATATAAAAAAGGAGGAAATATGAAAAAAATTGTAATTTTTATTTTCCTTTTAACTCTTTCGATAATTTCCTATTCTCATTCAGCTTCTGAAATTAAAGCAACTTTTGATTTTAATTCAAAAATGCTTTATGTTACTGTTGAACATTCGGTAAAAGATGTAAAAAGTCATTATATAAAAAAGATTGAGATCCAGATTAATGGTAAAACCATAATTACTCAAAATTATACAAAACAGCAAAACGAAAACAACCAAGATGCAGCTTACCTAATTACTGACGCTTTGATAGGAGACAAAATTACGATTAACGCTTCCTGTAATATTCTCGGTACTAAAAAATTCACCCTTCTATTAAATCAACCAGAAAATAACGAATAATTGGGGACGGTGCTTGACTCTGTGACATTTTTATAGGTCATTTTTTTAGAATATATTACAAAAGAGATTTTATATACAGTTTCAATGATTTTTCGAATCCATAGATTTTTAAAATTTCTTTCGGTTTTAATTTTCTTAAAGATTTTCCTTTTTTATTTGGATCAAAAATTTTTATAAACTCTATTATTTGTTGTGAAATTTTAAAAGCATTACATTCATTTTTAGCAAAATTATAAGCATTTTCAGAAATATTCTTTAAAGAACCATCATTTGAATCAATCAAAAGGAAAAACTTGAACAAACTATTTTCGAAATCATCCATTTTCACAGGGAATATACAATTTTCTGGAATATCTTTAAAAGATTTTTCATAAACTATCGCAGTTGGTATGCCAAATCCAATGAATTTCATAAGATTACTCGACATTTCTCCTCTTACAGGGTGCCTTATATTTATTGCATAATCACATTCTTTCATGAGTTTAAGAAAATTATCATCATCAACATTCCTATAAATTTCAATATTTTTTCTAACACCTTTTTCATCGATAATATTTTCAAGATTTATATCAACATCTTCTCCTACAAATCTTAACACTATTTGTTTTTTACTATTAGGTAAAAACTTTTTAAAAACATCTATTGTCTTATCTATATGCCTATCCTTTGAAAGATATCCAAAAATTCCAATGATTATTTTCTCAGAATTTTTTCTCTCTATTCTTTCAGCCCATGGACATATATGATTTATTTTTAACACTTCGGCATCTACATTTATTTCCTTTATCATTTTTTTTGCGTATTCAGAGTGAACTATGAAATAATTATTAGAAAGAACCAACTCTTTTATTAAAGGGAAATTTATAAAAAGGTTTCTATCCTGTCCCTGGTTTTTTACAATTTTTTTTATTGTTTCAAAATCACCACTTTCATTCAAAAGATATTTCAAATAAAGAAAAGGATTTTTTGATTTAATCGACCTAAAATACAATAGATCATGAAGATTCATATCGTGAAGAAATATTATTCCAGTCTCTTTCAAAGCTCTCTCATAAGATAAAAGGTGCAAAGGATGATTACCGATTGAATATATTAAAAGATCGTATTCCTTTTTTTTAACATTTTTTAGTGATATTCTTTTTTTATCTGAAACCGCTGAAATAGGAGTAAATACGAATTCATTATTTTTTGTTAATTCCTTTAGAAGGGCTTCAGAATATACGGAAATCCCTGATTTTACAGGTGGAAAAGGACTCACCCATCCTATTTTTTTAATTGGGGACGGTGCTTGACAGTGTGACATTTTTTTCTTTCCATCTTCTATAAATTTTACCAAAAGAACTAACCTGTAAATTCTTAAAATACTCTAATGTACCTATTTGTCTATACGTTAAATTATATTTATCATGAAGAAATACCAACAACTCACTTCTTAATCTTTTCCATTTAATTTTACCGAAATCTGCATCTTTAAATGATATTTTTTTGCTTTTTTCAAACTGTTTTATAAATTTTTTTAAATCTATTTTCCTTTCTTTTTTTATACGTATATTTGAAATAGTTTTTTTTCTTTTTCTTCTATCAAAATATTTTAGTGATTCATTATAAAACTGTTCGCTACCTAAAAATTCCCCAACTCTTGAATTTTTTACTGGTAATTTTTTCTTTTTCCATTCCTTTAAAGATATTTCAAGGTTTTTCCTGCTTTCAAAAATCTCTTCAACTTTTTCGGTCGCAACAAAAGTCTTTTCGCTATTAAAATAATTATTAATGCTGGACCATTTAAATTTAAAAGGATTTTTTGTAAGACCCGCTTTAACGGGATTTAGCAAAGTATAAATTATTGACATTTTCAAATATCTGTCATTCTCTATTAAAGTAGATTTAAATCTACTAGCAAAAACGTAACCTCTTCCACCGAATCTTTTCCTATAGTAGATACCGTAAGAGCTATCAAGATTTTTCATGAATTCAGAAAGTTTGTTGCTATCATTTTTCAAAATTATATGGAAATGATTGTTCATAATACAATAAGCATAAACACTCATTTTAAATTTTTTTGAAAATTCTTCAATGAGATTAATAAAATAATTTTTCGATTTTGAATCAACAAAAATCTTTTCGTTTTCAAACCCTCTGTTCATAACATGGTGGTAGGAACCTTCATATTTAATTCTTGCCCTTCTCATTTTTCCCCCTTTTTATAAGAATTTTTCAAAAATGTCACACTGTCAAGCACCGTCCCTATTATACATGAAAATGTCACACTGTCAAGCACCGTCCCCAACTATAGGGGTGAT
Organism: candidate division TA06 bacterium 32_111; assembly: GCA_001508335.1. Taxonomy (GTDB): domain Bacteria; phylum Hydrothermota; class 32-111; order 32-111; family 32-111; genus 32-111. Next base: position 12,055 of record LGFX01000003.1, read on the forward strand.
TTTTCTTTTTTTGCGGATGAGTTTGATCTGGGGGAAGGGGATTTTTTTCTCTTTTATCTCACTGATCTTTTTGTAACCTTTTTTTGTTAAGACAAGATACTTTTCTCTTCTATCATTTTCTGAAACATTTTTTTTTACTAAACCTTTTCTCACAAGTTTTTCTATTATCTTTGTCATTCTCGGCTTTGAAACGAAAAGTTCCTTTGAAAGGTTTGTCAGATCAGTTTTCTTCTCGTTGATAGAACAAAGTACCATGGCTTCATTCATAGATAAATTTGTCTCTTTTTTTAGGTTATAATCGAAAAGGTACAACTCTTTAAAAATTTTTTTAAGATAACAAATTTTTTCCATAACTCCTCAAATTAGTTAATATTGTTAACAATACACTTTTTTTTTTATATGTCAAGAACCCTTTTATAACAAGAGATTTATAAATTTTGATCAAAATTTTTATTCCACAAAAATTGATTTTTTTCTATTGACATTTTCTAAAAAAGAATTACAATTTTAAAAAATCGGGAGTATTATGGTTAAAAAATGTTCTTTTTCCACTTTTTTTAATTCCTTTTTACTTTTTTTTATAATCTACCTTTTCTTAACTTATCCTTTCGATATGGAAGAACTTTTAACAGGCTTTTTTATATCGATCATTCTTGTTATCATTTTCAAAAATTTTTTAGATTACTTTTATTTAAAAACACCACTCTTTTTATCCCTTTTTTATCTTTTTGCTTACATCCTTTTCTTACTATGGCAAATTTTTAAAGCCAACCTCAATGTAGCAAAAATTGTTCTCTCTCCAAAAATCAAAATAAATTCTGCAATTGTAAAATGTAATACAGAACTTCAATCAGAACTCGGGAAGTCCATCCTTGCTAACTCTATAACTTTAACTCCCGGAACTCTTTCTGTTGAAGTCGTTGGGAATACTTTATACATACATTGTATTGATACAAAAATAACCTCTCAGGAGGAAGTCTACAGAAGTATAATTAAACCTTTCGAAGATAAAATAAAGAGGTTTGCATTATGAACACTTTATACATAATCTGGTTTTCAATACTCGGTCTTTCCGTTATTCTTATCATCATAAGATTTTTCAAAGGACCTCTTGTGCAGGATAGAACCATAGCATTGGATATGTTCACCACGATAACCTCGGGAGGACTTGTTCTACTCTCTTCCTTTCTACAAAACTCTTACCTTTTAGACATATCTCTTGTCTATGCCATCCTCTCTTTCGTTTCTGTTATCGCTATCTCAAAATATATTGAAGAGAGAGGTTCCAAATGATAATCGTTGCAGCAATATTCATTTTTGTGGGTGTTATATTCTCATTTCTTGGAAGTCTGGGAATAATAAGGATGAAAGATATCTACAACAGGTTACAAACATCTACGAAGGCAACAACTCTTGGTGCTTTCTCAACAATAATAGGTGTTGGATTTTTAAATCCTTCATGGTTTTTTAAACTGATAATAATAGCTTTTTTTATCCTTATTACATCTCCCATAGCTTCCCATTCTCTTGCAAGAGCATCACATAAAACAGGTATTAAACTTGAAGATAACCAATTTGATGCTCTAAACAACGAAAATGGAGAAAAAAAATGATCTTTTGGATTTTTATTTTTATCTTTATCCTCTCTATAATTTTTTCTATCGTTTCAATAATTGTGAAAGATCTTTTATATTCTGTACTTTCCCTCGCTCTTTTGAGTTTGTTAACATCGATTCTATTTTTTATCCTCAATGCACCAGATGTTGCTATAACTGAAGCTGCTGTTGGTGGTGCTTTGACTACAGTTATATATATATTTGGAATGAGAAGAACGGAAAGGGAGGACAGATGAGAGAAACGGACTTTAATGTGGGAAAATTTTTCGCATTCCTTTTCGTCTTCATTCTATTTCTATTCATGCTCTCCCCTCTTTTCGAAAATGGTGAAGGGGCAAAACTTGATAAAAGTTTAAACAATTTAAAAAATAGGGTTTCATACTTTCATTCTTTTAAATCTGTAAAAGAGAGTGAAAGAATATTATCCAAAAACAACGATTTTTCAAAATACAGGGAGATTACAGATAGTGCAAAAACGGTAATCTTTGGAGAATCGAAGGATCTTGAAAATGGAACGGCTAACCTTGTTACATCTATAGTTTTAGATTATAGAGGATTCGACACTCTTGGAGAACTTATAGTTCTTTTCATCTCCATTCTTGGACTAACCATAATACTTTCAGGTCTTTCATTCTCTAAATTTGAGGAACCCTCCTTTTTACAAATTACTGGAGTAAAATTTATTACTCCTTTTATGCTCCTTGTTGGAATATATATTTTTTTACATGGACATCTTTCTCCCGGTGGAGGATTCCCTGCAGGTGTTATAATAGCGACAGCAACTCTATTTTCACTTATCGGATACAAGTTCAACTTTGCGATTTCAAACCTTAAACTCATAGAATCGAATTCTGGTTTTTTGATTACGCTTTTAACAACTCTTGGTCTTTACTTTACAGGTTCATTTTTTGGGAACTATCTTCCAACAGGAATAATAGGCAAACTTTACAGTTCACTTTTAATACTTATAATCTATTCACTTATCGGCTTAAAAGTTGGTGCGGAACTATCCACAGGTCTAAAAACTCTTTACAATGGAGAAAAGGATGATGATAGATAATAGAACTTTATATATCTTCTCTTTCATAATATTTTTAATAGGAGTTTATGGAGTAATAACGAACAAAAACCTGTTAAAAATTCTTATATCCGTAAGTATAATCGAAACAGCTCTAAACATTTTTCTTGTTTCAACAGGCTACATAAGTGGATCGAAACCTCCAATTCTCAATTCAGGTATGAAAGTTATTTCACCTAACAACATAAATATCTCAGATCCTTTACCACACGCTCTTGTTCTTACCGCAATAGTTATAGGAGTTGGAACAACCGCAATCGGAATAGGACTTGCCATAAAACTTTACAACCATTACAAAACTCTAAATGTAAACAGAATGGGAGATAAAGATGAATTATAACCTTCCTGTTCTCCTCATCGCTATACCGATTCTCTTTTCTTTTCTCTCTCTTATTTTAGGTTCTTTCAATAAAATTTTTTCAAAAGTTATCCTTATCTCTGTAACAATTTTCAACATTATCTTTGGCATATCAATATACAATTCAGTTTTAAAAAATGGAAACATTTTGACAGTTATCGGAAATTATCTCCCTCCATTCGGAATAAACCTTATTGTAACTTACATTTCAATTTCTTTTCTTATACTGTTTTATACACTTTTTTTTATCGCTTCCCTGATATTCACTTCAAAAAATGATGAAAGGGTAGATAAAATTTCATCTGTTCTACTTCTCTATCTTGCATCTTTCACCGGAATTTTATTAACAGGTGATATTTTTAACCTTTTTGTTTTTATGGAAATTTTTTCCATCTCGAACATAATACTGATTTCGATTAAAAACAAAAAACTTTCAATAAAAGGCTCTTTGAAATACTTAATAATAACTTCAATCGGCGCATCATTGTATCTTTTCGGAACAGGATTCATATATGGGATATTGGGTACATTGAATCTTGCAGAAATTTCTCTGAATTTCGATAAGATTTCATATTTTTCAAAAGTTTTAATATTCTTATTCTTCCTTGGCTCAATAATGGCTGAACTGGAAGTTTTTCCTTTCAACTTCTGGATATCAGACTCTTACCCAGGTTCAAAAAATTATGTAAATATACTTTTAAGTGGCTTAAGTTCAATAGTTGCTCTGTATATATTCATAAGGTTATTTTTAACAATTTTTGGCTATCCATCATTCACAACATTTTCCTACTCTTTACCTTTCAATGTAAAAACTCTGTTTATAACAATATTTGGTCTTTCTGTAATAGTTAATGAACTTGCTGCTTTATCATCAAAAAATGTTAAAAGAATACTTGGATTTTCCTCAGCATCATCATTGTCACTGATTCTACTATCTTTGTCCACAGGAATAAGAGATGGAGTTATTGCTGCAATACTTCTCACAATTTCTGTAATAATTTCCAAACCTCTACTCTTTCTATCATCACATCAGATAATGAAAGGAAATGAAGAAAAGAATATAAACTCCTTCATTGATGGTTTCAGAAGGAATCCGCTTTTTTCAATCCTTTTCATAATTGGAGTTTTCACATTAGTAGGATTTCCACTAACTCCATCATTTTGGGGTAAATTATTACTGTTTTTGTCAGCAACAGAAAAAATTTCTTATACTACTTTGATTCTTGTAATAGTTGTTTTTTCGATAACAATAGAACTCTTCTACTATTTCAGGTTGATGCATAAACTTTTCATTAAAGATGAAAAGAAAGAGGTTGAAAAAACGAAGAACAATTTTGCATACATTTTTTCCGGTGTTTTACTCGCTTTAACAATAATATTTTTCTCAGTAAAACCTTACTTCACTCAAAATATAGTTGAAAAAGCAACTGATGATATTTTCAACAAGTCAGGTTATATAAAAAGTTGTTTAAAATCAGGAGAAATTGATGATAGGTAAAATTTTATTGTCAGGTGTTTTGATCTCCTTTCTCTCTCTGTTTGTAAGGAAAAAGTTCAACTACTTTAGATGGATCCTATTTTCTGTCTATCTTCTCATAGCACTCTACTTCATTTTCCTATGGCAAAATAGTTTCTATTACAAGGAAGTTTACACTTTTTTCTCCATCTATGGGTTGGATTTTTCCCTTAACTTTTCCATAACTCCTCTTGGCTGGCTCTTTTCTTTTTTTACCATATTTTTAACCTTTTTGATATCCATATTTTCCATCCAGAAAAATATTGGGGAGGATAGTGAAAAACTGATCTCTTTCTTTTGGTTCTACCTTGTTATATCAAATATAGGTATTTTCTTTGCTGATGATTTTTTAACTCTATTCATCTTCTGGGAACTTATGACTTTCTCTTCTTTCTTTGTAATTTCACCAGGCTGGACAAAATCTTTTAGGGCTGTCAACTACTACTTTGTTTTATCAACTTTAGGTGCATTCTTTATGCTTTTGGGAATAGGTTTTCTTTATGGTGGTACTAAAAGTTTTTCGATAGAGTCTGGTTACACATATCTTTTCACTCTTTTTTCGATCAATCCTTTACTTTCAATTTTTATAACTTTAACTTTCATTTTAGGATTTTTTACAAAATCGGCATTGATACCGTTCCATATCTGGCCTGCACAGGCACATGCTGAGGCACCGGATGATTTTTCTGCTTTCCTCTCTGGAATAATGATAAAGTATGGACTTTTTGGAAATCTTTTGTTTTTAGTTCCACTTTTTTTGCTTATTAAAAATTACCCATCAACACAGGTAATAACAAACGGTATTCCACTCTTTTCCCACATACTTTCATGGGTTGGTGCTATAACTTCAATTGTTGCGACTTTTCTTGCCATTGAATCCAACGATATGAAAAAACTGGCTGCCTGGTCAACTGTTGCTAACATCGGTTATGCTACAACATCTATTTTTATACTTTCATCTTACGGTATAGCAGGTGGAATATTCCAGATAATAACACATGCAATATTCAAAACTGCTATATTTTTGGCTCTCGCTGCCGTAAAGTATAGAACACATGAAAGAGAGATGCACAAACTCGGTGGATTGGCTTATAGGATGCCTGTTACATTTTTAACATTCCTTTTAGGTATAATAGCTGCAGCAGGTATTCCACCAATGAACGGTTACGCATCAAAATGGTTCATATACCAGTCTCTTCTTTCCGGAAAATTCCCTTTTCTTACTGTAGCAATATTTTTATCCTCAACAGGTGCCTTCATGTATCTTTTCAGAGCTTTACATTCAATCTTCCTTGGGCAATTACCTGAAAAATTTGATGATGTCAGAGAGGTTCCATTTCTAATGCAGGTTCCAATGTATATTCTTATGGCATTAATGCTTTTAACTGGAGTTTTCCCTGGTATAATATTAAAACCGATAAATTGGGTATTAATATCCTTTAATTTACAACCCGTAAAGGTAACATACACAACCATGTTTTCAACATTATCATCAGTTAACTCTTTAAAGGTATTTTTAACATTTTTCGGTTCCTTTGCTTTTGCATTTATACTATACCTTATCGGGAAACCGAGAAAACATGTTGAACCACTCGATAACTATACAGCAGGTCAGGATCCAAAGGAGTTTGGTTTAACAAGAGAACTCTACCATTTCGCTTTGAAATTTTATGAACCATTTGAACATATGTTCGATTCTTATAGAACAAATACACAGGAGTTTTATGATTCCTTTGAAAGGAAAGTTAACGAACTGGGAAGTTTCATCAAAGAATCTTATTCGAAAAATATAAGACATTCATCCTATATATTCATTTTTGCTTTAGTTTTAGTAATCCTATACGGGTGGTTAGTATGGTAATAAATTACATTTTAAAATTTTTGATCGCAGTTTTAACATCAATAGTCATGGGACTTCTCTATATGGGGATAGGAAGAAAATTCATAGCAAGGATAAGAAGATGTTATGCAGGCCCATTCTATCAAAGTTATATTGATGTAATAAAACTATTCTCAAAAAGTTCAATTTCCCATAACTGGATCATGGATTTTGGAGTAATGATGGGATTTGCTGGAATAATAGCAACTGTTGTTTTTCTCCCTATAGGACCATTCAACGTTTTTCCAAGTATGAAAGGAAACATTATCATCATAATGTATTTTATGACAATAGGTTACCTTGGAATGGCAATGGGAGTTGCAGCATCTGAAAACCCAAATGCAACAATAGGTATAGCAAGAGCGTTATCTCTTATGATAGGATACGAGATACCTTTCGCTTTGAGTGTTATCCTTCTTATTTTTGTTAATAGATCATCACTTCTTTATGATATGGTTTTAAGCCAACAGGGTTCATTTTTAAACTGGAACATGTTCAGGTATCCTTTCGCTTTTGCTGGCTCTCTAATCGCTTTACAGGGAATGCTTGGAGAACAACCTTTTGATGCTATGGTTGCCCCCGCTGAAATCGCTTCAGGTCCGATGGTTGAGCTCTCAGGCAAATTTTTGGGTTTTGGCTTTTTACAACACGCTTCACAAATATTTCTTGAAACCGGAATAATCGCTGCAATGTTTTTAGGTGGTGGAACTATAATAGGATTTTTCACAAAACAACTTGTACTTTATCTTATAACATTATCAATAGCAGCTGTATTTCCAAGGTACAGATTTGAGGATGCTGTAAAATTTTTCTGGATAGTTCCAACAACCCTTGTACTTATACAATTTGTAATATTTTTAGCATAGGAGTTATCTATGATTATATCTTCAACAAAAGAGTTAAAAGATAAAGGTTTTGAAAAGATTTTAGATTTTTTCAGAAAGAAATCTTTATGGATGTTACATTACTGCACCGGTTGTGGTGCTGTTGAACTTCCACCAACGATGACTTCAAGATGGGATATGGAAAGGTTTGGAATGGGGCCGATGGCCACACCTCGTCAGGCTGATCTACTTCTAATAACAGGTTACCTTTCAGTAAAATCTCTAAAAAGGGTTATCTACACTTATGAGCAGATGCAGGAACCTAAATGGGTTATAGCATTCGGCTCATGTCCAATAAATGGTGGAATATATTATGATTCATACTCTGTAATAAACAGACTCGCTTTATACCTTCCTGTTGATCTTTCAATTGAAGGCTGCATGCCAAGACCTGAAGCTATAATAGATGGATTCACAAAACTAATGAAGGCTATAGAAAAAGGTGAGGCTGTTGGATACAAAAAATATAAAGAAAACTATGAGTGGTACAAGAAAAATCAAAGAGAAGTTCTTGAAAGAACAACTCCAGTTTTAGGACAGGAGGAATAGTGGAACAGAAAGACCTGATAGAGAGTATAGAAAAAAATTTCAAATACAAAAAAGAAATCAAAGTTATAGATGGTAAACAATTTATAGTAACAGTTGAGAAGGATAAGGTTCTTAACATACTTTCCTTTTTAAAACTTATTGATTTCAAACAACTTGCATTGATAACTGCTGTTGACTGGATTGATGAAAAGAAGTTTGAAATAGTCTATGTACTATTTTCCTATTCTCATATTCAACAGGTCCTAGTTAAAACCTTTGTTGAAAGGGATAACCCTCAGGTTGAGACTGTTAAAAACTTATGGGATGTAGCTTCAATGTATGAAAGGGATGTTCATGAATTTTTTGGAATAGATTTTGTCGGTAACGATGATTTAAGACCTTTGATATTACATAACTGGAAGGATTTACCTCCACTTAGAAAAGATTTTGATTCGTTAAAATATTCTAACAAAATGTTTGGAAAATTTAAAAAGGATGAAGAGTTATGACAGAGATATTAACCTTCCTTGGCAAAGAGGATCAGTACGAAAAGTATGAACTTTTCTTTGGACCAAACCATCCTGGAATGCATGGAAACTTTTCATACATTCTAACAGTTGAAGGACATACTATTAAAAAGGTTGATCCGGATCCTGGACTTTTACACAGAGGATTTGAAAAACTCGCTGAAAGAAGAAAATGGATGCAAAATATCGCACTTATTCCAAGAATATGTGTTCCAGAACCTGATATAAATGAGGTAATTTATTCGATTGCTGTAGAAAAACTTATGGGAATAGAAGTTCCAATAAGGGCACAGTATATAAGAACTATAATTCTTGAAATGGCACGATTGGGAGCATTCCTATTTGGTTTCGGTGGAATCGGTGGTGCAACTGGACTTTACACTGCATCCTACTGGACCAACGCAGATAGAGATTATTTACTCGATCTTTTTGAATGGCTTTCTGGTGCGAGAGTTTACCATATGTTCATAGTACCAGGTGGTGTAAGAAGGGATTTACCTTCCGGATGGATAGAAAAACTTTCAGAAACTGTCGATTATCTTCAAAAAAGGTTGTACGAGTATGATAGGTTAATTTACAACAACCCTTTGATAGTTAAAAGATTGAAAGGAATAGGAAAGTTAACAAAAGAAGAAGCAATAGAGTATGGAATAACTGGACCTAATCTTAGAGCAACTGGAGTAAAGTACGATACAAGAAAGATGGTTCCATACGCAGCATACAACAAGATAGATTTTGAAATTCCAATTCAAAGTGAAGGGGACGGTCTTGCAAGAGCTATCCAGAGAAGGGAGGAATTTCAACTCAGTTTGGATATAATTAGAAAGGCTATAAAGGATCTACCTGATGGTCCTGTTAGATTAAAGATGCCGAATCCGTTAAAATTCAATGTTCCAAAAGGTGAAGTTTATGTGAAAATTGAATCCGCAAGAGGTGAACATGCGTACTATATAGTTTCCAATGGTAAAGATAAACCTTACAGGATGGCTGTAAGGGGTGGTTCATATACTGCTGGGCTTGTTCTTGCTCAAAAAATTCTCGTTGGAATGAGAATAGAGGATGTTGCTTTATGGATGGCTACAATGGACATCTGTCCTCCAGATTTTGATAGATAGGAGTAAAAGATGGATTACAGGAAAAAATCTATATTAGGTCCTTTGAGTTCTTTAAAATACCTTTTTAAAGACCCAATAACTGTTAGGTATCCTAAAGAGAATAAAAAAACTTACCCTGATGTTGAGGGAGTATCACCTCAATACAGAGGAAGACATATAAATGATCTCGAGAAGTGTATAGGTTGTGGTACATGTATGGATATATGTCCAACAGGTGCAATAGAGATGGTTGAGTTTGATGATGTAAAGGAAAAATTCGGTGCAACAAAGAAAAGACCTGTAATAGATTATGGTAGATGTTGTTTCTGCGCTTTCTGTGTTGATGTTTGTACATCATCTTCTCTTTCCATGTCAAGAGAGTTTCTACACAGTTTCGAAACACCAGTTGAACTTCAAAAGGATGATATGGGAGAGGAAATTTCAAAATTTTTTATTTTAAGACCTGATATGGAATTTTCATCCAACCCGGGCTGGAAAACCGACAACGAATATTCTTGGCTTGAACTCGAAAGGGTTTGCATGGGTATGATAGATCCAGAGGAGAGGATCAATTCTTTCATAGAGATAGTCAAAGGATATTCAAAAGATCAGGCAATAAAGGAGGCGGAGAGATGTGTCTCTTGCGGTTTATGTAAGGATGCTTGTCCAATTCATATGGATATTCCAGAATATATTCAGGCTATTTTCGATGATGATGTAAAGGAATCTGTAAAACAGATATATAAAACAAATCCTCTTCCTGAGGTCTGTGGAAGAGTTTGTACTCATAAATGTGAAACAGCATGCTCAATTGGACACAGGGGTGAACCTGTTGCTATAAGATGGCTCAAAAGGTATGCTGTCGATTCTTTACCACTTGACGAATACAAAAAAATTCTACAAACAAAACCTATCAAACAGGTTAACAAAAAGGTTGCTATTATCGGAAGTGGACCTGCAGGGCTTTCTGCAGCATACTTTTTAACACTTATGGGTTATAAAGTTACAGTATATGAGGAAAATGAAAAGGCTGGTGGAATAATGAGGTATGGAATACCTGCATACAGATTGCCTGATGAGGCTTTGGATAAAGATCTTGATTTTATAATCTCTCTTGGAGTTGAGATTAAAACAAATTACAAGATTGATCAAGAAAAATTTAAAAGGATGTATGAAGAGAATAACGCTATTGTCCTATCAACAGGTTTCAACCTTGGTAGATCAACGAGAGTTCCAGGAACAGAAAGAGAGGGTGTTGTTCAGGCACTTGACTTTTTACAGGAAGTTAGAGATTATCTTACAGGCAAAAGAACAGATGTACAGATTACAGATAATGTTCTTGTAATAGGTGGTGGAAATGTTGCTTTCGATTGCTCAAGAAGTGTAGCAAGGTTACAAAAAATGAAATATGGAAAAGTCAAAGTTACACAGGTATGTCTTGAAACACTTGATATAATTCCAGCAGATAAAGAAGAAGTTGAAGAGAGTGGTGAAGAAGGTGTTGTTTTAATATGTGGAAGGGGACCAAAACAGATAATAATTGATGAAAATGGGCATATTAAAGGACTCGATTCTATGAAATGCGAAAGTGTTTTTGACGAAAATATGAACTTCAATCCACACTTTAATGAAGAGGACAGATTGATATGTGAAGCGACAATGATAATTGAAGCGATAGGACAAGCACCAGATTATTCATATATTCCTGATGAAATAAAAAGCAAGATGAAATTTGAAAGGGGCAAAATAGTACTTGATAAAGATTTTTCAACAGGAGTTGAAAAACTTTTTGCTGCTGGAGATATAGTAAGAGGACCAGACATTGTAAACGGTATAGCAACAGGTTTAAATGCAGCTATTGGAATTGACAAAAAATTTACAACCTAAACTATCTTTGCAAACTCTTTAAAAGTTTTTCTTTTAGGTCTTTTTATTTCCTGCTCCTTCTGCCAATCACTTAAAAGAGAGTTAGCTTTTTTTGAATGCTTTCCAAATATTATCAAAGCGATTACATTTTCTTCCTTAGGAAGACCAAAATAATCTTTTATCTTTTCAGGATCGTATCCTGCAATCGGATGTGCAACAATGCCCATTTCTGTTGCTCTCAATATTAGAAATCCTACAGACATTCCTGTATCAAAAAGATAATATTCCCTCTCTTTGATAATACAATCATCATCTTTTTTTGTATGAACAATAGCAACCATTGATGCTTTTGTTACCCATTTGTTGCCTTCTGGAAGAGCAGAAAAAACCTTCTCAAGATTTTTTTTGGTTTTAACGAATATGAACTTTTCAGGTTGTTTGTTAAAACATGATGGAGCAAGTATTGCTGAATATGCGAGTTCTTTAATCATTTTGGTTTCTATTTTTAAAGGGTCGAGGGATCTGAAGGCTCTCCTTTTCTCTATAGATTCTTTAACACTTTTCATATAACCTCCTTATAAAAATTTTATTCTTCACATCTTTTTTTCTTATCCTGATGGTGGCAAAGAAAATTGTTGGGGGAACATTTTTCAAACTCTTTCAATGAAACTTTTCCCCCTTCTATCTTTAAAATTTTTCCATTAACAAGAGAGTCTGCTATTTTTTTGTGTGCAGAATTTAATATGTTACCAAAAGTTTGTCTTGAAATGTTCATAACTTTGGCAGCCTCTTCATGGTACAAACCTTGAAGATCTGCCAATCTAACAGCTTCCAATTCATCTTTTTCAAGTGAAATCTCTTCAAGAACCCCTTTTGGAATACCTATAGGTTTGAAATAGGTTACTTCTGGGTCAAAGCAGATGAACCTTAATTTTTTAGGTCTTGGCATACCTTTTAGATTTGATGGTTTCTACAGTTATGATCTTTTTCATCATGGTTATGCTTATGATGGTTTTCTCCACTTCCTTCATGATCACAAGTTGACTTCCCTATTTTTAATTCTCCCTTAGCAAAATCTTTTGCAACATTTTCAACATCATCGCTAATAACTTTGTCGTATACTTTTATTCCCTTTGATTCAAAAATAGTTCTTGCTTTTATACCTATTCCACCTGTTATTACAGCATCTATACCTATTTTAGAAAGCCAGGAAGGAATTACTCCAGGCTCATGTGGAGGTGGGGTTAACTTTTCAAAAAACTTTACATTACCATTATCAATTTCATATATAAAAAAATTGGAACAATGCCCAAAATGCGAAGAAAGTTTGTTTTCATCAGAAGCTATAGCAACTATCATTTTTACTCCTTTTCAATTTTTTTATTCAACTGTTTTTTTTAGATCCTTTAAATACTCTTAATCTTTCAATCTCTTCTCTGGAGAGATCTTTTGAGTTTAAGTTTAAACCACAAAATCTTTTCCCTTTAAAATTTTGTTTAGAATAAAAGTTACAGTAACCAAACCGTTTACTGTAAACTCTTCTAAAACCCAAAGGTGCACTTCCATTTTCGGTTGGCATAAGAACCTCCTTTTTTGGCATATGCTAATTATAATCCAAAAAAGTGTTCTGTCAAGTTAAAAAATAAATTTTTCCTTTCCTCTTACAAAGTTTCCATTCTTATCAAAAATATCTTTTAAAATCAAAGATAACAAACTTTCAAAATTCTCTCTCTCCTTTTCATCAAAAATTAGTGTTGAGCCTTTTTCATCTTTAAGGTCAAAAATTTTCTGTGGGAATCTTAAAGAGTAGATCCTTAATCCAAAGCCATCCAGATTCTCTTTCCTGTTAAGAAGATATCCATAAAAAAGAAGTTGAAAAGGTTTTGAAAATTTTAAAGGATTATTCTTTAAATTTTCAAAATTCTTTAAACTATCATCACCAAGAAAATCGAACATTTTCAATTTCATTTCTGAGTCATCTATATGTCCACTTTTATAATCACAGATTCTTGTTATTCCGTTTTCAGATTCAACCCTATCTATTGTCCCTTTCAATTTAATTTTATTTCCGTTAATTTCTGTTTCAATCTCAACTCTTTTTTCTACACCCTTCACCTCAACTCCTTCATTTACCCTTTTCAGATCGTAGATTAGAAAATCTTTAACAATTTTTTTTATCATCTCTTTCATAAGTAATGGTTTCCCGGTTGAAGAATCTAAAATTCTGTTATTTTTAAAAACTTCCTTAATCAAATTTTCACATTCCAAATCTTCAAAAATCTTTTCAGCATCTTTGTTAATTAAGTTTTCCCTTTTGAAATCAGAATAGACCTTTTCAAGTATCTTATGGACAGCTGTCCCTACAACATCGGTACCAACTTCACCAGGTTCATTTTCATCCCTTACCCCAAGAACAAATGTGTAAAAGAAATCTACAGGATCGATAAGATATTTTATCAATGCGGTTGGTGAAAAACTTTTTTCTCTAAGAATTTCAAAAATCCTTTCATTTTTTTCAATTTCCCTTAAAGATACTCTATTTCTGACTGTAAAATCTTTACAAATGAAATTTATATTTTTTTTCTCAAAAAGTCCACCCCTTCTCTTTTCGTAAAAAATCTGTTCTACGAATCTTGACCTTTCTTTGAAATCGTTTTCACCACCTGTTGAATAGGTAATATAAAAATTTTTACTTTTAAAGAGTAAAGAGTAAAAATAGTAAGAGAAGAGAATCTCATTTTCTCTGTATGTTGGTAATCCCCAATTAACCCTTATATCATAAGGAATAAAAGATTTTTCAACCTTTCCCTTTGGCAAAATTCCTTCATTTACAGAGAGTATCACACTTTTTTCAAAATCAAGACACCTTGTTTCAAGAACTCCCATTATTTGAAAATCCTGTAGAGGGTCTCCAGAGTATGGAACCCTTTCCTTCCTGATTAACCTTCTTATGAGGTTTTCTATCTCTCCCATCCTTTCAATCTTAATATCCTTATAATTTTCAAGAAAAGTTAAAATTCTGTTCAAAAGTTTTGCCATCTTTATACTGTTGGCTTCCTCTATTACACTATTTTCATCCTTCTTTTTGCTCACAATAAAAAGTATGTTTAAAAATCTTTTAACTATCTCTTTTGCTGAAAGGAGTTTTCCATTTTCATACCAGTTAAAAATATTTTCAAAGAGTTCATCTTTAAATTCGCTTTCAACACTTAAATATGTATAACCCTCATCTATCTTTTCTTTTAAAATCTCAAGAAATTTTTTATCCTTTGAAAAATTTTTAACATAAGTCGAGTTTATAACATTAAGTAAACTTTTATGATAAAATCCTCTTTCACATTTATCCGCATGCATTTTTAAAATATCTATAATAAATTTTGCTATAGTTGTTTGTTCGAAAGGAAAACCCATAGTAATATTTATCTTGTTTATATCTTTTGGAATTCCAGATATAACAGGGAAAAGCAATGTCTCATCAGGAAGAACAACAGTAGCAGAAGATTTATTATCTTTAAAAATTTCTTCAAAAACCTGAACTTGAGAAACTGGAAGTGGAAAAGGGTATATGTTTATATTTTCATTTATAGAAACATCTATTATCTTTGTATTGTTTTCCCATTTTTTAATATACTCTTTTATAAATTTCACAGATTCAAAATCTTTATCTAAAAGTTCTTTTTTAACATCAAATATAATCAAGGTGTTACAATTTTTTATAAGATTCTCTATTATTTTTTGCTCCGATGGTGTGAATATTCCAAATCCAGCTATAATTATATCTTTGTACTTTTTGAAATCTTTGGATCTCTTGGATGCTTTTCTATATATTCTACCTCTATATCCACTATTCCTTTTTTCAAGTTCTTCGTTAAGTCCATCATATATTTTATAGAAAAGTTCCATAAATTTTAAATAGTTTTTACCAAGAACACCAGAATCACCATACTCTGGTAAAATTTCAATATTTTTTATATTCTTTTCATCTACAAGATAAAGGTCCAAATCGTTAAAATCGTTTAAAGATATATCGAAAACCTCTACGAACCTGTTTAAATCTTCATCCCTTTTTGAAAAACTTTTATAAATTCTATAACATATTCCAAAAATTTCTAAATTATCCTCAACTTTAAGCCCTGATAGTTCAACAACAAAATCATCCATCGTTTTAAAATCTGGCAGAATAGCATCCACTTTTCTTTTTTTAAATTCTTCTTTAAGATAGAGTATACTTCTTTTTGAAGGGAGAATCACGAGAAGATTTTCATCCTTTCCCAAAATTATTTCTGTCAACTTTTCAAGAAACTTCATCTTTTACCTCTACAACTTTCATTGAATCCGTATAGAAAAGATACCCTTTTACAGAAAAATTTTTCTTTTTGAAAAAATCCATATACCTTTTTACCTGTTCTATATGTTTTTTATCCTCAATTCCAGTCTTATAATCAACTATATAACAATCTTTTCCATCAAAAACAATCCTATCAGGCCTGAATATTTTACCTTCAAAAACTATATCCTTTTCGTTGTAAATTTTTAAATCATCTTTAAAAAATTTCGAAAGTGTTTTATCGTTAACCACACCTTCCAAAAGTTTTCTATATTCATTTTTCTCATCTATACAAAAAAATCCTTCACTCAAACCTAAATCGAGTGCTCTATCTACATCATTTTTTGTGTAAATAAAGGATAAAATTTTATGCAATATTTCACCTCTTTTCACATTTTCATACTCTCTTTCAACATTTATAATCTTCTGTAAAGATCTATCCAAAAATATATCCTTTTCGTGTGAACAGATATTTATTCTTTTTAGGTTATCTATCTTTTCTACACTCTCTTTATAATTTCTTTTAACTTTATTTCCTAAAAATAGTTTACCCTCTTCTTTTTTTAACACTTCAATATTCTGAACTTTTTTATTTATAAGATTCTTTACATCTATCTTCTCCTTGCTTTTTTTGTTATCCTTACTTAATTTCATTTTCTCTGTAAAAACATAAAGTTCACTTTTGGCTCTTGTTAAAGAAACATAAAGAAGATTCAAATCATCATAAAAAATATTTCTATTCTCATCATTTTTTTCTTCTAAAAATTTTGATCCTTCAAAATAATTTTCCAACTCCCTTTTGATATCGCCATACTTTAAGGCTATGGTATTTTTCTTAAGTTCCTCAATAAAATATGAGTTATGAAGTTTTCTAAATCCATCCCAGTTTGCGAAAGGAACTATAACCACATCATACTCTAACCCTTTAGATTTATGTATCGTTGATATTGTTATAGCATCTATTTCTAAAGGAGATGAAATCACAAGTTCATCTCTGTACTCATCATAGTAGTCCAAAAAATCAACCAGACCACCATCTTTTCCAAAACTGTAAGATTCATCAAGAAGTTTTAATATATGGGGAACAGAATCGGAATAATCTTTTACAAGTCGGTTTATTATTATTTCTAAAATTTTTGATATTATCTCATAGGGAGTTAAAAAGTTTAAAGATCTTTTTATCTTTTCGTTGTATTCTTTAAAGATTTCTTCCCCCCAAAGTCTCTTCAAAATATCATCATAATCGTATCTTTTATTTCTCACATTTTTTATTTGATACAAAAATTTTTCTTCAGCCTCCTTGAATTTTGATTTTTCAACATCCATATCTTTCCATAGGTAAAGAATGTTTGAAAAATCCTCAAGAGAATTATAGATTGAAAATTTTAAAAGCGATACAATGAAAAAAACATAAGGATTGTTCTTTATCAAAAGTGTTTCTGCGGATAATATCTTTATCTTCTGTGAATTCAACTCAATTCCACTTAAAATTTCTGCTATCTTACTCCCCTCTTCTTTTCTTCTTACAAGTATCGATATTGAAGACTGTTTGTAACCTCTTTTCAAACAATCCTCTATTATGTTAATTAATTTTCCTTTGTTCAAAATCTCTTCTTCAAGAGAATGTTCAATAAAGTTTATTTCAACATAACCATCACCTTTCTTTTTAGAATTCTGTTCTACATTCTTTTTTTTATAAACATGTTCCCCACCTATCTCCCTGTCAATATCAGAAAAAAATAGGTTATTGAAAGAAACGATATTCTCTTCACTTCTAAAATTGTCCTTCAAATTCTTTGTTTGCGTATAACTCTCATTTTCAAAATTTTTTATAATTTTGGTAGATCCACCTCTAAACCTGTATATTGCCTGTTTATCATCACCAACAAGAACACATTCATAATTTTCCGATATACCATTTTCTATCAAAGGTTTTAAATTTTCCCACTGAACAGTTGATGTATCCTGAAACTCATCTATCAAAAATTTTTTGAACTTCTCCCCTATACGAAAATATATGAAAGGAACATCACCATTTTTAAACAATTCCTTAATCTTTATGTTCAACTCATCTATGAAAACAATATCGTTACTTTTCTGGTATTCTTTGATAATTTCATCAATCTTTTCATAAAGAATATTGCTATATATGTTTTTCACATATATTCTATCGTAGATAAAATCTTCAAGTTTTTCTTTTAAAAAGGTATGAAATTCTTTCAACTTCCCTTCAAGTTCTTGCAAGGTTACCCTTTCAATTTGGGAATTCTCTTTGATTATCTTATTTATATTAAAATCATTATCAGAATAAAAATCTTTAAAAGTTTTTTTTGAGATGAGATAAAACAGATCATCATCTCCTATTTGTACCCTTTCTACAAAACTTTTAATTTGCCCTACTAAACTTTTACTTTGGTTTTTAAAAAAGTTACAATCAACTTTAATTTCATATATTTTCCTGCAACGATCTATAAAATCTTTTTTAAAATCCTTTAAAGATCTTAAAATTTTTCTTATCTCGTTAAAGTCAAATTTTTTAATCTCTATACTTTTATTAAAATTTTTTTCCTTATCCCTAATAGAGTTAACGGTATCAAAAATTTCCCTTTCAATATTCAAAGATTTACCTTCTTCGTTTCGGTAGATTAAATACTCAAGAAGAATCTCTTTCAAATATTTTCCATCTTCTCCATTTTCTGAAACCTTGGAAATGAGTAAATCTATACTCTTTTTAATAATATTTTTTATATTGAATCCTATATCATAGGAGGGAGAGATTTCCAACTCTTCTGAAAAAACTTTTACAAGTTTGTTTGTGAAGGAATCTATAGTCATAACAGAAAAATCTGAATAACCTCTACCATACTTCGAATATAGTATCAGTTCAAGGCACTTTTTACTTCTCTTTTCAATCTCATCTTCTTTGAGATTTAAATCTTTCTTTATCTCATTTCTAAAGTTTTCGATTGAATCTTTTCTTTTCTGAGAGACAAGTTCATCAAAGCCGGCAAGTCCCTTCAAAAATTCAAGAATCCTCTCCTTCATCTCATAAGCAGCTTTGTTTGTGAAGGTTACAGCAAGAATATTTTTTATCTCTTCTGGATTGTTGAGCACGAACTCTATAAACTCTTTTGCAATGGTATAAGTCTTTCCAGAACCAGCAGAAGCTTTGAACAATGTATAGTTTTTATTTTCCCACATTTTTTTTAGATTATAAACAATAAGAAATAATTTTTCAACAAAATCTGTTTGATATAAAAAAATTCTTTGTTATAATAAAAATATGTTTTTTTTAAGAAAACCAAAAATAGGGTTGGCGCTTGGTGGTGGTTCCGCAAGGGGATTGGCACATATTGGAGTTTTAAAAGTTTTACAGGAAAACAATATAAAAATCGATCTGATTTCAGGCTCAAGTATGGGGGCTTTGATCGGAGGACTTTATGCTTTATATCCTGATTACAAGATCCTTCTTGAAAAAACTAACGAGTTTATTAATTCTGAACTTTTTCAGCAGATAGATTTTAAAAAGTTTAAACAACAAAATACCGATCTGTTTGGAAATTTGAAACAAAAAATAAAAGACACTTTCACTTTCATTAAGATGACTCAAACTACATCTTTAATAGACTATAAGAATTTTGAAAGAATCTTTATCTTGCTTTTTGGGGATAAAAAATTTGAAGACACAAGAATCCCCTTTTCCTGCATAGCAGTTGATCTTGTAAGTGGAGAAAATATAATATTTAAAAAGGGGCTTCTCTATAAAGCCATAATGGCAAGTTGTGCTATACCGGCTGTGTTTCCATATATTACCTATGATAGATACATTCTTGTTGATGGTGGAATTTCAATAAATGTTCCTATTGAATTAGTTAAAAATGATGGAGCTGATAGGGTTATTGCAAGTGTTGTTAGTGCAAAAATAAAAAAAGTTTACTCTTTTGAAAATTCTTTCCAGATAATAAACAGAGCTCAAGAAATTACAAAAAATCAACTTTTAAAAAAAACGATCAACAATGCAGATCTTCTTTTGGATATAAATCTTTTAGATTACGAATGGCTCGATTTTGAAAAATATGATGAGTTAATCTTGAAAGGTATAGATGAAACGAAAAGAAATATAGAAAAAATCAAAAAGTTAAACAAGGGATTTATTTTTAAAAATCCATTTAAAAGATGATTTTTTCAAATCATTGACAAAGATTTAAATATTGAGTAATATTAAAAACTATGGATGTTCAAAATTTGGTTAACATCTCAAAAAATGCAAGAATAGATATATTGAAGATGGTTTATAACGCTTCATCTGGACATATAGGTGGAGCATTCTCAGCCATAGATATAATGGTGTATCTATATTTTTACAAGATGAACTATTCTTTAGAGAATTTCGAGAATAATGAAAGGGATAGATTCATACTTTCAAAAGGACACGCTTCTGCTGCTTTATATACCTGTCTCGCCTATAAGGGAATAATAAAAGAGAATGATTTAATAACTTTTAGAAAGATAAATTCTAAACTTCAAGGACATCCATCAAGAAAATTAACAAAAGGAGTTGAAACTTCAACAGGTTCTTTGGGTCAGGGGTTATCTTTTGCTAACGGAGTTGCTTTAGGTCTTAAGTTGAAAAAGATTAACTCCAAAGTTTATGTTCTTATAGGTGATGGAGAGATAAATGAGGGTCAAATATGGGAAGCTTTGATGACATCAATAAGGTACAAACTTGATAATTTAAGGATAATTCTCGATTACAACCATCTTCAGATAGATGGATTTATTGAAAATATAAAAGATCCAAGACCTACAAAGGAAAAATTCGAATCTTTCGGTTTTGCAACCTTCGTTATGGATGGTCATGATTTTTACGACATAGACAAAACTTTTAAATTCGCCGATCAGGTCAAAGAAAAACCTGTTTTTATTATAGCGAATACCATAAAAGGAAAAGGTGTCTCCTTTATGGAGAACAATGTTGATTTTCACGGAAGCCCTCCAACAAAAGAGCAGTTTGAAAAGGCACTTCTGGAGCTTACCAATGTTTGAAAAAAAATCATCGATGAGAACAACTTATGGAAAGGAACTTGTTAATCTGGGGAAAAAATATGATGATTTGGTTGTTTTGGATGCTGACCTTGCAAAATCAACTAAAACAGAACTTTTTAAAAACCAGTTCCCTGAAAGATTTTTTGATATGGGAATTTCAGAGGCTGATATGGTTGTTACAGCGGCAGGTCTTGCTTCAGTAGGTTTTAAACCTTTCTGTTCATCTTTTGCAATTTTTTTAACCGGTAGAGTCTACGATCAGATACGGAACTCAATTGCATATCCACACTGGAATGTGAAACTGGTTTCGACACATGCTGGAATTTCCGTTGGAGAGGATGGGGCAAGTCATCAGATGCTTGAGGACATCGCTTTAACAAGGGTTATTCCAGACATGACAATACTCTCACCATCAGATTCAACCATGGTTAAAAACCTTATGGAAAAGATCTACAATTATGATTCCTACCTATATATGAGACTTTCAAGGAACGATGTTTACGACATATATGAAGAGGGAACAGAGTTTAATATAGGTGAATCCTTTATTCATGGAATTGGAAAAGATATCACCATAATCGCAACAGGACAGATGGTCTCAAAAGCACTTGAAGCTGAAAAGACTCTGAAAAAGGAAGGTATAGCTTGTGGTGTTGTTGATATGTACACAATAAAACCTCTTGATACAAAAACAATCGATAAGATTTTAAACATTTCAAAAGGAATTCTTGTTTGCGAGGAACATTCATATATCGGTGGACTTTTCGGTGCAATTTCAGAATATGTTGTTAGAAATAATCCCGTTATAGTAGATTTCGTTGCTTTAAACGATACTTTCGGTGAATCCGGTAAAGTTGAAGAACTGTTTGAAAAGTATGGACTCGATAAAGATACAATAATCAAAAAGGGGAAATCCGTTTATGATAGAATTTAGAAACGTTTCAAAATATTATAAAAACAACTGGCTTGCTCTCAACAAAGTCAATCTCTTTTTTGAAAAAGGGCAATTCTATTACCTTATAGGGAAAAGTGGTGCTGGCAAATCAACTATTTTGAAGATGATATACATGGATATTTTCCCATCTGAAGGTGAAGTCATCGTTGGAAACTATAGTAGCAAAACTATAAAACAGAACGAGATTCCACTCCTTAGAAGAAAAATAGGTGTTATATTTCAGGATTTCAAACTGTTGAAGGATAGGAACGTTTACGATAATGTTGCTTTCGCCTTACAGGTAATAGGTGAGAGGTATCAGAATATCAGAAAAAAGACACTTGAAGCTTTATCTCTGGTAAGGATATCCCACAAAAGAAATTCTTTCCCATATCAACTTTCTGGAGGAGAACAGCAAAAGGTCGCCATTGCAAGGGCTCTCGTCAAAGAACCTTTTATACTGGTTGCTGATGAACCAACTGGAAACGTTGATCCCGAAGGCACAAAGGAGATTATGGAGATACTCTTCGATATAAATACTAAAGGAACAGCCATCCTTATGGCAACACACGATTATTCCCTTATCAAAACATCTATAGGAAAAGTTGTTGGTCTTAGAGAGGGAAAAATCGTAAAACCGGAGGATATTTTTAAACTCGATCTTTCAGGGAGAAAAGAATGATCTATATTTTTCAGGAGACGTTCAAGGGATTTTTTAAAAATAAATCTATGAACCTTATAACTATTGGCACGATAACCGTAGCAATATTCATTTTCGGATTATTTATGGCTGGAACAACAAACCTTTTAAATGTTATAAGGATTGCAGAAGATAGAATAGAGATGGTTGTTTATCTAAAAGAGGACATATCTGAAGAACAGATAGAAGACTTGCAGAAAAACATTTCAACGATACTTGGAGTTCAATCTACACAGTTTGTTTCAAAAGAGGAGGCATTACAGCAGTTTAAGAATGACCTAAAAGAGGATGCAACTTTGCTTCAGGCTTTTGAAACCAACCCTCTACCACCCTCGATAAAAGTAAATATAAGTATGTCTTTTAAAACTCCAGAATACTTAAAAGAGATCTCTGATAAGATAAAAATTTTTGAAGGAGTTGATGATATAGATTATGGTTCTGAATGGATAAAAGAACTTGATAAACTCGTAAAAATACTTTTCTTTATAGATATCTTTCTCGGAATAATAATAATTTTTGCTTCAATATTTATCGTTTTCAACACAATAAGGTTGACCGTTTACGCAAGAAAGGAACAGATTGATATAATGGACCTCGTTGGAGCAAAAGAAACTTATATTGAATTACCATATATAATTGAAGGCATGGTTTATGGATTTTTGGGATCTCTTATCTCCACTCTCATACTCTATTTACTTGTTGAAACCATAAGTAAAAAAATCCCAAACATAATATTTATGAATAGCAACGCTGTATTCTTTTTCATATTTTTTGGAACAATACTCGGTTTTATAGGTTCTTTTCTTTCTGTTAAACAATGTATAAATGAGATAAGAGAGATGAAAAGAGATGATAACCTTAAAAGGACATTGAAAAAATCATTTTGAAAATACGGTAATAGAACTTTTCCTGTATATTAAAATTTCATTATCAGTTTTAAGATACTCTTTGTTTCCTGGAAAAACTTTCAGTGTATAATCAGACATTTTTGGCTTACCCTCTTTGATGAAATCATCCAATCTCCTGTTGAAAATCTTTATTGCCTCTTCATTTCCCCAAAAGTAAACTTTTTTATTTTGCATCAATGCTATTCCGCTTCCCCTTGTCCTTACGAATATTCCGTAGCAAACATTCTTTTGAAATCCTTCAAGAGGATAGTAAGTAATGAAATTTTGATCGTTGATAGAAAGATAAAAAAGAAAATCATCTATCTCCTCTTTACTAAATTTTTCAAACATGTTGGAAAGTTGTGTGTTTAATTCTGCATTTTCTTCAATTATCTTTTTTAAACTCTTTAAACTCTTTTCATAGTATGAATAATGTGAAACTATAGAAAAATTCCCCTTCAATGGAAAGAAGTGAACATGTTTATGAATCTTTCCTTCAAGTTTATCATCCTTTACTTTTTCAAGTTCAACTATAACCTGATAACCTCTCGTTGATAGTGGAGCAACAATTTTTCCTCCTTCCTTCAACTGCTCAACCCAAAAACTCGTTATGTCTGCAACCGTGCATGATACGAGTATCCTATCATAGGGGGCAAAATCAACCATACCATAACCACCATCACCCTTTTCAGCATAAACATTTTGAAGATTGAACCTTTTAATATTCTCTTTCAACTTTTCGAATAAGGTATCGTTAATTTCTATAGTGAAAATATGTCCGTTTTTGATCAAATAGGATAGAAGTGCAGAGGTATAACCTACTCCGGAACCTATCTCTAATATTTTATTTCCCTCTTTAGGATCAAGTAGTTTCAACATATAAAATATTATCGCCGGTGAAGAGATGGAACTTATGATCTGGTCATCAACATAAAAATTTATTGAGTTTTCATTGTATGTTGTTCTTAAAAGGATTTGGTCAGATAATATCTCATTAATATTTTTTTTAACTCTTTTATCGTTCAAACATAAACAAACATTCTCGATAAAATCCAACCTGTTGAATTTATAATAACTTTCAATAAATTTTTCATCGATTTTACCAATCTTTTCCTCAATCTTTCTAACGATGTTTTTATCAAGATCTTTCAATAATTCCCTATCCATATCAACTCCTTGAAAAAACTTTTACACCTAATTCAGAAAAGATATTCTTTTTGTATTTTAAATAAGCCAAACCTGCAGTAAGGGCTGCATTATCTGTGCAAAACTCCATCGAAGGGATGTAAATGTTATCAACTCTATTTTCAAAAAGTTTTTTGAATTTTTCTCTGAAATAACCATTTGCTGAAACTCCACCAGCTATGGAAACGGATTTTATATTATTTTTGTTATCTTCAAAACATTTTTCGAAGACACTCAAAAGTTGCTCAACTATCGCTTTCTGAATAGATGCTGCTATATTACTTATATTTTCTTTTACAAACTCCTCTCCCATTTTCCTTTTATAATAAAGAACTGAGGTTTTCAATCCGCTGAATGAAAAATCGTACCCTTCAAGTCTGGAAACGGGAAATCTATAAAATTTTTCATCACCATTTTTGGAAAACTTTTCGATCAATGGACCCCCTGGATATCCGAGATTCAAAATTTTTGCGCACTTATCGAAAGCCTCTCCGGCAGCATCATCTTTTGTTTTCCCCAAAGTTTTTATTTCGAAATCCTTGTTAACAAAAAATATTGATGTGTGTCCTCCTGAAACTACAAGTGAAAGCATAGGTAATGAGATTTTTTTATAAGTTAAAACATTTCCATAAATATGTCCAACAATGTGATCTGTTGTTATAAGTTTTTTACCAAATCTTATACATATCCCTTCAGCAAAGGAAACTCCAACCATAAGTGAACCAACAAGACCAGGTCCATTAACTACTGAAACTGCATCTATATCTTTAATTTCTAAATTTGATTTTCTTAACGATTCTCTGGCAACATCGAGAATAAAGTTAACATGTTCCCTTGATGAAAGATCTGGAACAACACCACCAAATTTTGAATGAACCAGTTGTGTTTTAACAACATTAGATAGAACATCAACCCCATTCTTAACGATAGCCACAGAAGTTTCATCACATGATGTTTCTATTCCCAAAATTTTTGTCATTGTGCTAAAACTTTAACCTCCGATGGATTCATATTCTTTATTCTTACAAACTCTTTTATTGGTTGATTTATTCTCAGCAGGTACTCTCCCTTTTTTTCTATCCCTGAAAGATCAACAGTTAAAGTCAATTCACCAGGTAACATATTTTTTACTATAGACTCCGGACCTTCGATTTCTAAAATTGCTGTTAAACTATCTGGTGAAAATCTTAAATTTGGTTTTCTGTTGATAAAAAGAACAGGAACACCTTTGAAAACTTTCACAACTTTCTTTTCTATATAGAATTTTACATTTATTAAACTATCCTTATATTCTATAAATTCGTTGACCCTTTTAATTTTTACTTTCAAAGATTGACTCTTTTTCAGTTTCGATAGTTCTATCTCTTCACTCTCAAGATAATCTATGTTTTTCAAAAGTTTTTCTGGACCGGATATAGAAACCTTTTTGGGGGAAATTTCAACATCCTTATAAAAGGAAAGATTTTGATTCAACACTCCTTTAAATTTTGGAATTATGGATACATCTTTAGTCAACTCTCTGTCGATATAAAATTTTAAAAATTTTTTCCCTTTAAACTTTAGAGGTTTTAAATTTACCTGTGAAGGAACCAAAACATTTTCAAAAGTTAAATCCTCTACCTTTTCACCAAGGGTATCCCCTTCTATTCTAATCTCATAAACAGGTAATTTTTTTAAAAATTTTAAGAGCAAAAAATCTTTCCTCTTCCCTAAAAAATCTATATCTAATTTGCTACTTTCATAAATAAAATATGAACTATTTTCCTCATTTGTTAAAATTTTAACTTTAACGGGAATCGTCATAGTAAGGTCTTCTTGAATAAATGCGTAAAACCAGATTAAAATTCCTATTAGAAGTGAAACCAATTTTAATGAAAGGTTGTTCTGGAAAAACCCCTTATTCATATTGTAAATATTAAACATTAGAAAAAAAATGTCAACAAATCCTTTTTGCAATTTTACAAGTTATTGAAATTTCTTAATTTATAACTATAATTCATTTTAAAAAAATTTTAATAAAAATTTAAGTTTTTAATACATAACAACTTACAAAAAAAGTTTGATATTTTTTTAAAAATATTGTAATATTATTTTTAATTCAAAAGGAGATTTTATGAACAACAGAATAAAAGAGTTATACGGTTACGTTACTCTTACATTCAAAAATCTACTTATAAATTACCAAAAGGAGAGATGGAATTTTTTAACCAATTCCACAATAGAAAATAGAAAAAGATTACTTAATTCTGTTGAAGAGATACAAAATTTCATGGATACAGATAAAGATTACAAAGAAATTTTTTACCTACTAAAAAAATATCAGAAAAATTTTTCACAGCAGCAAAAAGATACTCTTTTGAAGATAAAAAAGATCTGTGACATTCTTCAAAAAACTCCTCAACAGGAAAAACATTTTGATATATTTCTTTCAACAGCGATGGATATAATTAACGACAGAATAAATTTTAACAATAAGGATACGACAACAAGCCATCTTGCAGATCTTGCTGAGCATGAGACATCCTTGCAAGAGATAATAAGTATCCAGAAACATTTTTTTCAACCTACACAAAAATTTAAAGATAGAATAGAAAAAGTTGTTCTCGAAAGAGAAGAGTATATCAAAAGTAAAAATTTCAAAAGTTATTTTGAGTTTTTTACAAAAATAAACGGTTTAAAAGAAAAGGATATTTTTAAAGATATTGAAAAACTTGATGATCTTACAAGAGAAGATTTTAAAAAATTAAAAAATCAACTTGAGCAGGAACTTGCCAAAAAATTAAAACTCCATGCAAAGAGTTACCCATCATATATATTTGGAGATCCCTTTTTTAGAACCTACCCCGTGCATCTTGATAACAATGTAAACACCATGTTCAAGGGTAAAGATATAGCTTACACAGGTAAAAAATTTTTTGATATATTAGGTTACGACCTTTCAGATGTTTATGAGGTTTCAGACCTTTATATAAGGCCTGGCAAATATCCATTTATAATAGATATAGATGGGAACGATATAAGATTCTCAGTCAATACAAAATCAAATTTCAGAGGAACATACTGGCTATTACGGACACTTTCAAAAGTAGTTTATATCCTTGAAAAATCTAAAAATAAGACTTTTTTCGAAAGGGAGAATATTGACAGGAGAAAAATGGAAACGTTTGGAATAATAGTTACCAATTTTGCTTTCAAATCAGGTCTTATCTCAAGAATATTATCTCAATATGAAGATGAGGAGGATCAACTTTCTGTCGATATTTCAGATTACCTTGAGAAAAACAATCTTATTCTATCAAGATTCTTTCTATCCCTTTCAAATTTCGAGATAGAAATCAACGGTTCAGAAAAGGTTTCAAACTTTTCAGATATCTGGGTTAAAAATGTACAAAAATATCAATTAATCGAAATAAAGGATATTTTTAATAAAGATGGATGGGCATTGCTCGACTCTATAATAATGGACCCATTCTCTTCAATCTTTGAAGTTGAAGGTTTTTTATTGTCTAAAAAACTTGAAAAAAAGATAGATTTTAAAAATTTAAAACAAAAAACTTTTCTTAAAACAATTTTTGAAATTGTTGAGAAAATCTAATGTGAAAAAATTTTTAATTTTAATTTTTTTTCTGACTACCTTTTTTCAAATATATTCAAATACTTTTCTTGTTTTTTCTTTTAATAAAAACCTTTTTAAGGATAAAGAATTTCTGATATATTCAAAAGAAAAATATTTTTCAATTGATTTTGATTCGTTAAAAAACTCTTATTTTATAGTTGTTTTTGATTTTTCTTATAGATCAAGAATTTTTTTTGGTCCCTCAAAAATAGTTTACGATAAAAAATCTATGATATTTGATTTCAACGAACCAACTTTAATTCGTTTTAATCAACTAAATGAATTAAATGATGATAAAATTTTTGATGACACTACTCTCACGAAAATATCTTTGATAAACAATCTTTATGACCTAAATTATATCATGTACAATTATTTTAAAATCAACATTTCTGAAAACGAACTCTATTTTTCATTCTTTAACAAAGAGGATGATATATTGAAAACCTATTTTTATATAAAAAAACTATATGAAAAAAAAGATTTTGATTCTTTAAGAATTACATTTAAAAAATTATATAAAAAATACCCTAATAATAAAGATTTCATTCAATTCTATCTTTTATCTTTGTTAGATTGCTCTCAATTTTATATAGCAAACAGTTTGCTTGATTCATACCTTTTAAAATTTGATGATGATACATTCTACTATTCTTTAAAGGGAAACATTAACGCAATTTTAGGAAATCTCAAAAAAGCACAAAAATATTTTGAAGAAGGAAGAAAAAAATATCCGGAATCTCTGCTTCTTCTAAACGATGCCTTAAACATATATTCAATTTTAGATTCTACAAAATTTGAGGATTACAAGAGTTATCTTGATTTTAAGTTTAAAAGGTAAATATTGACTTTTTTAAATATTGTGATAATTTAATAAATGTTAGGAGGGTTTTGATGAAAAAAATTATGATTCTATTTTTTTCAATTTTTATTTTTTATAAGATTTATTCAACAGATTTTACAAAAGACACCTTTAAATATGAAACCGACAAAATTAAGTGCATTTACGAATATCCAAAATTCAATGGTGAAAGGTATAATGAGGTAAATAATATAATAAAAGAAAAAATAAAAAATATGTTTGAAAAGGATTACTCTGAACTTGTAAAAAGTTCAAAAGAGGATACTTTCTTCTCTAAATTGACCTTTTTCTCAGATCTTTCCTGTTCTATTTTTGCTTTAAACAATGATTATATTAGTATCAGATTCTACAACGAATCCTATGCTGGAGGTGCCCATCCATCACATAATTACTTTTCTTTCAACTACGATTTAAATTCAAAAAAAGAGATCGATTTGAAAGAATATTATAAATTGAAAAAAGATGGTTTGAAAAAACTTGCAGATTTTTGTGAAAAAGATATAAAAAATCAAATGAAAGAAAATATTACTGAAGATATTCAATTTTCTATTCCATTAGATTTTGAAACATTTGAAGTTTTCAATATCAACGATAAGGGAATATATTTTACTTTTAATGAGTATTCAATATTACCATATTACCTTGGTAGTTATACAGTTTTTATTCCACAGGAAAATTTTTTGGAATTGATAAAATAGGTTCTTTGTTTATTGACTTAATATTATTTATCTTTAAAATTTAAAAAAAGAGGTAATGGTTGTTTAAATTAAGATTTTGGGGGGTAAGGGGTTCCGTTCCGTCCCCTGGAAAAGAAACAAACTTTTTTGGTGGCAACACTACCTGTATTTCAATAGAAAATAAAAATACTTTTCTCATAATAGATGCTGGAACTGGAATTAGAAACATTAATTTCTATCTAAACGAAAGAAAAGTAAAAAAAATATATATAATTTTTACACACTACCATTGGGATCATCTTCAAGGGCTACCTTTCTTTGCTCCAATTTTCAATTCAGATATAAAAATTGAGATTTTTGGAAAAAAGAATGTTTCTGAAGTTTTATCCCTTCAAATGAAACAACCATACTTCCCTGCTGATTATAAAAATCTTCCCTCGAAAATTGAACATAAAAATCTACAAAAAAGTTTTAACATCGATGACATTTTTATAGAAACTATTGAAAACAATCATCCTTCAGGTTGTGTAGGCTTAAAATTTTCATACAAAAACAAAAAAATCGCTTTCATAACTGACAATGAACTTTTAGATTATGGTGAAAATATAACAACCAAAAAAGAGTTCTCAGATTTTATCAAAGATTCTGAAATTTTTGTTCATGATGCACAATATACAGTTAAAGAAATAAAATCAAAAAGAGGATGGGGACATTCTACTTACGACGATGTTATGGAAATAGCAAAGATTGGTGGCAACAAAAAAGTTATATTCACACATCATGATCCTATGAGAAGGGATAAGGAGTTAAAAGAGATATTGGTTGATTTAAAAAACAGATATCCAAAGTTCAATCTCAAAGCAGCGAAAGAAGGAATGGAGATAAAATTTGATATATAATGAGATATAATTTCAATTTATTTATAATCCTTTCAGTTATAATAATAGTTGTAAATTTTTTAGGTTTTTATAATATTTATAAACTATCTTCAGATGGGGCGATTTACAAAGAGAATGATGACAGAACGATAGAAATAGTTTATATAAAACATTTTTCTCCCGCTTTTTTTTCTAACCTTGAAGTTGGGGATAAAATAGTTGCCTTAAATGGTAAAGTTCCAAAATCTCTCTTTGACCTTAAAGGAAATATTATAGAAAAAGGTGGAGTAGATAAGGTATACATATACACTATTACAAGGGATAAAAAAATTTTGAACATTCCAGTAAAACTTGGATACTATTATTCAAGAAATTTTTTTATCTTTGAACTGATTATGGTCTTTTTGATTTTCTTTTTATCTTTTCTTTTTTACCTTTCCTTCGGGGAAAATTCAAAAGAGAGTTTTTTCGTCTTTCTCTTTTACTCTCTTATATCGGTTGCTCATATATTTTCACTTGTATCTTTCATTACATACCAACTTTACATTTTCTTAATAATATCCGCATCCTTTCTACCTGCGATAATAATCCATTTTTCTTTTATTCTAAAAAAGGATTACAAAAAGGAATACCTTGTAGTTACTTATCTGGTATCCTTCTTTCTTTTTCTTATTTGGTTAGTTAGATACCTTATTTTTGCTTTAACCTTAACCAAATCGAATTTAAACAGACTTATGACAACGGTAAAGATAACTCAGTTTTCTATCAGTATTATGACTATGGTTGGAATAATTCTAATGATCTATTCTATCTATTATAATATAAAAGAAAAAAAGTTTGATCTTGTCACAACTTTTTCAATTCTTTTTCTTCTTGGTTTTTTACCATATATTTTTCTTTATGCTTTTCCAGTATCTTTTGGTAAAAAAGAGATTCTACCTGTAAATTTGTGTCTAAGTTTCTCAATTATCCCATTACTTTCAGCATTGATATATAAAAATTATTTAAATTCAAAATTATGAAAATTTTAAACAGAACAATTTTAACCGTTTTTTATTTATTATGTGTTGTAGTTCAGTTATTTGCAACTTACAAAGCTTCCCTTATTTCAACCGACAGGGCAACCTATGATGAAAGAAAGGATGGAATATATTTTAAATACATTCCAACATCAAGTAATCTTTACAAAACAGGTATATCGATTGGAGATAAATTGATCTATGTGAACGACATAAAAATTGAAAACAAGCATTATCTATTCAATTTGATTTTCGATAGAATTGAACCTTCATCTAAGGTTGTTTACAAAGTATTAGAAGGCGAAAAAATCAAAACGGTAATTTTAGAACTTGAAAAAAGATTTTCAATTTTTGAACTTGTTTTTTCCCTCTTTCTTGGTATATCTTTTTTAACATTGATCTTTCTAATAATTTTTCACTACCCACCTTCAAAAACTTTAATCTCCTTCTTCTTTTTATTTTTGACTCTCTCTTTCATTTCCGTTTTTATAAATGTCCCTTTCAGCAACAAGATTTTATACTCTATGTTCATTTTTTTGTGCTTTATAAACCAAATTTCACTTTTCATTTTCACAAAGAATTTTCTTATTAATATAAAGTACAACATTATCTCCTATTCAATTTTAATTATTTTTGTATTTGCAATCCTTTTCTGGATGGGAAACTATATCCATTGGACTTTTACTTTGTATGTTGAAGATTACAAAAAGGTTATGCAATCTTTAAAATTGTTCCAGTTTGCCATTTCTTTAAATATGATACATTCCATAATACTTATAATGAATAAAGTTTTAAAACTTTATGAAAAGGGTAGCCCCGTTGAGTATTTTGCTACATCTTATCTTTTTATTTTTATTCTTCTAACTTATCCAATATTTTATTCTTTACCAATAATTTTAAGAAAAAGGGAACTTGTTCCATTCTACTTTTTCTTTTTATTCTATTATATTGCTTTAATCTTAATGTTAAGATATAAAAATAAACTTTATAAGGTTTTTTTATAAATGAAAAAAGAGTACCTTTTTTACATTATAACAATAGCAACAGTAATACTTCTTCTTGAAGTCTCTTTCTCTTTCATTTTGTACAACAATGTAAAGAAGGACATTAAACAGGATTGTTTTGTAAACAGTCAAAACAGTTTAAAAAATATGATCTCCCTTTTAAATTCTAATCTCTTCTCTATATTGAAAGAAGAAAACCTTTTTAAAGATTTTAAATTTGAAAAAGAAAACAGGTATAATCCAAATTTTTATATTTTTGAAAATAATCTATTTATAAAAAATGGTGAAAAATTTTACAAGGTTCCTGAAGAGAGTAAAAATATATTTCTAAACATTTTTTATGAAAAAAGAGATGATGGAAGATATTTTTCTATTTTTATAGATCAAAATCAGATTCCCGATGAAGTGAAAAAGGAATTTGAAAAGTACTATATTTTAAACAGTTCTTACGGCTTTTTCGAAACAAAAAATTTTCTTGTTAGTTATAAAAAGTCCAAATATAAAAATTTACCTGAATATACGATGATCTTCTGGGAGGATAAAAATTTAGAATTCAAATATTTTAACGATATACTCTTCCTTTTTGTTTCAATACATATTTTGGTTCTCGTTTTCATTGCAACATTTATTTCATTTTATATAAACGCTTTCTATACTGTTATCAAAGATGAAGAGGAAGCAAAAAAGAATCTCGAACTTTTAAGAATAAATAGAACCTTAACAATAGAGAAATTCAGTGAGGCTATAGTTCACAATATTAACAATCCCCTAACAACCGTTTATGGTTATTTACAGATACTCGTAAAAAAAAGACCTGAACTTGTTAGACAGTTCAAACTCGATAAGGTAATTGAAAATATAGAATTCGTTTCAAATCAATTAAAATTACTTCTAAACAAAAAAACTACGAATATAGAAGAGTATATAGATTTGAATGAATTTGTAAAAAATGAGTTAAAATTTTTAAGTCAAACTTTTAGATCAGAAAATATAAGTGTTTCGTTCTATGAAGGTGGTGGATTGCCAAGATTAAAGATAAACAAAAATGATTTAAAAATGGTTTTTGATAATATTATAGATAACGCTATAGATGCATTGCAGAATTCTTCCATTAAAAATATTATGGTGAGAACATATTTTAAAAATCACAAAATTTTTCTTGAAATTGAAGATACTGGAGAGGGAATCAGTGATGAAATTAAGGAAAAAATTTTTGATCTATATTTTACAACAAAGGATTACCAGACATATTTCAAAAAAGGATCTGGAACAGGTATAGGACTTTACTCTGTAAAAAAAATAGTTAACCTTTATAATGGAGAAATAACTTTTTCCACAATATTATCAAAAGGAACAACTTTTATCATATCGTTTCCTGCTGATTAAAATAGAATAGAAACTCCCCATACTCAACTTTTAAACTATCTTTATAATCTTCGGTGTTCAACAAAACTCCTTCAAAAGTTCCAGCAAGTTGATTGAAAAAAGAATCTGGAGAGGACTCTATATATATTTTTCCATAACCAAGATATGAAGAGCATTTGTAAATTTTAGCTGAACTTTTAAAATTTATAATTATGTATGTGTTATAATCGTATGGAATATATATATAATTGAATCTTGTGGTATCAGGGAAAGATATAACAACACTAACACTTCTATCCTCATTCTCTCCGTAAAGATAGTAATATCCCAAATCCTTTTCACCATTGCAATTCTTTTCGAACTTTAATGTATCTTCATTTATAACACACCTTATGTACTCATATGTTGTGTTGGAGAAAAAAGAGCAGGAATTAAAATTTAAATGAAAAATTGATAGTATTAGAGTTAAAATTATAGTAAGAATTTGTTGATTCTTTTTTAATGAATTCATAATTTATATTATAGACATTTTTCTCTTTTGAGTAAATAAAGTTAAATCCTAAATGTAAAATTTTATCTGTTCTGTTTTCGATTTCTCCCTCTGAAAACAAAGAGTCAGTAATTATATGTTTTAAGGGCAAGAAATCAACATTTTCATATGTTGAAGAGAATACGAATTTTGAACTTTGATTGACTTGAAAAGTAATTTTCCCATTTAAAGAAATATTTTTATCAAAAGAATAATCATCCAAAAAAGAATCATCATAATGATAATCAATAGTTTTCGAGGAAACTTTTTGGAAGTTGTAAGAAAGAGATAAACCTATGAAACGAAAAATGTTTAAACTTACAAGGGGAGTTACATTCAAAAGTAGTATTCCATCTTTAGATTTGTATCCAGCTTTAGTGTATAAATGAAAAGAGGAGTTGAAAGGAAAATATAGATAATTTTTGTTAAGAATCTCTAAATATGCCGAGGAGTTAGTGTTATAGAAAGGATAGCAGTTATAATAAAGATCAAAAGAGTTTTTTAAGGTGTAAAAGAAATCGAAATTCCTTTTAAAATCTATAAAAATACCTGGTGTCAGGAGGTTGTTCTCTCTGTAAAAATCGTTTAAATAAAAGTTCTGGTAAGAATAGATTCCGGAAATTAAACTTGTTTTCATATCATCTTTAAAAACTATCTGGTAAAGTAAATCAGAGGGGAAACTTATATAGTAGTTGTTTATAAAAGGTGTATTCATACCAAAATTGAAAAAGATATCGGTTTTTTCGAAATTCTTTTTAAAATTCATTTCAAGGGAAAGGACAGCATCAGATATGTTGTCATTAGTTTTAAAAAGGTTATCAGTAAAACCGATTTTTATACCGTTTGAAAAGATAGAAAAATAAACAAAAACTAATACTATAGATATTATCTTTTTGGTCATCTTTTCCCCTTTTTTGGTTGGGGTGTTATGATCCTTTTATATTTCAAATCAGGTATAACCCCTTTCTGCCTGACATCGTTTATACCATCACCATCTTCATCTATAAACCTATCGCTTTTCTTAAAATCTTTTATACTTCTTCCTATTCTATCATCCGTAAAATCTCCATCCGTATCAACAAAATCTTCAAGAATTATACCCAACTCCTCAACTACCTTTCCATAACTATATCCATCGTAAAACCCTTTTTTGTAACCATGACCTGTTACATCGTTAACAAAATTACTATCCCTGTCAATAACAGGCATATATTTTGATTCGAAAAATTTGTCATTTATCCCATCTCCATCCTCATCTGAAAATATATCGTTTATCTCGTCTTTATCATCATCTACAAAATCTATTTTTATCAATGTATCACCGTTCAGATCATTAATGCCATCACCATTTTTATCCTGATAGATATCATTTAAGCCATCACCATTTTTGTCTTTATATCCATAAACATATCCCAAATTTTTGGGTGGAGCCGCTGAAAAAAGTGGAACAAATAAGAACAGAATAACAAATAGCAAACACTGGAAGGAAGGGATACCTTCCAGTGTAGCCGTTTTATTTAAAAAGGGAGTGTGAGGTCTAATTTTTCTTCCTAGTATCATTTTGGGGGGTCCTATTACAATTTTCTTGACAATTTCCCTCTCCATGTTTTTGCTGGTTTCTTGTTTGATTTTTATTTCTGTACTGGTACTCGTTGCCATCACCATCTTTGGTATTGTCACATATCCCATCTCCATCTTCATCTACAAAATTCTTCTCCTGATTTTTCACTTTGTTTTCTTCCTTGTTCTTATTCTCTGCAGATTTGTCTTCATTTTTATTCCTCTCTTGATTCTTTATCTGATTCTTTTCCTGGTTAAGATTCCCTTCTTGATTTTTTTCCTTAACTCCATTCTGCTCTTTGTTTCTATTCTGTTCAATATTCTGTGTCTGACCTTCGTTCTGTTCCTTCTGCTGGTTCATCTCCTGTTGATAGCTATCTGTTGGATCATCTGTTGTTGTATCCTGAGCATAAATGTTAACAGATAAGAGAAGAAGAAGAGAAAGAACTGTTATTAAAACTCTTTTTTTCATTTTGCCTCCTTTTTTTACTATCTAAAGAAGCAAAATCTATGCCAGAATTTAAGTCTTGCAATTTAATAACTTATATTTTTGAAAAGATAAAGTTTTTAACAAAATTGTAATTTTATTTACAATTTTGTAACTAATCATTCGAAAAATTTGTTAAAATCAAACCTGTAATAACAAGAGCAAGTGCAAGATAAAAATTAAATTTGGGAAAAGTTTTTAACAGAAAAATTTCACCTGTTATAGTGAATATTGGTACCGTGTATATGAAAGAATTCACTACTTTTTCATCAAACTCTTTTAAAGCTTTGTTCCATAATATATATGCAAGGGATGAACAAACAATACCGAGATATAGAACAGAAAGGATAGTTGGTATGTTCAACTTAAAAATACAAAAATTACCTTTTTCCAAAAAGACGAATGGAATAAAAAATATCGCTCCATAGAATGTCATCTCTTTTGTAATGAAAAGAACCGAATATTTTGAACTCTTCATCTTTGAAATATATGTATAGATCACCCATGATAAAACAGGGATGAACATAACAAGATCACCTTTAACGTTAACATTTTTAATTGGAGAAAACCCAAAAAGCAGTATATATATACCTACAAAACTGAGAAATATTCCTAAGGTAAGAACAGGTGATATTTTTTTTCTATAAACTATTTTATCAACAAGTAAGGTAAAGATTGGGATAGTTGAAACGATCAAAGCACCATTTGATGAACTTGTATATTTTAATCCAAAATTTTCACCTAAAAAATAGAAGGTGATTCCAAAAAATCCCATAAGAGAGAATAGAATTCTATCTTTTAGAATAACTTTACTATTCTCTTTTCTTATAAAAACTAAAAATTCTAAAATAATATAAGAAATTAAAAATCTTAAAAAACCTAAAGTTGCTGGTTTTATGTAAGAAACAGCATATTTAGTTGCAATAAATGAATAACCCCATATTATTGCAGGAATTAAAGCAAATATTGAAAGGTATATCTTTTTCATATGGAGTAAATATATTGTAATAACATTTAAAGTCAATATGTTGAAAATAGTTTTTTTTATGATAATATTTTTTTATGTTATTTCGAAAAAAGTTTAAGAATGTCTTTTTTCATTACAAAATCGAAAATTATAATAAAAATTGCGTACTTCTCTTACACGGACTTGGAGGAACATCCTATTCTTTTAGAAGGTATTTCGAAATATTGGAAAAAAAGAATATTTCTTTTTTTGCATCTGACCATCCCTTCCATGGTTATACAGAGGAGAGAGATTTTAAAACTTATGTTAATACGATTTTTGAATTTATAAAAAAAAATGGATGTAAAGAGATTAAAATAGTCTCCCACTCTTTTGGTTCTTATGTCACAGAACTTTTTTACACTAAATTTAAAGGATCGGTTAAAAGTATAATGCTTATAACACCTTTCATTGAGGCGAAAAAACAAACAAAAGGTTTAGGTTTACTTTTGTATGAAAGGAAAGAATTTTTTAGATATGCTGGAAAAATTCTTTCAATTTTTCCTGAAAAGTTCAAATATCCTGATTATGCAAGAATAGGTAGAAAACCTTACTTTGCTTACTGGGTAAATGACATGACGCACGCTGACAGAAAAGGATATTTTGAAATCCAGTATTTTGTTGCTGACAGAAAAATTGAAAATTCAGAATTTTTGAATGTAAGTGAAATCCATCTTGGAATTTATGATATTATAACATACTGTGATATGACAAAGAGACTGTTAAAAAATTACGATGTGAAGAATATCTTTTTACATAAAGGGGATCATCTTTTTCCACTTAAGGAATTTAACACCTTTAAAGAAAATTTCATACGATTTGTTGAAAGATGAAGAATTTAATAATCGAAATATTTGATCCAACATTTTTTGCCCTTCTTGGAGGGATTTTCACACTCTCTCTTACAATTTTAGGTTCCTCTTTCGTTTTTATTTTCAAAAAAATCACTCCAAAAATTTCAGATTTTATACTCGGTTTTTCTGGTGGTATAATGCTTGCTGCAAGTATATTTTCCTTACTTTTACCCTCAATAGAAATATCAAAAAATTCTAAAACACTTTTTTTTATACCTCCAATTTTAGGTTTTATACTTGGAACAATCTTTTTAAAATTACTTGATAGAATGATACCCCATCTCCACATAAACAGTTCCATAGCAGAAGGTTTTAAAAGTGGGTTTGAAAAACACATCCTTTTAATATTAGCGATAACCCTTCACAATATTCCTGAAGGTCTTGCTATAGGTGTTTCATTTGGTTCGATAAATTCCCATGAATTTGAACTTTTCATTCCATCACTTGTTTTGACTCTTGGGATTGGATTACAGAACATTCCTGAAGGTGCTTCCGTTTCTTTTCCTTTAAGAGGTATAGGTTTTTCAAGAAGTAAATCTTTTATGCTTGGTTCCCTTTCAGCAGTTGTTGAACCTTTATTTTCTTTACTTGGTGCTTTAACTGTAACATTCTTTTCACAAATTTTACCTTACGCTCTATCTTTTGCAGCTGGTGCTATGATATATGTTGTGATTGAAGAGGTTATACCTGAAAGTCAGTCTAACGGTAATATTGATCTGGCAACTTTAAGCACCATGGCGGGTTTTGCCACCATGATGCTACTCGACATTCTCTTCACTGGTTGAGAATCTCTCTCATATCCTCTTCAACACTTTTAATTGGAACAAGATTAAAATTCTCTCTTATAACCTGATAAATGTTAGGTTTAACAAATGCTGGCATCGTTGGTCCAAGTTTTATATTCTTTATTCCAAGGTATAATAACGTCAAAAGGATACAGACTGCTTTCTGTTCGTACCAGGAAAGAACAAGTGATAGTGGAAGTTCATTCACAGGAAGATTGAATGCTTCCGATAGGGCGAGAGCAATTTTTATTGCAGAGTAGGCATCGTTACACTGTCCTATATCGAGCAATCTTGGTATACCATCTATATCTCCAAAATCAATCTTGTTAAACCTGTATTTTCCACAGGCGAGAGTCAATATAATTGTATCCTTTGGAAGTTTTGTTGCAAAATCCGTATAGTAGTTCCTTCCAGGTTTAGCACCATCACAACCACCTATAAGAACAAATTTCTTGATCTTTCCTTCTTTAACAAGTTCAATGACTTTTCCTGCAACACCTAAAACTGCATTGTGTCCAAAACCAACGGTTATATATTTTTCTTCCCCATCATTCTCAAAACCTTCATTTTCAAGTGCAGATTTTATTAAAGGTGTAAAATCTTTTTCATCATCTATATGAACAACATCAGGCCACTGGACAA
This sequence comes from candidate division TA06 bacterium 32_111, assembly GCA_001508335.1. GTDB lineage: Bacteria > Hydrothermota > 32-111 > 32-111 > 32-111 > 32-111. The sequence goes on from LGFX01000003.1 coordinate 51,764, forward strand.
GTCCAGTTGTAAATATTCTGCTTTTATATGTCTCTTTTGGTTTTTGGATACAGTTTGTTGTCATAAGTATTGCACCTTTGAACTGATCAAACTCTTCTCTCTGGTTTTGCCAAGCTGAGCCATAATTTCCAACAAGGTGTTTGAACTTTTTCAGTTCAGGATAGCCATGAGCCGGCAGCATCTCTCCGTGTGTGTATATGTTTATACCTTTTCCTTCAGTTTGTTTTAAAAGAAGGTATAAATCTTTCAGATCGTGCCCTGAAACCAATATTGATTTTCCTTTAACTGGAGTTACTCTTACCTTTGTTGGAACAGGATTTCCATAAGCAGAGGTGTTTGCTCTATCAAGCATCTCCATTACTTTAAAATTTATCTCACCTACTTTTAAAGCGAGTTCAATGAGTCTGTTTTTATCTTTTTCTCCTTCGGCAAGTTGATTCAGGGTGTTGTGGAAAAATTTGTAAACATCATCATCTTCTATACCAAGTATCATAGCATGATCAGCATAGGCAGCAGTTCCCTTAAGTCCGTATATTATAAGGTGCCTAAGTCCGGCAATATCCTCTCCATATCTTTCTATATCTTTGTCGAAGGTAAACTTTTGTGATTCATTTAAAACCTCTTGGTAATCTTTTTCTACTACGAATGTTGCACTTTCAGGTAAATTTTCCTCTTTTAGATTTTTTTCCTTCACAAGGTCATGGTAGATTTTTTTCGCCTTTTCTCTAATTTCGAATCCATTTAAAATCATCTCGTAAACTTTTTTAGGATCGAAGTTCACATTCGTTACAGTAGTAAAAAGTGCTTTTAAGACGAACCTATCAACATCAACATCCTTTTTGCCATATTTATAATACCTTGAAGCATAAACTGAAATACCTTCAGTAAGGGAAACTAAAAGATCCTGAAGATCTGAAGTTTCTTTATCTTTCCCACAAACTCCAAAAGTTGTGCAACCTTTTCCACCAGCGGTTTGTTCACATTGATAACAGAACATAATTCCTCCTTTTAAATTTTTTTCGCGAGTTCAGCAACAGTTGTTTTTTCAAGATAATCTAAAAATTCTTTATTGATTTTTTTTACAACATTATCAAAGACACATCTTTTAAAATGACATTTTTTCTTGTTGAATGGACAAACATTTTTTTCAATAGGTCCCTCCATAATTTGGAATATTTCAAGGAGGTTTACCTTTGAAGGATCCTTTGAAAAAATAAATCCTCCCTGTGGACCTCTAATTGACTCTATAATTCCCCTTTTTGTTAGATACTGTAAAACTTTAGAAAGAACCGGTATCGAACTTCCAGTCATCGATGATAATTCTCCAATTTTTACAACCCTTTTTTCTTTTACAAGATAGACTACAGAATGTATAGCAGCAAATGTGGATTCTGAAATTTTTACAAGACTTGACATTTTTACTCCTTTCAATATTTTCTTATTTAGATATTATAATACTTAAATAAAAAAAATCAAGAGGGGTTAACAAAACCCCTCTTTTTAACATTAACAAATTATTTTCTTTTCAGATTCTCTTTTGCTACGACTTCTGACCAGGTCTTTCCACCCATCGTTTCAGTGATGTAAACGATTAAACTGTAAATATTGGCAACTGGGACATAGGTCAGCCACTCGATAAGTCTTCCTTTTGTTTCCTTCATCATCTTTGCTGTAGTGTAACCACCTACATACCCTATGCAGCATCCCTCAATTCCTGCATTCTGGAATCCTACAAAGGCATAGTAAACCCTAAGAATTGGTAAAACCAACTGTAATACCTCTAAAAGATCAACATTAACAGCCTTTTCGTTGGCAATATATCCCATCCTTATATCAAATATACCTAAAAGACATGGAACTATTCCACCTTTCTGCTTCTGAATTGAAAAAACAGGTGCTGCGAATAATGTTGGTGTTAACATTGCTACCAAAAGAAAAATAACAATAATTTTTTTGGTCATTTATCCTCCTTTTAATTTATTTTACATAAAAAATTTTTTTAAGTCAATAGTAAATTTAAAATAGACTGTCCACAGTTTGAACCAACAACATTTTCTTTTGGATCGCCTATTGAAATAATAACATCAAAACCTCTTTCGTTAAGATCTTTTTTTATCTCTTCCATCCTTTTATAGGAGAGATCAAAAAGACCATTTTTAATTGCATTGTATGTCGGATTTACCGGAGTTAACTTCACTAAAAAAGAATTTCTGTCAAAAATTTTTGAGATCTTTTCTGAAGAAATTTCATTTTTTTCATTTATTGGAAAATTTAATACCAACTTTCTTTTTCCTTTTGAAAGAAAAGATTTTCCATATTCATTCAAAAAATAAAAATCCTCTTTTTCGATAGGAATCAATTTGTCCCTTTCGATTTCATCTGTGGAATATATAGAAAATTGAAGTTGAAAATCAATAAAAATATCCTTTATAAGTAAAAGATCATTGAACCACCTTCTTCTGTTTTTAGGAAAAACTGTTGATATACATGGTATATAATTAGGATATTTTTCTTTCAAATTTTTCATAACTTCTAAAACATTATCGTTAAAGGATGGTTCTCCCATTCTCGCGAACTGGACTTTAAACTTTTTAAATCTTTTTGGATCAATTTTTCTTTCATTTATCATAAACTCAACCTGATGGATAAGTTCTTTATAAGTTAAATTTCTTATATATTTATATCCGCTATCACAGAAAAGACAACCAACAGGACATCCTATCTGTGTTGATAATATCAAAACCCATTTTTCATAACATTTCTTTGAGATCTTTGGCTCAACATCAACAGATTCTATTTTGTTTCCATCAAAAGTTTCAACAATGTAAACGCTTGATACTCTTTTAATTTCATTTTTTAATACTATTTTCATTTCTCCCCCTTTTCAATTTAATAGAAAGTTCCATTGCGAGTTTTACTCCATCTGCAAAAGAGATACTTCCCTGTTTCATTTTTTTACTTTTAACACTTCCACACAAAATAATTCTTTCGTTTCTGTTATTAATCGGTGGAAGATTTTTAGATGAACCTATGGATAAAATGATATCATCAAAGAATTTTTTATAATTTTTACTTCTACTTTGAAAGAGAATTTTGTACCCTTTTTTATCAACTTTTTTTAAATCTAAAATTTTTGAAAATTGATAAATCCTTTTCGTAATCTTTTTAACACTTTTTAAAAGTTCCTTGTTAACTTTGTCAAAATTTCCATTCGAAATTATCGTTACATTTTTACCTTTCTTAAAAAGAGTTAAAGATTGGTCTAAAGCTACTTCCCCTCCTCCTATTATACAAATATTTTTCCCTTTTATACTTTCGTACCTATTTTTAAGTTTTAGTTTAGAGTACTTTTTTAGTATTTTCTCTTTTCTCCCTGTTGCAATGATACAATATCTTGTTTTATAAATATCTTTTTCTGTTTTAACCAAAACATAATTTTTGAAACATTTTAACTTTAGGACTTTTTCGAATTTGATATTTCTTTTAAATTTTTTAACCTGATTTTCAAACCTAAAGCAAATTGTTTTTCCATCTATCTCATAAAAACCAGGAAAATTTGTAATTTTATGTGCATAAAATATATCTCCACCAATCCTTTTTTCTTCAAAAAGTAAAACCTTTTTAAAATCTTTTGATATCTGTAATAAAAAACCTATACCTGCTGGGCCACCACCAATTATTACAAAATCATAATTTTCCATAAATAAAATCCTTTGAATTGATTATTTTTGCAAACCCCCTTTTTATAATTTCAATCGAATATTTGTGATATTTAATATTTCTTGATCCAACAAGATCTTCAAAAAGATAATTTTCATATCCAAATTCAAATGATTCTCTTATATTACTTTCAACACAAAGTTCTGTCATAACTCCAGCAAAATATATCTCTTCTATTTCAAAAGTTTTCAAAAGTTTTCTAAAAGATCTTTTTCTAAAAATAGAATATGAATCTTTTTTGAAAATTTGAAATTTTTTTGGCAAATAAAGACTTTTATAAAGTTCACAATCCTTACCTTGAGGAAGATGTTTCCACCATTTGTTAAAATTATTCTTTCTTTTTGATGGAACAAATTTTACAAATATAATGGGTTCATTATTTTTTTCAAAAAATTTAATTGTTCTGTTTATTTTTCTTATCAGTAAATTTGAGCCTTTTATATAGGCATTAGAATTTTGTTCAAAAAAGTAATTTTGAACATCAATGATTAAAAGCAATCTTTTACCCATAAAAAAAGAGAGCCATCCGGTCTGGATGGCTCTCGCCTGACATAACCTCCAAAAATTATATTCAACGATCAAAAAAAATCAATAAGAAGATTTTTTATTGAATATTTAAGAAAAATTGATACAATAAAAAATTAGATTTAAAAAGGAGAGTTATGCTTCAAATATCTCAAAATTTGAAAAATGGGAAAATTGAAATCGTTGATGTTCCAATACCTTCATGTAAAAAAAATGGTGTAATAGTTAAAACCATCTTTTCCTGTGTTTCAATGGGAACCGAATCGATGAAGGTAAGAACAGGGAAAATGAATATAATAGAGAAAGCTAAAGAAAAACCTGAACAGGTAAAACAGGTTCTCGACACAATTAAACAGTTGGGTATCATTTCCACATACAGAAAAGTTATGAACAAACTCGATTCTCTTTCCCCCTTAGGATACTCTCTTTCCGGTATAGTTGTTGAAACTGGAAGTAATGTTAACACCCTTAAAATAGGTGATAAGGTAGCGTGTGGAGGGGGAAACTATGCAACACATTCAGAGTTCAACTATATTCCAGAAAACCTATGTGTAAAATTAAAAAATAGTATAAATATGAAATACGCATCTATGGCAACCATAGGTGCAATTGCAATACAGGGTTTAAGACAGGCTAACCTTCAATTCGGTGAGACTATTGGAATAGTTGGAATGGGACTTATTGGTCAACTCATGCTTCAGATATCCAAAGCTTCAGGATTTAAAGTTTTAGCCATAGATATTGACCCTGAAAGGGTAGAACTCTCTTTAAAACATGGAGCCAGCAGCGGAGCGATTTTTGGTAAAGACAACTTGAAGGAGATCTCTTTGGATATGACAGAAGGTTTTGGTCTTGATGCAGTTTTTTTAGCATCTTCAACTAAATCTAACGCTCCTGTTGAAATCATTCCAGAAATAATAAGGGATAGGGGAAGAATCGTTGATATAGGAATAACAAATCTTGATATACCTTGGCAACCTTACTATGATAAAGAGTTAAATATTTCAATGTCAAGATCGTATGGACCCGGAAGATACGACCCCCTTTACGAAGAACATTCTATAGATTATCCAATATCCTATGTAAGGTTTACAGAGCAAAGGAATATGAGAACTTTTATAGATCTGGTTGAATCTGAAAGGATGGATTTGGATTACATAATTTCAAAAGAGATAGATTTTTCTGAAAGTGATAAGTTCTATAACAACCTTTATGTCGAGAAAAACAAATACCTTTCGGTTGTTTTTAGATACAAAGAAAATAAAAATATAGATCTTAAAAGTGAAAGAACTATAATAAATGATAAAAAAATTGAACTGAAAAAGATTGTAGTTGGATGTATTGGTGCAGGGAATTTTGCAAAAACTATGCTCTTTCCAGAATTAAAAAAAGTAAAAGATGTAACTTTCTACTCTCTTTCAACTTCAACAGGAATATCAGCAAAGGATAGTATGAAAAAATTCAATTTTACTAAAATAACAACCGACCCTGAAGAGTTGTTAAAAGATAAGAATATAAACCTTTTAATGGTTTTAACCAGACATTCAACTCATTCAAAGTATGTTATCGAAGGTTTAAAAAGGGACCTTTTCGTTTATACCGAAAAGCCGTTATGTATTGACGAGGATCAATTAAAAGAGATCGACGATGTTTATAAAAAATCTAAAGGAGATATTTTCGTTGGTTATAACAGAAGATTTTCACCATACATTATAAAGATGAAAAATTTTTTTGAAAAGATGGAACAACCAAAACACATCTACTACAGAGTTAACGCAGGGTACCTTGAAAAAACTAACTGGTATAACGATTTTGAGGAGGGTAACAGGTTTATTGGAGAGGGTGGACATTTTGTTGATACCTGTCTTTTCCTTATAAACAAAAAACCTATCGCTCTTTATGCTTCATTCATTGGACTTGGAAGAACAGATGAAAAAAATAAAGATAATATCTCTTTAACCATAGATTTTGAAGATGGTTCTGTAGCAAATATACTTTATTACACTTTTGGAGATAAATCTTTACCAAAAGAGTATGTTGAAATTTCATCTGGGATGCAGACAGCGGTACTTGAAAATTTCAAAAGGTTAACTTTTTACAGAAATGGATCTGCAAAAAAGATAAATATTCTTTCATCAGGAAAAGGACATAAAGAGGAGATGTTTCATCTATCAGATATACTTCTTGGAAAAAGAAAAAATCCTTTCGATTTTGAGTATTTAAAAACCGTTTCTTTAATAACCTTCAAAGCTATAGAAAGTGCAAATAAAGGAGTCAGATTTGAAATCTGAAATTTTAATTGAATCCGTTGAAAAACTGTTTGAATATCTTGAGAGAAACGATTTTAGAGGATACGATCCATTCGATGGTTTGAACTCTTTTCTCTATCCTTTAACTTTGAAAAACAAATACCTATCAATAGCATTACAACAGAGTGTAAGAAGATTACCTTTTAACATAAGGCCATTAATAGGTATAAAACAAGAAAGATCAACAAAAGGAATCGCATATATCTCTTCAGCATATTTAAAATATTACAAATTAACAGGGAATAAAAGATACCTTGAAAAAAGTAAAGAACTTATAAAATGGGTTATAGATCACCGTTCTCCATACTTTGAAAATTACTGCTGGGGAAACCATTTTGATTATGTTTCGAGAGTTTTTTATTTGAAAAAGGGAATGCCAACTGTTGTTTGGACTGGTCTTATTGGAAATATACTTGTTGAGTTCTATCTTGAAACTAAGGATGAATTTTACAAAGATGCTATCTATAAAACAGCCAAATTTATTATCGAAGATCTTCCAACATGCGACTTCGATCACACATTCTGCATAAGTTATATTCCATTTCAAAAAAAGAACGTTCACAATGCGAATGTTATCGGAGGTTCATTTTTATCTCAGGCAAAAAAGATAACTGGGATAAAAACTGACAAACTTGAAAGATTGTCTATGGAATATACTGCGAGATTCCAGCACGAGGATGGTAGTTGGTATTATGGTGAGAGAAAAGATTTGCATTGGATAGATAACTTTCATACAGCTTATGTTCTTGACAGTTTCAAAAGGTATCAAGATTTTTCTAAAGATAGTTCATTTGAGGATAATATAAAGAAAGGGTTTTCCTTTTACAGAGAGAATTTCTTTGATGGTGATATTCCAAAATATTATTTCGATAAAACTTATCCGATAGATATCCAATGTGTATCACAATCTATAGAAACTCTATCTAATTTTGACGATATTGAAAAATCTTACAATGTTGCATTATGGGCTATAAGAAATATGCAGGAGAAAGATGGTCACTTTATTTTTAGAAAATATAAAAGAACAAAGAATAAAACTCCAATGCTACATTGGGGTCTTGGAACTATGGCAAGAGGTTTAACTTCACTTTTAGAAAAATTATGAAAAAGGATATACTTTTCATAGTTGAAAATCTTTCTTTCCCATTCGATAGAAGAGTTTATAGGGAAGCGATATCTCTAAAGGAAAAAGGATACAACATCTCCGTTATATCACCAAAAGGAATAGAAAGGGATAAAAATTCTTTTGAAATTTTTGAAGGGATACATGTTTACAGGTATCCATTGATAGTAATTTCAAAAAAGAGATTGGATTACCTTTTAGAATATCTTTTTTCCTTCATCTTTATATTTCTTCTTTCATTAAAGATACTTATTGAAAAAAATTTTGATGTTATCCATATAGCAAATCCGCCAGATATATTTTTTCCAATTCTAACTTTTTACCGCATATTTGGAAAGAAGATTATATTCGATCAGCATGATTTGACACCAGAATCATACCTTTCAAGATTCAGGGATGAGAGGAAGGATCTTTTTTATAAAATCCAGATTCTTTTTGAGTTTCTAACATATAAAGCGTCAAACTACATAATAGTGACAAACGGTTCTTACTATAAAATAACAAAAGAAAGGGGAGGGAAAAATAAAAATATTGTGATTGTCAGAAATGGCCCATTAAAAAAATATTTTGATTACAGCGGCAATTTCCCTGAAACAAAAGATAATTTTAAATACCTTGTAGTTTACATTGGAATAATGGGAATACAGGATGGTGTAGATTATCTCATAAGATCTATAGATCACTTTGTTAACACTCTAAAAAGAAAAGATACCCTTTTTGTTCTTATAGGGAAAGGTGATGATTTTGAAAATTTGAAGAGGATGGTTAAAGAGTTAAAAATTGAAAAGTTCGTAAAATTCACAGGAAGAATATCAGATGAAGAAGCATTAAAATACCTCTCAACAGCAGATGTTGCTGCTTCCCCAGATCCAAAAAATCCTTTAAACGATCTTTCTACCATGAACAAAGTTATGGAATATATGATAACAAAATCTCCCTTAATCTCTTACGATCTAAAGGAAGCAAGATATTCTGCTGGTGATAGTGCGGTATATGTAGAAAATAACGACTATAAAAAATTTGCTGAAAAGATTTCCTATCTTCTTGATAATGAAAATCTAAGAAAGAGTATGGCAGAAAATGGATACAAAAGAGTTACTGAAAAATTGTGCTGGGAAAAACAAAAAAAGAATCTCTTTTCACTTTACGAAAGGATAAAAGTATGAAAAAGGATTTTAAAAATCCATTCTTCAGATGGGAAAATGGTGTCTTTGTAACCGTTGATCAAACAAAGTTACCTTTCAAAGAGGAATACATAAAACTTATCACTTTAAAAGATTACTATGATGCTATAAAAAAAATGAAGGTTAGAGGTGCTCCGGCAATAGGTATTGTTGCCTGTTACGGAGTTCTTTCAACAGTTTACAGAAACAAAAAGTTGAAAAAAGCAAAAAGAGAATCTTTGAAAAGTATTGAAAAACTTAAAAATGCAAGACCAACTGCAGTTAACATCTTCAACCTTCTTGAAAAGATGAAAGTTATAATAGAAAATTTTAACGGGAACGATTATCTCCTCTTCAGAAGGAAACTTGAAGATTTTTGTGAAAAGACCTACAAATATGAAGTTTACACATGTGATAGGATGGCAGATTACGGTTACAGGTTGATAAAAAATGGAATGAATGTTTTAACACATTGCAATACTGGAATGCTTGCTACTTCAGGTATTGGGACAGCTCTTGGAGTAATTCTTAGGGCATTCCAAAAGGGAGTTAAATTCCACCTTTTTATCCCTGAAACAAGACCATTACTTCAGGGAGGAAGGCTAACTGTTTTTGAAGCAGAAAAATTCAAAATACCTTATACTCTCATAACAGACAACACAAGGGGTTATCTGTTTTCCAGAAACAAAATAGATATTACCTTTGTTGGTGCAGATAGAATAGCCCTTAACGGTGATACAGCAAACAAAATCGGAACTTGTGAGTCAGCTATTCTATCATATCATTTCAAAAAGCCTTTTTATGTTGTAGCTCCAACAACAACATTTGATGGAAATATAACGGATGGAGATAAAATTATTATAGAAGAAAGAAAAAAAGAAGAGGTATTATCCATAAATGGGAAAAGGATTTCTATAGCAAAAAATGTTTTCAATCCTGCTTTCGATATAACACCTTCAAAATACATAACAGGTATAATAACTGAAAAAGGTATAATAAAACCGGAAAAGGGATGTATAAAAAATATTTTATAGTTGTCCTTTTTTTAATTTTTCTTAAAGTATTTTCTTACGATATAGAGTTTGATATCGAAAAGTACCTTTTAGATACACTTTTACCTGAGCCAGTAAATGTATTAAAACCGATTTACGATTACAACGAAATAACTTTTTTGTTTCCAAAACTAATATCATTTTTCTCAAAACATTACGAAAAAGATCTATCCTATACTTTTTTTCCCTCAACAGATTTCAAAGATACGTTCAAATTGGATGTTAAATATAAAAACAATTTTTATGTAAAAAATAAAAGCATAAAGTTTTTTAATTTAAGTCAGATAACAACAAAGAATATCATTTCTTCCTCTTTTATTTTCAAAAGTGATCTAAAAAATGATAGATTTAACTTTTTTCTAAATTTTAAATTTAATATTTATCCAACGGTCTTATCTGTGAAAAACCTATCAAATTTCAAAATAACTTACAAAAATAGAATATTCGCTAAAACGAATTATCAGGACTTAAACGATTTAAAAAGAAGTTATCTCGGTCTTGGAATTTTATCGAACTATGGAGATTTAGGAATTTTTTATTCCAAAATTTTTCTACCATCTTACAATTTAAGTAAGGAGTTTTATAAAGTAAAGTTGAATTTTCTTATAGATGGAATCTGCCTTGAAAAGGATACCTTCGGAGTTTTTTCAAGAAATCGTAAAAATATATATAATATTTTTCCATACAAGGTTTACAATTTTTATTTTGATCTTCTTTTTAAAAATCTCTTTTTCAAACTCTCAATTGGAAAGAATCTTGATAGTATCGATTTTTATTCTGATTTAATTAGAAGTAAAAAATTTTGGGATATAACACTTTCTTTTAAGAAAGAAGGGAAACACTATAAATATCTTTTTAGAACTAACTATATTGAAAATCTATCAAATTATAACACATTTTCTTTTGGCTTTTTTTCTCAAAACAATTATAAAAATTTCTATTTCACAAACGATTTCAACTATTATATTAAAGCAAAATCTTTAATTTACAATTTAGCTTTAAGTTTCAACGAAGAGAACAATTACCTTACTTTTGGCATAAAAAATCTTTTCTCAAATGAAGATTTAATCTATTCATCCTTTTCGAAAAGATCATATTTTTTCCAGATTTCTTTCTCAAATATTCGTTTTTTAGATTGACAAATCTTTTTAAAAAACTATACTTTTATATATGAAAAAAATATTTAAAAAACTAATTTTATTGTTTTTTCTTATTTTAACTATCTCATGTTGTAAAAAGTATCCATATCCACCAATCTTTCAACTTTCTGAAAATACTCCTTTCGGATTTATTCAAACTAAGGTGATAAATTCAGATTCAACCGTTGGACAACTTGTTACATCCAAGTTGATAGAGTACATTACCTATGAGCAGAAAGGTTCATTTGTTGAAATTGGTAGTTTGGATAATATCCTTTCAAGGTATAATTCTAAAGAGCTCACTCCAGATATTATTAAAAAGATAGGGAATGATTATAATGTAAACACTCTTGTATACAATGAAATTGAGTTCTCCGATATTCAACCTGATTTCCATATAAATTTTGCAAACCCCTCCTTCCATGCTAAAGTAAAACTAACAGCTTGTTTGAGGTTAAAGATTTATGAAACTAAAGATGGAACATTGATTTTTATTAAAACAAGTAAAAGGAAGACAGAATTATCAAATGTTTATTTAAATAAAGACCATATTTTTTTCGATTCAAAAACTTTTGACGAATCTCAGTACAACTTAATCGATAAACTTACCTGGCAAATAACAAAAGACTTTAGAACTACGTATAAATGTAAATAGGGGGGTTATATGAGAAAATTTTCATTATTCATTTTGTTGACTTTCATTTCTTTTTTATTACTTCTTTCACAAGAAAACACAACGATTGAAAAATTTGCAAATATAGATGGAAAATTATATAAAATTGTTTTATCTGAAAATGGGGATACTATTTCAAAAGAAGAAATAGTTATAGAGCAGATTTCTGAAAAGGAAGAAACTCCTTCTGTAAGGGAGTACAATCCACAACTTTTAAGAATAGTTCCTTTCAAATGGCAGGCTGGTTGGTATGGAGCCTGGCAAGGATTTACTTATGGTTTTTTTAACACTGAAGCTTTAGGGTTTTCAGCTAGTAAAATAGCACCTCTTATATATCTCTCAACTCCATCACTTATGTTCTTTTTGCCTCCCCTTTTGATAAAGGATGAAGTTCCCATAAGGTCTTTAGCATTCATAGACTGGGGATACAGGTTGGGACCTGCAGACTTTACAACACTGAGAACAGCATTTGGAACTTCATATCTTGGTAACATTAAATTTGGACCATTCAATTTAGATTATCTTGGACTCTCTTTAACAGGATATGCAGAGTCATGGCTTGGATACTATCTATCAAGAAAGAATCCAACTTTAAAAAGGGCTGCTAGTGATTTCTATGCGTCAGGTGCAGTTTTAGGTTATGTTGCGGGTGGCTTTCTTGGAATATATTTAGCAGAAAAGTTGGTTCCAGATAACCCAGACCAATCAACAATAAATTGGGATGATAGTTTGGAGGTTTCACAGTATAATGATACGGTTTTTAAACTTGATAACAGAAGAGAGTTGTACGGCTTTTCTACTGCTTTTATATACTCTGGACTTTTTAGAGGTTTAGGTTTTTATCTTGGAAACAGGGATGATCTAAAATATAAATCCTTTGATGGTTATTTTTATACCTTCAATATGCTACCCGGTATACTTTTAACGATCGATGTTTATAATTACATCGATAGAAAAGATGAGTTTTCACTTGTATCATCATTTGCTGGACTTCTTTCAACGGGAGCAACAGCATACTTTATGAGAAATATAAGGCTTGATGATGGTAATGCAATATTGATGATGATAGGCGGTATAGTTGGGGGTGCATTAGGACAGGGAGTTGAAAGAACCATAGCATCCTATTCAAAAAGTTCATATTTTCACTCATCCATAGGAGCACTAAGCATGGTTGTAGGAGAGTATCTTGTTTATCTTTTAAGAAAGGAAGATATTAAATCTGGAGTTGATTTTGGGTCAAACTTAGGGTTTTATATATATCCAACGAAAAATAATGGATTTGAAGGAAATTTAACTTTTACCTTTTAAATAGTATTGATTTTTTATTATTTAACTTTATAATAACTCCCTTTAAAGGAATCTTATGGATAAAAACATTAATGAAATTGAACTTGTAAATCTTACAAAAAACATTCTGATGGAAAGTGAGGCTTTCAAAGATAACGATTATTACAATCCAGAACTTTATTATCTTGTTTCTTTATATATAATTGAATCTCTTTTTGATTTCTATTCTGAGGATCTCTTTAAATTTTTGCTCTTCAACGGTGTAAAATATTTTAAAACTCAAAATTTAACTGAGGAAGACAAACAGTATCTACTTATATTTGAAAGGGAAATAAAAAATTGGAACTTTTATAACTCCTTCTCTGAGATGGAAAAACTCTTTATCGAACTTTTGAAAAGTGAAAAGAAAAGGATAGTTGAAAGCATAAAGAAAGACAATAACAAAAATATGATGATTGAGGATAAAATCTTTTCAATGGTAAAAAAAATCAAAGAAAAATCAATAAAAAAAGTAAAATTCGATAGCGAAGATGTTTTCAACGATTTTGGAGACCTACTCGACCTTTGATTTGTATCACATTATAAACACAAACATTGTATTTTTATATTAATACAAAAACAAAGTATCTCTATTTCCCTCTTTATCTTTAACAATAAAAAGTTTGTTAGAATCACCATTATGTAATTTTATTATTACTTTGGATTTTCCTATGACAGGTTCAACATAAAAATCGTTAGAGTCTGTGACAAAAAACCAATCGACTCCACTTCCCTGATCAATTATTTTGTAATGATAACATCTCTCTCCACCAGAATTGTACTTTTTTAAAAGGAAAGATTTAGGTTTTATTGTATCTTTTCCTATTACAAAATCTGATAGTTTGTATACAAATAGAGAATCCCTTGAATTTAAATTTTTAACAAAACTTATATCCCTACCTTTTACATTGTAAAAAGAGTATCCCCCAAAACCGTTAAGGTATATTTTTATTCCACTTTCTAACATGTCCTCACAGAGATCAAAGTCATATTTTTTTGATAGTGGAAAAAACTCCCTATGGTGGAAATCTTTTGTATCATATAAAAAATACAAATCTGAGTAAGGCTTTATAAAGACAGAGTCATCAAGATTCAGAATTTTTGTGCTTTCTATTAATACAATATTTTTGTCTGTAGGGATCCCATCTACAATATTTTTTGATTCAATGTTACATCCTTTTTTAAGAATATGGTACCTGTACCCTTTATCAACTTCATAACTTTCAAAAAAATCATCGAAAGGATCGTTAAGATTGTAATTAGAGTATATTCCTGATGTAGTTAAAGTTAACTTTCTGTTAACTTTTTTTAAAGTTATTCTATCCTCATACCGCTTTTTTATATTTTTTTCGTTGAAAACAGATATCTTCACACTCTTCGAATTCCCATAAAAATCAAAAATTTCAATCACTATGTTTGTATCACTGTTACTATATAAAGTTTCCCTTTCCACTGAGGCTAAAGGAGTTTTTATCATATCATATAATTTGATCAGATAATTTGCATCTGAAACTTTAAGATCTGTTCTAAAATGTAATGGTGAAGTTTTGTTGTAACCAAATTTCAAGGAATCAAAATATATTGTCGAAATTATTTTTCCATTCGATTTTATATTAATTTTGTATACAAAAATTTTTGAAGAGATAGAATTTATCCTGTCAAACACCTTCGCTGATATAAAAAATTTTCCAAAAATATTTACTTTTAGTGATTCTATCTGATGACCATTTTTTTTTGTAATGTAGTAGTTGTCGTAAACTCCATTTATTAGAGTAGTATCATCCGCAGGTTCAAACAAAACTCCCTCTATCCACGGTTTTATTGTATCTTCTATGTGATACAATTTTAAAGGGTTTATACAGGTATTATCCTTTTTTCTAACTTCAAAATGAAGATGCGGAACAACACCTCCCGAAGAACCAGTGTATCCTATCAACTCCCCCTTCTTGAATTTAAGAGTATTTTTAGGCAGGTATATTGCCTGCCTGAATTTGTTTTTGGAAAGTATTGTATCAATCTTAGTTACAAAATTTTTAAGATGGGCAAAAACATATATATACTTTTCATCTTCAAGGAAAATTAAGTTACCATACCCATAAAAATCTCTTTTTACATAACTAACATAGCAGTTGGAAGGTGAAAATATCTTTTTACCCTCAACACCATCAGTGGAAATATCCAATCCAGTGTGAAAATGGTTCCACCTGAACTCTCCAAAACCACCTGTTATAATATTGTTCTCTGTAGGGAAAATTATATCATCAGAGAATACATTATAAAAAATAATTAAAATTAAAAGGAGAGTACATATCCTAACCATTCACCAAGAACCTTTTTATTTATGATTCTGTATCCATTTTCTAAAAAATATTTCTCTACTGTATTATACTCTTCATACATAATTCCAGAAATAATTATTTTACCATCACTTTTAAGGATCTTTTTTAAACTTTTAAAAAATGTTTGAAACTCCTTTGAAAGCATATTTATAAGAATTATATCATATTTTGTATTCTTGTTTAATACATTAATATCCCCAAACTTATAAAATATATTTTTAACTCTATTAAGTTTAAAATTTTCTTTAGTTGACACTTTTGTTGAATCATCTATATCAAAACCATACACCTTTTTTGCTTTAAGTTTTGAAGCGGCAATCGAAAGTATCCCAGACCCTATTCCGCAGTCAAGAACAGTTTTATTTTCAAAATTAGCATATTTCATCAAAATTAGAACCAATTTTGTTGAAGGATGTTCTCCTGTCCCAAAGGAGTATCCTGGATTTAAAATTATATTTATTCCCTTTTTGTAATCTTTTTCTCTATGAAAGTATGGGATTATATTGAACGAGCCAACTTTAAAAGGTTTATAATTTTTCAAATACCTTTTCAAATATATTTTTTCGTATATAGTTTCAATTCTTTTTTCCTCAACTTCAAAAAGACCATCAAATTTCTTAAGATCCTGATAAAGTTTCTCCTTACTGTCAGAATAGATAAAAAAATACTTCTTTCCTCTTTCAAAATCTTCATAAAATGAGCATTTTATATTGTTAAAAAAGGAAATCTCAAAAATTTTTTCTTCATCTATTTTATTTTTGTACAGCAAAACAAGTTGGAAATATTTCTTCATGCACCGATTTTAATTTGAATCAAAAAAAAGTCAATAAAAAATTATTCTACAGAAATTTTTACTTTAACATTCTCTCCCTTTTCATCTTTAGCATCTATATCAACAATGTTTATAGGTCTTTCGTTACATAGTTCATCTATCGCTTTAGAAAATGATTCAAAATCAACAATCCTTCCATCCTTTTCAATTTTGATTCCTTTTGAATTAAAATAATCTTTCAAAGAATCATCCTGAATGTCAAAAGAGAGTTTCCCAGATGCTTTTGTCATAAATTTAACGAATTTTATCGGAAGTTTTATGTTCACCACTTTATTATCACTCTTAAACACTTTTACAGATAGGTAACACTTTCCATCTTTAGAATCATCTTTCTCATAGAGAGCTGAAATTAGATTATCCGCTTCTTGGGGAGAGATCTTTCCTTCCTTAACAAGGTTTAAAATCTTTTTTAACCTTTCATCCATTTATTCCTCCTCAAACTCTTCCAAAGCCTCTTCAACACTTATTTTACCATCTTTTAAATCCTCTAAAATTTTTTTTCTTTTACTTGATGAAATTTTTACATTTACAACACTTCTCTTTTTTTTAAAAGAAATCATATTTAGAAGCCCAACTATTATAAGTATCCAAGGCCAATCTCTTGAGAATGTAAAAAAGAAAAGATTGTAGGTAGAAAGAAGAAGAAATACTCCCACAACGATAAGGATAAACCCAAATTTTGAAAATCTCATTTTTTACTCCTTTTTAAAATTTTTATAACATCGTTAACACCTATCTCTCCCTTTTCAAGCATTGAAAGATAAGAATCTATTTCATCATCATATGAATTTATATTATCTTTTCCCATATTTAACTTCTCTTTTATCTTAGATAATTTTATCTTTAAAGTTGGATAAGAAAGACCAAGCCTTTCGGATAACAACTTAAAATTCCCTTCACAAAATATAAACTCTTTAACAAAATTCCAATCCTCATCATCAAGAATGGAAGATCTCTCAACTCCAAATTTCCCATTTATCTCGGTATCACAACTCTCACAAACCAATTTTCTCACAGTTAAAGATCCACCACAAACCGGACACTTTTTAATAATTTCTTTCATAATTTTAAATCCTTTTTTAACAAGATTAAACATTTTTTTAATTTTGTCAAGAGTCCTTTTAATAATTTTTATTGACTTTTATTTTTTTACGATTAGAATAAAATTATGAAGAGGAAAAGTAAATTAATTTTATACTTTATAGTTTTCTTCATATTCCTTTATATAATTTTATTGTATGGTAATTATTTAAATAGAAAGATAGATGCTGCCTATAAAAAGGTTTTAGAGGAGACATATTTTGAAAAATTTGAAATTGCCTGTACAGGTGATATTTTTTTACATACTTCTAACATAGTTGATGCACATTTAAAAGATAACGAATATGATTTCAACTACGTTTTTGACGAAGTTAGAGATCTTTTAAAAAGTTCAGACATCACGACATGCTGGTTTGGTGGAGTTGTTGATACTTTGCCTCCATACTCAGGTTATCCTTTTTTTAAATCTCCTTTTCAGATTTTACAATCTTTAAAAAATACTGGTTTCGATATCCTCTTAAGAACAAATCATGTTTACGATTTTGGTCAGAATGGCCTCCAAAGGACAAACTCATTCATCAAAACCATTTTTTTAAAACAGATCGGTGGATACTCATCTAAAGAGGAAAGTGAAAAAATAATTGTTGTAAAAAAAGGGAAAATTAGAGTTGCATTCTTAAGTTATACTTATGGAACCAACGGGTTGATTCCTAAAGAGAGTTGGGAAGTTGATCTGATAAACTTCAAAAAAATAAGAGATGATATAAAAAAAGCTAAAGATGTATCAGATTTTGTCGTAGTATTCTTCCATTACGGAAATGAGTATGAAAGAAAATATTCAAAATTTCAAAAAGATGTTGCTTTTTTTGCATCTTCAAATGGAGCAGATATAGTAATAGGGTCTCATCCACATGTAGTTCAACCTCTTGACTCATTTCTTTTAGATGATGGAAGAAAAGTTTATTCTGCTTACTCTCTCGGTAACTTTTATTGTGGACAGAGGAAAAAATACACAAACTCTGGAGTAATATTTAAATTGATTTTAGAAAGATCAAAAAGAACCGACGGAAAGGTAAAAGTAAAAAAAATATTTTTCTTGCCAACATACATAATTAAAGATTCATCAAAAGATCTTCATAAATATAAAGTTATTCTTTCAGGTAACCATTTGTACGAAAAGGATGATACTTTAAGGAACAGTATAATAAATTCCGTTAAAGAACTGAAAGAGTTGATTCCAGAAAAATATATTCTTTATTGATTTTCTATTGATAAAAATACTGTTTTTAATTATAATATTTTCGTGCAGTTAAAAAAAACTTTAAATTTCATAGACATTTTTTCTTTAGCATCAGGTGCAATGATAAGTTCTGGAATATTTATCCTGCCTGGTATAGCACATTCAAAAGCTGGACCTGCAGTCTTTATATCATATTTTATTGCAGGTTTGCTTGCGATGACAGGTGCATTATCACTTGCTGAACTTTCAACAGCGATGCCGAAGGCTGGGGGAGATTATTTTTTTATAACAAGGGGTTTGGGACCTGCTATCGGCACAATCGCTGGAATTTTAAGCTGGTTTTCATTATCGGTAAAAAGTTCTTTCGCTTTGACTGGAACATCAATTTTCCTTTCGAAATATTTGGATATTAACACATTTTACATAGGGCTTTTTTTCTGTCTCTTATTCATAACTTTAAATATAATTGGAATAAAGGAAGCAAGTTCTTTTCAGGTAACACTTGTAATAATTTTATTCATTCTTATGTCATCTTACATTATCTTTGGATTTCCTCATATTAAAAGGGAAAATATTTTCCCTCTGGCTCCATACGGAATCTTACCAATATTTTCAACAGCAGGACTCGTTTTTGTTTCATACGGAGGGCTTTTAAAAATTACAAGTGTTGCGGAAGAGGTTAAAAACCCTTCCAAAACTATACCGTGGGGTCTTCTATTTTCTCTTTTCATAGTATCCATACTTTACACTCTTATAGTTATTGTAACTACTGGTATCCTTTCGAACATTATTTTAGACAATTCTTTAACACCTATAAATGATGCTGCAAAAATCTTTGGTGGGAACCTCTGGGATTTTTTAATTTCTATGGCTGCCCTTCTTGCATTCATCTCAACAGCAAATGCTGGAATCATGGCTGCTTCAAGATACCCTTTGGCTTTGAGTAGAGATAAGATGATTCCTGAAATCTTTTCCAAAACTAATAAAAGATTTAAAACTCCCCATTTTTCAATACTTTTAACTGGAATAGTAACGGTAATATTCCTTTTAACAAATGTTGAGATCCTTGCAAAAGTCGCTTCTTCAACTCTAATATTGACATATATACTTGCAAATTCAACTTTGATCGTTATAAGAGAAAGCAAAATGATGAACTATAAACCAAAATTTAAATCTCCACTATTTCCATATCTCCAGATTGCTGGAATTATAGGCTTCATTTTTATTCTTTTCGAGATGGGTTCCTTTGTCTTTCTTTTAACTTCTATACTTATAATTTTTTCTCTCTCTTTTTATATTTTTTATGGAAGAATAAAGGTCAACAGAGAGTTTGCTCTACTATATCTTCTTGAAAGAATCACAACAAAAAATTATACAAACCATCTGCTTCAGGAAGAGTTAAGGGAGATAATAAGAGAGAGAGATCAGATAGAAATCGATAGGTTTGATACTGTAGTTGAAAATAGTAAAACTTTTGATATTAAAGGAAAATATCATTTCGAAGATCTATTTGATTTAATTTCATCAACAACTTCCTCTATTCTTGGGATTGAAAAAGAAAAGATAAAAGAGAATCTTCTAATCAGAGAAAAGGAATCTCCAACAACTCTTTCAAACTTTGTTGCTATACCACATCTTTTACTTGAAGGAAAAGGAAAATTCGAAATATTCTTTTTCAGGGTAAAAGAAGGTGCAGTTTTTCCTAATGAAGAGGGAATAAAAATGGTTGTAGTTATAGCATGCACAAGAGATGAGAGAAATTTCCATTTAAAATCTCTTGCCGCGATAGCTCAAATGGTATCTTCAAAAAAATTCGAAAAGGAATGGCTTCAGGCAAGAAATGAAAATGAGTTAAAAGAGGTAATTCTTTTAACTGAAAGAAGAAGAATTAAAAAATCAGAGTAAATTATCTTTTACCCTTGATAAAACTATCTTTTCTTTAGAGATGAAAATATCGTAAACAAAAATTGCACCATTGAATATAAGAAGTGATAAAAATCCAGCCAGACCTGTTATACCAACTGTTAAGTCGTTTCCACCAACAATGTAGAGAACCGAAAAGCCAGCCATCGCATTCAATGTCCCATGTAAAACTGCGGATGACAGAACAGTTTTAGATTTTATCCTTAAATAGTTAAAAAGAAATGTAAGAAGGATACACCATATTATCATCATAAAAACACCTATTTGAGGATGTTGGGGATAATTTAGACCAGCAGCAACAATTGGTGAATGCCATACTCCCCAGACAAGTCCTATCCTGATACTTGCTTCTATGAAACTTTTTTCCTTATACTCGTTCAAAAGAAAACCTCTCCATCCACTCTCCTCTCCGAATGCTGCAATGGCGTTTATTGTGATTCCAGCAAAAAGTGACTGTACTATTGAAAGAATTAAAAAGAGTATAGGTTTACTTTCCATCTGCTCCTTCATCTTTAAAGAGGAAGCATCTTTTAAAAGGTATGAGTACTTTTCAAAAAATCCTTCCATTTTCAAAGAGAATGAAACTTTTGGGAACAGAGTTGAAATAAAAATCGCTAAGAATATTATGAAAACAAATATAAACCAGGAAACAAAAAACCATCTGTTGATTTTGGATCTCAGTCCTATCTTTTCAAAAAAACTCTCTTTCTTAACATATTTTGTTACTATGAAAGATCCAAGAAAAGGACCAAACATTCCCAAAGCAAGAAGAATAGAAGCAAACGGATTCGTTGGTGGCAAGTTTAAAAGTGTTACAGTTAAAAATATGAACCATGAAAAGCCAAAAGATATCAAAAAGTAAACATTTATTGGATTCATTAACCCTCCTATTATTTCAATTTTTTATGACAAAGCCACCAATCAAAACATTTAAACTCTCCAGCTTTTGCTTTTTCCAATCTCTCTTTTGCAACATTTACAGTTTTCGCTGGAGGTATTATCACTTCATCTTTTATAAGTTCATTATCAGGCCAATTTGCAGGCATAGCAACACCATTTTTATCTGATATCTGCATACCTTTTACTATCCTTATTATCTCATCTATGTTTCTTCCAAGTTCCTGTGGGTAGTAAAGTATAATCCTTATTACAGATTTATCATCAACAACAAAGACCGCCCTTACTGTATTCGTTCCTTTACCGGGATGTATAAGACCAAGTTTACTTGAAACCATTCCAGTATCAGCTATTATTGGAAAAGTTATTTCAACTCCAAGTTTCTCTTTAATCCATTCAGTCCATTTTATATGGGAAAAAACTTGATCAACTGAAAGACCTATAAGTTCACAGTTCAACTCTTTAAATTTCTCTATCCTTTTTTGGAAAGCAACAAACTCTGTCGTACAAACAGGTGTAAAATCACCAGGATGACTGAAAAGAACAAACCATTTTCCTTTAAAATGATCAGGTAAAATTATTTCTCCATCTGTAGTCAAAACTTTCATCTCTGGAAATGGATCACCAAGAAGTGGAATTCCTTTGTTGTCACAACCGCAGTTTTCACACATATGACCTCCTTTTTGTAAATAATTGTATTATGTAAAAAATTCAAGTCAACAATATTATATCAAATTTTAAAAACACTAAATTATCTACCACACTGAAATCAGTTAAAAATTTTTTTCTTTTATGTTAGAATTCAAAAAATTTTTTAGATATTTTTCATTCTATTTATTTGCTTTATCTATAACTGGAAAGATAGATCTTTGAGATTTTTTCATCTCCACTACTGTCACACTGTCAAGCACCGTCCCCAAATATTCAAATATTTTTCTTGAAATAAAGTTGTTGGTTTGTAAAATATAGGTATGATAGATATTCATAACCATTCGCTTTTTGGTTTGGATGATGGACCTAAAGATATTGATACAAGTTTGAAGATGCTTGAAATAGCAAAAAATGATGGTATAAGCGAAATAGTTTTAACTCCTCATATAGCAGAAGAGTTCAGGTATGATATAAACAATGCAAAAGAGAAATTTTTTATTCTTCAGGAGAAGATAAAAGAGGCTGGAATAGATTTAAAATTGCATCTCGGTTTTGAGGTTAGAATAGATAAAGAACTTTTAAAAAAATATGAAGAAAAGATTGAGATGCTAACCGTTGATGGGAAATCTAAATATGTTCTTCTCGAATTTCCATTTCTCGATATACCTTTATACTATAAGGAGATAATAAAATATTTTACATCTGCAGATATAACCCCTATCATAGTCCATCCTTTTAGAAACAGAAAAATCTTTTCAAACATAAATTTTCTCGATGAAATTTTCTCCCTGGGTGTTCTTTTCCAGTTCAACACTGATGATATTTTAAACAAAAATATTTTACCAGTGTTTATAAAAGTACTCAAAAAAAATCTGGTGCATTTTGTTGCTTCTGATGCACATTCCTTAGATTTGAGACCACCTATACTTTCACCATCTTTTAAAATTGTAGAGAAAAAATTTAAAGAGAATGTTGCAAAAGCACTTTTCTTTGAAAATCCCCAAAAAATTGTAAATGGTGAATTTTTTGAAAATAGGGTATTGATTAACTCAAATTTTTTTGGTAGAATAAAAAATATGTTTAAAAAAGAAGAGGAAGATTGATGGAGTTCATCTATAAACTTTTAAATGAAAATCTTATAAAAACTGACCTTAACGCAAAAACAAAAGATGATGTTTTGATTGAACTTGCACAGGTTCTTGTTGATAATAATCTTGTTGAAGATAAAAATTTACTTGTTGAAAAATTGAAGGAAAGGGAAGCGATCGAAACAACAGGTATAGGACACAATATAGCTATACCTCACGCAAGAACAGAAACAGTTTCTGGACTTGCTCTTGCATTTGGTATTTCAAGGGATGGAATAGATTTTAAATCTTTCGATTCTAAACCTGTTCACATATTCTTTTTAATAGTATCCAACGAGGAAAATAAAAATAAATATATCCAGTTACTAGCAAGAATTTCAAGAATATGTAGAAAAGAAAGTTTTAGAGAAAAAATTTTGAAAGCTGAAACTGCAAAGGATGTACTCAAGATCTTCCAGCAGGAAGAAACAGTTTAAAGAATGTCCCAATACGATATAGTAATAGTAGGCGGAGGGCATGCCGGAATCGAGGCTGCCACAATAAGTTCATATTTAAACTTGAAAGTCCTTCTGGTTACATTCAAAAAGGAAAAAATAGGATTTCCATCATGTAATCCTTCTATAGGTGGAATAGGGAAAAGCCATCTTGTTTATGAACTTGATGTTCTTTCAGGTTCGATGCCTATACTTGCTGATAAAAGTGGAATACATTTTAAACTTCTGAACTCAAGCAAAGGACCTGCTGTATGGTCTTTAAGAGCGCAGATAGATTCTTCAACCTATCCAGCGAATGCATTAAAAATATTAAATGGTTTTAAAAACCTCACAATAGTTGAGGATGAGGTAACGGATATTTTGGTACAAAGCGATAGGGTGATTGGAGTTAAATTGGAAAAAGGACAAAATATCCAAACGAATTATGTTGTAATATGTTCTGGAACTTTTCTCGGTGGAAAAATATTCATCGGGAACGAACAGATAACAGGTGGAAGATTCTCTGAAAAGAACTCCCAAAAACTTTCAGAATCTCTGAAAAGTATAGGGATTAAACTGATAAGATTGAAAACTGGAACAAGTCCAAGGTTAAAGAAAAACAGTGTTGATTTTTCAAAAATGGAAGAACAAAAAGGGGAAGAGGATGTTGGAACTTTTTCGATTCTGACAGATAAGGTTGAAAACAGGATATCATGCTACATTACAAGAACAAACGAAAAAACACACAAAACGATCAGGGATAACCTTCACCTTTCAGCACTCTATTCTGGAAACATAGAGGGTAAAGGACCAAGATATTGTCCTTCTCTTGAAGATAAGGTTGTAAAATTTTCTGAAAGAAAATCTCATACTATATTCATTGAGCCTATGGGTGTTGATAATGAAATCGTTTATGTTAACGGTGCATCATCATCCCTACCTGTGGATATACAACTTGAGTACATTCATAGTATCAAGGGTCTTGAAAAGAGTGTTTTCATTCAACCCGGATACGCTATAGAGTATGATGCCTTAAAAAGTAAACAGATAAAACCAACCCTTGAACATAAAAATATAAAAGGGCTATTTTTTGCCGGACAGATAAATGGAACAAGCGGATATGAGGAAGCAGCAGCACAGGGTTATGTTGCAGGTTTAAACGCTTCTCTATCTTACATGAAAAAAGAAGAGATAATATTTGATAGATTTAATTCCTATATTGGAGTTTTGATAGATGACATTATAAAAAAGGATCTAACGGAACCTTACAGATTGTTCACCTCAAGGTCAGAAAATAGGTTATATTTAAGACAGGATAACTCCTTCGTTAGATTAAAAGATATAGCAGAAAAGATAAATATAGATGATGAAAGAAGAAAACTTTACAAAAAAATTTTCGAAGAGAGTGAAGAGTTAAAAAAAATTATCTATAAAGATCCGGATAATTTTATTTTAAAGAGTGAATACGAATTTTTAAAGGATCCTTCATATCCTTTTGAAAGTTTTAAAAAACTTTTCCCTCAATTTTCAACAAAAACTCTTCTTTTCATATACTCTGAAAACAAATATAGAGGTTACATAGAAAAATATAAAAGAATTACAAAAGTTGTTCTTGAAAACGGTGAAAGATTGATAAAAAATAAAAAAAGATTGTTGTCATCACCAATAATCTCAAAAGAGGCAAAAGAGATAATTTCCAAAACAGATGTTGAAAGGGTGAAGGACCTATATGGTATTATAGATCCATCTGACATTGAAAATATAATTATAATTTTGAAAAAAATCTAATCAACTACAAGAAGAACATGACCCGGAACAGTTCCCCCCAGAACAGTTTGATTTCCCTTTATCATTCTCCTTTTTATTATGTGAATGAGAATTACCATTATTTTTGTAATCGTTTACATAGAAACCCGAACCTTTGAAGATAATATTTGAATTGTAACTTAGAATCTTTTCAGAAAGAGAGTTGCATTCTGGACATCTAACCTTTGGAGTATCTGACATTTTATGAAAAACATTAAAAACAAGACCACATTTTTTACATTTATAATCATAGTTTGGCATTTTTCGCTCCATTATAGTTGATGGCGGGATAAACCCGCCATCCTTATTTTTAATTAATACATTCCTCCGTATCCACCGCCTGCTGGTGGCATCATTGGCTGTTTTTCCTCTTCTTTCTTTTCAGCAATCATGCATTCTGTTGTGAGAAGCAGTGATGCAACTGACGCTGCATTTTCAAGCGCTGATCTTGAAACCTTTGTTGGGTCTATAACACCAGCCTCAACCATATCTTCAATCTTTCCTGAAAGAACGTTGAAGCCTTCATTCTTCTTTGCACTTTTCACTTGATTGACTATAACTGCATCCTCTTCACCAGCGTTTTTAACTATCATTCTTATTGGCTCTTCAAGTGCTTTCTTAATTATTTCAGCACCGATTTTTTCATCATCATTTGAAAACTCTATTTTGTCTATACCTTTTAAAGTTCTTAGATATGCTGTTCCACCACCTGGAACTATACCCTCTTCAACAGCTGCTTTTGTTGCATGCAAAGCATCCTCAACTCTTGCTTTCTTCTCTTTCATTTCAACTTCGGTTGGGGCACCAACATTTATCACAGCAACTCCACCTGCGAGTTTTGCCAACCTTTCCTGCAATTTTTCTTTATCATAATCACTTGTTGTTTCCTGTATCTGTTTTTTTATCTGTGATATTCTTGCATCTATATCACTCTTCTTACCTTTTCCATCAACTATTGTAGTGTTCTCTTTATCAACGGTTACCTTTTCACACTGTCCAAGATCTCTTAACTGAACAGACTCAAGTTTCATTCCCTGCTCCTCAGATATAACTCTTCCGCCTGTAACAATCGCTATATCCTGAAGCATCTCTTTTCTTCTATCTCCATAACCTGGTGCCTTAACAGCACATGCGTTCAATGTTCCTCTCAACTTGTTTACAACCAATGTAGCGAGAGGTTCACCTTCAACGTCCTCTGCTATTATAAGTAAAGGTTTTCCAGACTGGGCTACCTGCTCAAGAATCGGAAGAACCTCTTTCATGTTTGAAATCTTTTTATCAGTTATAAGAAGGTATGGTTTTTCAAGTTCAACGATCATTTTTTCAGCGTTTGTTATAAAGTAAGGAGAGAGATAACCTCTATCAAACTGCATACCTTCAACAAATTCAAGTTCCATTTTGTTTGATTTTCCCTCTTCAACGGTAATGACTCCATCCTTTCCAGCCTTATCCATCGCTTCAGCAATAATGTCACCTATCGAATTATCATTGTTTGCTGAAATGGATGCAACCTGTGCTATCTCCTTTTTGTCCTTTGTCTCTTTCGAGAGTTTTTTCAACTCTTCAACAACCACTTCAACAGCCTTATCTATACCTCTTTTAACAAGAATCGGATTTCTTCCCGCTGTTATATGTTTTAAACCTTCCCTGTATATAGCCTGAGCAAGAACTGTTGCGGTTGTTGTCCCATCACCAGCAACATCGGATGTTTTTGATGCTACCTCTTTAACCATCTGTGCACCCATATTTTCAAAAGGATCTTCAAGTTCTATCTCTTTAGCAACGGTTACACCATCTTTTGTTATAGTTGGTGCACCGAACTTTTTTTCTATTGCAACATTCCTTCCTTTGGGACCAAGAGTTACTCTAACTGCATTTGCAAGCTTATTTACTCCTTCAAGAATTTTTCTTTGTGCTTCATCACTATAAATTATCTCTTTTGATGTCATCATTACCTCCATTTATTTATTTATTATTGCAAGGATATCTGTTGAGTCCATAATAACATACTCAACACCATCGATTTCTATATCGGTTCCCGCATACTTTCCAAAAAGAACTATGTCACCAGGTTTAACATCAGCATCTTTTCCATCAGGTTTTTTGGAAGCTGCAATCACCTCTCCCTGCTGTGGTTTCTCTTTTGCGGTATCTGGAATTATTATGGAACCTTTCTTAACCTCTTTCTCTTCGATCCTCTTTATCAGGATCTTTCCGTTGATAGGTTGTATTTTGCTCTCCTTTGCCATAACTATACCTCCTTTTATTTATTTAAAAAGAAAAATACCTTTACTTATAGTGCAATAAATTTAATTTTAAAAAAGGGGTTGTCAAGTCCTAAAAGAATTTTTTATATGGACATGAAAAACATTTTATAAGTTTTTTCTTATCCTTTCTTATTCTGTAACCTTTATTTTTTGCATAACTTATAATGTAATCGAGAAAAGGTTCATCTATATTGAACTTTTTTGTCAACTCCTTTGTTGAAACCAACCTTTTTTCCAAAATATAATTTATAATTTCCTCTATCATATTATTAAGAGTAAAATATACCTTACTAAAAATGAGATTATGTATGCAAAAACTATTGAATACAATACTATTCCGAAAAGGTAGAGGTATGAACCTGTTTCCTGTTTAATAACCACAGCTGTCGCTATACAGGGTAAGTAAATCATAAGAAAAAGAAGGAAAACGAAACCATCAACTTTATTCCATCTGCTTGCGATAACCTTTTCCAGTTGCTCTCCTTTATAGAGAACACCGAGAGTTGAAACAACAGATTCTTTTGCGAAAAAACCTGTTATAAGTGAAACGGTTCTCTCAACATCGAAACCGAGAGGTTTAAAGAGAAAATCAATCTTTTCACCAGCAATCTTTATAAAACCACCCTCAACATCTTTTGGAAAATAGGAAAGAAGAAAAATTATTATCGTTATAATAAATATCAAACTCCCTGCTCTTTTCAAAAAGTCTTTTACTTTGAAATATGAGTTTATAAGTAAGTTTTTCAATGTTGGAAGATGGTAATCTGGAAGTTCCATTATCAATCCTTCACTTTTTTCCTTTAAAATGAATCTGTCTATTATAAATCCTGAAAAAATCGCAAAAAGGATAGATAATAAAAATAGTGAAAAAATTACAAGGAAACTCCACTTTCCAAAAAGTATCGCACCAAGAAATATCAGAACCGTTAAACGGGAAGAGCATGGAATGAAGGGAATAATAAGAATCGTTTTTATCCTGTCTTTTGGTGTATCGAGAACTCTTGTTGAAAGAACAGCGGGAACGGAACATCCAAAACCTAAAACTAAAGATATGAAAGATTTTCCATGAAGACCTATTTTATGCATAAATCTATCCATTATGAAAACAACTCTCGCCATATAACCTGTATCCTCAAGAAAACCAAGAAAAATGTACATAAAAAATATATATGGAAGTAAAGTTATTACGGATCCAACTCCTCCAACTATTCCTTCGGTTAAAAATGATAAGAGAAATCCTCCTTTTATAACCTTTGTTAGTAAAAAAGAAAGTTTTTCAAAAAGAAAAGTAAGAAAATTTGAAAAAATATCCCCAAGAAAAAATGTTATAAAGAATATAAACAAAAATGTTATAAAAAAAATAGGAATAGAAAAGAATCTATTCAAAAGTGTGTTATCCACCTCTTCAGTCAAACTTTTCTTATCGGAGAATTCTTTTTTTGTTACCTCTCCAACTATACCTCTACTCAAAGAGTAAAACCAGTCGAGTGTTAAAAAATCTATCTTTTTTATATTTTTGTAAACTTCATCAACAATACTTTTTATTTTAGAAAGATCCTCTTCTCTTAAAATTTTAAAAATTGATGGAACAAAATTTTTATCATTTTCTATGATTTTCAAAGAGTAAAATTTTGGATGTTTTTCAAACTCTTTATATTTTATCAGAATTTCTGATAACTTTTCAATGTGAAGATAAACTTTATCGCTAACTTTAAAATACTTCGTTTCACAAACCTTTTTGTTTACGTTATTTTTTATTAACCTTTTTAACTCATCAACCCCTTCTCCATTTTTAACGGAACCAAAAACTATATCGCACGAGAAAATACTTTTCATTTTTTCGAAATCTATTTTTATTTTCTTACTTCTTGCAACATCCATCTTATTTACAAAAAATATTAAAGGTATATCGAGAAAAAAAAGTTGTAGAGAGAGAAAAAGTGACCTTTCGAGATTTGAACCATCAAGAATATTTACTATCAAAGATGGGGATGAACTTAAAAGATAATCCAAAGAAATCTTTTCATCTATACTTGTTGGAGTTAAACCGTAACAACCTGGAAGATCAACAACTTCAAATTTTTTATCATCTATAAAGAAAAAACCTTCCTTCTTTTCAACCGTAACCCCGGGCCAGTTTCCAACAGTCTGGTCCAAACCTGTTAAACTGTTAAAAAGGGAAGATTTTCCACTGTTAGGTTGTCCTACTATAACTATCTTCTCACTCATAATTTCTCAACTTCAATCCTTGAAGCCATCATCCTTCCAATTACTATTTTTGAACCATCCTGTTTTATTATAAGTGGACCTCTACCATCATTTTTTAAAACTTCAATAAAACACTCTTCCGTTATACCCATATTTTTAACCTTACAAACAAAATTTGCACCACCAAAAAGTGATAACACTTTAGCCTTTTCACCTTGTCTTAGATCCGTCAGTTTCATCCTTTTCTCCATAAAGAACAATCTTGGTTCTTTCGTTAAAATTTTTTGAAATCTTTTCCATCCTTTCATATATATTCTTATCAACTATATGCTCTATCTCACAAGCTATCTTCTGTGCATCTACATTTTCAACTTCAAAAATTTTTTCAACAAACTCTGTTATTATTTTGTGTTTTTTGTAAACATTTTTAGCCTTCCTCTCTCCATCCTTTGTCAAACTTACGTAACCATACTTTTCCTGAACTATAAGTCCCTCTTCCTTCAATATGGACAGAGCGTTAACTATAGAGGGTTTTGAGACATTTAAAACTTTTTGAATATCTTTCACACGACAGAAATTTTTTCCTTCACTTGCTATGTATATCGCTTCGATATAATCTTCCAAACTTTTAGATAATTTTTTCATAAAACTCCAAAATGTTAGTTTTGACTAATAAAGTTTAATTAAATTAAAAATAAAGTCAACCCCTATTGATTTTTTTTTCATTTTGTTGTAAATTATAAATAAAGGAGGGATATTGGCAATAAACGTAAACTCTCGTTTTGGTTTCAGATTTTTAGGAGACCTTAAAAGTAAAATCTATCATGATCTTTACAACGAAAAACATGATTGTAAGGTTAACCAGATAATAATTTCCGGAAACGGTGTCAGGTTTGAGCCAGATAACGAGGAACAGGCGGAGAAGGAAGGTTTTTCCAAATGTAGTAACTGTATGAATTAGAAGTTGAATTTTTTCTTTTAAAATGTTATAATTTCATCCAATGAAATATTTTAAAATTTTCATTTTTTGTTTTTTTATTTCATCTTTTTTAAATGGTGAAAGAATACTTGTTATATTCAAAAATCTTCCAAAAAATCTTGAAACAAAAAATCTGATAAAAAAAAATGAAAAGTATAAATTCATCGTTCTGGATTCTGATGTTGAAAGTGCAAAAGAACTTTTTCCAGATGCAATAAGTGTTTGCAAAGAACCAAAAGTAAAAGCTTTCTATGATCCAAACGACACATACTTTTCATACCAATGGTCTTTGAGTGAAAAACATTACAACCTTTCATACATTCTTGATTCAAAAGTTGATGGAGATGGAGTGAGGATAGGAATTCTTGATACAGGATGCGCTTATGAAGATTTTTCAATACCTTCAAACGAATCCTCTTTGGTTACCTCAACGGATGGGAAATACCATAAATTTTCAGATTTTGATAATATAAATTTTATCCTCCCATACGACTTTGTTAACGATGAAAACCATCCAAACGATATGAATGGACATGGAACAGCAGTTACTTCAGTTATAGCAAGTCACATAAACAACAGTTTTGCAACGGCAGGAATAGTATCCTCTCCAACAGTCTTGGTTTTAAGGGTTCTTGATGAAAAGGGAGAGGGAAATCTCACAGATATAGTTGATGCTATAGAATATGGTGTGGCAAACGGATGCAAAGTTTTAAATCTTTCACTTGGGGGACCAGCAGGAGATTCAACAGGCTGGACACCTTTGCATCAGGCAATAATAAATGCAAGGAACAATGGAGTTGCTGTTGTTTGTGCATCTGGAAATGAAGGTGTGGGGCAACTATCCTATCCGGCAGGGTTTGAAGAGGCAATATCGTGTGGAGCGGTTGATTACAACTTTACCAGAACTTATTATTCACAGTATGGAACCAATCTTGATTTTGTTGCACCAGGAGGTGTAGTTTATCAGGACAATAATGGTGATGGTGATTATGATGGAGGAATTCTTGCTCCAATGATAGAAATAACTGACTCCTTAGCAAATGTCTCAAACTTTTATCTTTATTGGCTTGAAGGGACATCCTTTTCAACACCTCATCTTTCATCTCTTTTCGCTTTAATGTTCTCCATTGGATACAACCTTGAAGAGATAGTTGACATATTCATCTCCAATGCCCTTGATCTTGGAAACTCAGGTTATGATAGCGAGTACGGATACGGTTACGTAAAACCTGATTACATATTCAAACAGGATATTTTAACGAAAAGTATAAACTACTCTTCCCTTTCAAACCTGATAACTTTTTCCTTTTTTATAAAAAACGATTCTATCATAATAGATTCCTTCAAACTGAAAAGTTTGTTTAAAGATGAAATTCTCAACTATCAAAAAGATGGAAAAATCTATACGATAGATCTTTCCGTAGAAAAATCTGGTATCTATAATCTTACCCTTTACGGGAAAAAGGATGGAACACCTTTCCTACAGGAAAAGAGTTTCGGGTTGAAAAATGTACTTGACAACTCCACTTTTATATTTGGTGGAGATATGACACTTTCAAGTAACAACAGTTTTTTGTTATTCGATGATTCAAACAGTATAAAAATTAAAACAGATTCAAAAGTTAAAATCACAAAATACAGCAATGAAAGTGAAAGGTTAAAAGTTTTTTCAAATGATGTTGAGATCCCTGTTATAAGATATGAGGATAGGGTTGAATTCTATGTTGATAAAGACTCTTACTTGAGATTTTTCATCTCAAACGAAAAATATGAAGTTTTTAAAAACACAAAAACATTTTTACTCAAAGATAAAGAGTTGAATTGGACAGGTGAAGAATATTTCATCTTTGATAGGAGTGGAAGGATAGTTGAAAAAGGAATATCAAAAAAAGTATCTTTTAAAAATTTACCTTACGGAATATACTTTTTAAAAGGAAAAGATATTTTATGGAAAATAGTAAAACTATTTTAATCCTTCTTTTGCTTATCTTAATATCTTCATGTTCCCTCTTTTCTCCAAAAGAGAATCTTGAAGATGGCTGGGTTTATGTAAAAGAAAAAGATTATGCAAACGCTTTAAAAAAGTTCAGAATAGACTATGAAAAGTATCCCGATTCTTTAGATATAATCTGTGGAATGTTTTATATCCATTTTTTGTATGGAAAGGAAGATTCTGCAAAAAAATATCTTGAAAAATCTTTTGAAAATTCGAAAGAGGATGATAAAACTCTCTTTATTGGAGGTTTCTATTACAGAGAAAAGGATTACGATTCAACAAACTATTTTTATGAAAAGTATGTTGAAAAAAATTCTCCATTATATGATCCTTACATAATCTCAACAACAATAACATCGAACTCTTTCCATAAAATTGGATTATCATCAGAGTATTTAACAAAAAATTATCAGTTCGTTTATGATGTTTTAAAAAGTATCACAGACATTCCAGACTCTCTGGATGTTAACAACGAAGCGGATAGAATAAAAATTTTTGAATATATAAACGGTTTGGAGGAGTCATGACAAAAGTAGCAATTCTTATGGGATCTGAAAACGATAGGGTGATTATGTCAAATACTGAAAAGGTTTTTGAAAATTTTGGAGTTGAATACGAAACCTTTGTAATTTCAGCACACAGAAACCCTTTAAAAGTTCAAGAATTCTCTACAAAAGCGAGAGATAATGGCTTTTCAGCGATAATATGTGGAGCAGGTTATGCTGCACATCTAGCGGGAGTTGTTGCATCATACACAACTTTACCGGTTCTTGCGGTTCCCCTTGATTCCTCACCATTGAAAGGTGTGGATTCATTGTACTCTATGGTAATGATGCCATCAGGAATTCCAGTTGCAACATTTACCATAGGTTCAGCGGGGGCAAAAAATGCTGCAATTTTTGCTATTGAAATGCTTTCTGTTACCGATGGTAGTTTAAAGGAAAAATTGGATAAGTACAGGCAAAGTTTTAACAGATGAGAAAAAAAGATTATGAGGAAGCGCTAAATATTTTAAAAGAAGGTAGACTGCTTGCATTTTCAACAGATACGATAAATGGAATCGCAACATCTTTCGATAACATAAAAGGTATAGAAAAAATTTTCCATTTAAAAAAAAGGGACTTTAAGAAACCTTTTGCTCTTTTCTTCTCAGAAAATATTGAAATCGAAAATTTTTTTTATACGTCAAAACTTTTCTGGAAGATCAAAGAAAAATTTTTACCCGGTCAATTAACAATAGTTTTAAAGGCAAAAAAAATTATACCTTCAGTACTTGTAAAGGATGGCTTTGCATCTCTGAGAATTCCAGATGAAAAAAAAATTTTAAAACTTATAGATCTTTTTAAAAAACCTCTTGCATGCACAAGTTTAAACATATCTGGAAAAGATCTTATTACAGAAAAAGATGAGTTTGAAAAATATTTCAAAGGAGTCCATCTTTTTGGAGAGTTGAAAAAGAAAAAAAAACCTTCTACCGTAATAAAGATAGATAAAAAAAATGTTGAAATACTTAGAGAAGGCGGGATAGAAAAGGAAAAAATTTTAAAATTTATAAACAAGGAGAGTTTATGTTAAAAAAAGAAAAACTACTCGACTTTGCCTCTACAATAGTAAAGATGTCTGATGCAGACATGACAACAGTTTCTATAGTTGGAAACAAGGAATCTTTAACAAGATTTTCCAACAACGAGATAACACAGAATGTTGATTCAACAAAATACTCTTTCACTATAAGAACCGTTTATGATGGAAAGGTTGGTATAGTATCTGGAACCTCATTAGACACAAAAAATATAAAAAAATTCCTTGAAAAGGCTAAAGAGATTTCAAAAAACCAGACACACAAAAAAGAGATTCTGCCTTTACCATCAAAGACAGATTACACTTTTACAAAATCTTTCGATAAAAAAACTGAAACATTGTCACCTGACCAGAGAGCAAAATATGTAAAAGATGCTGTAAAAATATGTGCTAAAGAAAAAATGAATGGTGCAGGGATTTTTTCCAACGGTGCAAACTCCTTTGTGATAGTTAATTCAAATGGACTTGAAGCACATTTTGAAAATTCCAATGTAACTTTTTCAATAACGGCACAGGCAAAAAATTCCTCTGGATGGGCTGAACAGAATGAGTTGAGTGTTAAAAATATTGATGTTATAAAAAATACGAAGATTGCTGTTGAAAAGGCAAAAAAATCTAAAAATCCAAAAGATGTAAAACCTGGAAAGTATACGGTTATACTTGAACCTGCAGCTGTTGCGGATCTTATCTCTTTCCTTTCCTATACAACCTTCAATGGGCTTATGATTGCAGAAGGAAGAAGTTTTCTTTCTGGCAAAATTGGACAAAAGGTTGTATCTGAAATGGTAACCCTTTACGATGACCCATACTTTGAAGGTGTTGGTGGAATACCTTTCGATTTTGAAGGTTTTCCAAGAAAAAGATTAACACTTTTTGAAGATGGAGTTTTCAAAGAGGTGCCAACCGATAGAAAAGTTGCAAAAATGTTGAAACTCGATAACAATGGACATTCCCTTGGTGCCGATGACGAATATGGACCACTTCCTTTAAACTTATATTTAAAAGAGGGAAGTTCAAATCTGGAAGAGATGATAAAAACAACAAAAAGTGGAATCCTCGTTACCCAATTCCATTATGTTAACATGTTGAATCCAATGACAACAACGATAACAGGTATGACAAGAAATGGAATATTTTTGGTTAAAGACGGAAAGATCAAAGATGGACTAAAAAATATGAGATTCACACAATCTATTATGGAATCTTTATCAAATGTTTTGATGGTTGGAGATAGATGTATAGTTCAAAGTGGTGGTTTCGGTGGTGGATTTGCGGTTCCAGCTTTAAAGATAAAAGATTTCACTTTCACAAGTAAAACAGAATTTTAATAGGAGGAAAAATGTTTAAATTGGGAAAACTTGCAATCGAAGTTGCAAAACATTATGGTGCCGATTATGCTGATATTAGAATTATAGATACAAAGAATGAAGAAATAGTTGTAAAGAATGGAAAACTCAATGTGGATTATTCAAACACTTTAGGTTTTGGAATAAGGGTTTTATACAAAGGCTCATGGGGATTCTCATCAAGTGATAACCTCACAACATCAGAAATAAAGAAGGTAGCAAAAGAGGCATGTTTCATAGCAAAAGCGAGCAGTTCTTTACAGAGAGAAAAGGTCAGGTTAGCGAAAGAGGATACTTACAAGGATCACTGGTTTACTCCCGTTCTAAAAAATCCATTCAGAATACCACTTGAAAGAAAGGCTGATCTACTATTCAAAATAGATGAGATACTAAGGAAAAAGAGTGAGATAAAGGTTGCATACTCTGAAATGTCTTTTCAAAACATTAGAAAATGGTTTATAAGTAGTGAGGGAAGCGAAATAGTTCAGGATCTTTTAAGAAGTGGAGCTGGATATTCTGCTACAGCCTTAGGCAACAACGATATGCAGGTAAGATCCTATCCTGCATCTTTTGGTGGACAATATTACTCTGGTGGTTATGAGATAATAGAGCAGATGGAACTACTTCAGAACGCTGAAAGAATAAGAGATGAAGCCATAGCACTTTTGAAAGCACCACAATGTCCAAATTCTGTTAAAGATATCATAATAGGTGGAGCACAGATGGTTTTACAGATACATGAATCTGTCGGTCACGCAACTGAACTTGATAGGGTTTTAGGATATGAAGAAAATTATGCTGGAAGTTCTTTCGCAACACTTGAAAAATACAAAAAATTCAGATATGGATCAAAAATCGTAAACCTCTTCGCTGATGCTACCATACCTATGGGACTTGCAACACAAGGGTATGATGATGATGGAGTTAGAAGCCAGAGGTGGGATATTGTTAAAGAGGGAATACTTGTTGGTTATATGACAAATAGGGAACTCGCTCACAAGATAGGAGATAGAAGATCAAAGGGATGTAACAGATCTCAAGGATTCTATTCCATTCCAATAATAAGAATATCCAACCTTTCCCTTGCTCCAGGAGAATGGGAACTTGAGGATCTTATAAGAGATACTAAAGATGGAATATATATGGATGTGAACAAATCATGGTCAATAGACCAAAGAAGATTGAACTTTCAGTTCGGCTGTGAAATAGGGTATGAGATTAAGAACGGAAGACTTGGAAGAATGCTTAAAAACTGTTCATATCAGGATATTACTCCAGTTTTCTGGAACAAATGTGATGCGATATGTAACGAAAACTATTGGGATCTCTGGGGAGTTATTAACTGTGGAAAGGGACAACCAGGACAAAGAGCTGAGATGTCACATGGAGCTGCCCCAACAAGATTTAGAAAAGTTAGAGTTGGAATAGGAAACAAATAAAGAAGGGGGGCTCCTCCTTTCTTTAAAAATATCTTGACTTTAAAAAGTTATAGTTCATAATTTAATTTATGAGATTGAAGTTTAATTTCTTCAAATAAAATCTTTCAAAAAGGAGGAAAGATGAAAATTAAAACCCTATTTGTTCTTTTTTTGACTTTTCTTTTGGCGGTTGGAATCAACGCCCAATTCTCATCATTTAGAACCTTGTCAACAGGTGGTGTTATAGATGATGAGATAGAAGCTATTCTTGGACTAACAGAGATGACAAACATTGATGGTTTCAACATCTATACGAACCTTTCAAATTTCACCATTAATGAACCTATCATTGGAGGTTTTTCAAACAACTTCCTTATCGGATTAAAAGGATCGATGATGGAGATGCTTCATCTTGGAATACTTTCAGCATCAACAAAAAACTTATACGAAGATTCAGTAAACAGTGAAGAAAGAGAGTTCATCGATACGAACGCAGATCAGATATACGATTATATGAGTAAAGTAACTTTAACACAAACAGATAACTCTCTTGATGAATCAGGCACTAACTATTTTGGTTTCCTTTTCGGAAATAAGGAAGGTTTCAAAGGTGGAGTTTCCTACACAAAATATTTTGCAAACTCGATCAACGAGATGAACCTCATAGAAGAGAGTGTTGACTCAAACATAATTTCAAACGACTTACTCTTAACTTCATATGAGGAGTATAAGGATAAAGGTGAATACAGTTATGGTGCTGATGTAATTAATCTTGCTGGTGGAATGGCTATGGAGAAAATGGAGTTTGTTGGCACTTTTAACTTCGGATTTTTGAAGAACAAAATGAATTTAGAGTACAGGGACACCCTTTTTAATGACTTTTCGCCAGCGGACAATGTTAACAACACATTTAGATCTGATGATTACTACAAAAACAATTACGATTGGAGTGGATTAAATTTAGGTTTTGGATTAAAAGGTTATTTCAGAATGGATGAGGATTCAATAGAGATTTTTACAGGTCTACAGAACAACTCTTATAAACCCTTATACTTTTCGGTTGACGAGTATTATACTGAAACAACAGTTTCTCCAGGAGTTTCTGCAGACGAAATTTATACCTATATAGATTCTACTTCAGCCGGTGATTCACAAACTGTTGCCCATTTTTCAGAAATCAACTGGGTTATAGGTGGAAAGTATGTTAAAAAACTTGAAAATGCATTGTTTGGTATAGGAATTCAATTTGGTCAAGAAAAAAGGTCAGAGATTGATACAATCAATAACTTCTATCTGTATAGAGAGGAGTATGACAACGGAGATGGAGTTTCTGATGTAATCGATTATACCTATACTGAAACAGGAACGTATGTTGGGGAATACATTAACAATTATCTCGTTACATCTTTAACAATTCCAGTCGGTTTAGAGTATAATTTCCTTAAAAACCTTTTTGGAAGGATAGGAGCAAGAACAACTTTTGAATGGGGAAATGGTTTTCAGAGTATGAAATACCTTTCTTACTCACCTGTTATTGGAGAATACAACTATGGGGATGGTTCATCATATCAGGTAATATTAGAAAATCCAACAACAAGACAAGATTATGATATAACAATGAAGAGCAATTACCTGGAAACAACATATTACTATGGTCTTGGATGGACAATATCCAAAAATGTTAAATTGGACTTTATGGGATTTTCTAACCTTGTTGATCTTTCAACCTGGTCACTCTCCGTTAATGTCAAGTTTTATTGATAGGAGGAAAAATGAAAAAGTTTATACCTATACTCATATTTATTCTTATTTTAGCTGGATGTACTTTTAAACCTTATGAAAGTACAGATATAAAAAATGACCTTGAACTTTCAACATCAGGTGAAAATATTTTAAAAATAACAGATGTTGTTCCCTCAAATTATGGAACAATAAATGATGTTGATCCATCAACAGGAGATGTAGAGGGTGTTATATACATTTATTTCAACGATTACCTTCTAAACTCAACAGTAACGACAACAAATTTTGTTCTTTCTGCAAACGGTTCATCTGGTGATGTTTCAAACCTAAATGTAGTTTATGAGCCTGATTTCAAAAGGGTTAAAATAACAGCAACTTTTGCAGACAATGCAACATATACCCTTGCAATTAAAAATGGTGTTAAATCTACTTCAAACAGTTTTCTTGATGGAAATGGAAACAACATAGATGATGGAACACCTTACGATAACGTTCTTTACCAATTCAGTACAGGAACAGGATCAGATTTTGTTGACTATGATAACCCAATAGTTCTTGGAGTTTTCCCAGAAGAAGGTAATATCTCTATAAATACACATTTTTATGTTGACCTCTCTGAACTTGCAGAATCATCCAAAGTTGTTAATTCAACAAAACTCTATAAAATCAACGATGATGGCTCAAAAACTGAACTTGACATAGAACTTGTTGGATACTCTTATATATGGTGGTTGGGAGTTTGGGAAGCTGAATTTCAGCCAAAGAACGGAGATCCACTTGCTGAAAGAAGATTTTATCAGATAGAAGTAACATGCTCAACAATAACAGATTCTGCTGGAAACAAAGCTTTGCCTTACTTTGATGATGTGTTCAAACCATCAATTAAAAATTACACATCAACATTTTTAACAGAAAGTAACGGTGGTGATGATGATAGACCACCAAAAGTTAACGGAGTTAACATAAGCTATGGTTCACCACTTTTGACTATAAGGTTCAACGATAATATGGATATAACAAAACTGACAACAAGTAACATTAAAGTTTTTGCTTACATTAATGGTAACTACACCTATATACCAGGTTCAATCTCAGTTTCACCAGATACAACAGAAGTTGAATATTCTCTCATTAACCTTGATTGGGACAATACTTCTTCTGTTTACCTTTATGTTTCAAAAGAGGTTACCGACAATTCGGATAAGAAATGGAAACTTGATACTAATGGAAACGATATAGGTGGAGAAAGTTACGATCCAACGAGAGTTTCACTATGGAGTGATTTTTCAGATAGTGATGATTATTACAGACAAGTCTGGTAAAAAAATTTTATCAATAAAAAAAGGGGCTTTAAAAAGCCCCTTTTTTTATTCTATAACAAATATTTTTTTCGTTAAATCAAGGTCAGAAACATTTATAAAGTAGACTCCCTTTTTCAAATTTTCTTTGATAGTTAAAACTCCCTTATCATCTTTAATTTTAAAACTTATTCTATCCTGAACTCTTCCAGATACATCGATGAGTTTTAAAGTGTAATCTTTCTTTTCAACGTTTTCATAATAGATATTTATATTTCCCTTTAAATATTTTATCTCAAACCTTTCAATTGATACAAAATTATCCTTCCCATCTATTCCAGTCTGAACATTGAAAAGGTTCAAAAGATCAGATATCAACCTCTTTGCTCCTTCAGTTTCCATGTAGTAAATCGGGGCTGACATAATGATCAAAGATGTATCCTTTTTTGAATAAAGAACTGTTTTTCCATCAAAATTCGTATCCATTGTTGAAGAGATGTATTGACCAAAAATTTTATTCTCTCCAACAAGTTCAAACACTCCACCATAGATAAGGTTACCGTTGGAACCTCTGGGAAGTTTTGCTTCAACAAACTTTACACTATCCTGCCTTCCTGAAACATTATAGTAAAGAGCTCTCATATCAGCATTCATGTTAACATTGTATTCAAAAATGTTGAAAAGTTTGTATGCAAAAGATGTTGTTTCCGGATAAACAGGATATGATGTTGGATTTTCAGTTATAGATTTTCCAATATTCCACCCTGTTACAATCATCCTTCCACCATTCTCTATATACCTTGAAAGATCATCAAAATCTATTTTGTTGTTTGAAAGATCATCATCAATGTAAAAAACTTTTTTATAGTTTCCAAAAATAATATTATTACCCTTAGATATACTATCCATATCTATTCTGTCATACACAAATTTTCCAAATACTGAATCGTAAAAAGCATCCGTAGATTGGTCCTGCAAACTTGCACCATTTGAAGTTTCGTCAACAACCAAAAATTCTTTTTCCATCTTCAAAAGTCTTGTGCTATCTATGTTGGAAAATTCACTTTCAAGGTTATTACTATCAACAACGGTGAAAGTGTAAAGGTAAATAGATGTGTCGTTTATTGTGGAATCTATAAAGAATGTATCAGTAATATCTGTAAGAAGAGTAAAATCGGTTTCTCCACTCTTCTTCCTATAAACGTTGTATTTCAAAAAATCGAGCGTTTTACTTTTTTGTATATAGATGTACACTTTGTCTCTATCAGAATATATACTGTTCAAACTTATACCGTTTGGGATAAAAGATGGTGTTATAGTATCTATTATATCCGCAAAACCTTCAAAGCCCTCACTGTCAACTGGTGTCACTTTAAAATAATAAAGATTTTTAGGTATCAGTGATCCAACTCTATATTCGTTCGTATCTGGAACAAAAATAAGATTTTCTAATGTATCACTATCTTTTTTATAATATATTTTGTACCCAATAACATCTGGACTGAAAGATTTCTGCCATCCAACTATGACAGAGGAATCTCCCTTATCCTTTAAAGAGATTGAACTAACAGTCGCAGGCATATTTTTTAAATAGTATAGAGTTGCAGCTCCACCTTTTACAACCTCTTTCATATAATCAAAATTCATATAAGAAATTGAATCTTGTGTTGAATGGTATACTGGTGAAAAGGTATACTCTATCGCAAAATTAACCTTAAAACCTTCAACATCGAAGAAATAATGGTCACTACCAGAACTTCCTCCACCTACAACACAGTTTACATTGGTAAAACTATCACACATCTGTTTGTAAAGATTTTTCAAAGGATTCGAATGTGACATACCGTAAAGATTCAACCTGTAATCTGAAGATGGATTATATCCTATCATATCGAAGTTTAGCATACCTAAAACGTGCATGTTTTTTGGAAGGATGTAATCGTATACAAAATATTCTGAACCATAAAGACCCCATTCTTCCGCTGTAAAAAGAACAAAGTATATATCATAATCGGAATTATAAGATGAAAATGTTCTTGAAAGTTCAAGAACAGCAGATGATCCAGAAGCGTTATCGTCTGCACCAGGAGCTATTTGGTAATCGTTAGAATAATCATCATAATGTGCTCCAACAACTATACATGTATCTTTTGAATAGAGACCTTTTTTTAAACCAACAATGTTTCTGACAGGATATGAAGAGACCATAAAATCTTGATAGAAAACACTATCGAGATTCAAATCTGACATCCTGTTGAAAAGGTAAACCGATGCTGTATCAAGCCAAGTTGTAACCATTACTCTCGATTTACTGTATGTCCCCTGTGGATATGGGTACTCTCCAGATAAAACGGCAACATTATTGTAAAGAGAATCGGATGAGATATTTGAAAGAATCAGGGTAAGTTCATCTATTTTTTTACTTTTTTTAATATCAAAAGATGGTATTGTTTGATTTTGAAGTTTTTTTAAATCAATTTTATTTTTAAAATTTAACTTTATAATCTCAAAATCTTTAC
Organism: candidate division TA06 bacterium 32_111; assembly: GCA_001508335.1. Lineage (GTDB taxonomy): Bacteria > Hydrothermota > 32-111 > 32-111 > 32-111 > 32-111. Next base: position 94,439 of record LGFX01000003.1, read on the forward strand.
CTTTTATGTATATATCTTTATCAGTTTCAACAAGCACAAGATTTTTTTCAAAATTGAAATAAATATAATCTTCAGGTAAAGTTTTCATTTCTTTACCAAAAAGAACAAAATAATTTTTATCCTTCCTGAACTCTTTTTTGAAAACTACTCCATTTTCACTAAAACTTTTCTCTGTTTTTCCTATGTAAAGTCCATCGAAAAGATAATATGGATCAAAACCAAAAAAGATCTTCTCACTAACAACTATATAGTCCGAAAAGGAAAGAAGAAAGAGTGTGACTGAAAGAAAAAGAAATAAGATTTTTTTCATTTTTACCCCTTTTTAAATAAAATTTTAAAAGTTATATCTTTTTAACCTTATTAAAGCATAATTATAAATAATTACAAAAATAAAAAAAGTCAAAAGTGTTATAAAAATTATTGCATAGTAAAATTCACTAAAATTGAAGGGAATCTTTCTGAAACTTTTTTCAAAATAGTTTTTTACAGGTGTTGAAAGTATTGAGATGGAGATACCTATGTATATTAAAGAAACTATGGCGGAAACTATTCCGCCAAATCCACTCGCTATCTTCGATGGATTCGTCTCGTTGAAATCTGGTAAAATGGCACCAAATCCAGTGTTGATTATTGTTATCCCGAAAGAGAAGATAAAGGTTATTAAAGAGGATAACATTATTATTAAAAGATCCATTTTTAAAAAAATGTTAGTTAAAACAATCAAAAATTCTCCAAGGAATAAGATTATCAAAAAGTTAAATATCAGTTTTGAATTAAAATAGTTTTCCATTCTTATAGAACTCTTTATTATGGAAAAGGTTTTTCCCTCAAGTGATATCAAAGGATAGATGAATCTAACCGACAAAGTTGCCATTATATAAGATGAAAAACCAAGGTTGGCAAAGGAGAGAATATAAGTGTAAAATGGGGTTTTAAAATATATGGGACTTCTTATTATACTGAAAGAGTATATAAAAAGTAAAATCACAAAGATCAAAGATTGTCCCCACTGTGATGGATCCCTAAAAAAAATCACCATATCTTTAACTATAAGAAAGATCTCTAAATTTTTTGAGAATACCCTTTTTTCAAAAATTTTACTTCTTTCCTTTTTTGAAGAAAGGTTAAAGAGTGAAAACCCTAAATATTTTTTTCTATAAATCCTGATCAATACAAAAAGAAAGGAAAATGTTAAAAAAAGATAAAAGGAAAGAAAAAAGTATAAAAGGTTTGAACTTTTTGCATTTATATCGTTAAAAATTATTTGCAAAACTATACCACTTGGTAAATATTTGAACTGTTCAACTTCAAGAGAGTTCAAATATTTTGTAACCTCTTGAAGTGTTGCATTCTGGGGAAGGTTGAAAATATCAGGTTTTACAAAAATGAAAAAGAAAACAAAAAAGAATATCAAAAGGACAAAAATCAAAGTAACTATAAAATTTAAAGAGAATCTTTTGAAAAGGTCTGAGATCAAAAAAACAACCAGTATTCCAAAAGATGTTGAAATAAAAACCATCAAAATAAAAAGAAAAAGCCATTTTATAAGAAAAATCGTTTCAACCTTAAAAACATTTGAAATTGAAAATATCAAAGGTAAAGAGATTATTAAGGATGCCCATGAAGCATAGAAACCATTTTCAAAGAGTTTTGAAAAAAATATATGATGTGTTTTTAAAGGAGTAGAAAACAAAAATTCAAGTTCTGGAGTTTTAAAAAAAGTCGATATTGAAGTTATTATTGAACTTGTAAAAAGAAGAAAAAATATAATAGTAAAAAGCAAAGAACTGATCCTGTAAATAAAACCTTTTCCAATATCCTCAAGGTTCAAAAGATAGTTGAAAACCTTAAAGAAAACAAAATAGGTTCCAAAAAGAAAAATAGAAATAACAAAGAAAAAGGTTAAAATCCTTATAAGAGTTTTGAAATCTTTTATGATAAGATACCTTAAAACAATTTTACTCTTTAAAGAAAAAAGATCAGTTATCATTTTTTGTTATCTCTAAAAATAATTCTTCAAGGTTTGATTTCTTTAAACTTTCCTTTAAATTGTCTATTGAACCGAAATAAACAAGGTTTCCCTTATCCATTATTCCTATCTTATTACATATCTCTTCCGCAAGAGAAAGAGTGTGTGTTGAAATGAAAAGAATCCTATTAGAAAAAGAAAACTCTTTAAAGAGATCTTTCACTATCTTTGAACTTTTTGGATCAAGCCCGACCATAGGTTCATCGATCAAAAATATATCCGGTGAATGAATAAAACTGCTCGCTATTATTATCCTCTGTTTCATTCCATGAGAATACTCTTCACTTCTAATATCCATATAATCTGAAAATTCAAGTTTTTTTGAATACTCATCTATTTTTTTCTCTAAACTCTTCTTATCCATCCCATACAACCTTCCAACAAAATATAAAAACTCTCTTCCTGTAAGTTTATCGTAAAGAAAAGGTGTGTCTGGAACATACCCTAAACTCCTTTTAAGAGCCTGATCAAAGCCTTTATTACTTTTTCCATTTATAAGTACATCCCCTCCATCATATTCAAGGAGACCTCCAATACATTTTATTGTTGTAGTTTTTCCAGCACCATTTGGACCAATGAACCCAAATATATCACCGCCTGAAAGTTTGAAACTTATATTGTTAACTGCAGTTTTTTTCCCATACCTTTTGGTTAAATTTTTAACCTCAAGAATTATTTCTTTTCCCATCCTTTTTTGCTCCAACTTTTTTCATTTTAATTTTTCTTAACTTGTTTGCGAACCTATGTGCTTCACCTATAATTTTCTTGATCAAAAAGAAAGATGGAGATCTCAAATCCAGCTGTACACTTTTTCCGTCTGGAAAGAAAATTGTGTTAGTTCTTTTTGCCACAGAAACAAGTTCTATGCTTTTGTTAAGTTCATCAAGAACAAATTTTGCAACACCTATCTGTCCAGGACCACCATCAATTATTGCAAGATCGACATCATACTTTTCAAGATACCTTTTAAAGATCTCTCTTATTGAAAGATAATCGTCATTACCTATTTCGTCAAGGTTGTAATATCTGTAAAAAGATTTTTTTGGTTTTCCATACTCAAAAAAAACAACCGCTCCACTATTCCATCCACCTGAAAGATGTGATATATCAACTCCTATTATGTTTTTGGGAAGTTCTTTTAAATTTAAACTTTTTTTAAGATCTATAACTGTAGATGGAACATACTCCTTTTTTATATCCTTATAAAGTTGATTATCGGAATTTTCTTTTGCTATCCTGTATGGTTCCCTATCTATTAAACTTTTTTCTATGTTTACAACCTTTATATTCTTATCTTTAAAAAATTCAAGAAAAGTTTCATCTGAAAAGTTGAAATCCAAAACCAATGTTGAAAAATTAAAATCTGAAGTTAAGGTGTAGTAATCAAGAACGGTTTCCTTACACACTTCATCTTTTGGCATTTTTTCATTGAAAGAAAATCTTTTCGTTATTATATCTGAAATGTAATTTTCCCTTATTTTTAGAACTGAAAAAGCTCCACTCTTCTTCTCAAAAGAAAAAGAAATAAGGTCCCTATTTTGATATCTGAATGTTAATTTTTTCCCCTTCTTTATTTCCCTCTTAATAAAATCTATACTATCCCTTATAAACGCTGCATTTTCAAAATCTTCTTTCTCCGAAAGTTCATCCATATAACCTTTTAAGAAATCTATCAATCTTTTTGTCCCCCCATTTAGAATTTCCTTAACCTTTTTTATCTTTTCTTCATAAACTCTCTTTTCCTCTTCTATCTGACAAACTCCTCCACAGTTTCCCATCTGGTATTCAATACACAATTTTTTTGGATTTTTAGATTTGCATCCTTTCAAAGAAAAAATTTTATTCAAAGTTTCTATAACATTTTTTACATAGGAAACTTTTGAGAATGGACCAAAAAATGTTCCCTCATCCACTTTATAGGTTAAAGATAAGGTTGGATATTTTTCCTTCGAAATTTTTATGTAGGGATAGGTGGTTGAATCTTTCAGTTTAACATTGTATTTTGGTTTAAATCTACTTATAAGTTTGAATTCTAAAAACAAAGCGTTCTTTTGATCTTTTGTTAAAAGGTAATCAACCCTATCAGTTTCCTGCAAGATAAATGGGATCTGTATCCTTTTATCCTGTTCAAAAAAATATTGTTTAACTCTTTTTTTTATAGAGGATGCTTTTCCTATATATATAACTCTCCCAAACTTATCTTTAAATATATAAACACCCGGTTCATCTGGAAGATTTTTATAATCAATCATAGAACTGGTTTATTTTTTCAATTATGTAAAAGACCTCTTCATCCTCAAGTTCTGGATAGATTGGAAGTGATAAAATCTTTCTTGAAACTTCTTCAGAAACAGGTAAAGAGTACTCTTTTTTTATAATATTTAAAACAGCGTTCTGTTTATGGAGTGGAAGAGGATAGTAAATTGTTGAATCAATTCCATTCTCTTTCAAAAAATCTTTTAACTTATCCCTTTTCTCAGTTAAAATTGAGTACTGATGGTATATATGGTAATATCCTTTTTTTTCAAAAGGCTTTTTGACTTTATCTGTTATTTTTAAATTGTAATTTTTTGCTATCTCCCTTCTTCTTCCATTTATCTGTTCTATCCTTTTCATCTTTAACATAAGCAGTGCTGCCTGTAAAGTGTCCAACCTTGAGTTATAACCAAGTTCTTCATGTATATATTTTTCGGTTGAACCGTGAACCCTTAAACTTTTTACCTTTCTATAAAAGTTTTCTGAATCTGTAACAACCATCCCACCATCTCCAGCACATCCAATATTCTTTGTAGGGAAAAAACTTACCGTTCCAGCGATACCGAAATTACCACATTTTCTTTCGCCAATCCTTGCACCTAAAGATTGTGCACAATCCTCAATAATCAAAAGTCCATATTTTTTTGCTATCTTCTCTATCCCAACCATATCCGCTGGATGACCAAATATATGTACGGGGAGAATAGCTTTAGTCTTTTTTGTTATCTTTTTTTCTATCTGGGAAAGATCCATTGTAAAATCATCATAGTTAATATCAACAAAAACAGGCACACCTTTAAGTTGGAGAATAGTTTCAACTGTAGCGAAAAATGTGAAAGGAGTAGTAATAACTTCATCTTCCTCCTTTATACCCGCTGCCTTTAATGATAGCAAAAGTGCATCTGTTCCATTCCCAACACCTATTCCATACTTTACACCAATATATTCTGCAATACTTTTTTCAAGATTTGAAACATCTTCCCCCAAAATGAAATTTCCCTTATCAAAGATACTGTTTATAGCATCAACATATTCCTTTCTATACTTTCTATACTCCCTTGTAAGATCAAGCATTTTAACTCTCATCTAAAAAAACTCCTTCCTTTTTTATTTGATATTTTTTTCCACAGTTGGAACAGGTATATTTTTGTTCCTTCTCAACAGGATATTTTACCCCTCTCATCTTAAAACCACATTCACACATATATCCAACAATCCTTGCAGGGTTTCCAACAACGATAGCATAATCAGGAACATCCCTTGTTACAACACTGCCTGCACCAACAAAAGCCCACCTTCCTATAGTTATGCCACAAACTATAGTCGCGTTTGCACCGATGGATGCACCCCTTTTAACTTTAGTTGGAATCCAGTTACCATGTTTTGGATATGGTGCTCTCGGGTTTAGATCGTTTGTGAAAACCATTGATGGACCTAAAAAAACATCATCCTCTATTTCAACCATACCGTAAACGGAAACATTGTTTTGTATTTTAACACCATTCCCTACAACAGCCCTATTTTCAACTGTAACGGACTGTCCAATTGTGCAATTTTTACCTATCTTTGCTCCAGACATTATATGTGAGAAGTGCCAAATTTTTGTTCCTTCACCTATTTTAGCACCCTCATCAACATAACTCGATTGATGAACAAAATATTTTTTTTCATCCATTATTCAGGTTCTCCTTAAAATATTTTACTGTTTTTTCTATACCTTCATCAAAATCTGTAAAATCTAAATTATAATCCTTTCTTATAAGGGAACTATCAAGAAGACTTTTAACTATTTCTCCCTTTCTTTTATCTTCAAACTTTGGCTCCAAACTGTATGAAGGAAAATGTTTCCTTATACTTTCAAAAACTTCAAGAACAGATTTACTTTTACCAGTTCCAACATTGTATATTTTGTTTTTTCCCTTTTCTAAAGAGAGAATGTTGGCTTCAACAATATCCTGAACGTAAACGTAATCCCTATACATCTTTCCGTAACCGTAAAGAGTACATTCAAGATTTTTAATGATTCTATTTATGAATATTGCAACAACTCCAGCCTCTCCCTTTACGGATTGTCTTTCACCGTAAACGTTCCCATATCTTAATATTGTATAATCGTATCCATAATTTTTACTGAAAAATTTTATATAATACTCTCCAGCATATTTTGAAATTCCATAACAGGATTCTGGATTCTTTTCATAATTCTCTCCTACAGGTTTATCAACTTCCCCATATATAGCACCTCCAGATGATGAGAAAATAATCTTTTTCGAATTGACCTCTTTCATAAGATCAAGAATGTTTATTGTTCCTATGATGTTTATTTTAGCATCCCTTTCTGGTTCTTCAGTTGAAATTCTAACATCTATCTGTGCTGCAAGATGAAAAATTATCTCCGGCTTAACCTCTTTGAAAACTTTTTTTAAACTCTCTTTATCTGAAATATCACATTTAAAAAATTTAGAATTTTTGTTAATATTTCTCTCATCTCCACTTGATAGATCATCAACTATAAAAACCTCTTCTTTTTTTTCTACCAACCTATCAACAAGATTCGATCCAATAAAACCAGCACCTCCAGTTACAAGAATCCTCATAGGTTTACTCCTATTTTAAATTTTATTTCAAAAATATTTCTCTCTTCCCCAACTATATTTTGATAGTTTTTTATATACAGATCTGAAATATCTAAATTCAAAAAGATTCTCTCTTTAAAAAATTCTCCATAAAAATTTATTCCGTTTTTTAAAGTTGTTTCAACCCTACCAGAAGGAAAAGGAGGAGAAGTTAAAGGCATCTCACTTTCCCATGAATCGAAAAGATCCCTTGAACCTTTTCTCAAAAAAGAAATGTTATAGCCACTTTTTATTGTTTCATTAAACCTATAATCAAATTTGAAGAGAAGAAAATCACCATCCGTTCCAAAAAAATAGGAAATAGGCCTTCTATAATAGGAATAGTTCAACCTATCGAACTCATGTGTTCCGGTATAGGTGTTTATCCTGCAATATTCCAAACCGAACAGAATTTTTCTTAAATTTTTTGGTGAATAGGTCAAAGAAAAAAGATACCCTAACTTGTTTGGAACATAAGAAAATTCTGGTTGATACTGGTAATCATCTATAAAAAGTTCGTTGTAAATTTTAAAACCGAAAAGATCCTCAAAAGTCAAATCAAAACTCCATATTATGTTATCATCTGAAAAAGAGTTATTTTGAATGATGTAGTAAAAGATTATTGGATTAAGGTATGGTGGTTGAGGCAAATTCGATTGATAAATTATCATCTCTTTAAAAGAAAAATTTATATTTTTTGAAATAAAATATTGTAACCTGTGGGTTGACATATATGTGTTATCAGTTCTTTTTTTATCCTTTAAATAGTAAGGGGTAAGGTAAACCGTAAAATAGAAAAATTTCAATTTTTTAAAATCGTATTCAAAAAGTATTCCATCAAGTGATAAAAGATCTTTTGAAAAGTAAATGTTGTCGTAAAAACCACCACCCCAAACAGGTTTAATCCTTCCAAAAATCAAATAGTAATCTTTTGAAAATACTCCTAAAAAAGTGTTGTTGAAATCGGAACCTGTTTTTTCCCAATCTTTCATCCTATAATAGAAAGAATCCCTTTCTACAAATGGAAAAAATAGATCGAAGGATATATTATAAAAAAGGTTCTTTTTGCTGTTTTTTATCAAAAGGTTTGTATAGGTTATAAGAGAATCCTTAAAGTTGGTAGAATCCAAAACCAGATTGAAATCTGACTGGTTATAAATATCGAAATGGTATCTATATTTTGAACTCTTCTTTCCATAGATTGAAAGAAGTTTTTCTATCATAAAAATCTCTTCTTTTGAAAGATCACTTCTTTTTTTTGCAGATCTCAAATCCTTTAAAAGTTGGTCAACTCTTAAAGGGTAGGTTCTTCCATCAAGATCTATTATATTTTTCTGATACAACTCTTCTATTATTTGACTTCCATACTCGTTATCAAAAATCAATTCAAAAGAGAAAATCTTTACACAAAACAAGATAATAAAAATAGATAAAAAAATTTTTTTACCATCCATTTCCTTTTAATACCTCAGGTACAGTTTTTAAGATTATAATAAAATCATAGAGTAAAGACCAATTATCTATATACTCCAAATCTTTTTTCATCCATTCAACAAAATCTATGTTATTTCTTCCAGATATCTGCCATAAACATGTTAATCCTGGTTTAAAAGATAACCTCCTTCTATGCCAGAAATCATACTCTTTAACTTCTGAAGGAAGGGGAGGTCTTGGTCCAACAAAACTCATCTCACCTTTTAGAATGTTTATAAGTTGAGGAAGTTCGTCGATACTATATTTCCTTAAAAATCTTCCAAAAGGGGTTATTCTCGGATCTTTTTCCATTTTAAATACTGGACCATTCATCTGATTCTTCTTTTTCAGAAGGATCTTTCTCTCTTCAGCATCCTTTTCCATGGTTCTGAATTTTATTATTTTAAAAATCTCTCCATTCATTCCAACCCTTTCCTGAACAAAAAATATTGGCTTTCCGTTTAAAATTAAAACAACCGTTGAAACAATTAAAAAGATTGGAGAGAGTAATATTAAAAATAAAAAAGCAAAGATTTTATCGAGGAAATATTTTATTTGCAACTTCTGGTAAATTTCGCTTCTTAAGGTTGTCATCTCTATAAAGTTGAACTCTTTAAATTTCTCAATATACAAGAAAAATCTTTTAGGATTAAAGAGAGGATCGATATTCAAAAAAACTTTTATTCCACTTTCAACTATATTTGTTATCTGCTCGTTAAAATCTTCCAAGTTTTCCTTTTCACTCGAAATAAATAATCCATCAATATGCATACTTTTAAGTTCGTTTAAAATATCATTTTTTAGATCATCAAGTTTTAAAATTTTTAATATTCTTATACCCCAATCTATATTCTTTTCTATCTGTTCTTTCATCTTTTCAAAATAGTTCCCATCACCTATCAAAACAATTTTAAAAACATTTTTTCCTTCCCTTACTTTTTTCAATCTATAGTTGTAAAGTATTCTTCTTTCAAAAAGAAGAAGAGATGTGTTCAATAATATAAAGATTATTATAAAAACTCTCGAAATTATAAAACCTTTGATCAAAAAAATGAATGTGAATAAAAAGAGTGTTCCATAAAAATTGTTAACAACAACTTCAAAGAATTCTTTTCTAAAGTAAATTCCCTTAAAAACATCCTCTTCCTTTATCCTTGAATAAAGAAAAAACCAAACAAAAAGTATTAAAAGAAAAACAATGTTGTAGTACTGAGGGTTATAGCGGAACTCTTCCCCTTTCCATATTATTAAACTTCTCAAAAAGAATGAAAACCAGAAAGAAAAAACTGTTATAAGAAGATCAAAAATAAGAGTGTATATCTTTTCAGAATCTATCTTTTTTTTGTAAAACAAGGTTCACTCCACAACATTTTTCATTCTGTTCAACATTCTTTTTAAAAAATATAAAAAAAGAAGAAAAACAGAAACAAAATATAAAAAGTATAGGCTGTGTAAATTTAAGAAAAATGAAAGAACTGAAAGAATTGCAAAATATAGATTTAAAGAGTAAATTATCAGAACACTTTTTATGTGTTTTCCATCATTTCCTTTAATAATATGGTGAATGTGCAGTTTGTCAGGAGCAAAAATCTTTTTTCTTCCTAAAATCCTTCTACCAACAGAAAGAAAAAGATCAAGCATTGGATAGGAGAAAAGTATCAAAAAAGATAACCATTCTTCTGGAACGTGATACATTAAAATCATAATAACCATAGAAAATAATGATCCGAGAAAAAGGCTTCCAGTGTCACCCATAAAAATTTTTGCTGGGTAAAAATTGAAAATCAAAAAAGCAATAAGTGCTCCAACAGTTGAAAGAAGTATATAGGAGATGTAAAATTTTCCAATAACCAAAGAAAAAATAAAAAGTGGAATAGACAATATTATCGATATACCAGCACAAAGACCATCAAGTCCATCTACAAAATTTATACTGTTTATTACTAAAGCGAAAAAAATTGCTGAAACAAAAGTTAGAACTGTGTTTGTTAGGATAAGGTTTCCATATATAATAGCGAGATCGTTTTTGTTCCACAAGAAAAATAGAGTCCCAGCAAAAAGTTGAATGAAAAGTTTTAATTTTGCAGAGACTCCTTTAACATCATCAAGTATTCCAATAAAAATAAAAAACAGGGAAACGGTGATCATTCTTAAAATTACTTTTTCAAGAGGGGTTATCCCTGATGCATCAAGAAGAATAACAGAACCCCAAACACTAGCAAAAAACGCAAGTCCTCCAAGTGTTGGTATATTTTCCGTATGAATTTTTCTATCGTTATCAGGCACATCGTGGAAACCGTAATTTAAAGAGAACCTTTTTATACCGTAAGTTAAAATCAAAGAGATTGTAAAAGAGAAGATGAAAATAAAAAAATATAAAAGCATAGATTTTAATTATAATATTTATAACCCTTAAGTCAATAAAATATCACCATATATCTGTGTGAATTCTTTTCTTATCAAACCTTTCAACAGTTTGAGGATTCTCTTTTGGATATCCCAGAGAAACTATCGAGAAAGGAACAAAACCTTCTGGAATTTTTAATACATTTCTCACAATTTCAATCCTTTCATTTTTTGGATATACTCCGATCCAGCAACTTCCTATTCCATAAGCCCAAGAAGCAAGCAGAATGTTCATAGTTGCTGCTGATAGATCCTGTGAAAAGTATCCACTATCAGGTTGTTTTTTTGTATTAGCAAGAACAACTATACAAAGAGGTGCTTTTTTAAGCATTTTTGCATATGGATGGTTTTTAGCAATCTCGTTCAATTTTTCCCTATTTTTTACTATAAAAAATTCCCATGGCTGTTTGTTGTGTGCAGATGGGGCATACATTGCACTTTTTATGATTTCAAAAATTATTTTATCCTCTATATCTTTATTCTGATACTCCCTAACACTTCTTCTCGTCCTCAAAAATCTTATCAATTCTTCCATACCTTTCCTCCTTATAAAAATTTTCTTGACATCGATTTTTTAAAGTATACAATAAATTCTTAAAAAATCCAAGAATAGGAATATGAAGAATATAAATGAAAACTTTCACAGGTTGATAGCGGAAAAAGTCTCCCCTCAGGACTATGAACTTTGGCTTTTAAACATAAAAATTACCAAAATAGATGAAAAATCTGTGACTTTCTCAGTTCCTACCGATGTTGCAAGAGATTATATTGAGGATAAATTTTTTTATGATATAGTTGAAGTAACAAGAAACCTTTTTGGAAAAGATCTTCAAATAACCCTTGTTCCAGAAAAAAGAATTGAATCTATTCCAAAAGAGTTAAACCCTTTTAAAATTAAAAACATTGATTCATATGATAACTCTTCTCTAAACCCTCGTTACACTTTTGAAGAGTTCGTTGTTGGAAAATCTAACGAACTCTCTTACACAGCCTCTCTCTCTGTTGCTAAAAATCCTGGTAATCAGTACAACCCCCTTTTTATATACGGGAAAAGCGGGCTTGGAAAAACACACCTTTTAAACGCTATAGGAAACTATATAAAAAAGAACGATTATAAGAAAAAGATATGTTACCTTTCAACCGAAAGATTTTTAAATGAGTATATTTTCGCCATTCAGGAGAAAAAGGTTTTAGAGTTTAGAAACAAATACAGGGATGCTGATGTTCTTCTAATAGATGATGTTCAATTTTTGAATAGAAGGGAAGGAACACAGGAAGAGATATTTCATACATTCAACGCTCTTTATGAATCAAATAACCAAATTGTTTTAACTTCAGATAGAGCTCCACATGAGATCCCAAACCTTGAACAGAGACTCGTAACTAGGTTTCAATCAGGACTTGTTGTAGATATTCAACCTCCCGACTTTGAAACAAGACTCGCTATATTAAGAAGGAAGATAGAAAATGATGAAATCCAGATCCCTGATGAAATATTGAATTATATAGCTTTGAATATAAAACACTCTGTTAGAGAATTGAACAGTGCAATACTTGGTATACTTGCAAGAGCATCTTTAAATAAAGCAAAAATAGATATCAACCTTGCAAAAGTGGTAGTTTCAAATCTTGTTAAACCTGAAGCACAATTTGTTTCTTTAAGCAAAAAGTTTGGATCAAAAGAGATTAAAAAGATAGTTGCGGATTATTACAAAATAACAGAATCACAACTTACTGGGAAAAGAAGAACATCTTCCCTTGTTATTCCAAGACAGGTTGCTGCTTACCTTCTAAAAAAATATGGAAACCTCTCTTTAAAAGAAACAGCATCAGAACTTGGAAAGAAGGATCATTCAACTATAATACATGCGTTAAAAAAGATTGAAGTTGAACTCAATAAAAAAGATTCGAAGATTAAAGAAGATATAGATAGTATAATAAGTTTATTAAATATTGATTAGTTGTGGATAAGTTATCAACATTTTTTTTATATAAACATTTTTATCAAAATGTTAAAAACTTTTAAACATATTTTAAACAAAAATGTTGATTTTAAATTATTTTTTTTGTATAATTTAAAAATGTTATCAACATTGGTTTTTCTTATTAGTAATAGTGATAAATAAGAAAATATAATAATCAGGAGGATAGATGAAATTTAAAGTTGATAGAAACGAATTTTTAAAAAATCTTGAAATTGTCTCATCTATAGTTCCAGTTAAACCTGTTGTGACAATAATTTCAAACATAATGATAGATGTTAAAAAAGATAAGTTGATGATGTTTTCTACAGATTTTGAAATATCTTTATTTTCTGAAGTTGAATGTTCATCTTCAGGTGAAGGTGTTTTCATTTTAAACGCAAAAACATTGGTTGATCTTATAAGAAGGTTACCTGATGGAGAAATAAATTTCAACTATCAGAATGACAGGGTTATTATAAAAACAAAAACTGGTGAGTATAACATTCCTACTTTAAAAAAAGAAGAGTATGTTGAAATTATAAGAATTGAAAAGGAAAGGGTATTTCCTGTAGATTCACTTCCTTTAAAATCAGCAATAGAAAATACCATTTTTGCTACATCGAAAGATACTGTAAAAATAGCTATTACAGGAGTTCTTTTTGAAATGAACAAAAAGTCTTTAACTATGGTTGCAACGGACAGTCATAGATTAGCCTTAAACACTATAAATGAATTTTTTGAAGATAATATTTCAGGAAGTATAATAGTTCCTCCAAAATCTTTGCAGATTATAAGGGATCTTATAGATGAGAAAGATCAACTCTATATGGGATTTGATGATAAAAAGATAATGTTCAAAATTGGAAAGATAGAGATGTGGGCAAAACTCATAGATGGAACATATCCTGATTATAAAAGGGTTATCCCATACGATAACGAAAAAATAATGATAGTTAATAAAAGCGAACTTTTAACGGCATTAAACGCTGTAAATGTTTTTGTTAACGTTAACACTAAACTTGTGAAATTCGAGATATCAAAAAACAAACTTGTTATTTTAGCTTTCCAAAATCAACAGGGTGAAGGAAAAGAGGAACTTCAAGTAAAATATGCTGAGGATGAAACTTTAAATATTGGTTTCAACATAAACTATCTTATGGAGATTTTAAAAAGGATAGAGAGTGAAAATGTTAAGTTTAAAATGAAAGGAGAAATGTTCGCTGTCCTTATAGAGAATGAGGAGAGTAAAATAGGAGAAGAATCCTTCTATATAATAATGCCATTGAGATTAAAATAGTTTAAAAAATAAAAGTACAAAAAGAATTCCAAATGGATAACCTTTACCGTAATAAAAAGAATAGAAAGAAAGTTATAAATAGATTTGTATTCTTTACTGGTCTTTTAATCTTTTCTTTCACCTTCATTTTTACAGGGCTGATAATATCAGTTTTTATAAATTTGCAAAAAGAGTTACCATCAATGACAGATCTGATTTTGTATAATGTTCCGAGTGCAACTATTGTTTATGATGATAACAATAACATAATCGATGAATTTTTTATAGAAAGAAGGATACCAATAAAACTTAAAGAACTTCATCCCTATACAATAAATGCTGTTATTGCACTTGAAGACCAACAGTTTAGAAAGCATTGGGGAATAAATGTTGGAAGAACGATAGTAGTCCTAATAAAAGATTTACTTATGTTCAAAAAAGCTGCTGGAGCATCTACGATAACACAACAACTTGCAAGGAACATGTTTTTAGATATGGAAAAAACATGGTCAAGAAAGATTAAGGAAGCACTGATAACTTTGAAGATTGAAAAAAATTTTTCGAAAGATGAAATTCTTGAAATGTATTTTAACCAGATAAACTATGGAAATGGTAATTATGGAATTGAGGCTGCAGCAAACTATTATTTTGGAATATCGGCAAGGCAATTAACACTTGCTCAATCAGCAATGCTTGCACAGATTCCACAGATACCTGAAGTAAACAATCCAAAAGATAACTATAAAAGAGCAAAAACAAGACAACTTATTTGTCTTAAAAATATGCTTAAAGAGAAGATGATCTCTAAAGCAGAGTACGAAGAAGCTGTTAACGAATCTATAGTTGTTATTCAAAATAAACACAGGAACAACTTTGCAAGATATTTTGTTGAAGAGGTTAGAAAAGAGGTTATAAAAAGGTTTGGAATGAACACTCTTTATAAGGGTGGGTTAAAGATTTATACCACTTTGAACAGTGATATGCAAAAATATGCTGAGGAAGTTTTTGAAAGTAAAATGAAATTTTATGAGAGAAAATATTCTATACAAGATACAAAAGAAGGGTATGAAGAAAAAATATCAAAAGCAAAGGATTCAACTGAAAAACCCAAAATCGATTATCTTCAGGGAGGATTTTTAGTAATAGATAATAAAACTGGTGAAATAAAGGTTTTGATCGGCGGAAGAGATTTTTACCATTCACAGTTTAATAGAGCTTTTCAAGCAAAAAGACAACCTGGATCGATATTCAAAATATTTTTGTTTTCCACAGCCATAGAGAATGGAATGTTCCCAGGAGATATAATAATGGATACTCCGGTTGTTCTTGATGATGGCACAGATCAAAAATATAAACCGAGAAACTATGATGAAAATTTTTTGGGACCTATCCCTTTAAGAACAGCACTCGCATTATCCAGAAATGTTACTGCGATAAGGTTGATAAAAAATATTGGACCGGAAACTGTAATTAAACATGCAAGAAAACTTGGAGTAAATTCTCCTCTCTTACCTGTTCTTTCTTTGGCACTTGGAAGTAACGATGTTACACTTCTTGAAATGGTTAGAGCATTTTCAGTTTTTCCAAACAAAGGTGTATACAAAGAGACCTCTTTGATAAGATATATTGAAGATGCACAGGGAAACATAATATATACAAACGATCATCCAGAAAAAAAGGTTATGGAAGAGGATGATGCTTATATCATAACAGATATGCTTGAAAGTGTTGTCAAGGAAGGAACGGCAGCAAGTTTGAAATATTATAAAATGAATGTTCATATTGGTGGAAAGACTGGAACAACCGATGATTATTCGAACGCATGGTTTATCGGTTTTACAAAAGATTACACGGCTGGAGTTTATGTTGGATTCGATACACCTAAAACTATAGCAAATAAAGCAACAGGTGCTGTTGTTGCACTTCCAATTTGGGCTGAGATTATGAAACCATTTGTTTCATATAAAGATTCAACACCTTTCGATGTGCCTAAAAATATAACTTATGTTAACGTTTGTAAAGAAACTGGAATGAAAGCTGCAAAGTTTTGTAAATACACAAGGATGGAAATTTATAAGAAGGGAAAGGAACCACAAAAGATTTGTGAAAAGCATTCAACTGAGTATAAACCATCACAGAATTTTGATATATATAATGAAAATAACCAAATTGAATTTTAGGAGGAAGAATGAGATTTTTAGTTTTTTTTCTTATAATCTTTATCGTTATTCTTTCATTCTCCTACTTTTATTACTACAATCAAAAGTTTAAACCTGCAGTTGAAAGATACGATGAGATTGTAAAAGAGAATAAAACTTTAACAGAATACCTTAATAGGTTAAGAGAAGAAAATATTAAAAGGGATAGTCTGTTAAATGCGATAAAATCTCCAAAGAGTGAAGTAAAAAGAATAGATTCAAAAGATTTAGAAACAAGGATTCCAATACTTTCAGATGATCTTTTCAATCCTGGTGGTTACAATTTAACAAAAAATGGAAAGGGCCTTTTGAAAAAATTTTCAGAGGTTCTTTTGAAGGATGGGGATGTTGAGATAATAGTTGAAGGGCACACCGATAATGATAAAATCGGCTCTAAAATGAAAAATTTGATTCCAACAAACTGGGAACTTTCCGCTTTAAGAGCTATAAATGTTTTAAAATTTTTAAAGGATTCCTTGAAAATTAAAGATAAAAATCTTTCCGCAGTTGCTTACGGATCTTCAAGACCTGTTGCTGATAATTCAACACCTGAAGGTAAAAAACAGAATAGAAGAATAGAACTTGTTATAAAAAGACCTATAGATACGGTTGATACAGTTGAATAAAACAGATAACAGTTTTGATGGAATACACCTTTTCTCTGGTGGTCTCGACTCTCTGATATCATATTTTGTTTTAAAAGATTTAGGATTTAATCCTCTACCAATCTATTTTGAAACACCTTTCTTTTCCTCTGAAAAAGCAAAAGATATTGCAGAAAAAAATGGTATAAAACTTTCAGTTGAAAATGTTTTCAACGATTATCTTTCAATATTAAAAAAACCTGTATACGGTTATGGGA
Source organism: candidate division TA06 bacterium 32_111 (assembly GCA_001508335.1). Lineage (GTDB taxonomy): Bacteria > Hydrothermota > 32-111 > 32-111 > 32-111 > 32-111. The sequence continues at coordinate 111,518 of LGFX01000003.1, forward strand.
AGAATCTAAACCCATGTATAGATTGTAAAGCCTTTATGATAAACAAAGCGATAGATATTGCTATAAAAGAGGGACTAAAATATGTATCAACTGGAGAAGTTTTTAACCAGAGACCGATGTCCCAAACATTTCAAGGTATGAAAAAGATCGAAAAGTTGTTAAAAAGAAAAGATCTTCTCGTAAGACCTCTTTCAGGGGAGATTTTAAAAGGAAAATTAGAAACCAACACAATTTTCAAAGATAAAAAACTTTTATCAATAGAAGGTAGAAAGAGAGAGATACAATTTAAACTTGCAAAAAAATACAATATAAAATATTTTTCCTCTCCATCAGGTGGTTGCCTTTTAACATACAAGGAGTATTCAGAGAAGATAAGAATTTTATTAGATTCTAATATAAAAGATGAAAGGTATTTTAAAATGGTTAAACATTGTAGGCTTATAAAGTTTAATAACAGTTTGGCTTTTATAGGAAGGGATAAAGAGGATAACGAAGTTCTCATATCCCTTTCAAAAAGAGATAATGTTTACCAGATAACTGATAGAAAAGGACCTGTAGGAATATTTTTAGGTGATGATGAAAAAGATTTTCAAAACTTTTTAAAAAAGATGCTTTTTTACTCCAAACGCGACACAACCCTCCCCCACCTTATTGAAAAAATTGGGGACGGTGCTTGACAGTGTGACATTTTTATGGAAAAAAATCAGATTTTTCAACTAAAAAGTACTCTCAAAGAGTTTGAAAAAGAAGAGTTTTTTGAAGAGATTTTAAACTATTTAAACATACTTTTAAGATGGAACGAAACTGTTAATCTGATATCAAAAAAAGATGAAAATGTAATAATAGAAAGACACCTTAAAGATTCTCTTGTTGCTTTAAAGATCGTGGAAAAAGAAAATTATAAAAATATAATCGACATAGGAAGTGGAAATGGATTTCCTGCAATACCACTATCTGTAATTTTAAAAGAAAAAATTTTTACTCTTGTTGAAATTAAGGAAAAGAAATTTTATTTTCTTAAAGATGTAAAAGAGAGCTTGAAATTGAAAAATGTTATCTTAAAAAATGAAGATGTTAAGAAGATAAATTTTTCTCCATTCGATCTTATACTTTCAAGAGCTTTTTTGAATGGAAAAGACTTGGAGGAGTTTTTTAAAAAGAAAAATTATAAAGGAGATATTGTTTATTGGAAAAAAATTTATCAACCGATTCTTTTGAAACTCTAAAAAATGTTCCACGTGGAACATTTTTTCTTTAACCTATTGAAAATTTCAAAAATTGTGTTATAGTTTCAAACTATGACCAAAATAATTTCTATTGCAAACCAGAAGGGTGGAGTAGGAAAAACTACAACTGCCGTAAATCTTGGGGCAGCACTCGCTGTTGCTGAAAAGAAAACTCTCCTCGTTGATATAGATCCACAGGCAAATGCTACATCCTCTTTAGGTTATTATGATAACATTTTTTTGGGAAAGAGTATTTACGATTCTCTTTTAAACAAAATTCCAGTTGAGGATATAATTGTAAAAACTGACCTTGAATATTTGGATCTTATCCCATCAGATATATCATTGGCTGCTACAGATGTTGAGTTTGTCGATGTTGAAGAAAAGGAGAGTATGTTAAAAAGGGTTCTTTGGAGGATAAAAAATAGATATGAATATATTTTGATAGATTGTCCCCCTTCTTTACAGATTTTGACTGTCAACGCTCTTGTAGCATCAAAATCTATAATGATCCCGGTTCAGGCGGAATTTTATGCTGTTGAGGGGCTTGCAAAACTTTTAAATACGATAAACGGTATAAGGCAATCATTAAATCCATCTCTTGAAATTGAAGGAGTTTTAATAACCATGTACGATAACAGGTTGACTCTTGCAAGGCAGGTTGCTGATGAGGTTTTAAACTATTTTAAGAGTGCCGTATATAAAACCTATATTCCAAGGAATGTAAAACTTGCAGAGGCTCCATCTTTTGGAAAACCGATAATACTTTTTGATCCAGTTTCAACAGGTTCAAAAGCTTATTTAGAGTTAGCAAAGGAGATAATAGAAAAAGATGAAAAAAGCGTTAGGTCGAGGTCTTGAATCGATTATAGCAGGGACAGAGCAGAGAGAGGTTAGAAATATCCCCATATCGAACATAAAGCCCAACCCCTTTCAGCCAAGAAAAGTTTTCAAAGATGAGGAGTTGAAAGAACTTGCTGATTCTATTAAAGAGAATGGAGTTTTACAACCGATTACCGTCAGAAGGGTTGGGGAATATTTTGAGATAGTTACAGGTGAAAGAAGATACAGAGCTTGTAAAATGTTAGGTTTGAAAGATATTCCTGCTATAATTAAAAATATCTCTAACGATAAGATGGTTGAATGGGCTTTGATAGAGAATGTTCAAAGAGAGAATCTTAATGTTGTTGAAGAGGCTGAAGCGTATAGAGAACTTGCTGAAAAGTTCAACCTTACACATGAAGATATCTCAAAAAAGGTTGGAAAATCGAGAGCACATATAACCAACATTTTAAGAGTTCTTGAACTTGAAGATTTTATAAAGGATCTTTTGAAAAATAACAGGATAAGTTTTGGTCATGCAAAAGTTTTACTTTCAATAAAGGAACCCCTAAGAAGAAAACATTTTGCAGAAAGAATTTATAAAGAGGACCTTTCTGTAAGAGATCTTGAAAAACTTTTATCTTCTAGAGTTGAAAAAACGGTAAAAATAAAAGAAAAGAAAAAGTCCATTCATCTTAAAGATATTGAGAGTAAACTTTCAGAAAGGTTATCAAGAAAGGTAACTGTGAAATATAAAAAAGGAAAAGGAAATATCAGTTTAGAATTTTACAACGACGATGATTTTAAAAAGTTGTTAATTTTTTTGGGTTTGAAAAATTTTGATTAGGAGATAAAATGAAAGAATTAAAAGAGGTTTTAAAAATTTTAACAGAATCTATCGGTCCTTCTGGGATGGAAGAAAAAAGTTTTGAAAGCATAAAAAAGATTCTTGAAGGTGAAGAGAATTTAACGGTTTCCCGTGACAAGATGGGAAACATTGTAATTTTTAGAAAGGGAGACAGAGAAGGAAAAATCGGTTTTTTCACTCACAACGACGAAATAGGACTTATCGTTACAAAAATTGATGGAGATTACCTTAGATTTACATCTGTTGGGGGTTACGATGAAAAAGTTTTACTTGGACAGGAAGTTACCGTTTACGGTGAAAAGGTTGTAAGTGGTATTATTGGTGCGACACCACCACATTTACAAAAGGCTGGTGAAAGTAATAAGTTGTTGAAATATGAAGACTTATATATTGATCTCGCTATGAAAAACAACGAACTTAAAAGGTATTTTAAAATTGGTGATAGAATAATTTTGAAGAGTGAGTTCACAGAGTTGAAAAACGATTTCGTATGTTGTAAGTCTGTAGATAACAGGGGTTCTGCAACTGCGATTATAAATATTTTAAACCATATTAAAAATTTAAAAAATATTCCAGATTTATATTTTGTTTTGAACTCTCAAGAGGAAACTACTATGGTTGGAAGTTTAACTGCAGCGTACTCTATAAATCCAGATATTGCTGTAGTGGTTGATGTAACTTTCGCAAAGCAACCTGGGGTTGAGAATGGGATTTCTTACGATGCTATAGGGATTGGAAGAGGTGCTCATATATGTTCTAACCTATGTGATTATATTGTTGAACTAGCAAAAAGGGAGAACATAAAGTACGAAATTGAGGCTGTTCCACAACATTCTGGAACGGATGCTTATGCTGTTCAGACCGCGAGAGGAGGAATAAAGACTCTACTTCTCTCTATCCCTATAAAAAACATGCACTCTCCAAGAGAGATAGTAAATGTTAAAACAATAGATAAAATTTCAAAGTTACTATCCTTATTTGTTTCTGAAGTTGAGTTTGAAAAGTATGGTGAAAAAATTATAAAATGAGGGAGATATTATGATTTTAAAAAATTTAAGTGAAGGTTTTGGACCCTCTGGAAATGAGAGTGAGGTAAGGGATTTTATAATTGAAACTATAAAAGATCATGTTGATTCCTTGAAGATAGATAGGATGGGAAACATAATTGCTTACAAAAAAGGAAAAAGTAAAAAGAGTAAGAAGGTTTTACTCGGCGCACATATGGATGAAGTTGGTTTTATGATAAAATCAATAGAAGAGAGTGGTATTCTTAAATTTTTACCTGCTGGTGGTATAGACAAAAGGGTTGTCATAGGAAAAAATGTTTTGATAGGAAAAGATAAGGTAAAAGGTGTTATCTGTTACAAACCTGTTCATCTTCAGAGAAAGGATTATAACAATATTCCAGATTTTAACTCACTTGTTATAGATATTGGTTCAACCGAAAAGAAGGATGCTGAAAAGTATGTATCCGTTGGTGATTATGCTGTTTTTGACACCAAGTTTGAAAAGAGGGGAAATATAATTAAAGGGAAATCTTTCGATGATAGATTAGGTTGTGCTGCCATAATAGAGATTTTAAAGGAAAGGTATGAAAACGATATCTATGGGGTTTTTTTCGTTCAGGAAGAGGTTGGTCTTAGGGGTTCAAAAGCGTCAGTTTTCAACATTCCTTCAGATTATGCCATAGTTCTTGAAGGAACATCTGCTGCCGATATGCCTCATTCTAAGGATGAACCTGATTATCCAAAGATGGGTGAGGGTGTTGTTTTAACCATTTCAGACAGATCTCTTTTCGTTGATAAAGAACTTTTTAGAGAAACCGTATCATGTGCAAAAGAGAACAGGATAAAATATCAGTTCAAACAACCTATGGTTGGTGGAACCGATGGGGGAGAGATTCATAAATCGAGAGAGGGAGTAAAAACTATAGTTTTTGCTGTTCCTTCAAGATATATACATTCTCCAGTCTCTTTTGCTGATTTAAGGGATTACAGATCGATGATAGATTTAACAAAGAAACTTTTAAACAAATTAAAATAGGGGTAAAAATGAAAAATTTAGTAAAAGATTTAACATCTATTATAGGTCCTTCCTCTTATGAGGAGCCAGTAGTTGATTATATTGAAAAGAGTTTAAAAGGAAAAAAGAATCTTGAAATAAAAAAGGATACTTTGGGTAACCTTATAGTTAGAAAGAAAGGCAAAGGAAAAAAAATAATGGTTGCAGCGCATATGGATGAAATTGGTTTTATAGTAAAACATATAGATAAAAACGGTTTTATAAGATTTGCGGTTGTTGGAGGGCTTTTCCCACATAACATAATTGAAAACCATGTTCTTTTCGTTAATGGAGTTGAGGGTGTTATAGGTTATGAGAGTAAAAATTTCAACTGGCAAAACATTCCAAAAATAGATGAAATGTTTATAGATATCGGCGCAAAGGATAAAAAGGATGCTGAGAAAAAAGTTAACATAGGTCTTCTCGGTGCAATGAAACCAACATTTGTAGATCTTGGAAAAAGGATTTCAACAAAATCTTTGGATGATAGGATAGGATGCGCTATTTTACTCCAACTTGCACTTGATGATTTTGAAACTGATAACGATATATACTATGTTTTCACAACTCAGGAAGAGGTTGGTCTTAGGGGAGCAAAAACTTCGGCATTCTCAGTATCTCCTGATTTTGCTATAGCTGTTGATGTCACAGGGACAGGTGATACACCTGAAACTCACATTATGGAAGTTAAACTTGGAGAAGGTCCTGCAATAAAGGTTCTTGACAGTGGAATGGTTGTTCGTAAACCAGTTATAGATTTCATGGTAGATGTTGCGAAGAAAAATAAAATTCCATATCAGCTTGAAATATTGAAAGGTGGAACAACTGATGGAATGATGATTCAGACAAACAAAGAAGGTGTTTTAACTGGAGTAGTCTCCGTTCCAACAAGATATATACATTCTCAGGCGGAGATGTGTGATATGGATGATGTAGAAAACAGTGTTAAACTTATAAAAGAGATTTTAAAGTTTGATATATCAAAGAGAGGGTTTTAAAGTTGAAGAGAAAAATCACTCTTATATACATAAGTTCAGACGGTAAAGATAAAAGAGAGTTTTTAATCTCTACAACTCTTCTGAAAATCATTGTTGGGCTCATCTCCTTTATTATTGTCTCTATTATTTTAAGTTTTATTTTTATTTCCACAGTTTACTACGATGCTTTGCAGAAAAAGAATTATGAGAATAAAGTTAGATATATGGAAAACGAGATTAAAAAATTGGAGGAGTTAAAATCTGACATAAAAGATTTATATGAAAAGAATGAGAAGATTAGAGAACTTTTAGGTATAGATTTACAGAACAAAATTTTAAAATCTCATTCTAATGATATTTCAAAAGCAAAGTTTGAAATGGCAAAAGTAGATGCTGATTCTTTAAAAGAGTACAACGAACTAAAACCTGATATAAATCCTGTTGAAGGTGTTGTATCAAGATCTTTTTCAAAAGATCATCCTGCTATAGATATTGCATGCGACCTTGGAACTATGGTTGTTTCAACTATAGATGGAAAGGTTGATAAAACGGGATGGGATCAAACTTTTGGGAATTATGTTAAAATAAAGAATAATAAATTTTCTATATTTTATGGGCACCTTCAAAAAGTTTTAGTTAAAATGGGACAAACAATAAAAAAGAGCGAGATAGTTGGAACCGTTGGTAGTACTGGTAAATCTTCTGCACCACATCTACATTATGAAATTATGATGGATTCAGTTTACTACGATCCTATGCAGTTTGTTAATTTAAATAACTAAATAAAGGAGTTTTTTATGGAAAAGAACCAATCTGGAATAAACAACATAATCGGAGAGGGTACACATATCTCTGGAAAAATTTTTGTTCCAGGATCCATGAGAGTAGATGGTCAGATTGATGGGGAAATGACAGTTTCTGAAATGTTAACGGTTGGTAAAAGTGGAAATTTAAAGGGAACTATTAACACAAAAGATGCTGTTATAGGTGGAATAGTTGATGGGAAACTGGTTGTTAAAAATAGGATTGAACTTCAAAAAACGGCAAAAGTCAACATAGATCTTGTTTGTAAATATCTTATAGTTGAAGAAGGTGTTGTTTTTGATGGAACCTGCTCTATGTCAAAGCAGGAACTTTTTGATAAAGGTACAAAAGGCAAAAATGAACAGTAAGTGAAAAGAGTATATTTTTTTCTTTTAACTATTTTTTTATTATTATCTTGCGGTAAAAAACTTCCTCCTCCATCTCCAGATAGAATAAAACCTACAGTTAAAAATATATATTTTTTTCAGGATGGAAAGATAAAGATTGAAACCTCAGAGAAAGTATCATCTTTAGATTCTATAAAGGTTGGATATGACGACACGACAAAAAATGAAAAGTTTTATATTGATGGTAAAAATATTTTTTTATGGTATGATCAAACTAAAAATGTTTTAAAAGTTGATATATTTTCTATTTCTGATCTTAACGGTAACAAAAATAATATAAAAGATTTGAAAGTTAAGGGAGAGAAATTAAAAGATACAGTTCCCCCAAAAATTTTAAAAAGTTCTCAGAATGATACTCTAATAACTATTTTATTTTCAGAAAATGTTAAAGAAATTTTTTTCAAAATATTTCCAGATGATGTCGTTTATAAAGAGAGTTTGTTTGATGAGAAACTTGTATTGAAAATGAATAATGATAATATCATCCAGATGGTTATTGATAGTATATGTGATTTATCCGGGAATATTGAGAATGATAGGTGGGAGAATTATTTTTTTACCGATAAATTGGAGGAAAAGTTTTCTTTAAAATTGAAAACTGATAAAATATCGAAAAAATTTATTCTTCTTGATATGGATGGAAAAATTTTAAGGGAAAATATTTCTGACAACAACGGGATAATTTCTTTTCTCTATCTTAAAAGGGGAAGGTATACTGTAAAAGGGGAAGATTTTATAAAAGACACCCTTATTCTTGAATAAAAGGGGAGAGATCTCCCCTTTTATTATTTTAATAGTTTTCAACAAAAAGTTCAAAATACGCTTTTGGATGTTTACAAACAGGGCATATATCTGGTGCTTCAGAACCCTCATGGATATGTCCACAGTTTCTGCATTTCCAGTAAACCTTCTTTGCCCTTTTGAAAACTACCTGTTTTTCAATATTTTCCAGCAATTTTCTATACCTTTTTTCATGGTCTTTTTCAACTGAACCAATTTTTTCAAACATGTCGGCTATCTCTTCAAATCCCTCTTCTCTTGCTATTTTCGCCATCTCTGGATACATTGTTGTTGTTTCGTAATTTTCACCTTCAGCTGCTGCTTTTAAATTTTCAATAGTGTTACCGATACCTGAAAGAGCTTTGAAATGCAATTTTGCATGTTCCTTTTCGTTATCTGCCGTCTCCTGAAATATTGCAGAAATCTGTTCATACCCTTCTTTTTTAGCAACGGAAGCAAAGTATGTGTATTTGTTCCTTGCCATAGATTCGCCAGCGAACGCCTCCCATAAATTCTTTTCAGTTTTTGTTCCTTTTAAACTTTTTTTCATTTAACCTCCTTTGCCCAAAGCATGTGTATATTGCAGAACTCTCTAACTTCTTTAACATCCGATAAACTGACATCAAATATTGCTTCTGGTTTTTCTCCAGGTTTGAACTCATGTCTTAAAACCTTTTTATCTGTTAGAACCTCAACAAAAACTATGTAATGTTTCTCTTCCATAGGATGTTCAACAGAACCGATTTTTACTTTTATCTTTCCACCAAGATCCTCAATTACTGGAAGATGTTTTTCAACACCTGTATCCTCTTTTTTTGCTTCAAGTTTTACCATAGGTTTATTACAACAGACAAGCATGGTCATACCAGTGTTAACAACTTCAACAACATTCCCACAAACTTCACATCTGTAAAGTTCTCTCATTTGTGTTTTCATAATACCTCCTTATTCTCTTTTGCCAAGTTCGTTGTTAAGCATAAAAAGAGCGTTCGATGAATCTTTAATTTTTTCAAGCAATGAAACTATCTTCAAAAAAGAATCTTCCTCTTCAACCTGTTCATCAACATACCATTTCAAAAATGATTCTGATGCATAATCGTTCTCTTTTTTTGCAAGTTCCATAAGGTTGTTTATGTTTTTCGTAACAGTCAACTCATGCTCATAGGCGTATTTGAAAGTATCGAGAGGGGATTTGAAATCATTTTTAGGTTGCTGTATAGGTTGTAATACAACTTTTGCTCCCCTTTCGTAAAGATGGTTGAAAAATTTCATAGCATGGGTGTGTTCTTCCCTTGCTTGAACTTCAATCCAATGAGCAAAACCATCAAGGTTCTCTCCCTTAAAATATGCAGCCATCTGAAGGTAAAGATATTCAGAGAAAAGTTCCCTCTGAATCTGATCGTTAATCTCTTTTACCATTTTTTCGCTTATCATGATAAACTCCTTTTTATATTGTTTTTTAAATTTTCAATATTTTCCTCTTTTGGTATATATTGAATTTTTTCTTCAAGAAAAACTCTGTTTGAATACTTTTCAAGATTTTCTTTTATTATTTTTGTTCCCTCTCCTCCCCATCCATACGATCCAAAGACAAGGAACTTTTTATTTTTTGGATTCAAACCAAGAAGGTAGGTTAAAAAACCTGATACGGATGGAAGAGGTTGTTTGTTTAAAGTTGGAGTTCCAATTCCTATTATTGAAGAATCAAGAATTTCGGTCATTATATCTGAAATATGGTTTGTTTTTAGAGGCATAAAAACAACCTCATAACCTTCATTCTCAAAAAACTCATAATACTTTTTTGCCATTATTTCGGTTGAACCCCACATAGTGTCATAAACGATAACTACTTTTTTCTTTGAAGGATCTTTTGACCAGTTTTGATATTCTTTTAAAATATCTGAAACATTTTCTTTCCAAACAATTCCATGACTTGGAGCAATTATTTTTATTTCAAGATCCTTTAAAAGGTTTAAAGCTGTTTGTACCTGTTGAGAGTATGGTAAAACTATATTAGCATAATATTTTTTTGCCTGATATATTATCTCATCCAAAGGGTTTTCGAAGTCGAATCTGTAAAAGGATGAGTAATGTTGACCAAAAGCATCATTTGAGAATAAAATTTTTCTGTTTTCCAAATAGGTTACCATATTGTCTGGCCAATGAACCATCGGTGTTTGAAAGAATATCAGGTTATCTTTACCTATACTTAATCTATCTTTCGTTTTAATTACTTTGATGTTAAGGTCATCTCCATAATGTGCTTTTAATCCTTTTTCACCCTGAGGATTTGTAATTATTTTTGCATTCTTTGCTATTTTTAAAATTTTTGGTAAGGAGCCTGAATGGTCCATCTCAACATGGTTAACAACTATATAATCTATCTTAGAAGGGTCAACAACATCTTTAATCCTTTCAAGAAACTCATCAAAAAGATAATGTTTGACAGTATCTATAAGAGTAATCTTTTCATCTATGATAAGATATGAGTTGTAAGTTGAACCCCTTTCTGTTGTATAGCCGTGGAAATCTCTAAGCGACCAATCTATTCCACCAACCCAGAAAATGTTTTCATCGATCTTGAAACTTTTCATCAACTCTCCTTTATGAAATCAGATTTTGAAGCACCACAAACTGGGCAAACCCAAGTATCAGGTAAATTTTCAAAAGGTGTTCCAGGTTCTATGCCATTATCAGGATCACCAACTTGAGGATCGTAGACATATCCACAAACCTCACATTTGTATTTTTCCATCTTTTCCTCCTTTTTTATAACATTTTCAACTTTTTCTTCAACATATGTTGGAGCGTTCTTTTGAGTTTTACCCTTTTTAACATCATGGTAAAAAGCGTATGTCATTGGCTGTTGTTTATCATCAACGATAAAAGAGTCAACTAGTTCGCCTATGAAAAGGGTGTGAGTTGAAAGGTCAAATTTATCAACTACTTTAAACTCCAAAACAGCAACAGAGAAATCTTTTACTATTGGAGCACTTGTAACTCCTTTTTCATACTTTATATTTTCAAACTTGTTTATCTCCCTTCCACTTTTAAAACCGAAATTACCTATAAACTGTAAAGGTGTTTGTTCTGATAAAACAGAAACTGAAAAATTTTTTCCTTTATCAATGAACTGATGAGTGTAATTGTTTTTGTTTATACTTATTGCAACTGTTATAGGTTCAGAAGTTATCTGAAATACCGTGTTTGCAATCTGCCCGTTAACTTTCTCTCCATCAGAAGAACAAACAAGGTAAACACCATAAGATAATTTAAAAAGTGCTTTCGTATCCAATCTTCCTCCTATCTACAATTTTTACAAACTCCATAAATATACTTTTCTGTATAAAATTTTTTAAACCCCTCGCCGATATTGGAATCATTTTCTTCACTGATTTTAAGATCATAAATTTTTCCACATTTTATACATTTGAAATGTGAATGTGGAGAAGTATCGATATCGTATCTGGCAAAATCTTTCTCTATACCTATTGTTTTAACTATACCTTTCTCAACAAAAAGTTTTAAAGTGTTGTATACGGTTGTTTTAGATAGTGTAAGAATCTCAGAAGAGAGATCTCTATAGATATCTTCGACGGAAGGGTGTGTTCTATTTAAAAGGAGATATTCTAAAATTTTTATTCTCTGAAAGGATGGAGATATTCCCTTCTCTTCCAATAGTTTTAAAATACTATGATAATCAACTTTTTTTATATTCATTTAAAAATAAAACCTCTCTCTTTGTACCATAATACAAAATCGAGATGTTCCAAAGGAATGTTAAGTTTTTTCGAAAATTTTCTCATATCTTCCTCAATTTCTATATACCTTTTTCTTGAAATGGAAGAAGGTATATTTTTTATTATATAATATTCTTTTAAGTTTTTCAATATATGTCTATCAAGTATAGCGAGATCCTTCCCATAACCAATGTTTCTCAAAAAATGTGTAGCTTCTTTATAACCCATACCTTTAACATTTTTTACGAGGAACTCTCTTTTATCGAAATTACTTTCAATCTTTTTGAGTTCTTCAAAAAAATTTTCCTTAGAAAATTTTTCATTGTAAAAATGGTGAATATACTTTGATTTATTGTTTGGAAACCTAACCCCATAAAGACAACCTTTTATTTTCTCTTTCTCGTTTAACACCCTTTCTCCTTCCTCTTTTATCCGTTCAACAGAACTCCAGCATAAGGTAGCTTTCGATTGAGGGGTCAAAAGACAGAAAAAAAGTTCATATAAAAGTTCCATATCAGTCATATTTTTTCCATTTCTTTCAAATTCTTTAATCCTTTTAACTATGTCTTTTTTGATTTTTTTGTAGATTTTTAAAAGTTCGACATTTTTTTTCATATTTCAAAATTATAATTATTACAACTTTAAAATAATTATAATTTAATTTTTGAAATTGTCAAGTTATTTTATGTGAGGGTGATGTGCAACCAATCTCAATTTATCTTTTAAAACTTTAATGTAAAATCTTTTTCCTTTCACAAACTGTCCATCTATCTGACCTTTCAGTTCCTCTTTTGTTTCAATAATTATTTCATCAATTCTTTGCATTATAACCCTTCTATCATCTTTATGTTTCTTTAGAAGAACTTTTAGAAGATAGTAAGGCTTTAAATAGAATGGAACGTGTTTTATAAGACATATATCAAGTTTATCATCATCAGGCTTCGCATCTGGAGTTAAAAAGAATCCTCCTCCAACTGCCTTTCCGTTACTTATACATGTTATATAAAATTTATCCTTTAAAACTTCCTCTTTATCTATTTTTATCTTTACTTTAGGTGGTTTATAGGTGAAAAGTTTCAACAAAACGAAAACCATATATGCGAATAGTCCTTTAAGTTTTAGTTTTTTTCTATCCATCTCTTCAATAACTTCCCCATCAAAACCGATCCCTATAGCGTTTACACCAATTTTTTCGTTAATTGAAAAAAGGTTGAGGTTTGAAAATTTTTCTGTTGTGAACAGTTCTTTTAAAGAGAGAAGGTTTATAGATTTTATGAAGTCGTTTCCAGTTCCAGTGCTTATGAATCTAACAGGATAATTCAAAGGGTACATTCCGTTGACAATCTCATTTAAAGTTCCATCACCACCTATTACAACAAGATCTGTAAAATCCTCTGAGAGCCACTCTTTTAAATTTCTTTGAGCGTCAAATTTTTCTTTAGTGTATTTGATGATAAAATCGATCTGAAGTTCTTTTAAAACTTTCTCTACCTGGTTTAAAATTTTTAAACCTCTCCCTTTTCCTGCCTGGGGATTGATAATAACAAGATATTTTTTCATGAAATAATTTTAATCTTAGCAATAAAAATTTCAACATTTTTTTTTATATTCTTAACTATTTTGAATTGAAAAAGAATTTTAACTTAAAGAAACAATTTTGAAGTAAAAAAATTATTTTTTTAAAAGTTAACTGATAAAAGTTTTTCCTTTAGCAATTTTTTACATTGAAAACAGTTTTAATTGGGTTATATTACAAAATAGGGATAAAATTGATTTTTTAAACCTTTATGAGGTATCTCTATAAAAATTTAAAAGGAGGGAAAATGAAAAAAGGAGCAATCATTACATTGCTGCTTTGTACTTTAGTAGTTTCACATTGTTTCTTTAATTCTTCAAAAGTAGAGTATGACTATCTTTTAAGTGTATATGAAGATATTATAATACCACCTTCTGGGACAGAGAATGGATGGATAACTATAATTGGTGGTAACCATACAGGTCAATACTATGTTTCGTGTGATGGTAATGATAGTAATCCTGGAACTTTAGATAAACCTTTTAAAACTATATCTTATGGTGTTTCAAAACTTCAACCTAAAGATACCCTTGTAATTTTTGCAAAAAATAGGGATGAAAGGCCTGTAATTGCAGGTGAGAACAACCTTATCTCTGCTTTTGATATTTCAAATTGCCAGTATTTAAGAATTGAAAACCTTGAAATAACAAGTAACAATGGAAAAGAATTTCGTGAAGCGATTTCTGGGACTGGAGGTCCTGTTGCTCATATAATACTTAAAGATCTATATATACATCATATTGATGAATTTGCTATAGATATTGGGGATGCAAATGATTTGCAGTTAATAGATTGTAAGATTACCTATTGTGGATTTGGATGTGTGGGAGGTCCCGAAGGAACCCAAGGTGGTCTGAGAAACGTTTTGATAAGTGGTTGCGATCTTTCATATAGTGGTCATTACTACCAAGGAGGTGATGGTTCAAATCGTCCCTATGATAGACCAGATGGATTTGGAATAGAAGCATCAGAAGGACCTATTGAAATAAAAAATACACAGGCAACACATAACTATGGAGATGGTCTTGACTCAAAGGCAAAAAGGACATATATACACGAATGTATTGTAGCAAACAATTCCTGTGATGGGGTAAAATTATGGGGAGATTCTTCAAGGGTTGTAAACACATTAATATATGGAAGAGGTGATGGTAATTCAACAACAACTCCTTGGTCACCTATTGTGATAAGTACTGAAAATGAAAACTCCTATTTTGAGATTATTAATTGCACCGTTGATGATTCTATAGGAGAAAATTATTTAATGCATGTTCAATATGATTTTTCAGATATCCCTGTTAATTTAAAAATAGTAAACACAATATTCTCAAGTAGGGGAAACAATGCCCCTGTTATATGGATTTCAGAGAATGTAAATTATGAGATTACCTACAACCTTTTCTATGCTCCAAAAGATGATAGATTGTTGATACAGAGTGATACAACATACGCATCATCCCAGGTTGGTCAAATCGGAACAGGCAATATTTATGGAGACCCTTTATTTAACAATGTTGCCTGGGGAACTGATGGGAATTACCATTTGAAAAGCGGAAGTTTGGGTATTGATATGGGTTATTCTCTAAGTGCTCCAAGTATCGATCTTGAAGGGATATCAAGACCCAAAGGAAATGGGGTAGATATAGGATGTTTTGAACAGTAGAAAAATTTTACATCATGTATATTTTCTAAAGTATTTTTAAAAAAACTTTAAAAATTTTAGATTCTTAAAATTATTATAATCCTTGTATTTGTCTAAACTTGACATTATCAACTTATCAAGTATAATTTTATTTTTTAAAAAAGGAGATTTTGTGGTTGAATCAATTATAAAATCGATAAAAGAATCGGAAGATAAAGCAAAAGAGATCGTTGATCTCGCTAAAAAGGAAAAATCAGAAATAATCTCAAAAAGTGAAGTAGAAGCAAAAAATATTTTACTTGATGCAGAGAAAGAAGGTAAAAAGATTATTGATAAGGCTAAAGAAGAAGCGGTAAAGGATGCCCAAAAGAAAGTTGACCAGATAAAAAAAGATTATGAAAAAATTATCAAAGAGATAGATAAAAAAGCAGAGTCCAAAAAGGAAAAAGTTTTAAAAGAACTTGTTAAGGAGTTTTTAAACTAATGGCTGTAGCAAAACTGAAAAAAATTCTCCTTGTAACACATAAAGATAGTGAAAAGGAAATTCTTGAAAGGTTAAAGACTAAATTTTTCGTTGAGATCCGTCCATTCACTCTAAATGTTGAAAATGATGTAGATATAAAAGCAAAAAAATTTAATGAAAATGTAAAAATACTTGAAAACTCTCTTGAGGTTATAAACAAATACAAAGGTATTTTCAAATACCTTGCAAAACAGGGGAAGGTTGTAGTTAAAAGGAGTGAGTATTTACAGATTTCGAAAAATGAAAAGATACTTGATATAGCAAAAGATATAGTTGATACAGATAAAAAAATCGAAGAGATAAATTCAAAGATAAAAAATCTAAAGAGTGAAATAAACCATCTTGCAGTTTGGAATGTTTTTACTGGAAAACTTGAAGATTTAAAAGATTTTGGAAATTATACACTCCTTCTTGGAAAGATAAATTTAAAGAATATAAAAAAAGAGGAATTTGAAAAGAGTTTTGAAGGGAAGAATTTATCTGTTGAAGAGTTAAACACTGATGGAGATTTTGCATACTATATTATAGGTTATCTTAACTCTGAAAAGGAAAGTGTTGAGGAGTTGCTTTTAAAGTCAGCCTTTGAAAATGCTATCTTTGAAAACATGAGTGGAACCATAGAGGAGAATATCCTTTTGAAAAGGGATCAGATAAAACATACTGAAAATGATAAGAAAAAATTATCAGAAAAGATAAAAATTTTGATGGAAAAGTATGAAAAGGAGATTACCGTATATTTAGAGTACTCTTTAGAGCAGGAAAAGATCTACGATATATTTTCAAATTCTTATAAAACAGAGAAGACATCCTTCTACACTCTATGGATAAAACAGGAAGATTTTGAAAAGATAAAAGGGTTGAAAGATGATTTTAAGTATGTTGAAATTTTTGAAATTGAACTTGAAGAAGGTGAAGAGCCACCTATAATACTTGAAAACAAAAAAGTTCTGAAACCTTTTGAAATGGTAACATCAATGTTCGGTGTTCCAAGATATTATGAGATAGACCCAACACCTTTTATAGGTGTTTTCTTTGGATTGTTCTTTGGTCTATGTATAACCGATGCAATATACGGTTTGATACTTATGATTTTGACTTTGATACTTCTAATAAAGATTCCAAAAACAAGAGGTGGTCTTATACAACTTATGTTTTACGGAGGTTTCTGGACATTTATTATGGGAGCGCTTTTCTCCGGTTGGTTTGGAGATCTTCCAAATTATATAAATCTTGGAAAGTACACTTCAAAAATCGCTCTTCTTGGAGATCCTGTAAACACCTTTGAGGGTGCTATGAACTTTTTTAGATTATCTTTACTTCTCGGGGTTTTCCACATAATGTTTGGACTTTCGATAAAATTTTTCGACAACATTTTCAAAAAGGATTATCAAACCGCATTCTTTGATAGTTTTGTATGGATAACATATATAGGTTCTGTTATTCTTATGTTTCTTGGAACGGAGATGGCTGTTAGCATGGATTTAGTAAAAAAGCCTCTTGTTTCTATGGGTGTTGTTAAAGTACTTGGTTTCGTAACGTTGATCTCCGCTTTAACCATAATTATCTTCTCCAACAGAAACGAAAAAAGTTGGTTTATGAGAATATTTATGGGAATTTTGAACGCAACTATAGTTGGAGGTCTTTCATCCTATGTTGGAGATATACTCTCATACATAAGGTTGATGGCTTTAGGTCTTACCAGTGCTGGAATAGGTGTTGCTATAAACAAGATAGCATTCTCAATGACCGAAATAAAATTTCTAGGACCAATTTTAACTGTAATAGTTTTACTTTTTGGACACCTTTTTAATCTTGCTATAAACCTTTTGGGTGGTTTTGTTCACACCTTAAGGTTACATTTTGTTG
Organism: candidate division TA06 bacterium 32_111; assembly: GCA_001508335.1. GTDB lineage: Bacteria > Hydrothermota > 32-111 > 32-111 > 32-111 > 32-111. The sequence continues at coordinate 128,810 of LGFX01000003.1, forward strand.
AGTTCTTCAACAAATTTTATAGTGGTGGCGGAATACCTTTCAGAGAGTTCAAGGAAGAATACAAATATATAACAATAATTGAGGATTAAGGAGGAATGATGAATAACTTTGTTTTGTTACAATCACTTTTCACTCAGGTTGATACCACAGGTGTTGTTAACACTGCGACAGAAGTTGTAAAATCTTCTCCATGGGGATTCATATTTGCTCTGCTCGGTGCAGCGATAGCTGCTCTACTTGGAGGTATAGGTTCTGTTTTTGGAATCAGTTATCCAGCAAAAGCTGCAGATGGAGTTCTTTCCGAATCACCAGAAAAATTTGGTGCATTGTTCTTGCTCGTCGCTCTTCCCGGAACACAGGGTTTCTATGGATTCGTTGGAGCATTTTTGATTCTTGGAAAGTTAACGATGGTTACAACATTCAATCAGGGTCTTTCTCTGTTTATAGCAGCATTACCTGTTGCGGTAGCAGGTTTGATTTCTGCAATATATCAGGGAAAAACATGCGCTGCTGGTGTTGCACTTGTTGCAAAAAGAGCTGATCAGTCAATGAAAGGTGTAATAAATGCTGCTTTGATAGAAACATACGCTGTTTTAGGACTACTTGTTTCATTCTTCTTAATTAACGCAGTAAAACTATAAGAGGAATTATGGCTCAGTTAGATAACCTTTCCAAAAAGATTGTTGATGATGCTTTGAATGAAAAGGAAAAGATTTTGAATGAAGCGAAAGAGGAGAGAGAAAAGATTTTAAATGACGCTAAAGAGAAAGCAAAAAAGATTTTAGAAAGTTATAAGGTTAAATCTGAACAGGTTTATAAGGAAACCTTTTCAAACACCTTCTATACTGGAGAATCTCTTTTGAAACAAGAAATTTTAAAAAGGAAAAAAGAGCATATAGAGGACATACTTTCAAAGTTGAAAGAAGAGATAAAAAATCTTGATGAGAAGAGATTTAAGGAGTTTGTAAAAAGGTCTTTTCAGAAAGAGAAGATAGTGGATGGAGAGTTTATAATCGGGAAGGAAGAAAATAGGATAGATGAAAAGTTTATAACAAAAGAGTTATCAAAGAAACTAAAAAAATCTTCCTTAGAGCCAGATTTTGAAAAAGGTCTGAAAATAGTTTCAAACAAAACAGTATTTATAATCTCTCCAGAGGATGAGTTTGACTTTCTCTATGATGAACTCTACCTTAAAACTAACAGGAAACTTTTTGAAGAGGAGAATATTTGAACTCTTTTGAAGTGAAATTGAAAGAAAATACCGAATACCTTTTCAGTTTTGGTGAACTTGTTCAGAGGGAGAGAGAGTTTCTTTCTAAGGATCAATTTGAAAGGCTGATAACCTCAAACTCTTTCGATGAGTTTGTTAAAAATCTTTCCGAAACATACTATTCTGTATATACTGAAGATCTAAAAAAACAGAAGGATTTTTCTTTTGTTATGGAGAAGGAAAATTTTTTAACCATAGATTACCTTCAGAAGAATCTTCTCGAGAAGGATAGAAAACTGATAAACTTCCTTACACTCGATAGGGATATTCACAATGTGAAAGTTGTTGTTAAATCAACGATACTTGGGAAAGACCTAAAAGAAATTTTTTTACATTCTACCTACTCTTATGAAAGTTTAAAAGAATCTTATGAATCTGGAAATTTTGAAAAACTTGAAGGGAACATAAAAGATGTTCTTGAATATGCCTACTTTCTGAAACCGGAAAAAGAAAATTTAAGGATAGTTGAGTTGAAACTTGAACAGTTATTTTTTAAAAAACTTCTAAAATATATCAGTTTATCAGGTTCAGAACTTCTTTTGAAACTTTTCAGACACAGGGTTGATATGTTGAACATAAAGAATGTTTACAGGGTAAAGATATCTTCCATGAATATAAAATCAAAAGATTTTATCTATCCTGAAGGTTATTTGCCTCTTGAATTTTTTGAAGAGTTTGATGATGAGAACCTTGATTATTTTGCAAGTGAACTTGAGAAGAGTATTTATGTCAGGATGATAATGGAAGGAGCTTTTCTGGCTTTCTCAGAAAAAACTTTCACGTCCTTTGAAAAGAATGAAGAGAAGTTCGTTTTGGATTTCCTTTCAAAATCTGAAGAGTTTTTACCAACACTTGAAAGGATACTTTTCTTTTTCATAAAAAAAAGGTTCGAAACAAGATCTTTAAACATAATTTTTACAGGTGTTGTTAACAATATCCCTAAGGATAAGATACGAAACAGGATACCACAATTATGAATAAAGCTAAAATTGGAGCAATAGGTGAAAATGATGTAATGCTTATCTTCAAAGCCATAGGTGTTGATGTTTTCCCTGTTGAAAAGGTTGATCAGGCTAGTGAAATTTTAAATAAACTCGTAAAATCTGGCTATGGGATAATCTTTATTACAGAATCCCTTGCCAAGAATCTTGATGAACAGATAAAAAAATATCTCTCTTTACCTTTACCATCAATAGTTGTTCTTCCAGGTCTTAAAGAGAGAAACGATTACGCTATAGAACTTTTGAGAAAATCGATAATAAAGGCTGTTGGTGTAGATGTGATGAAAGAAAAATAATGGAGTTTTTATGGAAAAAATAGGAAAAATTATCAAAGTTGCTGGACCTCTTGTGGTTGCCGAAAACATGCTTGGCGCTAAAATGTATGATGTTGTTCTTGTTTCTGATATGAAACTTATGGGTGAGATCATAGAGTTGAACGGGGAAACAGCATACATTCAGGTTTATGAGGAAACATCTGGAATCGGGGTTGGAGAACCAGTTTATCCAACCGATGCACCACTTTCAGTTGAACTCGGTCCCGGACTCATAGAATCTATATACGATGGAACCCAAAGGCCGCTTGATAAGATATATTCTAAGGTCGGAGACTTCATTACAAGGGGAGTTCAAACAAACTCTCTCGATAGAGAGAAAAAATGGAAATTTAATCCGCTTGTAAAAAAAGGAGATAAAGTTTCTGAGGGAGATAAACTCGGTTATGTTCAAGAAACTACACTGATAAAACATTATATAATGGTTCCGCCAGAGATCTCAGGAGAGGTCGTCCAGATAAAGGAAGGGGATTTTAAGGTAGAGGATACAGTTGTAGTTTTGAAAAATAATGATAAAGAGTATAAAATAAACATGATACAAAAATGGCCTGTCAGAAAACCAAGACCATACCTTGAAAAACTCTCTCCAACTGTTCCAATGTTTACCGGACAAAGAGTTATAGATATGTTTTTCCCAATTTCAAAAGGTGGATCAGCATGTGTTCCAGGTCCATTCGGTTCCGGAAAAACTGTCATACAACATCAACTTGCAAAATGGGCTGAAGCTGAGGTTATAGTTTATATAGGTTGCGGAGAGAGAGGAAACGAGATGACAGATGTTCTTTTAGAGTTCCCGGAACTGGTTGATCCAAAATCTGGTGAACCTTTAATGAAAAGAACAATACTTATTGCTAACACTTCAAATATGCCTGTTGCAGCAAGAGAAGCTTCAGTTTACACAGGAATTACTATTGCTGAATATTTCAGAGATATGGGTTACTCTGTTGCTCTTATGGCTGATTCAACATCAAGATGGGCAGAGGCGATGAGAGAGATATCAGGAAGACTTGAAGAGATGCCCGGTGAAGAAGGTTACCCTGCTTACCTTGCAGCAAAGATAGCGTCATTCTATGAGAGAGCAGGAAGGGTAAAATGCATTTCAACAGAAGAAAGAGAAGGTGCTTTGACAGTTATAGGTGCTGTATCGCCACCTGGTGGAGACCTTTCAGATCCAGTTGTTCAGGCAACGTTGAGAGTTGTAAAGGTGTTCTGGTCTTTGGAAGCACAACTTGCTTACAGAAGACATTTCCCAGCGATATCTTGGTTGAACTCATATTCACTTTATATAGATAACATAAAAGATTATATCATTAAAAATGTTGCTGAAGATTATTTTGAGTTACAGGGAAAATCTATGAGACTGCTTGAAGAGGAAGCTGAACTTGAAGAGATTGTGAGACTCGTTGGAGTTGACGCTTTGAGTGGAACAGACAGGTTGATACTTCTCGTTGCAAGGATGATAAGAGAGGACTTTTTACATCAGAATGCTTTCCATGAAATTGACACATACTCAAGGATAGACAAACAGCATAAGATGATAGATGTTATCCAATATTTTTATGTAAAAGGAAAAGAGTACCTTCAGAAGGGAGTAAACATAGTTGATATTGAAAACATGAAGGTAAGAGATAGGATAGCCAGAATGAAGTACGTTTCTATAGATAAAATTGAAAATATTGATCAGATAAAGAAAGAGATAGATGAGGAGTTTGAAAATCTTTTGAAAAATGTATAAAGGAGTTTGAATGATAAAGGAATACAAAGGTCTTGTTAACATAATGGGTCCACTTATCCTTGTTGAGGGAGTGAGTGGTGTGAAATATGAAGAACTTGTGGAGATAGAACTGCCTGATGGAAGCAAGAAGAATGGAAAAGTCCTTGAGGTCAATCAGGATAAGGCACTTGTTCAGGTTTTTGAAGGTACTACAGGTATAGATATTGATAAGACGAGAACAAGATTTCTTGGACATGGTATAAATATAGGTGTCTCGAAGGATATGCTTGGAAAAGTTTACAATGGTCTTGGAAAACCAAAAACTGAAAATGATAGGATAATACCTGAAGAGAACCTTGATATAAATGGAGCACCTATAAATCCTTTTGCAAGAGATTATCCAAACGAGTTCATCCAAACAGGTATCTCAACAATAGATGGTTTGAACACTCTCGTAAGGGGACAAAAACTACCAATATTTTCAGGAAGCGGATTACCACATAACAAGATGGCTGCACAGATTGCAAGACAGGCTACAGTTCTTGGAAAGGACGAGCAGTTTGCTGTTGTTTTTGGAGCTATGGGTATAACTTTTGAGGAAGCACAATTTTTTATAGATGATTTTAAAAAGACAGGTGCTATAACAAGAGCTGTTCTATTTTTAAACCTTGCCGACGACCCTGCAATTGAAAGAATTGCAACCCCAAGAGTTGCTCTGACAACCGCAGAGTTTTTAGCATTCAAACATGATATGCATGTTCTTGTAATTTTAACGGATATGACAAACTATTGTGAAGCGTTAAGAGAGATTTCTGCAGCAAGAAAAGAGGTTCCAGGAAGAAGAGGTTATCCTGGATACCTTTACACAGATCTTTCAACGATATACGAAAGAGCGGGAAGGATAAAAGGAAAGAAAGGATCTATAACCCTTATTCCAATATTGACTATGCCTGAAGATGATAAAACACATCCTATACCAGACCTTACAGGTTATATTACAGAAGGACAAATAATACTTTCAAGATCTTTGAATAGAAAAAAGATCTCTCCACCAGTTGATATTCTACCTTCGCTTTCAAGGTTGAAAGATAAAGGTATCGGAAAGGGAAAAACTAGAGAAGATCATGCCGATCTTTTCAACCAGTTATACGCTTCCTATGCGAGAGGAAAAGAGGCTGAGGAACTTGCTGTTATTCTTGGAGAGAGTGCTTTGACAGATATGGATAAAGTTTATTTAAAATTCGCTCAGGATTTTGAAGATCAGTATATCTCTCAGGGAGATTATGAAAACAGAACTATAGAACAGACACTTAACCTTGGATGGAAACTCCTATCAATCTTCCCGAAAGAGGAGTTGAAAAGAATTAGAGACGAAAACATTGAAAAATACTATAAAAAGGTTGAATGATGATAATGAATATCAATGCGACTCGAATGGAGTTGCAAAAACTCAAAAAAAGAGTAAAGATTGCCAGAAGAGGGCATAAACTTTTGAAGGATAAACAGGACGAGTTGATGAGACAGATGCTCTCTCAAATAGATGAAGTTAAATCAAAAAGAATAGAGATAGAAAAAGAGTTCCAGTCGATTTTACAATCTTTTGTTCTTGCTCAAAGTGAACTTGGAAAGGAACAGATGGAAGAATCTTTGTCTCTCCCAACGAAGGAGGTTTCTGTTCTTGTTGAAACTAAAAGTTTGATGTCCGTAAAGATTCCAGAGTTTAAAAAAGAGGTATCTGGAGATATTATCTGTTATGGATTTTTGAACACATCTGGAGAGATGGATTTTGCACTATTGAAATTTGAAAAGTTCCTTGACACTTTGATCAACCTTGCCCAGATGGAAAAGAAAGTTCAACTTCTCGCTGATGAGATAGATAAAACAAGAAGAAGAGTTAACGCTTTGGAGTATAAACTTATACCTACACTTGAAGATACGATAAAATATATAACAATGAAACTTGCAGAGATAGAAAGATCCAACCTTACAAGGTTGATGAAAGTTAAAGATATTGTTAGAAAGCACTAAAGGAGGAAGGATGAAGAAAATATTTTTTGCAATTTTGATAACCCTTTTGATAATTTCCTGTACACCAACAGATAATGCTAAAGATATAGGAAAAAGGGAGATGAAAGAAGAGGTTAATCCAAAAAGTTCATTCACTCCCCCTGCTGATGGAAAAATAACTGAAGAGCAGATTGGAAAATATATAAATGTAGCTAAAGAGTTGACAACCGAAATTGAGAATATGAGTAAAAAAGTTGAAGAATTCAAGAAGAAATATAACCTTACAGAAGATGATATGGAAAATCTTGACAAAAAAGATGAAAAGATAAGAAAAGAGTTTGAAAGTATAAAAAGTAATTGGGAAAATATAGAACAAAGTATATACAAAAAATACAACATTTCACAAGATGAATTCGAATGGATTGCAGCAGCACTTACAGATTCTGTTAATAGCGAAATACAAAAAAGAGTTGAAAAGGAACTTTCGGTAAAATAGTTTTAATAAAAGTAAAAGATTGTTGTTTGCTGTAAAATTTTTTGATTTTTTAAAAATTCTTTAGGGAATATTGATGAGGGAAAGATTTGATGGAAGGTAGAATTGAAAACAAACTTTCCATAAACTTTTATATTTTATTTGAATTGGTTTTAAAAAGATTTTTTGCTTTTTCTAAAATCTTTTTTACTTTTAAAAATGTCACACTGTCAAGCACCGTCCCCCAAAAAAATATTGATTTAAGGGAAAATTTTGGTAATATCTTTTTTATTAGGAGGAGAAAGTGCCGCAACATTCTTTTATAACCAATGAGGAAACTTTACTATCGGATATCATAAATGATATTTTGCCTACAACGGATGAACTCTATTTTCTTGTAGGTTATTTTTATTTTTCCGGATATAAAGAGTTGTATGAAAATATTAAGCATAAAACTCTAAAGATTCTTATTGGTATGGATATTGAACCATCTTTGTATAATGGTTTGAAGGAAGTTTATATTGCTTCATCTATTCAAGATATGGGTGATGAAGATATTAGAGAAAAAGTTTATCAAAACTATGTAGAAATGATAAGCAATATAGAAGAGTTTGATAGTAGTGAATTTAAAAAATCTTTTTATCATTTTTTGGATATGGTGAAGAAAGGTTTAATAGAAATAAGAAAGACAAGAATTCCAAACCATGCAAAGATGTATATTTTTAGAAAATCAAAAGAACATAATGAAAATGGGAATTACCCTGGAGTTGTAATAACAGGATCAAGTAATTTAAGTATTTCTGGTTTATCAAACAGAAACGAAATCAATGTTATACTGAGAGATAAACAGGATTATGAAAATGCAAAAAAAATTTTTGATTCTTTGTGGGAAAACTCAGTTGAAATTTTGGATAAGAATAACTTAGATATTTTTCATAAAAAAGTTCTATCCAATGTCTGGTTTGAATCACCTCTGAAACCTTTTTTGCTTTATTTGAGGGTTTTAAAGGAATATTTTGAAGTTGAAAAACCTGAAGGGTTAAAATATCCTCACGAAATAACAGAAGGTGGATATATTAATTTAGAGTATCAAAAAGACGCTATAAATAAAGCGATATCAACAATAAAAAAACACAACGGAGTAATAATTGCAGATGTTGTTGGATTAGGTAAAAGTATTATAGCAGCTACCATTGCAAACTATTTTCAACTTGAAACGGTTATTATAGCACCCCCGCACTTGATGGCTGAATGGGAAAAATACAGAAAAAAATTTGAAATTAGAGGAGATGTTTACTCGAGTGGGCTTTTAGACAAAGCCTATGAAGAATATAAAAAGGTAACTAAAGACATGCTTATAATAATAGATGAATCTCATAAATATAGGAATGAAGCCACTCAAACTTATGGTTATCTTCATAAGTTGTGTTCTGGAAGAAAAGTTATCCTTCTGACAGCAACTCCGTTCAACAATAGAGTAGAGGATATATTTTCGATGATAAAACTTTTTCAAATACCAGGAAAATCAACTATCCAAACTACTGAAACACTTGCTTTAACATTTAGAAATTTGATTAATGAAGAAAAGCAATTAACGAAAAAAAGGAAGAATACTGAACAAATAAATTATGATGAAGAAATTAAGAAAATAGGTAAACAGATAAGAAATATTATTGAACCATTTATTATTAGAAGAACGAGGATAGACTTAGAAAAAATTCCAAGATATAAAGATGATTTAAAAAACCAAGGATTAAGTTTTTCAGAAGTTGAATCACCAAAACTGATTACTTATGATCTTGAGGAATTAACTGAAATTTATGAATGGACGATAGAACAAATTTGTCCTCCTGATTTAAGACCTGAAGAGTATAAGTCAAAAAAGAAAGGACTCATAGGTGCGAGGTATAAACCAGTTGATTATTTAAAAAACTATGAAAAATATAAAAAACAAGTTGAGGAAGAATTCGGAAGTTTTGAATTGTTTGCACAGGGTCAAAGAAATATAGCTTCTTTTATGAGAAGGATGCTTGTTTATAGGTTTGAAAGTTCTATCCCTTCTTTTTTAAAAAGTATTGATAATATGATTAATTCATACAATAATATGTTAAAATGGGTTAACAAATTCAATCAAGTTCCAATATATAAAAAAGGATATATACCTGATCCTGATGAAGTTCTAAATGAAGAACTTGAAGAAAATATTGAAAATGAACTTTTTCCAGAGATTATTTCAAAAGATTTACTTGAAAAAAAGTCTATGGAAAATGTTATCAATGAATTAAAAAATAAAGGTATATGGTTCATAGATGGGAATGAAATCAGAAAAGAATTTATAGAAGAAATAGAGAGAGATATAAAATTACTTGAAAAGGTTAAAGATAGATGGGTTGATGAAAATAAAAACAGTAAATATGAGGATAAAAAATTAAAAGTTATAAAAAAATACTTAGAAGAATTTTTAAAGGAACAACCAGAAAGAAAAATAGTAATATTTAGTCAGTTTGCAGATACAGTAGATTATATATATGATGAACTCAAAGATAAATTTAGGATTATAAAATACAACTCATCTCTTAAACAGAAAACATTAAATAAAATTTTAAAAAATTTTGATGCTGGTTTGGATGAATGTGAACAGGAAAATGATTATGATATTTTAATATCAACAGATGCAATATCTGAAGGATACAACCTGCATAGAGCAGGCATACTTATCAACTATGACATTCCCTACAATCCAACAAAAGTTATTCAGAGATTTGGAAGAATAAATAGAATAAATAAAAAAGTCTTTGAAAAATTGTATATATACAATTGTTTTCCAACATACATTGGAGAAGAAGAAACAAAAATTAAAGCCATTTCAACCATGAAAATTTCCATTATTCAAGAACTGTTGGGTTCTGATACAAAAATATTAACAGACGATGAAAAAATACAATCCTTTTTTGTCGAGCAGTTCAAAAATCAGATGGATGAAGAATCAAAAGAATCATGGGATACCTATTATTTAGCCTTTCTTGATAGAATAAAAAAAGAGTATCCAGCCATGATAGAAGAGGCGGATAAAATACCTTTAAAAACAAAGATAAAAAGGAAAAATAATAATAGAAAAGGAATAATTACTTTTGCGAAAAAAGGATATAATTATCTTTTTGTTTTTATTGATCAGAATGGGAATGTTGAATTGTTAGATGCTAAAAATGGAATAGAGATGTTTAAATGCGAATTAAAAGAGGAAGGTGAAAATGTCTCTGAGTCTTTTGATGAGAAATATAAAATTCTAAAAAAGTATATTTCTAATCAAAAAAAGAAGAGAATACTTGATAAAGGTGAACAAAAAACTTTTGAGATTGTTAGATTATTGGAAGAAAAAGTAAAAGATAGGAGCAACTATTTAAAACTTTTAAGAGAGACGATTGAAGAGTTGAATGGATTACCTGATTATTGTATGAGAGAAATAAATAAAATAGATCTTAATAATGATCTTTATTTAGAAGTTGATAAATTAAAAACAAAAATTCCAGAAGATTATCTTAAGAATATAAAGAAAAGAGCTCAAACTATAGATGAGTCTAAAGAAACAATAATTTTATCAGAGGAGTTTTAATGTTGAAAGACACAATTTTTCAAGAAAAATATGATAGAGAGAAATTTTCTTTGTTTTTGAAAGATTTTCTTATTAATTATAAACAGGAACCAGAAGAAATAGATTTAAAAGAAGGTTTTGACAAAATAAAAAAGTTAACTTTTTTAGGTTATGATAGCAGATTGGATAATCTTCCAGTTTATGAAATTCTTCATCAGTCTGAAAAAGATCCAAGAGTCACATTAACAAGAGAGTCTTTTAAGGTTATGAGAAAACTTGGGCGTAAAAATTCTCTGTGTATATTTTTGAATAAAGATTCAGATAATTATAGATTTTCTCTTATCCAAATAGATTTTGATATTAATAAGGGCAAGATAGAAACTTTGTATTCAAATCCAAGAAGATATTCATTTTATTTAGGAACAAATGCAAAGATTCACACACCTACTACATATCTAATTAAAAAAGGGAGAGTTAAAGATTTTAAAGATCTAAAAGAAAGGTTTTCAATTGAAGTTGTAAATAAAGAATTCTATAATGAGATATCAAAGTTATTCACAAAACTTGTTGGAGGGAAAAGGATAATTGGTAGAAAAAAAATAGATGAGAAAGGTTGTTTAACATTACCCGAAGCAAATAATAAATTATTAAGGCAGGAATTTGGTGTAAGGTTGATAGGAAGATTGATATTTTGTTGGTTTTTGGTTAAAAAAGGAATAATTGATAAAGATTTGTTTGATGTTGATATTATTGGTAATAAAAATTATTATCACCGTGTTGTTGAACCATTATTTTTTATGGTTTTGAATACTAAAGAAGATGAAAGAAAGTTAAAAGAGTCATTTTTGAATGAAAAGTTGGTATCTTTATTTGAAAAAATACCATTTTTGAATGGTGGTTTATTTGAACCACATAAAGATGATTTTTATGAACAGGGTTTTCAATCCTTATCAAAATATGAAAATAGTTTAAAAATTGAAAACGAATGGTTCAAAGAACTATTTGAACTTTTTGAAACATATAATTTTACAGTTGATGAAAACTCAAGTGTTGACATAGAGTTATCAATAGATCCTGAAATGCTTGGAAGAATTTTTGAAAATTTACTTGCAGAGATAAATCCTGAAACATCTAAGCCTAAAAGAAAATCAACTGGAAGTTACTATACTCCAAGAACTATCGTCGATTACATGGTAGATGAAAGTTTAAAGTTTTATCTAATAAATGAAACTGGAATAGAAGAGAAAAAAATTGAAGATCTTCTGAAATTTGAAAATGAAGAAATTGTGAAAGATCTAAATGATGATGAAAAAGAAAAGATTTTAGATTCACTTGAAAAGGTTAAAATACTTGATCCTGCCTGTGGTTCAGGTGCATTTCCAATAGGAATGCTTCAAAAGATAACTTTGATACTACAAAAAATTGATCCGAATTCAGAAAAGTGGTTGGAAAAACAACTAAATCAAATTAAAGATACAGGTATTAGGACAATTACAAAAAAATTTTTAATTAAACAGAACCCTAATTATATTCATAAAAAGGGAATATTGAAGAATTCAATATATGGAGTAGATATTCAATCTATTGCCGTTGAAATATCAAAATTAAGATGTTTTTTAACTTTAATTGTGGATCAAAAGTTTAATGAGGAAGAAAATATTGAAATAGAACCTTTACCAAACCTTGAATTTAAATTTGTTTGTGCAAATACATTGATTGGATTAACAAAAGTTTTTGATATTCAATCTCATGAAATCCAAAATTTGATTATCGAACTTAAGGAAAAAGTTTCTACATATTTTTACAGTCATTCTGTTGAAAAGGAAAAGACAAAAAAAGAAATAGAAGAAATTCAAAAAGAATTATTTGAAACAATGCTAATATGGAAAGAAACGAGAAGTAAGGAATATACAAGTCAACTCCATTTATCAAATTGGAATCCTTTTTCTGGCGAAACTTCTGACTGGTTCGACCCCGAATGGATGCTTGGCGTTACTGATGGTTTTGATATTGTGATTGGCAATCCACCTTATGTTTCCACTAAAGGTGTCAATGAAAAAGATAAAAAGATTCTTAAAGAACACTATGATTTTGAAGATGACCTTTATAATCATTTTTATTTTAAAGGAATTGATTTGCTTAAAGACAATGGTATTCTGGCTTATATATCCTCAAAAACCTTCTGGACTATTCAAACTAAAAAAAATTTAAGAGAACTGTTATTAAAAAATAAACTACTTCATCTTGTTGATACTGCCAATCCTTTTGAATCGGCAATGGTAGATACTTGTATAACTATTGTTCAAAAAACTAATGCTGAAAATAACACTATGCTATTTATAGATGCAAAAAAGGGGCTGGCTAATAAAAAGGTGTATGAAGTATCAACAGAAGTATTCAAAAATGTTGTGAATAACATCTTTTTTGTTCCTAATGAATTTAATCTTAAAGTTTATGAAAAACTTGCTAAACCTGTAAAAGCCCTTATGGACGAATGGTGGAATTTGATTTCTACAAGCAAGAACATAGAAAAAAATAAACACACATTAGAACAATACCGAAAGTCACTAAAACCTGGCGATATTACCTTGCTTGGTTTGATTACCGAAGGCGGACAAGGATTGGCTACTGCTAACAATGGCAAATATGTAGGCGTGTTGGACGGTACAAAATTTGCTGAAAAAATTTTACAAGAGAGACCTAAAAAACTTTGGGCATTTATACAAAATAAAAGTCCAAAAGAGCTTTCACATTTGAAAAATAAAAATGATGTTGAAAAGTATTTAAATAACTTATCAGAGAATGAAATCAGAAATTTATTTGACACTTTAAAAGAAAAATATGGCAGAGACATTTTTGGACAGGGTTGGCTATACAGAATTGTAAGTAAGGATGAAATTGCAGATGTAGAAGCTTTGACTGAAGATGAAAAATTAAATGGAATAAAAGGCAAAAAAACATTTGTCCCTTACGACAAAGGCGATAAAGATGGCAATCGCTGGTGGGCACCCACACCTTATTACATTGATTGGAGTAGAGAGAATGTAAAGTTTTTAAAAGACAATTCAGGTAAAAAAGGTCAAGGAATGCCCGTTGTTCGTAATCCACAATTCTACTTTCGTGAAGGGTTTTGCTGGACAGATGTAAGTTATGATATTAGATGTAGAATTAAAGAAAAAAGTGTTCACGATGTTTTGAGCATGTCCTTATTCTCCAATATGCAACAAATTAACAACAAATATTTAATCTGCTTATTAAACTCTCGCTTTATGAGTTTATATCTTAATACATTTATTAATACAACTGTTCATTTTCAAATTAACGATGCCCGCAAACTCCCCATAATCATTCCCACGCTAACCCAATTAAAAGAATTTGAAGATATATTTAACCGTGCTGTATCAATACAAAAACAAAAATTTTCAAAACAAATAAGTGAGCAAAAAGCAGAAGAAAGATTGGATGAAATACAAAAGGAGTTGGATGAGAAGGTGCTGGAGTTGTATGGATTGAAAGAAAAACAGTAAAAATAAAAAAAGATATAAATATGATAAAGAAAGTTAAAATAAAACAATTTCGCTCCATAAAATCATAGGAGATTGTGTAACTCTGGGGACAGTGCTTGACAGTGTGACATTTTAAAATTCTTTGTAGGCATAAAAAAATAATATTAAAATCATGTATGGTTTTTGAAAGTTTAAAATATAAACAGTATACAAAGGTGGATTTTGGTACTATTATGGAAATAATAAAAATATTTATAGAACATGCTGAACTTATTGCTAGGGTATAAATTACAAAATGTGATAGACAAAAAACAAATCAAAAATTTTTTAAAAAAGGAGAAAAAAATGGAACTGTATAATTTAATTATTAATCTTCTATCCACAATTATAGGAGGTTCTTTAGTTTTTTTTAGTAATAAATATTTTAATGAACAAGAAAATAAAAAAAAAGTTATTGAAAGTTACAGAAACAAGTATATCAATGAAGGCATTTTACCCATATTAATTTATTTACATATTAAACAAAAATATATATTAGAACAAAAAGTCAGACTTTTATCAAAGTCGGAACCATTAAATAATGAATATACAAAAGAGTTACGAAACTATAAAATACCATATAGTTCAATCGTATTAATAAATTATCTGCTGGATCAATCAGATGATCTTATAGGATTTGCACTTTCATATTTTGATGGTGATGAAATTGACAGACATGATTTAGAACAATTAGCAGAAATTGCATCTAATATGATAAGGATATTTTATAAGTTATCAAACATTATTAATAAACTCACTTATGAACAAATAATATCTAATGATAAAAGTGATTTTAGTGAAATATCTTCTAAACTAAATGAATTAAGAAATTTGGAACTTGAAGGGAAAATAAAATAATACTTAATGGTTCTGTAATCCATTAACATAAAACTGTTAGAAAAAACCTATTATTAGAATATGCTCTCGAGGGGACGGTGCTTGACAGTGTGACATTTTGGGGTATTGAATTCTTTTTTTAAAACACCAAAAGCAAGTTTTATTATAAAGCTATTTTAATGATATAAAGATTTTTTAAAGTTTATAGATAGAGAATTTTTCTTGTTTTTAGAAAATTTTAGGTTAAAATAAAAATAGGGATGTTAAAGGGAAAAATAGAAATACTAATATCGATTTATAATAAAAAAAATATTAAAAATTTGCTTATAAAGTTTTTATTATTATACTCATATCTTTAAAATAATTAAGTAAGGGGATTAAAATGATATTGTTTTTTTCTATTTTTTCATACTTATCAAAATATTTAGAAAAAAGTTTTCAAACGATATTTATTTTATTGAGTTTAGTAATATTATTTTTAGTAAGTTTCTTTATATTAAAAATGAAAGACAAAATTTTTTGTAAATCGAAAAATTTAGATGAT
>LGFX01000009.1 GCA_001508335.1 candidate division TA06 bacterium 32_111
TATCCACCTTTATTTCCGCTTGTTTTATCTTTTATAATGTTTATTTTTGGTAGAGAAAATATTTTTATGATGAAAGTTTTCTCTTTAATATTCTATTTAATTTCTATTTTTGTCTTTTTCAACCTCTTGAACAGATACAATCAAAAGAATAAATTTTTAAATATATTTTTGGTTTTACTTTTCATTTTCGCAAGAAATATAGTTGAGTGGAGTTCCTTAGTTTTAACCGAGTCATTTTTCACTCTTCTTGTTCTTCTTATATTCTTCTTTTTTTCAAAATACAGAGAAAGCAAAAAAGAATCAGATTTTCTAATATTTTTGATATTTTGTACTCTTTATACATTTACAAGAGGAAATGGTGCTATAGTTTTTATAGCAACATTTATTTACCTTATTTTATGCGAAAGAAATAAAAAGCTTTTTCTTTTAACTTTTATATTTCTATTGATAAGTCAAGGTTGGGCTTTTTATATTTTTGCAAAAACTGGGCACACATCATCATATTTCCAACAGGTTGTTTACAAAAATATCTATCTTCCAGAAGAAGGTTTTATCTCATTAAGTAATTTTTTTAAAAGAATATTTCTAAACTTTATATTCTATTTTACAACTATAATTCCTAGGACATTTTCTGCGAATATAGATTTAAAGTGGTATTATGTTCCTTTTTTTGTAATTCCATTTATTCTTTTCATAGGTTCAATATTTCTTTCTTTCAATAAAAAGAGATATGTTTTTGAAATATCTTTTATTCTTTTTAATCTGATTTTACTTCTAATGTGGCCAGAATACTTTTCAACTGATAGATTTTTTTCCCCATTCTTCTCTCTATTTTTACTTCTAATATCTCTTGTTGTTTTGAACATCAAATTTAAAAAGGAAATAGTTATAAACCTTTACTATCTTTTTATATCAATATCCATAATATTAAACGTATCCTATCTTGTTCCAGAAATTCCAAGAAAAACATACATGCTTTCTCAAACCGATTTCAATTTTAGAAACGATAACAGGTTCAGACCAGAATATGGAATAAGGACATTTTTTGATCTTGCTATATGGGCAAAAGATAATACTGAAAAGGATGCTGTCATAATGACCGTAAAACCTGAACTCTTCTATCTATTTTCTGACAGAAAAACTGTTCTATTTCCATACACCTACGAAGATACAACAGTAATAAATTATATGAGAAAGAATAATGTTTCCTATGTTGTTTTTGAAAATACTGAAAATCCATACAGGCATGCTAATTTAACTATAAATGTATTTATCAAAAGTCATCAAGATTATTTTTCTTATGCATATACTGTTGAGGAAAGGCCTTTATATATGCTTTTAAAGGTTGATAAGAATCTTTATTCTCAATTGAATTTTGGGGAGGAACGATGAATAGGGAATTTAAAGTTTACACTCTGATTATTTTGAATTTGTTATCCTTGATTTTGATGATACTTTTTAACTTTCTTGCTGTGAGTTTACCTTTGAACTCGAACACACCAAAAGATGTTGCCGACAAGTATTCTGCATTGATAGTTCCAGAAAGTGTAACTTTTTCAATATGGTTAATAATATATACTCTACTTGCACTTTTTGTTTGGAATCAGGTTATTTATTTTTTCAAAAAGGAAGAAAAGAAAAAAATTTTGATCGAAAATATTGGTGTTTTCTTTTTTCTCTCATCGATTTTGAATGTTTTATGGCTTTTTTGTTGGCATTATGAAAAATTGTTATTGTCAGTTTTTGTGATGATTCTACTTCTTTCATCTTTGATTATTCTTTATGGTAGATTAAGGATAGGAGAGAAAGATTTTAATGAAAATATTCTTTTTGTTCAAACTCCCATAAGTGTTTACCTTGGCTGGATTTCCATAGCAACCGTTGCAAACATTGCTTCCTACCTTAAATATTCTGGAAACAATATTTTTAATAACAACCAAATCCTTTGGACAAATGCAACTATCCTCCTAACACTTCTGCTTGGAATTATTATAGTTCTAAAGAAAAATGACCTATTCTATGTTCTTGTTTTCCTGTGGGCTTATATAGGTATTATATTAAAGCAAAGTCTTTTAAGTTATGTTGGTTCCAAATCTATTATTGTGG
This sequence comes from candidate division TA06 bacterium 32_111, assembly GCA_001508335.1. GTDB lineage: Bacteria > Hydrothermota > 32-111 > 32-111 > 32-111 > 32-111. Next base: position 2,107 of record LGFX01000009.1, read on the forward strand.
TTACAATTATATCGATAGTTGTTTTAATTATCTTTACAGTTTTTAGTGAAGTGAAAAGTTTTAAAAATAAAACCTAGTAATTATTTACCATACTTTTCACAGAAGGCTTCATCACTCATAGTAAGGTAAATTATTCCTTCTATTATTCCTATAACTCCGGGAACTCCGGTCCAACAGAAAAGAAGATAAACTATTCCCCAGCCAATTTGCCCAAGATAAAACTTATGTATTCCCAAAGAACCTAAAAGTATTCCAAAGAGTCCTGCAGCCAACTTATTTTTACTACATGAAACTCCTGCTGAGGATGTTTGCGGTGCACCGCAGTTTGGACAGACTGTTGCTTTTACATCTAATTCTTTTCCGCAACTTGGACAGAATTTTTTATCCATAGAACCTCCTTAATAAGAAAATTATACAAAAATTAAAAAAGTAAGTCAATATTTAATTAAAAATAATATTGACTTTAAAAAAATTTATACTATTATATCTTTATAAAAAGGAGTTTTTATGGCAAAAGCTGAAGTAACTGAATTCAGAGGAAAAAAGGTTTTAATTTTAAAAAGAGATGAGAATGACAGATTTCCATTTTCCTTTGGATTATCAAAAGCAAAACTCATCCTTGATGCAATTGAAGATATAAAAAAATTTGTTGAGGAAGCAGAAAAAGAAGAAAAGTAATTTTGCTCTTGACAAAAATTTTTTTTGGTGTATATTTTTTTAATTAGACAAATTGCTCTTAAAAAGATAGATTAAAAAACTCTTGACAAATTTATAAGATTTGATATAATTTTTATCCTTTAAAAAATAGAAATTAAGATCTTTGAAAATTTATGTGCACTACCACTCCAAAACTAAAAACCTAATTCGAAAAAAATTAAATTTTTCGGAGGGTTTGATCCTGGCTCAGGACTAACGCTAGCGGCGTGTCTTAGCCATGCAAGTCGTACGGGCTTATAGCAATATAAGTCAGTGGCAAACGGGTGAGTAACACGTGAGTAATCTACCCTTAGGATTCGGATAACAGGGGGAAACCTCTGCTAATACGAAATAATATCCTTTTAAGCAAGTTAGAAGGATCAAAGCGGGGGACCGCAAGGCCTCGCACCTAAGGATGAGCTCGCGGCCCATTAGCTTGTTGGTAGGGTAATGGCCTACCAAGGCGACGATGGGTAGCCGGCCTGAGAGGGTGTCCGGCCACATTGGAACTGAGACACGGTCCAGACTCCTACGGGAGGCAGCAGGCTAGAAATTTGGGCAATGGGCGAAAGCCTGACCCAGTGACGCCGCGTGAATGATGAAGGCCTTCGGGTTGTAAAGTTCTTTAGTCAGGGACGATGGGGTATAATGCTAATACCATTATATTCTGACGTTGTACCTGAAGAATAAGCTCCGGCTAACTCCGTGCCAGCAGCCGCGGTAATACGGAGGGAGCAAGCGTTGTCCGGAATCACTGGGCGTAAAGGGAGTGTAGGTGGTTTGGAAAGTTGGATGTGAAATCTTGCGGCTCAACCGTAAAATTGCATTCAATACTACCATTCTAGAGTGCAGGAGAGGAGAGCGGAACTCCTAGTGTAGCGGTGGAATGCGTAGATATTAGGAGGAACACCAAAGGCGAAGGCAGCTCTCTGGCCTGTTACTGACACTGAAACTCGAAAGCTGGGGGAGCAAACAGGATTAGATACCCTGGTAGTCCCAGCTGTAAACGATGGGCACTAGACGTGGGGATTTTCTCCGTGTCGAAGCTAACGCATTAAGTGCCCCGCCTGGGGAGTACGGTCGCAAGACTGAAACTCAAAGGAATTGACGGGAACCCGCACAAGCGGTGGAGGATGTGGTTCAATTCGAAGCAACGCGAAGAACCTTACCTGGGTTTGACATCATAGGAAATACTATGGAAACATAGTAGGCCTTCGCAAGAAGGATCCTATGACAGGTGCTGCATGGCTGTCGTCAGCTCGTGCCGTGAGGTGTTGGGTTAAGTCCCGCAACGAGCGCAACCCTTGCCCATAGTTGCCACCAATCTTTATGATGTTGGGCACTCTATGGGGACTGCCGGTGATAAGCCGGAGGAAGGTGGGGATGACGTCAAGTCAGCATGGCCTTTATATCCAGGGCTACACACGTCCTACAATGGTCGGTACAGAGGGAAGCAAGACCGCGAGGTGGAGCAAATCCCAAAAAACCGATCTCAGTGCGGATTGCAGTCTGCAACTCGACTGCATGAAGTTGGAATCGCTAGTAATCGCAGATCAGCATGCTGCGGTGAATATGTTCTCGGGTTTTGTACACACCGCCCGTCACGCCATGGGAGTTGGTAACACCCGAAGTTATCTTTAGATACCTAAGGTGGGACCAATGACTGGGGCGAAGTCGTAACAAGGTAGCCGTACGGGAACGTGCGGCTGGATCACCTCCTTTCTAAAGGGATTTCCGTAAAAAGAAATCGAAACTTAGTGGTAGTGCACATTTTTTTTATAAACTGGGCCTATAGCTCAGTTGGTTAGAGCGCACGCCTGATAAGCGTGAGGTGAGTGGTTCAACTCCACTTAGGCCCACCATTTTAAGGAAGGTAAAATGAAAAATATTTTTTTTATACTTCTTTTTTTCCTTTTTTTATTGTTAAATTCTTCTCTTACGGAGTGGGCTACCCTTCAAAATTCCCCCTTCATATCGAAAGATCCAATATCTTTTACAAAATTCACAACATCAAATCTTGAAACAGAAATTTTTAAAAGTAATCTATCATTTGATTTTTATAATGGAAGTATTTTTTCCTATTGTTTTTTTGAAAATCAAATAGGTAGATTAGGTTTTGGTGTTGAGTATTATGAAGATTCCTTGAGAGATAAATTTATATCTACAAACCTTAATAAAAGTGTAAAACCAGTTAACTATTCTCTATTCTTTGCAAAGAATTTTGACAGAATAAATGCTGGGGGTGGTGTTAAATTCTACTATTTTGATGAATATTATAACGATTTAAACTCCCCATTCTCAAATACAAAAATTTCTTTTTCAGATATAAAATTTTCACCATCCTTATCCTTTCTTTTGATAAATGACCTCGATATAGATGTTACAGGAAATCTCACCTTCCTTTCTGTAGGATCTGAAAATTTATCTAATATTGTTAAAACATCAAATCCTTTCGGTTACGGAGTTGATTTAAGAATCAAACAGAATTTCATAGAAAACTTTGTTGGGTTCCTTCTCAATTACAAAAATAAAACTTTTGGTTACCAGGTTATTGAAATTGGAAACGTCTCGGGTGATGTTTATTTAGATGAAGTTGATACATTAAATTTAACCATTTTTGCAGGTATTGAGTCTTTTAACTATCATAGCACTTATATATCTGGAGAGTATCAAAAAATAACATACCATTCAAGAACCATCTATTTTTCTTCAGCAGAAGTTAACAGTAAAAAAACTGTTACATATTTCCCAAAATTTTCTATTGGTTCAAATTTTTACCTTACAAATTTTCTTGATTTAAATGTTGGTTTTACAGGTTATTTGAAAGATGTTGTTGATTATCTTTCACCTGAACTTAATCCATCCATTAAAAATTCAAACTTTTATTATGATGGGAAAATAGGTTTTACCTTTAAAGTTGAAAATTTAAAAATATCTCTTGATTTTTCAAAGAATTTGATTAATATTCCATTTATAATTTCAGGAAAAGAGATAGATAATATCTCTGTAAACTTCGGTCTTTCCTATTCAGGTTATGAATACTAAATTTAAGGGGGTATAGCTCAGTTGGGAGAGCACATGCTTTGCAAGCATGGGGTCGTCGGTTCGAATCCGACTACCTCCACCATCTAAATAAATTTTTCAATTTCCAAAATGTCACACTGTCAAGCACCGTCCCCAAATTATGTTTTGTTGATGAATAATGTTTGTGTTGGGTAGGCAAATTCAATTCCACATTTTTCAAACTCTTCTTTTATTTTAAAATTTATTTCCTGTTGAATATCCATATATTTGTTATAGTCACTACCAATAACATAATAAACTACTTCATATATCAGGCTGAAATCTCCATATGAAAAAAAGTGGGCTCTGTCAAAAACTGTATCGTTAATACCACTGATAATATTTCTGATTTTTACAGGTATTTCTTTTAACTGCTGGAGATTAGTTTCATAGGTAACTCCAAGTTTAAAAACAACACGACGTTTATCCATTCTTTTATAATTACGAATGCGCGAATTGGTTAGGTCTGTATTGGAAATTACTAACTGCTCTCCACTTAAACTACGAATTCGTGTAGTTTTTATTCCAATATTTTCAACTGTCCCTAAATAATCCCCAATGACTATAAAATCATCAATCTCAAATGGACGGTCGAAGAATATTGCAAAGTAACTAAACAGATCACCTAAAATTGCCTGTGATGCCAGAGCAATTGCTACACCGCCGATACCCAAACTTGCAACCAGAGTAGTAACCTTAATGCCAAGATTATCAAGGATAATAAAAATAGCAATAAGCCAAACAATTACCTTTACTATAGTAAATAAACCACTCAAAGCCTGCTTCCTACTTTTGCTCGTTTCTTTATTTGATAGGTAAATTTCAAAACCACCAATTATTGTTGTTAATAAAAAATTAACAATAATGATAGTAAAAAGAATTAGACCCAAAACATTTATGGATTTGTCTAAAAGAGGATTCAAAGTTAAAAATTTTAAACTTAAATAAATAACTACCAAATAAAGTAAAGGTGTTAATTTCTTTTCAATATTTTGAATCAAAGAATCGTTAATCATTATGGAATTGCTAGATTTTTTTGCTAATACTTTTATACGTTTTAAAATGATGTTTTTGAATATGATAATAACTATAAATCCTAATATAAAGACAGAGAGAGAAATGAGATAATCCAAAACGCGGTTATTTAAAAATGTTTTTAGCAAAAGCTCTTGGATCATAACAAACCTCCTTATTTTTTAAATGATATATCCACTTATCATCCTTTAGAAAATTTGAAGATGTATCATCAGTTCCTATTTTTTGTTAGTTTTTTTACATTTTTTATAATTATCTTTCAATCTTTTTTATTAAAAAATTCTTTAACTGAGTGTTGATTTTAAAAATTTGCAATGTAAAAATTTGTATATAAATTTTCAGTGAAATCTCTAAAGTTATGCCTTTTCATCTTCTTAAGATACTTTTTATCTTAAACTTCATTGTTTAACCTGTCAAGTTTTTTTCAAATGGGAAGTTGATAAAAGTTCAACAAACTAGAAAAAAAGTATATAATTCATATTGACCATTGATTACTGTAACCAAAAAATCCAAGTTATAAATGAAAAATTTTTCATCTTTTTTCTGTGTTTCCAAAAATTCAGGAAGGTCCAAATTTTCAAAAGTTGACTGTATCTTTTTTTTATTGTATAATTTTTTTATAGAAAAAAATTTAAAAAAGGAGTTTGTTATGAAAAAAGTTTTTGTTTTTTCACTCGTTCTTTTAGTTTTAGTGTCCTGTTCATTACTTCCCTTCTTAAATCCAATAAAAACTGGTATGATAGCATGCTATTGTAAAAGTGGAGGCAATTTTATAGATTTTGATTTTGATGCAAAGGGTGAGGTCGAAAGAAAAGATAGTTTAGCAAGTTATGTAGATATTATTTTAGAACCATGGTTTGACAATTCAGGAAATCCTATGCCAACAATAATGCTTAACATATCTTCCCCAGATTCTTTTTCTTTCATAATGGATCTTGGGATAATCTCTTTGGATGATGCTTTAAAACTTAGTGATAGTGACCTTATGCCAGATTCGTTTTCAATGGATTTGCAGGCAAAAAAGGATCATGTTTACTACGTTATATCAACACCTGAAAGGAAAGAGTATTTCATGCTCGTAGATTCAATTAAAATTGACGAAGGAAACGCAACATACGATGCTGAAGTTTTCTTCAAATATGTGCCAAGGAAATAATGTGAAGGAAATAGCAAAATTTAGAGGAATAATTTTTGTTATAATTTTAATACTTTTCTTTTTCCCTTTTGTTGATATAAAGTGTAATAACCAGAAATTGTATGAGTTTACGGGATTTGAACTCGCAACTGGAGGAAAAACAATAGAATATGGAGAAGAAGAGACAAAGACAGAACCGAACAGATACGCATCTTTGGCTTTGCTTTTAACCTTTTTATCCTTGATTTTATCTTTCGTAAACAATAAAATTACCATTCTTATAACAAAAATTTTTTCTATTGCTGGTTTTGCTTCAATGATTTTGCTTTATTATGATTTAAAAAACAAGATCTCTCCTCCTGATAGCCTAATTGTTATTGGTTTCAACTTACTTTTTCCTTACTATGCTGTTTGTATTTTATTTTTCATTTACATCTTTTTTGCTCTCTATCTTTTGACCTTGAAAAATTTATGAGAAAAACTGTTTACTTCTTACTGATATTTTTGTTTATTTTTTCTGGATGTGTTTCCCCTCAAAAGAGGGGAATTTCAAATGTGAGAAAAGGTATAGTTTCAGATGCAAAAAAATACATTGGAGTAAAATACAAATATGGAGGAACTGACCCAAACGGTTTTGATTGCTCTGGTTTCGTTCAATTCGTATACAGAAAAAATGGTATAATAATACCAAGGACAGTATCTGAGATGGAAAAGGTAGCAGTTAGAGTGAAAAATCCAAAAATAGGAGATATAGTTACATTCAGCGATCCTTTACATGTAGGAATTTTGATAGGAGGGAATAAGTTTATACATTCATCCAGTTCAAGAGGTGTAGTGATAGATAAACTTTCAGAAAAATGGTATAAAAATAAAATAAGGGGATATTTCACATTCTTTTTTTGAAACTTTTTTGAATCTTTATGAATCTAATAAATAAAGAACTTATTGAAAACTTTAAAAAAGGTGATAGAAAAGCGTTCTCTGAAATTTTTAAGTTGTACTCTGATAATGTTTATAACAACGCAATAAAACTTGGATTGAACCATGATGATGCACTTGATATAGTTCAAACAACATTTTACAAGTTGTTCAAAAAACATTATCAGTTCAAAGGTAATTCATCCCTTTTAACCTATATAATCTCAATATCTTTGAATGAGATACGAAAAAAGTACAGAAAAGAGAAAATATATGTTGATCTTGAAGATGGGATAAATTTATCAGATGAAGATGAAAAAAGGGATAAAGATAGGAAAAAAAGGCTAAAAGAAGTTGTAAATAGAGGGTTAAAAAATTTACCTCTGAAATATAGAGAAGTTATTATCTTGAAAGATATAGATGGATTATCCATAAAAGAGATCTCTGAACTTTTAAAAATTTCTCAAGGTTCTGTGAAAACAAGAGTTAGAAGAGGAAGGTTAATGTTGAAGGATGTGTTGAAAGATGAAATCTAAAAAGGATTGTGATTTAGTTTTGAAAAATTTATGTAAGTATATAGATAAAGATGTTGAAAAAGATTGTTGTGAAAAGATAAAGGAACATCTAAAAAAATGTAAAAGTTGTTCAAAAGAGTATAAAGATTTAAAAAAAATTATAAAAGTGTGCAAGAACTCTTTTGAAACACTTGAAAAGGAAGAGAAGGAAAGAATCTTCGATAATATAAAAAAATTACTTGAAAAGGAGTAAAAATGGGAATTTTATCAAATGAGGACAAAGAGTATTTAAAAAATCTTTATAAAGATATGAAAAGGGATGTTAACATCCTTTTTTTCAGAACTGATGATAAAAATCTTTGTGTAATGTGTGATGATATAAAAAACATTCTTGATGAGTTGAAAGATATTTCAGATAGGATAAAAGTAAAGGTTTACAATTTTGAAAAAGACACGGAAGAAGTAAAAAAATATAATGTTTCAATGGCTCCAGCAATAGTTTTGCTTTCTGATCAAGATTTGGGAGTTAAATATTATGGAATACCTGCAGGGTATGAATTTTCATCATTTGTTGAAGATATAAACGATATTGGGAACGATTTTGTTCCTATAGATGAATCTATAGAGAAAGATTTGAAATCTATAGATAAGGATGTTCACATAAAAGTTTTTGTTACACATTCTTGTCCATACTGCCCGGGTGCTGTCAGAACGGCACATAAGTTTGCTATGGCTAACGAAAAAATCAAAGCCGATATGATAGATGCGAACACTTTTTACGATTATGCAAACAGTTATGATGTTTCTGCTGTTCCAAGAGTTGTTATCAATGAAAAAGAGAGTTTTGAGGGAGCTTTACCGGAGAATGAATTTTTAAGAAAGATATTAAATTCTTTAATGTGAGGTGGTTATGATTTTGAATTTGAAAAAGGATGATGATCTGTCAAATAACAATTCTTATGATCTTATAATAATCGGTGGAGGACCTGCAGGGCTTTCTGCAGCGATATACTCTGGAAGGGCAAGACTCAACACTCTGGTTGTTGAGGAGTTAATTGTTGGTGGACAATCATCAACAACAGAAACGATAGAGAACTATCCTGGTTTTCCCGACGGAATTGGTGGGTATGAACTTGCCCAAAAAATGGAAGAGCAGGCAAAAAGGTTCGGTGTAAAATTTTTGTTTGAGAAAGTTGAAAGAACGGAACTTGATGGAAAAGAGAAAAAGGTTTACATTGCAAACAAAATCTACAAAGCAAAAAGTGTAATAATTTCATCAGGTGCATCACCAAGAAGATTGAATGTTCCTGGAAGCGAAAAGTTCCATGGAAAAGGGATATCTTACTGTGCAACATGCGATGGAGCGTTGTTCGCAGATAAAAAAGTTATTATTGTAGGGGGAGGAAACTCTGCTGTTGAGGAAGGTCTTTTTATGATGAGGTTCACAAAGGATATAACCTTCGTTCAGGATTTACCATATCTTACTGCTGAAAAGATTTTACAGGAAAGGTTACTTCAAAATTCTGATATAAAGATTTATTACAATTCTGAAATTTTGAGTATAAATGGTGAGGAAAGAATAGAATCTATGAGTGTAAAAGATAAAAATAGTGGAGAAAAGTTCGATATAAAAACTGATGGTATTTTTGTGTACATAGGACTTGTTCCCAAAACGGATTTCCTTGATTCTAAAGTTGAGTTGAACGAGTATGGCTATATAAGAGTTGATAAAGATTTAAAAACCAATCTTGAAGGAGTTTTTGCAGCAGGTGATGTGATTGAAAAAAGTTTCAGACAAGTTATAACAGCAGCAGCTGATGGTGCTCTTGCTGCAAAATCTGCGGAAAAATATCTTGAAAATTTAAAGGAGGTATAAAATGGCAGTAGTGAAAATTTATTCAACACCAACATGTCCATGGTGTTCAAGGGCAAAACAGTATCTTTCATCTAAAGGTATTGCTTATACTGATTACGATGTTTCTAAGGATAGAAATGCTGCAATGGAAATGATAAGAAAGAGCGGTCAACAGGGTGTTCCTGTTCTTGATATTGATGGGAACATTGTTGTTGGTTTTGACAAAGAAAGAATAGATGCACTTTTGGGGATAAAATGAGAAAAAAAATTTTTATTCTTTCATCATTTTTACTTTTAATTCTTTTGATCTATGCAGGATGTTCACCTTCGAACAACAATAATAAGAGTGCAAACATTTATCTTGAAAAAACTTGGATAGAAACTATCGATGGTGACACAATAAAATTGAAGAATTTGACAGGTAAAGTTGTTCTTTTAGATTTCTGGGCAACCTGGTGTCCACCCTGTAGAGCATCAATTCCATTTCTTGTCAACATGTACAACAAATATGAAAAAGATGGTTTCATCGTTATAGGTGTAAATGTTAACGAGAATTTTGAACAGATGAAAGGTTTTCTTGAAAGGGAGAATATGACTTATTTTATAGGTTATATGAACAAAGATTTAAATAACCTTTTCAACATAACAGGGATTCCAACTTTTGTGATATTTGATAAGAAAGGGAATCTGATAAAAACGCAGATTGGTTACGATCCTTCCCTTGATGAGAAGATAGATAGTATAATAGTTGAAGAGTTGAAGAAGTGATTTAATCACTTCTTCAACACTAATATTTTATCTTTTTTCAATATACTTTTGTTCGATTTTAAAACATATATGTATTTACCGGATGGTAAAGAAAACTCAAAGGAAGTGTAAAAATCACTCTTAGAGAACTTTTTTGATAAAACCAAACTTCCATAAATATTGTAAAGATCAAAAGAAACTTGATCATAGATGTTATTTAAAAGATAGATTCTCTTTTCGTTAAGTTTATATTCAACTTTTAATCTCTTTATCCTTTTTACATCATCCTTCTCATCTTTTTCACTTAACCTTAAAATTTCACCGTTAATATAGGAGCTGTTATGACTATCGTAAAGGGTTTTCCCAAAAAGTACCTTTTTAAAACCTAAAGAGATATTATCAAAAATATAGATTTTACCTGAAAGATCTTTTGCAACAAGTTTGTAATTATCGTTGTTGTCAAAAGATATTACAAGAGGTGTTGAGGTAAAAGTTGAGTTCAAAAATAATAGAGTATCACAACTTTTCAGATCAGATGAAAAAGAGATCAAATAACCTTTATTGTTTATGAGAACTATATCTGGTTGGGAGTTTCCATCAAAATCGTATATTACAAGTTCATTGTAATAGTTTTCACCTGACCCAGAATAAATTGAAAATATACTTTCTCCACTGTAACTTAAAATGTTTATATAACCATCTTTGTTCAAAGATATTATCTCTCTTTTTCCATCTCCATTTAAATCTGTAACTCTTGGAGTTGAATATATTGGAGCATTTGAATAGAAAGGAAAATTCTTCTTAAAATTTCCATTCTCTTCAACAACGAATATATAATTATCAACGGTTGAAACTACTATATCTTTTATTCCATCATTCTCAAGATCAGATACTATGATAGGGGAAAATGTTAGATGGTTCAAAATTTTTGGAAAATTGGATAGAGTGTTGCCATAAAAATCGAAACCATATATTTTCCCATAGTAATCGTTGACAAATATTTTTCCAATATCTTTGCATACAGATATTCCACATACATTTACTATGCTTTTTGAAAAGATTATCCCTAAATTTATATCTAAAATATATAAACCTTTAGATGTTCCTATTATTATCTCATTTTTCCCATCGTCATTTATATCCTCTATAACTGGAGATGCAGTAAAAACTCCATAACCTTTTATGGGAAAAATTTTTTTATTTTCAAGAAATGGGTTAAATATCACGAAACCGGAAGTATCGGAGTTGAAATATCCGTTAGCCAGAACAATGTCAAGATAACCGTTTCCATCAATATCTCCAATTGAAGGTGTTGTTTCCTGATATGGATTTGTTTTCAGTTCAAATGGGGTTATATCTGAAAGCTCTTCATTAAGTATCAAAACCCTTCCATCATCACTCAAAACAAAAATCTCATTTTTCCCATCATTATTAAAATCCCCATAGTTGAAAGATGATTTGGAATATAAACTCTTTCCATCAAGTTTACCAAAATAGGATCCGGCAAGGATAATTTTTGATCTTTCAACCTTTGTTTTTACATTTATTGTGTAGATCTGTGTTGTGTCAAGAACCCTTTCTATGTTGTCGTAAAAGATTGCAAAATACCTGTTTTCACCCGTATTTACGTTTGTATCCACAAAGAATTTTTCAAAAGAGGTTATCCTTTTTAAAAAAATATTTCTATCTCCATTTACTTTATACACGTCACAGTTGTAACCTATACTATCGGGTGAAATCTTTATTCCTTTTTCGGTTTGTGAAAGTTTTAGAGAGAAATTTTTATCATTTACACTGTATTTGAATTTAATTGAGTCTGTATCGTTTCTCATGACAAAATAGATTTTCATATTTGAAGTATCAAGGTTTGCAATGTTTCCAGTATATCTGAACTTTATACCCTTAAGTTCAACTGTTTGATCCTTTTTTAAATTTGTGAGATAGAAAAGAGAATCTGTTATTATCATATTTTCGTCAGAATTTTTGATTAAAACTTTCAACGTATCAATGAAATTTTGAGAAATTTTTGAGAATGAGATGTTAAAATTGTTTTTTTCAGTATAGAATTGGTTCAACCTGAAAGAATCATTTTCAAAATGAATGTATGTTGAATCTGAGAATACTTTGTTGCTAAAAATTCCAGAAATCTCTATTGAAAAGGAGTTTCTATAGTCATTAATAAAGTCCCTTCTGTATTCTATCAACTTTGTTACAGAATCGTTTGCAGATATTCCAATTTCATTAAAAGAATCTTTAACTGAAAAGTATGAAGAATTTTTATAAATCCTGAGATTCTGTAAAAAAATGTTAGAAGTAGATCCGTTTTTTAAAGTTAAAAGAATAAGGTTTGTATCCGGAATCAAAGTGGTTTTAATTTCAATTTTTGGATTTAAAACTGGTATAGTATCAATTTTTAACCTGTGATCTTTAGCAAAAATCCCAAGGTATAGTGTTGAATCTGTTATATTAATTGGGAAAGATATATTTCCATAACTATCGGTATACACTCTGAAAATTATCCTTCTATCAGAAAAGAGTGTTACAAGAAAGTTTGATTTTTTTCCTTTAGAATCGACAATTTTATAAGAAATAGAGTCGTTAATGTTTTTTTCAACTATAATAAAAGAATCGATAGAATTAGAATATATGGGAAGAATTGGAAATCCTAAAGTGTTTATAGCGGTTCTGAAATAAAGGTTCTGATCTAAATTCGCATTCAAAATAACTTCACCCAAAAATGTCGTATTCGAAAGGAGAGCGTTTTTCCAAAAATTTGTCATATAACTTTCAGCACTTGTCCATCCTGTTCTAACAAAGCCAGTATAACTTATAACAGGTGAATTTTTCGCATTCAAAATAGATTTTGAAACGGATATTTTATCAAAAGAGTTTGATGAACATCCTAATGAAAACAATATTGAAAGTAAAGAATCATTTTTGGAAAAGTTGATGGTATCCCAATTTGAGTATTTTGTTTTTGTTTCAAGAAGTCCAGTTCCAAGGAAATACTCTGATGAATGATCTATGTGGTTTACAAAATAGAAACCTTCGGATAACTTTTGAGAGAAAGAATTTTTGTCAAGATGCATATTCCCTTGGTAGTATGGAAATTGATGGAAGGTATCAACAAGAGGAGAAAAGAGGGTGAAATTGTTATAAGATGAAAATTCGTATAAAGATAAAAGGTTGTTCGTCATAAGTTGACCCAAACCATCTGAAAGATCGTTAAAGAGGGACGCTGCAGAATGTAAGAATTTTTTTAAATATGTTGATCCCAATCTGAAAATATAATTTTCAAATTTCTCAAGTAAACTTTTTAACTCGATTTCATTTGAAAAAGGTAACCTTGTTACAACTATATCCAAAAATCCATCCTCAATATCTGAACTTTCTCCAATTATATTATCATTATCCTTGTTCCAGTTTCCATCCATATCACCATAATATATGTCTGAAGGATAATCCCCATTGTAAAAGTAACTGTTCGAAATGACGAATCTTGCTGGAACTATAGAAAGGTCACCACCTATAAGAACGAATCTTAACCCTTTTTCTTGATAGATCTTTTTTATATAGTTTCTTATCTTCTCCTGAAGATCCGATCCAAAAGAATTTTCATATATGTATTCAACTGAAACGATCTCTGTAGAAAAACCCATCGCTTTACAGATATGAATAAAATTTTCGAAATATTTATTAAAATATTCTTTTGTTATTATTATTAAATCTATGTTTGTGGTTTCATTTAAAAGTTGGTCGTTTTTAATTTTTTTATCCAATAAAAGATTATCAAAATAGGAATTTTTAAAATCTTTCTTTTTTTCATTGTATCTAACGGTAATTTCAATTTCCTTTACAGAAAGTTGTTCATTTTTGGATTTAATATAAGGGTAAACTTTAACGATCAGAAATTTATGGCTTAAAACTGATGCTACATTTTCTATTTTAAGGTAATCGTCTACTTTAAGATGAAAAAACTTGTTAGAACCATCTAAAGAAATATCAGGGTTTTCCCCCTTTCCTTCATAAATTTTATTAGTGAAAGATAATATTTTATATTCAACTTTTTCAACTTCAATACAAGAACCAAGATCTATAACTTTTTTTATAAAAATTTCCCCATCCTTTGAATATTCATAATAGAATCTATTATTTTTAATCTCATCTTCAATATTTATGTAAAATTTAAGTTCATTTGTAAAAATATTCAAAGTAACGAGAAGAAAAATCATGTAAAGAACAACTTTTTTCATGAAACCTCCTTTTGGAGATTTCATATAAATCAACAAATGTGCCTTTTATAAATACTTTATTTTTTAGCACTTAAAATCGTGATACCGCAATTGTTAAGTCATAAAATTGTTACATGTATAGTTTTTTTTTATATAAATTTTATAAAATTAAAAAAAAAGCAAAAAGTAACGAAAAAATTACATATCTTATTAATAAATTACAATTCTGTTGACTAGAAATTTTTAAAACCTATAATAACAAATTATGAAAAGAAGTATAAAACAGCAAAAGATACTTTTTTGGTCACTTTTCAAATGGGTATTTATCTCTATGGGTATAGGATTTGTGGTTGGGATATCTGTAGGTTTGTTTTTAACTCTGTTAAAAACAACATCAAAAATATATAATAACAATTATCTATACCTTCTTTTACCTTTTGTTCTTCTGATAACAAACTTTTTGATAAAAAGATTTACAGATGAAACAGAATCTCATGGGACAGATAAAATAATAGATGCCCTACATAAAAAAAATGGAAAGATCAACATAATAAAGCTTCCACTTGATATTTTAACAACCGTTTTAACAATCTCTTTTGGAGGTTCTGCAGGCAAAGAGAGTCCATCTGCTCAACTTGGTGGAACTATATCTTCATTCATAGGACAGATTTTTAAACTAAAAAATGATGATTTAAAAAAGATTGTAATATGTGGAATCGGATCTGGGTTTTCGGCAGTTTTTGGAACACCGATAGCAGGTGCTATTTTTGGAATCGAGGTTCTTTTTGTTGGTAAACTACTTTATGATGTGTTGTTACCAGCATTCCTTTCAAGTGTTGTTACAGTTATGGTAGTACACCTTTTTTTCGATATTGAGAATTTGACAGGAATTATTATAGCATTCCCAAAATTTTCATTCTATTCCCTCTTTATTTCAATTATGAGTGGAATATTTTTTGGTTTAATCTCCTATCTTTTCATTGAGATTTTTAATCTTTTTAAAAAGTTATCTTTAAAGGTTAAAGAAAATTATCTATACACTCTAATTGTAGGAACTATTCTTGTTCTAATTTATAGATTTATTTCAAAAGATTTAGGTGGAATTGGGATGGATGTTATAAAAAGCAGTTTGAGTGGAAAGGAGTATCCTCTTTATTATCCAATTTTGAAAATATTAACAACATCGTTGACTTTAAATTTTGGAGGTGATGGTGGACTTGTAAATCCAATTTTTTTCATTGGCTCAACCTCAGGGCATTTTCTTGCAACAATCTTTCCAAAAGTGGATATTCAACTTTTTTCAATACTTGGGCTTGCATCACTTCTTGCAGGGACAACCAATACACCATTGGCTTCAAGTTTGTTGGCTTTAGAGATTGCAGGTCCATCTGTAGCTCCCTACGTTTCTATTTCATGCCTTGTTAGTTTTCTAATAACAGGACATAAAAGTATTTACTCTTCTCAGGTTTTAGCGATAAAAAAGGTAGATGAGATTGAAGGAAAAATAGGAGAACAGATAAAAGGAATTTAAATTTGGGGACGGTGCTTGACAGTGTGACAGTAGAGAGGTGAATAAAATTCTTGCAACTCTTTTTCTTCTTTAATTAATATGTCTTTCAGAAAGAAAAACGATAAATGTCAACAATGAATTTAAAAAACAGAGAGAAAAAAATTTTTAATGGTAGTATCATAATTTCTATCGATAAACATTTTTTTAATTTTCCTATAAATATTTTTCGTAAATGATCTTGAATTACAAAACTGAGAATAAAAAAATCTTTTTATTGATTTAAAAAATTTATCAGATTATAAAATGTTAAAGTGAAAGATCTATTGATAAAAACAATAATCAGTTCAAATTTTTTTATATTTATAATACCTTATAATAGGTTTGGTATTGTTGTTTTTATATTTCAAAAAGAATTTTCGAAAAACTCTTGACACGAAAAAATTTTTGATTATAATAACAAAACACGGAAGGAACAAAGCCCTTCGGTTAATTTCAAAAAAATGAAAATTGCTCTTGACAAATTTAAAAATTTTGATATGATTTTTATCCTTTTAAATTTTGATTGATCTTTGACATTTCGAATTTTGTGGAAAGGCATCTTATGGATTAAGATACTAAGAGTATGTGGGGAATGCCTTGGCACAGATAGGCGAAGAAGGACGTAGCAGGCTGCGATAAGCCTCGGGGAGCCGCCAAGCGGGCTTAGATCCGAGGATATCCGAATGGGGAAACCTTATACGGTAAACCCGTATAGTCCATGAATGAATTCATAGTTCATGGTCGCCAACTCAGGGAAGTGAAACATCTCAGTACCTGAAGGAAAAGAAAACAAAAGTGATTCCCTAAGTAGTGGTGAGCGAAAGGGGAAGAGCCTAAACCGAGATGTATGTAAGGCTGCAACCGTTGTACATCCGGTGTCGAGGGACCTGATAGACCAAGTGCAGTGAGGTCAAAAGGTTACAAACTGTTTGATTAGCAGAACATGTCTGGAATGGCAGGCCAAAGAAGGTGAAAGCCCGGTATGCAAAAATCAAACAGCCTTTTTCAGGTATCCCAAGTACCACGGGACACGGGAAATCCTGTGGGAATCTGGGAGGACCACCTCCTAAGGCTAAATACTCATCTGTGACCGATAGTGAACTAGTACCGTGAGGGAAAGGTGAAAAGAACCCCTGGCGGGGAGTGAAATAGAATCTGAAACCACATACTTACAATCAGTTGGAGGGCTACATTTCGGGCAACCGAAATATGCCTGACAGCGTACCTTTTGCATAATGGACCGGCGAGTTACTCTATGTTGCGAGGTTAAGTGAAAGTAATCACGGAACCGAAGCGAAAGCGAGTCCGAATAGGGCGTTTAGTAGCATGGAGTAGACCCGAAGCTGAACGAGCTATCCATGGCCAGAGTGAAGTCGGGGTAACACCCGATGGAGGCTCGAACCAGTAACCCTTTAAAAGGTTTTGGATGAGCTGTGGATGGGAGTGAAAGGCTTAACAAGTTCAGTGATAGCTGGTTCTCCCCGAAATAGCTTTAGGGCTAGCCTCGGATGGTCAGTATTGGGGGTAGAGCTCTGAAAAGGTTAGGGTGTCACAAGCATACCGACCCTTATCAAACTACGAATCCTAATACTCAAAGTCCGGGAGTCAGGCAGTGGGGGCTAAGCTTCATTGCCGAGAGGGAAACAACCCAGACCGTCAGTTAAGGTCCCAAAATATAGGCTAAGTGGTAAAGGATGTGAAATTACCCAGACAGCCAGGATGTTGGCTTAGAAGCAGCCATACATTTAAAGAGTGCGTAATAGCTCACTGGTCGAGTGGTTTTGCGCCTAAAATTTAACGGGGCTAAAGCCTATTACCGAAACTGCGGAACAAGTTTACTTGTTTGTAGGGGAGCGTTCTGTTGACGGTGAAGCGGTATCGCAAGGGGCCGTGGAGTTAACAGAAGTGAAAATGCCGGTATGAGTAGTGATAAAGCGGGCGAGAAACCCGCTCACCGAAAATCCAAGGTTTCCTGGGGAAGGTTAATCCTCCCAGGGTTAGTCGGTGCCTAAGATGAGGCCGAAAGGCGTAATCGATGGACAACAGGTTAATATTCCTGTACCACCATTGTTTCGTTTGACTGAAGTGGGGGTGCAGAAGGGTAGACCTACCAGTTAGTGGATATACTGGACTAAGCAAGTAGGAGGAAGGAGTAGGCAAATCCGCTCCTTCATAACTCCGAGATGTGATGGCGAGCTCTTTTGAGCGAAGTGGTTAATCCCATGCTGACTAGAAAAGCCACGTAGGAAGAAATGATGGTGACCGTACCGTAAACCGACACAGGTGGATGAGGAGAGAATCCTAAGGTGCTCGAGTGATCTCTCGTTAAGGAACTCGGCAATTTACCCCCGTAACTTCGGGAAATGGGGGACCTGACTTGGTGAAGGATTTACTCCGTAAGCTGAGTTGGGTCGCAGAGAAATGGCTCATGCGACTGTTTATCAAAAACACAGGACTCTGCAAAGTCGTGAAGACGACGTATAGGGTCTGACACCTGCCCGGTGCCGGAAGGTTAAGGGGAGAGGTTAGATCAAGCAATTGGTCGAAGCTTTGAACCGAAGCCCCGGTAAACGGCGGCCGTAACTATAGATGTGGACCACTGTAGTTGTAAAATTTGGCTATATGCTGGAAAATCCGGTGTATCCCGGTCTACTCGCTCTTGAAATAAGAGAGCAGTGACAATGATTCGGGTGCGGACAATCAGCAGGAAAGACTTTTTAGGAGGTCTCCATGAAAAATGTTCCAGTAGATATAGGTTTTTATCTTGCCGGTTTCGCAGATGGAGAGGGTAGTTTCAATGTCTCTTTCAGAAAACGCGATGATTATAAGCAGGGGTTTAAAATTTCCTTATGTTTTAATGTATCGCAGAAAGAGAAAGTGATACTGACTCTCTTTAAAAAACACTTAAACTGTGGAACTTTAAGACAGAGAAAGGATGGGGTTTGGTACTACGAAGTCAACAATTTGACTGCAATCAACGAAAAAGTGATACCATTCTTCAAAAGATTTAGATTCCTTTCTCAGAAGAAAAAACGGGATTTTTCAAAATTCTGTCAGATAGCTGAACTTATGAAAAGAAATGAACATTTGACAGAAGAAGGAATAAAAAAGATACTGGAATTAAGGAGACAGATGAATGATGGTGGAAATAGAAAATACTCCAAAATGGATATCATTCATCAAAAAGAATCCTCAGAGACTACACGCCAAACGGTTGAAAAACCGATGATATAGTCCGGTCTTCATAGCGATATGAAGTTAACATAAACGAACGGTCCTAAGGTAGCGAAATTCCTTGTCGGGTAAGTTCCGACCTGCACGAATGGTGTAACGATATGAGCAGTGTCTCGACGAGAGGCTCGACGAACATTGTAGTGGCGGTGAAGATGCCGCCTACCTGCAATCGGACAAAAAGACCCCGTGAACCTTTACTGTACCTTGATATTGGGTTTTGGTGAGGTATGTGTAGGATAGGTGGGAGGCTGTGAAGCCGGGGCGTCAGCTTCGGTGGAGCCAACGGTGAAATACCACCCTTATCTTATTGGAATTCTAACTTGCACCTGTAATCCAGGGCAAGGACAATGTCAGGCGGGCAGTTTGACTGGGGCGGTCTCCTCCTAAAATGTAACGGAGGAGCACGAAGGTTCCCTCAATGCGGTTGGTAATCGCATGTAGAGCGCAAAGGTATAAGGGAGCTTAACTGTGAGATCGACGGATCGAGCAGGAACGAAAGTTGGTCTTAGTGACCCGGTGGTTCCGTGTGGAAGGGCCATCGCTCAACGGATAAAAGGTACTCCGGGGATAACAGGCTGATCTCCCCCAAGAGTCCACATCGACGGGGAGGTTTGGCACCTCGATGTCGGCTCGTCACATCCTGGGGCTGGAGAAGGTCCCAAGGGTTGGTCTGTTCGCCCATTAAAGTGGCACGCGAGCTGGGTTCAGAACGTCGTGAGACAGTTCGGTCTGTATCCATTGTAGGCGTATGAAATCTGAGGGTGTGCTGTCCCTAGTACGAAAGGACCGGGATGGGCAAACCTCCTGTGTACCAGTTGTCACGCCAGTGGCACCGCTGGGTAGCAGTGTTTGTTCAGGATAACCGCTGAAAGCATCTAAGCGGGAAACCTACCCCAAGATAAGATTTCACTCCAGGTTTTCCTGGCGAAGGCTCCTGGGAGACTACCAGGTTGATAGGCTGCAAGTGTAAGTGCGGTAACGCATTCAGCTGAGCAGTACTAATAGGCCGAGAGTCTTAATCCTTAAGTTGTCTTTCTGCAAATTCGAATGTCTTTAAAGTTTATATAAAATTTGCCGGTGGCTATAGAGAAGGGGTCACACCCGTTCCCATTCCGAACACGGAAGTTAAGCCCTTCATCGCTGATGGTACTGCGTGGGCAACTGCGTGGGAGAGTAAGTCGCTGCCGGCTTTTTTATTTTATAACCCAAATTGTTTATATTATCCATATCAACTCTTTTCAAAAAGAAAAAAATATTTTTACTAACAGTGGAATATCTAAAAATCACTTTTCGGATAAAAACTGGTTATCCCTTATTAAATAAAAGAAAAAAGAAAGTGTTACAACTAAGGCAGATACACCTTTAGAACCTATTCTCAAATTTGAAAAGATGTAGACAAAAGATAATATTATAGCAGTGATCCCAATTGGTAGAACTATACCTCTTTTTAGTAAACTAAAAATTTTGCTGAGAAAAATAGTAAAAATAGAGTAGGATAAAATAAATATTAGAAAAATATAATTAAATAATGTGCAAATCAACCTTAATTTTTCAACTTTTGTAAAACTTTTTTCAGAGTAGTAATATAAGGAATTGTAACCTGAAATTTTGAACCAAAACTCGGGTGCTAAAGATAGGATGAAGTATCTTTTTTTGTTTTTGGTAAAAACTTGATCTGAAAATGAAAAATTTTTTAAAAGTTCCTTCAATCCAACGGTTTCTATTTTTCCATTCTGCTTCAACTCCTTTAGGCTCTTTTCAAATTTTACAAGATCACTCTCATTCTTAAACTCAAAAGAATGGAAGTTTACAACGATCAATGGTGTTTTTTCTCTCGATTGTTTTGCCAAATGAAAAGATTTTTCAAGATCTTTGATATTTGTTGTTAAAGGTAAAAACTTTAACCCTGTTTTTTTGTAAAAGCCTCTTATTCCAGCAGAAATGAGTTCAAAATCGTTTTTTTCAAGAGCATCTAAGGTTTTATCGTCATAACCATTCCAGGGAGGTATAAAAAATTTTACATTTTTTCCTGTTATGGAGTCTATGAAACTTTTTCCTTTAACTATCAACTCATTTTGCTTTTCAAATGTAAGATTTGTAAACTCATATTTGAAACCCTTTTGATTTGAAAAATTCTTATGTGAGTAGCCGTGAAGGGCAATATCAAAATTTTCCTGATGAAGATACCTGTTGATCAATTCTTTTTTTTCGTAACTCAATGGGATAAGGTTATTACTATCATCATATGAAAAGGGTGTAATTCCAACTATAATTGGTAAACTTTCTTTTGAAAAAATTTCAAAAATCTTACTTTCAATTTCTGTTTTTGAATCAGTTGAATAGTCATCCATTCTAAAAATTACAAAAATCTTTTCAACTTTTTTTGAAGTTAAAAAGAGAAAAAATTGGAATAAAATTGAAATTGAAAGCAGAATTTGAATCATCTTCCTTTCTTTGGATCTTAACATATTTACTTTTCCCTCATTTAAAAGTAAACAAAAATGTTGTTGTTTTTATCGAAAGTGAAAGTTTTAAAATAATTTTTGTTTTCTTTTAAAAAATTTTTTACACTTTCAAAAAGAACGGGTCCATTTTCAGAATGTTTACCCTTGCCACATATTATTTCAAGTTTTTCTAAACTCTCTTTTTTTGCAGATCTTAAAATTATTAGAACCTTCTCCAAAGCTTCATCCTTTTTATAACCATGGAGATCTAAAATTTTTAACCTTAATTTTTTTGAAACATTTTTATCTTTATTTGAAGAGAGATATCTCTCCAAAAGTTCCTCAAATTTTTTGTATTCCTCTTTCCTTTCCATAGATCAAAAGATTATTTCTTCTTTTGCCATTCTTCAAGTTTTTCTTTAAAAAGTTTTTCATCTGGAGCAAGTTCAACAGCTTTCTTTTCAGATTCGATAGCCTTTTTAATATTTTTCATTCTATAATAAATCTCACCAAGAGTATCCCAGATGTTAGCATCATCTTTTTTCAAATCTATAGCCTTTTTTGCGTATTTTAGTGCTTTTTCAAGTTTGTAGTTATTAATCGCCATCTCCCATGCAACAGAGTTATACATATCAGCACTTTGATCGTATTTGTTTAAAATAGTTTCAACTCTGTTGAATGCCTCTTCAGCTTTTTTGTTTTTATTCTCCTTAATAGCATCAACAGCTATCCTTATGTAAGAGCTTATCAAAAAAGTTTCTTCATTTATATAGTACAACCTTTCAAGTTCCTCTATAGGTTTTTCATCGTCATCAACTCGCAAATCTATTATTCTATCATCGAAACCTGAATATCCTCCATTTTTTGAAACAACAAGTAAAGCAGCACTCTGCATTCCTCTTTTATCTCCCCCTGCCTTCTGTCCAGCTTTTAAAGCCTCTATAAGTTTTATTCCAAGTGGTCCTTTTGTAGTTTCAAAAGCGAGTGCCATATTTTTCAAAACCTCTTCAGAATACAGAATATTACCCTGCACCGCATAATTTTTGCCAACTATATGACCAGCATATGGGGAACAGTTCTTTCCCGTGAAAGAGTAAGAGTTACCATCTTTATCAACTACACCTATTTGCCTGTATTCAAAATCAGGGTCATCCTTTATCAACCTTTCAACAACCTCCTTTGCGTTGTACCCTTCCGAGAAAAGTTGAATCGCTTTCTCTTTAAATGTAGTGTTCCCCCATGCTTGGGTTGCAATAGCACCAACTCCAGCCTTAGCCTGAGGAACAACAGCACCGACGGCGAAAAATTTTGATTGAACGGCAACACCCCACTCCTCCATCAATGTATCGTAGGCAACTATAGAAAATGTTGCGATATTCTGTCTTCCATCAAAGGCTGATAGTGAAAAAGAGCAAAAAATTATAAGGTTTAAAAAGAAAAAAATTTTTTTCATATTTCCTCCAGAACATTTTTTTTGATCCAAAATATTATATCATCATATATTTCTTTTCTACCACTCTCATTCAAAATTTCATGTCTTTTACCATCATAAAATTTTATTGAAACATTATTTAATCCAACCTTTTTATATAAATTGTAACTTTCCAGAACTCCCTTCCCAAAATTGCCAACAGGATCATCCTTTCCAGAAATAAAAAGTATAGGTAAATCTTTTTTAACCTTCTTAACATTTTCAATTTTACTCAACCTAAAATAACCTAAAATCATATCCATAAAAAATGCTGAAGAAACAGGGATTCCACAGTAAGGATCATTTTTGTAATCAAGAACCTTTTCCCTGTCTGTGGACAACCATTCGAAAAGTGTTCTTCTATCTTTAAAATGACTGTTATAGGTTCCAAACTGAATGTAGAAAAGAGTTTTACTTAAATGTCTCCTGCCGAAAAAAGTTGTTTCAAATAGAGATATAAGTAGTGCCAACAACTCATTTATAAAAGGTTTTCCGTTAGCACCTGAAAGGATAACTCCATCAACACCTTCATACCTTTGAATATACCTTCTTGATAACATTGAGCCCATGCTATGTCCCAGAAGTATTACCTTTTTGTTTGGGTTTTCTTTTCTTATAATACTGTTTAGAGTGAACATATCATCGACGAGTCTTTCCCATACCTTTAATCTTTCATATGAGCCAACAACATCATTTATCCTGTTCTCTCCAAATCCGTAGTGATCATTAATATAAACTGCAAAATTTTTTTCTGTGAGATAATTTATGAACTCGTAATATCTTCTTTTATATTCCACAAGTCCGTGGGAAATTTGGACTATCCCTTTTGGTTCATTTTCTGGAAAAAATTTTTCGTAGAGTAGATTTTTAAATCCCATCAATAAATTATAACTTCCAATCCATTTTTTTCAATAAAAGATTGAATTGACTTAAAATTTTTTTTGTTTAATATATCGCATATATGAGGTTAAAAAACAGAACACTTTTTGCAGATTTAATACTTCTTTTGGTTACTCTACTTTGGGGATTGACCTTTATTACCGTAAAAGATGGGATTAAATCATCATCTTTCTCTCTCTTTATCTTTCTTAGATTCTTTATAGCGACAATTTTACTATTCCCCTTTACTATCAAAAGGTGGAAAAAGGTTAGAAAGAAAAATATATATGATGGAATAACTCTTGGAATCTTTGTTTTTGCAGGGTTCTACCTACAGACTGCAGGGCTAAAATATACAACACCATCAAGATCTGCATTTATCACAGGTCTTTCTGTTATAATCGTTCCCTTCCTTTCTATATTATTTTTCAAAAAAAGGATCAACTTTTTCACCTTTCTGGCTCTCATTTTCTCAGTTGCAGGTTTACTTTTTATTTTCAACCCCTCATTTTCTTCAAGGATAAATCTTGGTGATATTTTAACATTAACTTGTGCTTTGGTTTTCGCTTTTGTGATAATTTTTGTTCAAATATTCAATGGAAGGAATGATACTTTTATACTTGTATTCATTCAATTTTTGACAGTATCCTTCCTCTCTTTGATTTTCATTTTTTTTGAAGGGGTTTATCTTTCTTTAAACAAAAATTTTTACATAGGTATGTTCTATACATCAGTTTTTGCTACATTTTTTGCACTTTTGTTGCAAAATAGGTTCCAGAAAGATACCAATGAGGTAAGGGCTGGTATAATATACACCCTTGAGCCAGTTTTTGCCTCAATTTTTTCTTACCTTATATACGGAGAAAGGTTCACAGTTGGATTTTTGGTTGGAAGCACTTTAATTTTTATCGGATTTCTCATGTCAAAAATCTTTGTCAAATAATTAATTGTTTATTGATTTTTACAAAAAATACTATAAAATAAAATGTTTAATAATTTTAGGAGGTTTATAAAATGGTAAAAGTTCCTTTTCTTGATCTTAAGGCACAGTATCATTCTATTAAGGATGAGGTTGATAAAAAACTTATAGAGGTTTGTGAAAATACAGCCTTTACGATGGGTCCTTTTGTTGAAGAGTTTGAAAAGAAGTTTTCTGAATATTTAGGTGTGAAACATTTTGTTGCTACAAGTACCGGAACAAGTGCTTTACATACGGCTCTTCTTGCTTTTGGGATAGGTAATGGTGATGAGGTTTTAGTTCCAGTCAATACTTTTACTGCAACAGCAGAGGCGGTTGTGATGGTTGGAGCAAAACCGGTTTTTGTTGATAACGATCCTTTAACATACAATATGGATATTTCTAAGATAGAGCAACTTATAAACCATAAAACTAGAGCGATAATCCCAGTTCACCTTTATGGTCAACCTGTGGACATGGAAAAGATAGGTGAGATAGCATCTAAACATAATCTTATAGTTATAGAGGATTGTGCTCAGGCACATGGTGCTAAATTTAAAGGAAGGATGGTTGGAACATTCGGTCATGCTGCATGTTTTTCCTTTTATCCAGGAAAGAATCTTGGCTCTTATGGAGAGGGTGGAGGAGTTGCAACAAATTCTGACCAGATTGCTGAAAAGATGGATAAGATTAGAAACCATGGTTCAAAGATAAAATATATTCATGAGTTTGTTGGATACAACTATCATATGCATGGTTTTCAGGGAGCTGTTCTTGCTATAAAGTTGAAATACCTTGATGAGTGGAATAAAAGGAGAAGAGAGATAGCACAAAAATACTCTGAAAAGTTAAAGGATGTAAAGGATCTTTCTTTGCCATATATTCAAAAAGAATGTGAGCATGTTTTCCATCTATATGTTATAAGAACAAGTTATAGAGAGGAGTTAAAACAATTTTTAAACGATAATGGAGTTGGAACAAACATTCATTATCCTTATCCGTTGCACCTTCAGGAATCTTACAAGTTTGTAGGATATAAACAGGGGGATTTTCCAATTGCAGAAGAGTATGCTCCAAAACTACTTTCGCTACCAATATTCCCTGAAATGACAGATGAGCAGATAGATTACGTAGTTTCAAAGATTAAAGAATTTTACAAAGGAAGGTAAATGAAAAGTCTTGCTGTTATAGGTTATGGTTATTGGGGACCAAATCTTTTAAGGGTTCTCGATTCTTTAAAAAATGTGAAGGTAAAATATGTTTGTGACCTTAGTGAGAAAAGGTTGCATGATGCTAAAGAAAAGTATCCAAACTATATATACACAACAAATGTTGATAATATTTTCAACGATAAAGAGGTTGATGGTATCGTTATAGCTACGCCGATAGAGACTCATTATACGTTAACAAAGAGAGGTTTTGAAAGTGGAAAGGATGTTTTCGTTGAAAAGCCTCTTGCAGGTTCATCGAAAGAAGCTTTGGAACTCGTTGAAATGAGTAAAAAGTTTGGAAAAATTTTGATGGTTGGACACACTTTCGTTTATTCTCCACCTGTAAGGAAGATGAAAGGTATTATAGAGTCGAATGAACTTGGTGATATATATTTTATGACCAGTTCAAGGGTAAACCTTGGTCTTCATAGAAAATCTATTTCCGTTTTATGGGATCTTGCTCCACATGATCTTTCAATAATATTTTACTGCCTTGGAGAATATCCAAACTTTATTGATGCTGTTGGGAGAGATTCTATAATAAAAGGAATTCCAGATGTCTCCTTCATAAATCTAAAATTCCCTTCAAATATTGTTGCAAACATAGAACTTTCATGGCTTGCTCCAACAAAGATGAGAAGAACTGTTGTTGTTGGTTCGAAAAAGATGCTTGTTTACGATGATGGGGAACCTAACGAAAAGATCAGAGTTTACGATAAAGGTATAGATATAAAAGATCCCGAATCTTTTGGAGAGTATCAACTGACATATAGAACAGGTGATATGTATGTTCCTCGAGTGGAGAACGTTGAACCTTTAAAATTGGAGATGGAAGAGTTTATAGGTTGTATGGAAACGAGGGAAAATCCAATTTCGGATGGAGATTTTGGATTAAGGATAGTTGAAACTATAGAAAAAGCAGACAGAATACTTTACGAATCTTTATGATTGGAAAAAGTTCCAAGATTGAAAAATTGATAATAATATTTACAGATATTTTTATTATAATTCTTTCATATCTTTTTGCTCTATGGCTAAGAATGCATTCAGGTTTGTTTCCAAAATCTGTTCCCATTGTCTTCACCTCTGTCCACATTTTAACTCTTTTTGGTGTAACTTTATTCCAGATCTACATTTTCTATGAAAAGGGATTATACTCTGAAAAAAATTTTCTAAGAAGGGTAAAACAGGTTCCAATAATTATCCAGTCAGCGCTAATTACTATTATTTTTTTACTTTTCTTCTCCTACCTCACGAAGGAGAATCCATTTTTAGAGAGAAGATCCGTTATAATTATAGCGTTTATTGTTGAAATTTTTCTTTTGGTATTTTTTAGACTTGTTATTTTTAGAAACTTTTTCCATACTCTACTCAAAAAAGGCATAGGAAAAGAGAATGTTTTGATAGTTGGAAAGAAAGATATAGCAGAGAGGTTGGAACTTGCCCTTTATGATTTTGATAGGTTCAGATTTTTAATCAAAGCAAAGATTTCTGAAAACATAACGGTTAATAGTGTTGAGAAGTTTATTGAAACAAAAAGAGTGGATACAGTTTTTTTTATTGAAGAAGGGATAGAAAAAAATACACTTGTCAACCTAATAGCCCTATGTAAAAATAAAAATCTTCAAGTTTTTCTTCTTTCGAACATGTTCGATTTTGCCTTCTCAAATGTTGATATGACAACATTTGAAGGGATACCAGTTATCGAGTTGACTCAGAAGAATAAATTTTTCAATCTTCTCATTAAAAGGGTAATCGATATAATAGTTTCTCTTTTACTCCTCTTAATACTTTTGCCATTCTTTCTGATAATATCCATAATAATAAAAATAGATTCTTCTGGACCCGTCTTCTTCCTTCAGGAGAGGGTCGGAAAGAATGGGAAAAAATTCAAGATGTTAAAATTCAGAACAATGTATAAGGATAATGATGAAAGGGTCCATAAAGAGTATGTTACAAAACTTATAAAAGAGGGAAAAAAGGATGAATCCGGAATTTACAAGATCAAAGATGATCCAAGAATAACAAAAATTGGAAAATTTTTGAGAGCATTCTCCTTCGATGAATTTCCACAACTTATAAATGTTTTAAAGGGGGAAATGTCGCTTGTTGGTCCCCGCCCACCTATTGAATATGAGGTTGAAAATTATGATCAATGGCATAAAAGAAGGTTGTCGGTAAAACCCGGTATGACTGGTATGTGGCAGGTATCTGGAAGAAACAGTGTTGGTTTTGAGGATATGGTTTTACTTGATATATACTATGTTGAGAATTTCAACATTTGGCTTGATATAATAATTCTTTTGAAAACTATACCTGCTATTGTAAAAAGGGAAGGTGAATGAACCCACTTTTAAGTGTTAAAAATCTAAAAAAAAGTTATGGCAAATTTTTGCTTAATAACCTATCCTTTGAAATATATGAAAAGGAGATGGTTGGTTTTCTTGGACCAAATGGTTCAGGAAAGACAACAACTATAAAACTTATAATGAACAGTATTCAAAAGGATGGTGGGGAAATAATTTTTGATGGGAAAAAGATAGAAAAGGATGATTTTACTTTCAGAAGTTATATAGGATATATGCCTGAAAGTGGAACACCTTATGAATTTTTAACTGGAAGAGAGTATATAAATTTCATTCTTGGAGTTTTTAAAGTAAAAAAAGATGAAAAAAAATTGGATGAACTTTTTAGAATCTTTAACCTTAAAGAGGAGAAAAAAAAGATTGGAAAATATTCAAAAGGGATGAAACAAAAACTTCTTTTCATCTCCGCTATAATACACAATCCAAAACTTCTCATACTTGATGAGCCTTTTAACGCTGTTGAACCACAAACAGCATTTTTGATGAAAAATATCCTAAACACTTTAAAGAAAGATGGTGTCTCTATTCTATTCTCATCTCACACTCTCGAAATAGTTGAAAAATTGTCAGACAGAGTGATACTTCTAAATGATGGAAAAAAAGTTGCAGAGGGGGAGATAGATAAGATAAAAAGGGATGGTGGTGTTGAGGAATTTTTCAAAAGAGTCATAATTTCATCTGAAGATGATGATAACATAAAAAAGATTGTTGAAATCATCAAAGAATGATAAAAACTTTTATTACCGTTGTTTTTAAAGAGTATTTCAGATCCGATAACAGTAAAAGGATATTTCAATTTATATTCTTCATAATAGCCCCAATATTTCTTTTTTTAACACTCACACTTTCGAATTCATCAATTTTTTCAAATAGGGAGAGTGTTCTTCTTTCTATAGATTTTTTAATATCACTACTTGTTACATCCTTTTCTCTACTTTACGTATCAGATCCTGAGGATAAAATTTTTCAGGATTACCCTATAAACTATCTACCTATAAAAAAATTCTACATTTTTTCGGTTATATTTTTATTCCTTTTCACCTTTCTTCTTTTTACCTTTTACTTTTTGTTTTATTTTATATCTTATCTTTTATCACTTATAAAGATAAATGGGAAGAACATTTTTTCATTTTCAGAAATACTTTCTTTTCTTTTTCCATCCTTTCTATCCTTGCCCTACAATCTGATTTTTTCACTTTTGGCTGGTGGTATAGTAGGACTTTTGATAAAAAAAATAACAGAGATTTTTGAAGGTGGCTTCAAAAAATTTATCCTTTTTGTATCCTATTTTATGGTTTTGATACTTTTTAAAAAATATTTTTCTTATATCTATACATTCATTAAGAAAAATGATATTAGCGATCTAAAATTTTTGCTTTCAACCGTTGGTCTTTCATCAAACATACTTCTTTTGATTTTAAAAAAATCTTTTCTTTGGCATTCTTTAATTTCTATTACAATTTTGCTTTTCCTGATTTTTCTTTTAAAAGTTTTTTCGGAGAAAAGTTTACTTCTACCTTTTCAAAAAGATATAGAATTTGATTTTAAATTAAGAAAAACATACAATGTTTCTTCAATCTTTAAATTGATATTTAAAAGGGTTTTCAACTTTAACACAACATTCTTTTTTGGATTGTGGTTTATATTTCTGTTCTTTAGTTACATATTTGATAAGAACTTTTTATTTTTTACATTTTTATCTTTAACACTTTACATTTACCTTTTTGTCTTTTTTGATAAACTTGTTCCTTCCAGAGATGAAAATTATATTTCCATACTTGAAACTCTTCCTGTTTCTTATAGAAAGTTTGAGGGTGTTGTGTATCTTTTTTATTATCTTTTTGCTTTCCTTCCGGTTATACTTACAACTTTAGTTTCACTTTTAAAAACGAACTATTTTTCCAACCTTCATGTTATAAAAAGTATAGATTTCTTTATGTTTTTATCTTTCTTCCCGCTGGTTATGTCTGCTGTTTTTCCTTTCTATTACTCATTTTTCCCTAATTTTCTTGCGGAAAATAAAAATGGTAAAAAACTGACAAGGGGTGGATTGCTTTTAATTTTTATTTCAACCAACTTTGTCTTTTCAATCATAAATTCTATAATTGCCGTTTACTATTCATCACCTGAAGCGAGAATCTTTATGAACAACCTTTTTTGGCAAAAAGGTTATTTGGTTGGAAAAACCTTTTTCTATTCAATATTTCTTTTTTCCTCCATCATTCACATAAGATCCTTTTTGAAAATAGTTAAATCTTTCAAGTAATGTTTGATTTTTTTTATAAATTTCTTATAATGATATAATCGTAATAAGGAGGAAGAATGCTTTTAGGAGTTAATATAGATCATGTAGCAACTTTAAGGGAAGCGAGGAGATCTTTTGAGCCAGACATTATGACTGCCGCGATACTTGCACAACTTGGAGGAGCAGATGGTATAACGGTTCATCTGAGACAGGATAGAAGGCATATACAGGAAGAGGATGTGGTTATTTTAAAAAATGGAATCTCAGTCCCTTTGAATGTTGAGATTTCTCTCGATGAAAGAACGGTTGAGTTCATAAGAACTATAAGACCCGAAAAGGTTTGTCTTGTTCCAGAGAATCCAGATGAGATAACAACAGAGGGAGGACTGAATCTTCTTTCAAAAAATATTTATAACAAAACAAAAAATGTTATAAAAAAGTTGCATTCAAGGGATATAGAAGTTTCTATTTTTATAGAACCTGAATTGAAAATAGTTGATCTTGCAAAAAATCTTGGTGCTGATGCTATAGAGATAAATACAAAATCCTATTCGGAATGTGAAAATATAGAGGAGATTGAAAAAGAGTTTCAAAGGATCGCTGAATGTTCTAACTATGCTTCCTACAAAAAGAAACTTATTGTTAACGCTGGTCATGGGTTAAATTATGATAATGTTTCTCCAATAGTTGAAATTGAGGAGATAAATGAGTTGAATATAGGGCACTCCATTATAGCAAAATCTGTTTTCTACGGTATAGAAAAATCTGTAAAAATGATGAGGGATCTGATTGAAAAAAGATAGTTTTTTTTTGGTTTTTTTGATACTATTTATTCTTTTCTTACCTTACTGTAAGAAAAACTATGTTCAAGAGAAAATAGAGCAGAAGAAAGAAAAATCAAAAGAGAACTACTCGTTTTTCGTTATTTCAGAAAATGGTTTTGACTTATACGATAAAGATTTCAATCTGAAAAGAAACTTTTCTTTCAAAACCCCCATTCTTTCTTTTTCAGATTTTAAAGGAAGAGTTTATGTTATGACTTCTGACTCGAAAATTTCAGTGTTCAACAAAAAACTTTTCGATGTCGAATACAGATTTTCTTTCAAACAGCCACCAACTTTAATGAAGGTGGTCCCAAGTGAGAGAGGTTTTTTCTATATCTCAAAAAATAAACTGATTTATAAGGATAAACAAAAAGAGGAAACTGTTATTTCTGTTGATACCAACTTCGTAGAGATCTTCAAAAATCCTTATCAGAGTTTTTTGTACATAGTTGATGAAAAAGGGTTTTTATACTCGATAGATTTTATAAGGAAAATTTTAAAAAGAAGACTTTTTGTTGGAGATGTTCTTGATTTAGGATTTGAAAAGTATGGGACAAGGCTGATAGTAGTTTCTCCAAAAACAACTCTTATTCTTGATTTTGAGACATTGAATATAATAGAAGAGATAAAGGATTTTTTCACAAACTGTTATACTTTTGAAAAAAAACCTAAATTCTATCTTTACTCCTACTCAGATGGAAGGATATTTCTTTATGATGGTATAAAATACGTTCCAGAAGAAAAGTTCGAAGTGAAAGATAAGAGTAGTGATATAAAAAGTTTCTGCGATTCAATACTTATTATCCACTCTAAAACGAAAAACGCTTTCGATCTTTTTATAAATGGAAAAAGAACAGGAAAATTTAATTTTAAAAACCAACAGGAAATCGAAATGAAATTGATTTATGGAGAGGATCTCGTTCTTACAGATGATACACTTGTAATGGTTTATAACATTTTTAAAGATAGTTCAAGAACATACACTGTAAAAGAAAGGATTAAAGATATAATAGTTGTTGATGAAGATTTTAAAGAGAAGGTTGATGAAAAACGACAGATAAAAGAATTTTATACTATTCAGATATACTCCCTTTCAAATGAAATTTCCGCTAAAAACGAAATGGAAAGGTTGAAAACTAAAAACCCTGAAGATACCATTTTTGTAAACGATACAACTATACTTGATAAAAAGATATACAGGATATACCTTGGATTTTTTGAAAATAAAAACGATGCTTCTATAAAAAGGGAAGAGTTGATTAAAAAGGGATACGGAAGGGATATCATTATTAAAAAGAAAAAGATAAATGATTGAACCAAAACTTTTCAAAAACCTTTACAATCTTGAGCACAAACCTCTAAAAACTTATAACTTCGATCTTAACAATTTTAAAGGTTTTCTTAAAGACTTTGCTTCGCCACAGAATGAAATTGGGAAAATTATCCATGTTGCTGGAACAAACGGAAAAGGTAGTGTTGTCGGAATTATTTCAAATATTCTGAAAGAAAGTTCTTTCAAGGTTGGAACATATATTTCTCCACATATAAAACAGGTCAACGAAAGGGTAAAAATAAACGGTAAAAATATCTCTGATAGAAATTTTAAAAAGTATGAGAAGTTGATTTACGAAAAGATCAAAGATAGAAAAAAACATTACAGAACATTTTTTGAAGCTGTTACTACACTTGCATTTTTATATTTTAAAGAGAAAAAAGTAGATTATTCAGTTATAGAGGTTGGACTTGGAGGAAGGCTCGACTCTACAAATGTTGTTGAAAATTCGATTTCAGTTATAACAAAGATAGATTTTGACCATACGAATCTTTTGGGAAAAACTCTTGAAGAGATCGCCTACGAAAAGGGTGGAATTATTAAAAACGAAGGTGTTGTCTTTACATTTAAACAGAAAAAAAAAGTTTTAAAAATTTTAAAAAGTATAGCGAAAGAAAGAAAAAGTAAAATTTTTATAATAGATGGCTCAAATTATAAAAAAGAGGAAGGTGGTTTTATATACAAAAATCTATTTTATCGTTTCAAATATCCATACTCCTACCAGATAGAAAATGCAATCCTTTCAATAGAGGTCGCGAACTATTTAGGAATTAAACAGAAGTATATAAAAAAGGGAATTGAAAACTTCCATATTGAAGGACGACTTGAAGTTGTTAGTAAAACCCCTTTTGTTATTGTTGATGGAAGTCATAATCCATCAGCGATTGAAAGATCTTTAAAAGAGTTGAAAATTTTATACCCTAAAAAAAAGATAAACACTGTGTCAATTTTTATGGCTGATAAAGATTATTTGAAGTCTGTAAATATTTTGAAAAGATACGCATCAAAAGTTTTTTTAACTCAGATCAATTTCTTTAGATGTGTAAAGGCAAAAGATTATAAAAATATAGAAGGCGTGAAAATTTTTAAAAGTCCAAATGAAGCTTTTAAAAATGCTATTGAGAAAAACAGTATAATCCTTTTTATAGGTTCATTCTATTTTGTAGAAAAAGCGAAAAAAATTGTGAGGAGTTATGGATACTGATTTAAAATTGCTTTTAGATTTTGATGACAAAATGGAAGCTATGATAGTGAAATCACTTCTTGAAAGTAACGGTATAAAAGTTTATCTTTCTTCGGATGATGCTTACGGTTACTATCCTTCACTTGATCTTGAGAATAGAGTAAAAATTTTTGTTCTTGAAAAGGATTATGAAACAGCTAAAAATATAGTTTCAAAAGGCTATGAGAAAGAAGAGTAATATTTTTTTTATTTTTATATTTGTTCTGATAACATCATGTAACAGGTTGCCCAAAGATGATCTTTTCAAAGAGTATCTTTACATAAAGACACATAACGATTTGGAGAATACAACCATTAACGAAAATATTCAGAAAGATGTTTCTCTTGTTTTAAAAAACCATAAAGTTCCATATGGAGTTGTAATAGTTTCTGATGTGAGAGATGGCAGAATACTCGCAATAGAAGAGTATTCCAGAAGGGGATACGATGTTGGTAAATACATAAACAAACCACTTCAGGCTGCATCTATATTCAAAATAGTAACATTCTTCGCTTCTCTTAGTTCAAATCTTTATAACAGTAGGGATACTATAAAATATTATGACAGGATGTACTCTGAACTTGGGAACTATCTTAAGAGAAGGCAAAGTACTAAAGTTTACAGCAAAACAACAATAAAAGAAGCGATGGCTTTTTCTAACAACTCAGCATTCGCTGAAATATCTTTGAAATTGAAAAAAGATAAAATTATTGAATCTGCAAAGAGGCTGTTTTTTACTGGTGAGAAGATAAGGGGTATAAAAACTGGCTTCATAGAGTTGCCTGAGGACTCCAGTTCTCTTATAAAACTCGCATCTGGACTTGAACATTCTTACATGTCTCCTTTGCATGCTTTACTTATAATTATGACGGTCGGGAATGATGGAAAACTCGTTTTACCTTATATAAATAAAAACGACAGTAAGAAGAGTTTAAATGTAATGAAAAATTTTATCGCAAACGAGATTATGAAATCTCTCTCTTTAACAACAAGAATCGGAACAGCAAAAAAACATTTCTCTAAAAGACCAGAAATATCATCAAGAACTTACGCAAAAACAGGATCTCTTTATGCTAACGATCCTGATGGTTATTATAACTGGTTTGTTGGGATTTATGATGGAGATAAAAGTAGGTATGGAATAGTTGTTCTGACAGTTAACGATCCTAAGTGGTCAGTCAAAGCCAACTACATAGCTTTTAAAACTATAGAGTTCATAAAAAAGTATGAGGAAAATTGATTTTTCTTCTCTCAACATAAAAAAACTTTTAAAAGATGAAGTTTTAAATCTTCTTCCATCAAAGATAGAAAAAGTTTACTTTAAAAATTTTTTGGATGATAGGTTTTTAACTTTTGAAACTGAAAATTTCAGTTTAACTTTTCTATGTAACAAAAACTTTTCCTTCATGTTCAAAGATATTATAGATGGAGAAAAGTTGAAGATAAATTTTTCGGAACCTTTGAAAAACTTTTGTAAAGGTGTCAGGATAAAAGATATCGTTCAATTTGGGTTTGAGAGAATTTTAAAGTTTGAACTTTCCAACGCAAAGAATATTTTTTTTATTCTTATCCCTTTAAAATTCAACATAATAGTTACCGATGAGAATTTACAAATTTTAAATCTCTACTCTTTTCCAAAAGATAGAAATGGGAAACTCATATACAGAATAGGTGAAAAAATAGATGTTCAATTTGAAGAGGATTATTCAAAGTATATAGATAAGAGAACAAAAAAGTTCATGAGTGAGAAGAATCTTGATTTAAAATCTGTTTTGGATTTAGACAATTATCTACTTGAAAGTAAAGGTAAATTTTTCATCTCCCCTTTTGTCGACGAAACATCCGTTGTTATTAAAAAAGATCCCTTGATAACAAATCTTGTTAAAGAGTACCTGAGTTTTGAAGAGGAGAGTTTAAAGAACAAAAGAAAACTGTTGATTTTAAAACAGATTGAAAAAGAGATGGAGAATATCAAAGAAACGATAGAAAATGATGAGGGGAAAATTTTTGATCAGAAAATAAAAGATATTAACGAAAAGATTGAAACATTGAAAGAAAACTCTATGAAAATAGAGGAACCTGGTATTTACAAACTCAAATCTGTTTTTGATGAGAATAAAATTGTTGAAATATTTGTAGAAAAAAATCCATTTTACACTCTCGATAAACTTTATAAAAGTTTGAAGGAGTTAAAAGAAGATTTTAAAAAGTTTAATTTAAAGAGGGAAAAACTTTTAAAAAGGTTATCCGAACTTGAGAAGAAAAAAGCAAATATAAATAAAATTCCTATAGAGTTAAAAAAAGAAAAAGAGGAAAAAAAGTTTGGGAAAATTTTTTATTCTCCAAACGGATTTACAGTTTTATGTGGTAGAAACAGTGAGGAGAACGATTTTTTGACTTTAAAGATTGCATCAAAGGATGATCTTTTTTTTCATGCAAGGGAAGCTAAAGGTGCCCATGTGATTTTGAAAAAAGGTGGAAGAATTCCAAAGAAAGAGGATATATATTATGCTGCAGCAATCGCTGCTTACAATTCGAAAGGAAAACATTCTAAACTCGTCCCCGTTTCATATACTGAAAGAAGGTATGTTACAAAAAGAAAAGGAAGCAGTAGTGGTGAGGTTATCCTTTTGAGGGAGGAGGTGATATTTGTTGAGCCTAAAGAAAAATAATTGAATTTAAAAAAAAAATAAGTTAAAATATAAAATAAAGCGGAGGTTTTTATGAAAGAATTGCTATCAGGAAACGAAGCTGTTGCAAGAGGTGCCTTTGAGGCTGGAGTTCATTTCGCATCAGCATATCCAGGTACTCCATCAACAGAGATACTTGAAAATGTTGCTAAATATAAAGAAATTCATTCACAGTGGTCTGTAAATGAAAAAACGGCACTCGAAACTGCGATAGGTGCATCTTTTGGTGGAATGAGAGCTATAGTTGCTATGAAGCATGTTGGATTGAATGTTGCTGCTGATCCGTTGTTTTCGGTTGGATATATAGGAGCAAAAGGTGGACTTGTTATAGTAACAGCCGATGACCCTGGAATGCACTCCTCACAGAATGAACAGGATAACAGAAATTATGCGAGAGCAGCAAAGATTCCCATGCTTGAGCCTTCAGATTCTCAGGAAGCGAAAGATTTTACAAAAATCGCTTTCACCATAAGTGAAGAGTTTGATACACCTGTTCTTTTAAGGTTAACTACAAGAATCTCTCATTCAAAAAGTATAGTTCAATTTAATGACAGAGAGGTGGTTCCAATTAAAGGGTATGAGAAGGATATAAGAAAGAATCTTATACTTCCAGCACATGCAAGGTTACTTCATAAAAAAGTTGAGGAAAGGTTCAAAAAATTGAAAGAACTTTCAAACGACTTTAAATACAATTTTATTGAGTACAAAGACAAGAAGGTTGGAATAATTACTTCAGGTATATCATACCAATACGCAAAAGAAGCGATGCCCGATGCATCATTTTTGAAGATATCTTTATCATGGCCATTACCAGAGGAATTGATAAGAGAGTTTGCAAAAAATGTTCAGGTTATCTATATTGTTGAGGAGAACGATCCATTCCTTGAAACTGAAATCAAGGCTATGGGTATAGATGTTGTTGGGAAAGAACTGATACCTGAAGTGGGGGAACTTAACCCTTATATAGTGAAAGTTTCTCTTGGAGTTATACAACCTTATACTCCAAAACAGATTGAAACGAAAGCGACTCCAAGACCACCTGCACTATGTCCCGGTTGTCCACACACATCAGTTTTTTATGCTATTAACAAAAACAAGTTGATAGCAACAGGTGATATAGGATGTTATACCCTTGGAGCACTTCCACCATTAAGTGCTATGGATACATGTGTTGATATGGGAGCATCTATAACTAACGCTTTAGGACTTGAATACGCTTTGAAAAAGGCTGGTGACAACAGAAAGATAGTTGCTGTTATAGGTGATTCAACATTTTATCATTCTGGAGTAACTGGAATTATCGATATGATTTACAATGGATCAAAGGGAACCGTAATTATTCTTGATAATTCCATTACTGCAATGACTGGCCATCAGGATAATCCGGGAACAGGAAGAACTCTGATGGGAGATGAGGCACCAATAGTTGATATAGAGAATCTTGTTAGGGGTCTCGGAGTTAAACATGTAAAGGTTGTAGATACATACAATCTCGAAGAGGTTATGCAGACTGTTAAGGAGGAAAGTGAAAGGGACGAACTTTCAGTAATAATTGCGAGAAGACCGTGCATGCTTTTGCCTGAAATGAAGAAAAAGAAATTTGATAAATATGAAGTGGATGAAACAAAGTGCACCGGTTGTCAAATGTGTGTTAAAATAGGTTGTCCTGCTATATCCTTCGATAAGAACAAAAAGAAAGCAAACATTAACTACGATCTTTGTGTTGGTTGCTCATTATGTTATCAGGTTTGCAAATTCGATGCAATTAAAAAAGTTTAAGGAGTGATTATGGAAAATAAAAGAGTAATAATCGCTGGTGTTGGTGGTCAGGGGATTCTTCTTGCTTCAGATCTTCTTTCTGATGCTTTAATGAAAGCAGGTTTTGATGTAAAAAAATCTGAAGTTCATGGGATGAGTCAAAGGGGCGGAGATGTTGTTAGCCACATAGTATTTGGAGAGAAAGTTTATTCCCCTTTAATTTCTTTCAATGAGGCTGATGTTATACTCGCTTTTGAAAAAATAGAGTCGTTGAGAAATATAGATTTTTTAAAAGATGATGGAATTATGATAATAAATTCTACATCAATTTTGCCACTTCCCGTTGCAGCAGGACTTATGGATTATCCTGAAGATCCAATAGGTGAAGTAAAAAAATTTGTTAAAAATACCTATGTTGTTGATGCTGAAAAAATTGCAAAAGAACTTGGAAACAGAAAAGTGATGAATGTAGTTCTTCTCGGTTTTCTCGCAAAAAATCTAAAAGATATAGAAAAGAGATACTGGGAAGAATCTTTAAAAGAAAGACTCCCTGAAAAAATTTTTGAAGTAAATTTACAGGCATTTAATAGAGGTTACAACTTAGAATAACAATGAAAATAATATATGGTGTTTCAGGTCATGGAAATGGCCACATAACAAGAAGCACCTATGTTATAAATTTTCTTGAAAAAAATGGGTGTAAGGTAAAGATTTTAACTTATGGACAGGGAATAAAATATTTAAACATCGTTAAAAAGGATGCGGATTATCATGATATATCGGGATTCGATATCATATACAAAGATGGAGTTGTTAGAAATTATAGAACCTTTTACGAGTTTTTAAAAAGATTCCCACCCAACACAACAAAACAGTTGATATACTTTTTTAAAATGCTCTATCAATATAAACCGGATCTTGTTATATCAGATTTTGAACCTTTTTCCCAGATATTTGCAAAAACTGTTGGGATTCCTTTAATAAACATAAACAACAATATTACTGTTAATATTTTAAAGGAAATCCCTGATAGAACATCTTTTACTGAAAAATATTTTGCAAAAATAGTAGTAAACATTTTTGAAAGGAAAGCAAACTACCATTTCATTCTATCCTTTGCTGATAAATATATTAGTAGACCAAAAGAGTCAAAATATAAAATAATTGTAGTTCCACCGATAATAAGAAAAGAAGTGATAGAGATTGCTAAGGAAAAGGAGTATAGAGATTTTATTCTTATCTATCAGACATCAAAAAGTATGATAGTAAGGATAAATGAACTTATAAAAAATTTTCCTGAAGTAAAATTCGTTTCTTATGGACTTGAACTTGAAGAAAGAAACAATCTCAAAAAAGAGAGTTTTTCAAAAGATAATTTTTTGAAAGATCTTTCAAAATGCAAGGGAGTTATAACAAATGGTGGTTTCACTCTGATAAGTGAATCTTTATATCTTAAAAAGCCTATTTTCTCTGTTCCAATAAAAGGACAATATGAACAGAGAGTCAACAGTTTTCTTATTGAGAAGATGGGATATGGGAAATCATCTCTCGATTTTTCAAAGGAAGATTTTAAAATGTTTTTGGAAAATATTGAAGAATATAAAAAGAATCTTGATAGTTATATTCAGGATGAAAATAAAATTTTTGAATCGAAACTTTTAAAAATAATTTCAAAAGTGGAACCTGGAGCTTTAAACAGATTCTATGAAACAATGTTTATAACTATAATTCCTGTGATACAGTTGAACTTTTTGAAATTTTTCTTTGCTAAGATTTTCCCTATCTACAAAAAGCAGATAAAAAGGTTAAGGAATATTATCTGATTTTATCTTTCAAAAATTCAATTTTTTTAGTGTACCAAAAAATTGCATTTTCATAATCACCTATCATCTCGTAAACTTTTGCTATCTCATCTTCTGTGTAATCTAAATTCTTTTCGGTTTTTATTTCATCATCTTTATCTTTAATTCTTTCAAGAATTTTTTTTATCTCATCGCTTTGAAAATTTTTTTCAAGGAGAAAGTAACAGAGTTCTTTTGCTCTTTTAAAAAAACCAAGTCCTTCGAGTGCTATTACCTTGTAAAATTTTATATTGAGATCATCACTATTCTTTTCAAGGTTCTCAAGTATATCCAAAGATTCTTTAAAGAGACCCTGTTTTAGATAAATTTTTGCTGCAGTTAAAGTGTTAAACATCGTTACATTTCTTTTAGTTTCTCTTCGGTTCCATTATAACAGTAGAGGTTAAATTTGTATTTTTTTTCACTGTGGTATTTGCATTTTTCACAGAGACAATCATTTGATGAAACGTCTTCAAAAATTTCAGAGAAATTATCGCAGAAAAATTTTGTGTTTAAATTTTTTTTATAATTGTCGCATTTTATACATAAGCACTCTGTTTTTTTATTCATATAAACTCCTTATAAAAAAATTATAAAATCAATTAGAAAAAAAACAATATAAAAAAATAAAAAAACTCTTGAAAAAATTTTTTTTTGTGATATAAATCTTTTAGAAACCTTTAACAAGTAGGAGGGTAAATGCCAGCAAAGAAAACGGCTAAGAAGCCAGCGAAAAAGACAACAAAGAAAACCACAGCAAAGAAAACCACAGCAAAGAAAACGGCTAAGAAGCCAGCGAAAAAGACAACAAAGAAAACCACAGCAAAGAAAACGACTAAGAAGACAACAAAGAAGTAAGCAGCGGGAAAAAGTAGAGCCGGTCAATGACCGGCTCTTTTTTTATGGGGGGATTTATGAAACAGATTGTTATTCTTCACAATAAAAAAAGAATAGAAAAAATTTTTGGAAAAAATTCTATTGTAAAGATTCAGGATGCTCTCGTATCATCTCTTGGCGAACTTCTTTTTATAGATGTTGAGGATGGAAAAGAAAAGAAAGTAAAAAAATATATTTTCGAGGGATTGAATGATTCAATACTTGTGATAATAGGTAACGATGAACTTTTTCCTTTCCATAGAATTAAATCACCTGTAGATGATGGTGATGGAATAATTTTAACGGACAACTTTTTTGTTTGTGAAGATAAGGAACTACTTTTTCCTGAAATAGAGATAACAAGAATACCAAACTCGAAAGACGAAAATTTAAAAAGTTTTTTAAATAAAGTTGAAAAAATTTTGTCCGTTAAAAGTATAAAAATTTTTGAGAAGAATGGGATCACAGCTGAGATATGGAAGAAAGCATCATTTGAAGTTTTTAGTAAAGTTAAAGGGCAGGGAGATATTTTAATCTCTCCACCTTTTGATGTTTCAAAAAAATACGATTTTGAAAATTTTACAGGTTCATTCTATTTCAACCTTCACGGTAGCGATGAACTGCCCGGATGGTATGGCCAGAGATCAAGAATCTCCGATTATAAAGAAGAATATCCACTCGCATTACTACCTAAAAGTTTTAGAAAAGGAATAAAAGATTCCTTTTTCTTTTCTGAAGCATGTTTTGGTGGTTACATATACAAAAAGAAAGAGAACGATTCTATAGTTTTGACTGCACTCAAAAATTCTTTTCTGTTTTGCGTTGCTTCAACAGCAACCGCTTATGGGCCTTTGTATCCACCTTCAAGCGAAGCCGATCTTTTGGCAAAACTATTTTTTGAAAACATGCAAAAAGGGAATAGAGCATCACTTTCAATGTTGAATGCCAAAAAAGAGTTTATAAGAACAAACCTTGAGAAAAACAGATACCTTGATGAAGATGATAAAAAAACATTGATAGAGTTTACCCTTTATGGCAATCCTTTAGTGGAGGTTTCTTATGAATAAAAAAGAATTGAAAAATCTTGTTTATAAAATTGTTAAAGAGAAATATGAAGAATATTCTGAAATTAAACCTTCAATTAAGGAAATAAAAACAGAGACAGCAACTTTACAGAAAAAATTAAAAATAAAGATAAAACCAATTGAAAGGAAACTTTACTCTTTCGTGTATCTCTTAGATAAAAAGCCATTCAAAAAAATTTTAAAGATAACTGTTGATGAAAATGGAAATATAAAAAAGATTGTGGAAAGTAAATAGATTTTTTCTTATGGGTATAATCAAATTTTTTGTTTTTAATACTGTCACAAGTCAAGCATATAATGAAAAAGTGTAAGGTATTGCTAAGGTGGAGAGTAGTGATATAATAGGAGAAGGAAAGAAGGATGAAGGGATGATATATGGAGGGATAGATATACACAAGAGATATTCGGTGGTGAGTTTAATAAATGAGAGAGGCGAATGTTTGGAGACACAGAGAGTGATGAATGAGAAGGAGGGATTTTAGAGGGTAATAGAGAGGTATAGAGGAGAGAGATTTAGAGCGGTAAAGGCTGGAACTGGGGGGTGATATATGATATGTTGAGCGAGATAGAGGGTATAGAAAGAGGGAATGTAGCGAATGCGAGTCAGATAAAGGCAATATCGAGTGCGAAGATAAAGACAGACAGAATAGATTCTAAGATATTGGGACAACTATTGAGATTAGATTTTATACCAGAGATATATGTACCAGACAAGAGGAGAAGGGTTTTAAAGGATATAATCAGGTATAGATTGTTTATAGTTAGGTTAAAGACAATGGTTAAGAATAAGATACATGATATACTTTTAAAATCTTGTGTAATGATGTCAGAGGTGAAGGATATATTTGGTAAATATGGGATGGAGTTTTTAGAGAGGTTAGAATTACCTGACAGGAATGCTGATTCATTATTGAGACACAATTTAGAGTTATATAAAAAGTTAGTTGAGGAGGAGAAAGAAATAAGTTCATACATAGAGAGAGAAGTTGGAGAAACGGAGGAAGTTAGATTGTTAAGGAGTATCCCCGGGATCGGGAAAGTTTTTGGACAACTGATTGCATTGGAGATAAAAGACGTTAACAGATTCCCCAGTGTAAAACATTTATGTTCATACTGTGGATTGGTTCCATCGACACATTCATCTGGTAATACAAGTTATCATGGTAAACTTATCAAAGGAAACAAATGGCTAAGATGGGCATTTATAGAGGCAGTCCACACTTCCATTAATGTGTCTCCCTACTTTAAAAAACATTATGATAAAATGGCATATAGAGGTGGAAAAAGTATGGCAACAATATCTACAGCAAGAAAACTTGTTGCAGTTGTTTATCACGTGTTAAAAGAAAAAAGAAAGTATTTTGAATTTTATCCCAACTATAAAGACCGTTTGCCTTCTGACGGTGATAGTCGGAGATCAACTCCAGACTCTTGTCAAGAGTAAGGAAACGGTCTTTTAAAGATACTAAATGCCTTTAGGGCATCTAAAGAAGCATAATTATTTTAAAATAATAATTGGGAAAAATGCAAATGAAAAAAAAGAAAAAAAATGTCACACTGTCAAGCACCGTCCCCAAAATAACAGTAATTCCAGCACTATTTGATGAAAGGAATCCTGAGAGGAGATCACTCACAGAGGCATTTTTCAAGGAAAAGTGTCCA
Organism: candidate division TA06 bacterium 32_111; assembly: GCA_001508335.1. Taxonomy (GTDB): domain Bacteria; phylum Hydrothermota; class 32-111; order 32-111; family 32-111; genus 32-111. The sequence continues at coordinate 45,952 of LGFX01000009.1, forward strand.
CCGGTCTTATTGAAGCAGAGAAAGAATTTCGGTGGACCAGGGGATATAAAGAGATACCAAAGTTAATGGCTGCGTTAAAAAGGAAATTTGAATGTCTAATAAACAAAAATTTTTATTTGCATTTCTGCTAATTGCTCTGGTGCCTTTGAAAGCCCAAAAGGTTATCTGGGATAAGGTATATAAAAAGAATAAGGGTATAATCTTCACGGTTACCGAAACAAATGATGGATGTTTCGTAATCGGAGGGGAAATAGACTACCAGGATGGACACGGGGAAGATGTTTATCTGGCAAAAATGGACAAAAATGGTAAAAAGATATGGGAAAAACGATTTGGTGGGGATTATGACGATAAATGTCATGCACTTTCCAAAACCAAAGACGATGGTTTTATTCTTGCCGGAGCGAAAACACCATACACAAAGGAGGATTTTTTTGGAAGTATTCCCGAAGAACTTGATGTTTATCTCATAAAGACTGATAAAGACGGTAACAAACTATGGGAAAAGACATTCGGTGGCAAAGACCGCGATATTGCCAGTGCAGTACTGGAGACCAAAAATGGTAATTTCATAATTGCTGGATATTCATTTTCCTATGGAGCAGGTTATATAGATGTGTATGTTATAAAGACCGATAAGAACGGTAATAAGATATGGGAAAAGACATTCGGCGGTAAGGAAAAGGATAAGGCAAATGCAATTATCCAGACCAAAGATGGTAATTTTATAATTGCAGGTGTAACAGAGTCTTTTGGTTCTGGAGAAGGTGATATCTATCTAATGAAAATTGACGGTAATGGGAAGAAAATCTGGTCAAAAACCTTTGGGGGTAAAAAAGATGACGAAGCGCATGCAATCTTAGAAACTGAAGATGGAGGATTGATAATTGCAGGACGTAAAGGTTTAGGGGATCTTCTTTTGATAAAAACCGATAAAAATGGGAACAAAATCTGGCAAAAAACCTTTGGTGGAGAAGATGGTGAGGAGGCTTATTCTATAATTGAAACGGAAGACGGTTTCATAACTGCGGGCTACACCAATTCCTATGGCAATAAAGAAGATTTTTATCTCATAAAAGTTGATAAAAAAGGTAATAAGATATGGGAAAAAATGATAGGCACAAAAGAATATCAAGAGATAGCTTATTCTATTTCCAGATGCCCGGATGGAGATTTCATTGTTGCTGGTTTCACCAACATTGTAACCGGATTCTATGTTCCCCATATAGTAAGAATCAATGATGAATCAGGGGAAAGATAATGCATAACTTGAAGCAAACACTATAAACTAAGGGAGGTTTTATGTATATTTTTTTTCTTTTAATTTTAATTTCCGTGTTCGCAAATCCTTGCGTGTTAAATGCGCAGGAGAGCCAGATTGTGGGCGAGTGGCATAGTGAACCAAACCCTGCAATTTATTATGGAGAAGTATATATATTTTCTCCTCGTGGGGAATTTGTCAAAGTAACGAGCGATTTAGATAGAACTAATAGAATTCTTCTGAAATCTGGAACTTGGCAAGCAAAAAAAGAGGGAATAGAATTGATATACGAACATCAAATTGTCCGCGTTGGAGGAGAACTTAAAACCGACCCAGAAACAGGAAGTTTGTTCCTTGAAGGAGGGAAGCAGGTCAGAGAGATAATAGATGATACAGATTTTGTTTCCGTTGAATATATTGATAAAAAACGCATTCTCATTGATGGGAAACGTTACTATTATATAAAAACACAAGGGAAAGAGGATTTTAAGTATTTGTTTGATTTTGCAGAAACAAATGTTCTCGTGGATGCTGAGATTCTCTTCGTATTAGGAGCGGATGCGAATTTATCAATGATGACTGGCTGGACCCTTCTTCACCAGGCGTGTAAAAGTAACTCACTAGAGTTTGTAAAACTGCTTTTAAGCAGAGGTGCTGACCCGAATGTGAGCGAAGAAATAGGAGAAACCCCCCTTTCTCTTGCTGTTGCGAACGGGAACACAGAGATTGTAGAATATCTTATTAAAAATGGTGCCTTTGTTAATGTGCAAACCGAACCAGAAGGAAGTTGCATTACTCCTCTTCACATTGCAATTAAAAATAATGATTTTGAAATGGTTAAACTACTGATGCAAAGTGGAGCCTCGTGGAAGATGAAAACAGGAAGAGGTAAAACAGCGCTCGACCTCGCTAAAGAAAGCGGTAATGCGAAGATTGAGAAATTAATCCTTGCATACTCGCAGGAACCTCCTTCTAAATTGCGTATAGAGGGCAATTATGTCCGGATAGTTGATAGTAGAAAAATCAGAACAATTGGAAATCTTGCTTCGTCAGATGCATTCCATTTTGGTTTTTCCAAGATATACAAATTCTCGCCTGACTCTTCGTATATCGCTTTCGTTGAAAGCACAGAAAAAGGATATGACCTATTTCTTGTATCAAACACGGGAGAAAGAGGCCGCATCACCTGGGATGGAAAAATTGACTCAAGAACGACAATAGCCTGGGACAGGAAGGGAAAAGCGTTTCTTTTTAATGAAAATGGAAGAATAATATTCGTAAGCACCCAAGGTTACCGGCGAAAAACGTTGACCAATCCTGAAGAAGGTTATGAAGATATCCTGCCCTCCTTTAAGGGAAAGGGTAAAGTAAAATTTTTCCGGGGTACAAGATTTGAATATTCTTTTTCTGGCTCTGAGTATGAGGTTGAAATCACTGGTGGCGGCTGTCGCAAAATTCCTGACGGAGAGGTTATACAACCCGAAAACTTAGGAGGTGAAGAAGATGAATATTAATAATAAGATAATTATTATACTATTTGCCTTGATTCTTTTTGTGGGGTGCGCAAAGGAATCAATACCCACAAAAATCATCATACTCAAAAACAGCATAATTGCACTTGATTCAAACAACAGGACTCTCTGGAAGATGACAGAAGGAGATAGCGCAATTGAATCCTTTGCAAAATCATTCAAGGTATTAGATAGTTTATCTTTTAAAGAAGTAATTGTTGTGCCTCATTACACAAATACTGTTTCACCACATGCACCTAATGCTGCTGGGAATTTTCTCGATTTTCTTTACTGTCTGGATATAAAGAAAGGCAAGGTCAAATGGAAATGTAATTTAGAAGGCTTGCACACAATAATAGGAAGTTTCAAGGTTATTCCCGAAGATATTATAGAAATAATTCCCGAGAAGGACAATTTTCTTATTTTCACAACCATGCGAGTTCTGGAAATTTCAAAGAATGGTAAACTAATTTTCTGGAACAATTATTCTGAAGGCAAAAAAGATATAGAAGGTCTTGTTGCAGCTATTATGAGAGAAGTCAAAAGGCTCGATGAAAATAAGTTCTTGCTTCTTGGAACAGACTGTTTTGGTATATACAACAAAGACAACAGAAAAATCGAACTTTATAGAGAAGAAAACAGTCACAATCTGCCCCCTGTGTATGCGAATGGCAAAATTTACTGGTTGAGAGAAACTGTAAATAAGACACTCACTTCGTATTTTTCACTTTGTCAGTATTCAACTGAGGGGAAATTAGTCAAAACACTGAGGAATAACTTTCTTGAGAATATCTATGAGCAAAATTTTCTTGTAAAGAAAGACACTCTTTATCTCCTTCTTAACTCTAACAAATTACTCATTGTTGACCTCAATACCAATTCCCTTATTAATATCCTAACCTCTTCTTCCTTACTTGATACACTCTTTTGTTTCGGAGATAAAATCTATTTCGGCAAATTCCGAGATGGTAAATTCTTCTTGCTTCAGAACGGTTCTATAGAGAAATGGTGTGAATATGAATCTTATGAATCTCTTGTTGACAGAATAAATGGTGCAATACATATTGTTAATCCTCGTATAGGATTATATATAAATAGGGAAAAGAATCTTGTATTAGGTCTTGACGAGTATCTCAACGTAATAATGGAAAAACAAGGAAAGTTCTTGGGAATCGATAGAGACTACTGGGCAATTCAAGGTGAAAATGGAATTATCATATACAGAGGATTAAAAAAATGGTTAAACATCTGAATTTTCTGATCATTTTATTGCTTTTTGCATCTTCAGTAGACCTCAATGCCCAACACAATGACAAATGGTTTCGTGTAAACTATCTGGGGTTCAAGATTGGTTATCACAAATGGAGTATAAATTTTATTGAAGTAGCTTATGGAGACCTATCTAATGGACTTGGTATAGGGGGCACACTTTTTGAGATCGAAAATTCCACTTATAATTTCCTGCCTGCTAAGTTGTTTATCGCTAAACCACTTGGAAACACGACGGGACCTGTAGAAAATGGTTTCGGCGGTCCTTTACTTTTTCCCTGGGGCTATCAATATCCCGGTGCAATTTATCTCCAGATGAAAATTTCTCTGCTAGGTATAAAAAAATCTTCCTGGTGTTTAACCTCTGAAGTAGGTTTGGGATTTGAGAAATCAATTTACCAGCAGGCCGGATCAATAGGCGTAGAATTTGGTTATAACATTGACTTCCTTCCTCTAAGGGATGAGGAGAACAAATATCTGTATGCTGTTTTTCAGTATAACTTCTCCAGCTGGGCAAGGGTAGAAAAAAATTCAAGATGATATCAAAGAATGAGTGATTTTTATTTTATTCAGGAGGTGTTGAACACTCTAAATTTTGTCGTGGAAAACTGAGAATTCAAATGGGAATTACTGAAATATGTTTGATTGAAGGGAATATAATACCCGTAGAGAGTTTTGAAAATGGTGATAATAATGAGAAGTGAGCAAAACTATGTTAAGAACACTTGGGGACGGTGCTTGACTCTGTGACAGTAATGAAGATGAAAAAAAACACAAAGATTTTCCCCGTTTATAGATGATGTAAAGAAATAAAAAGGAAATACCGAAACTGATAAAGGGATTGATTCTCCTATAGGAATGAATAGCAAAGCAATACTTGCAAAAACTCATAATACGAAGAGAAATTCGTTTTTAATAACTCAAACACAAGACAACGCAAAGAGTTACACAAATGAATAGTTGAAAATATAAATCGATCAAACAGAATATGGATTTTTTCAAACCCTTGATTTACTAAGATTTTGTCATAAAATAATCCGATGTGGTTTGATCAGTATATATTGAAACTTATCATTATTTTACCTTCTATATTTATTGCTGGGTTTATAGATTCTATTGCTGGTGGAGGTGGATTAATTTCTGTTCCTGCTTATCTTGCAGCCGGGCTTCCACCACATTTTGCTTTGGGCACAAATAAATTCTCTTCAACTTTTGGAACTCTTTTCGCTACAATCACATACAAGCAGAACAAAATGATAGATCTAAAAGTCGCAATCCTTGCTTCTATTTTTGCACTTATAGGTTCAGCTCTTGGTGCGAGAACTGTTCTTTTCATAAAACCTGATTTTTTAAGATACATCCTTCTAATTCTTATTCCTTTGATCGCAATATTCGTTCTTATAAAAAAAGATTTTGGAATGATTGATAAATCAAAAAGTGTTGATGGTAATAAGGCTTTGTTTTTATCATCCCTTGCAGGTCTTATTATAGGTTTCTATGACGGTTTTTTTGGACCTGGCACAGGAACTTTTCTTATACTTTTCTTCTCACTTCTTTTGAAATATGATCTCAGAATGAGCAATGGTAATACAAAGGTTGTTAACCTTTCATCAAATGTTGCCGCCTTGATAACATTCATATTCAATGGAAAAGTTTTGTTCTTGATAGGTATTCCCGCTGCTATATTTGGCATACTTGGAAATTTAACCGGTTCAAAAATCGCGGTAAAAAAAGGAAACAGTGTAATCAAAATATTTTTTGTAATAGTCCTTTTGATTCTTTTTGTAAAGGTTGTTTTAGATACTTTTTAACTATTTTAAAATTAAAATTCCTTCTTTATAATTCTTATCACCCAAAACAACAAGAAAATATTTTCCAGAAGATAGAAAGTTTAAATCAAATTTTTCAACATTTTCAACTTTTACATTTTTTTCAAAAACTTTTCTTCCACTCACATCAAAAATATTTATTCTTAAAGATTTTTTCGTTTTGGATATATTTTTGATAGTTAAAACTCTATTTGAAAAATCTATCAAAATATCTTTATCCTCTTTTATATCACCCAAAGAATCCTTGATAACTGATCGTAAAGATTGGAAAAAGAATCTATCAGATTTGTGTGTAAATCCAAAAATAGGATGATGTGATGTCACAAAAAAGTATTTCAGAGTATCTGTTGATGAAATGAAAGTATCTGTGCAACTGTCATTTATGGTTGCTCTTGTTACTGCTGTAGGAACAGGAAAGATGTTATCTATATTAACACCTGTTGGATTAATCGTTGAATTATCATAAACAGTTTTTAACCTTATAGTTATCTCTTTGTTTAAAAATCTGGATAATGGGAAAGAGTATCTTTTCCATGTTGTGCTTGATCCTGTGAAGATTCCATTAATTGTATCGAGTGGCTCATAGAAGAATCCATCGTAAGAGTATTCAAGAAAAGCTTTATCGTAATTTGTTTCAAGATCATACTTCATGTAAAAAATCAAAGAATCTGTACTATTTTCAACATACAATCTATCAAAAAACTCAAGCGAAGATATTGTTGTATCCTTTTTCAAAGGTCTTAAAGAGTAAGGTGCTGAATATGGTGAAGTTTTTGATAATTCTATCCTGTATGTTTTGTAATCTGTTGATATTATTGAGTCAATAGAATCATTTAGAGAATCTTCGTATGTATAAATAGAATCGTAATTTTGGACTTTGTAATAATCAGCCGTATTAGAATTTTGTAAGTTCCAACTTATACTATTTCCTGATGATGATAAGACCGGTTTCAAAGGAACTTCTTTGGCAAGTCCAAAGACTGATTCGCAAAGGAATGCTGAGTAAAGTATTCCAGGAAAAACTCTTCTGTGTAATTGAGAGAGAGTTGTTGTTGGTGGTGAAAAACCAGTATCTATTTCAAATGTGAATGGAAGAGTTGTTAAACCTTTCACAAATTTAGTGTAACCATAGATCCAACCATCTGAATCTCCTGATGTTGGATACAAAGCGTCAGATTTTTCTGGTGTATAAGTTCCAGATGTCTGTTTCAACATCTTTGATGCTATCTTCGTAGCGAGGTTGCTTAACAGTGTGTTATCTAAAGTTGTATCTGATGTTGCTCCCCATGGATATAAAACCAGTTCACTGTATGAGTGGAGAGAAATTGATATGTTGAAAGAGAACCTTTTTACGAGATTCATAACAGTTTGAACCTCTCTTTCAGATCCTGAATATGGACCACAGTAAACATCAGATGAAGGATAATGTGTTGTGCTTGAGTTATAAATTGCTCCCCATTCTCCCCTTATATCACCACATACCTCTCCCGGATAGTTTCTGTTGATATCAACGCCATAAAGCGAGTTTCTGAGTGCTCTATTTTTTCTCCAAAGTTCATTGTTCTGATCTCTTGAATAATAGTACCCATCAGCATTTACCATTGGAAAAACAACAATGTATGTTGAATCTATTAATTGTTTTATAGTTGAGTTTGTTGAATATGCTCTCAATATAGAATCGACAAAAAATAGTGCAGTTGAGATCGTCTGCCATTCCCTTGCATGGTGGTTTCCCATAAGCAAAAATTGGTATCTGACAAGACATGTGTCAGGATTTTTGCCATTAATCTTCATTATTACAAGTGGCCTATTATTGTAAGTGAAACCTATTGTTTCAACCGCTACAAGTGAAGGATAGGTTGTTGCGAGTTTTGTTATAGAATCGTAAACTTGTGCTGTTGTCGGGTAAAGGTCCTTATAAAATTTCTTCTCAACGATGTAATATTTTATACCGTTATTTTTCAACTTTTCTATATCCAAAGAATCCATTACTATATCTACAGTTTGAGAGTTTGCCATCCCGGCAACATCTATGAATTTATACAAAGAAGAAACTCTGTTAAAATCATCTCTGTTTATCCGAACTATCTGTTTTGAATTTACTATCAAACTGAGTAGTATAATCGAAAATATAAAAAACTTTTTAATTGTTCCTCCTTTTAATACCTTATGAAAAATATTTTTGGGTCAAAATAGTAATCATCTATAATATTTTTCTTTTTTATTTCAATTGAATAGGAGTTGAAAATTGAATCACCCCTATCCATTCCAACAAATTTTGGTGGGACTTTCATCATCTCAAAATGTAAATGGTTCAAAAACTCTCCCCATTTATCAAGTTTTTTGTAATCTATAAAAGAACCTAAAACTGTTTTTTCATCAACAGTATCGTTTGGACTAACCATGATATCTGATATATGAAGGTAAACTGAATAAACTTTTCTATTGTTTCTTAAAGTGTGTTCTATTATAACGGTTGAAGATGGACCATTCTTTATAACGGATTTAACTATTCCAACACCACAGGAAAAAATAGGTTCTAAAGCTCCCTTTTTCTTTCCCGGATTTTTAAAATCTATACCTGTATGGTAATGACCATTTATACCCCTATAAGGTTTTCTCCAGATACCAAAATCACCAGAAGAGTTTATATAGGAAGGTTTTAAAACTCTCCTGTTTTCAACATCGATCGGAAGATAAAATATATCTGTTACCAACTCTGGAAATGTTTTCAAAAAGAGAAAAATGGAAAAAAAAATTAAAAATAATACTTTATTTTTTTTCATTTTAACTTATAATCACTTTTAAGGTAAATTATATGTATAAAAGGATTGAAGTCAATAAAAGTGCAAGAAATGCAATACTTTCAGGTCATCCCTGGATATTTTCAGGAAAGATAGATTCTCCATTACACGATTATGAGAATGGAGATGTAGTTCATATTTTTTGTGAAAAGAAATTTTTGGGAACAGGATTTGTATCTCCAAAAAACTCTATCGCTATAAGGGTTATTTCAAAATCAAAAGTTGTTGTTGATGAGAATTTTTTTGTCCAGAGGTTTTTACAGTTAAAAAAATACAAAAGGAAAACACTCTCGTTAAACACGAATATGTACCGTCTCGTTTTTTCAGAGGCGGATTTTATACCAGGGTTGATAGTTGATATTTACAACAAGTATATCGTTATACAAACAAACTGTGCAGGTGTTATAAAAAGAAGGGAGCAAATAGTTAACGCTCTTTTAAAAGTTTTTAGACCAATAGCGATAATAGATAGAACAACCCCTGAAACATACAATATAGAACATTGTGAGAAATACAAAATCAACGAAAACAATAGGATTCTTTACGGAAAGTTACAAAATAATGTGCAGATAATGAGTGAGAATGGAATACTTTTCTATGTTGATCTTCTTTATGGACATAAAACTGGGTTTTATATAGATCAGAGGGAAAATAGAGAGATTGTTGGAAAGATATCTTCACAAAATGATGTTTTAAACTTATGTTCATATTCTGGAGGGTTCACTCTCTATGCTCTTGCAAATGGAGCAAAAAGAACGGTTTCAGTTGATATTTCAAAACCTGCTTTGAAACTTGTTGAGGACAACATAGAATTGAACAAGTTTTCAAAAGAAAAGAATGTGAATGTTCGTGCAGACCTTTTTGACTTTATATCCAACGAAAATCTTTCAAAGTATGATGTTGTTATAATAGATCCACCATCCTTTGCAAAACATATAAGTGAAACTGAACAGGCTTTGAAAGCGTACAAGTTTTTAAACGCTACAGTTCTAAAAAAGGTTAAAAAGGAGAGTTTTGTTTTAACTTCATCCTGCACATCGGTTGTAAATGAGATGATGTTCAAAGATGTTGTAGAGAAAGCGATAAGGGATTCAAAAAAGGATGTTAAAGTCATAAAGAGAACCTTTCTTCCTTTAGACCATTCATCTCTTTTAAATTTTAAAGAAACTGAATATTTAAAATCTTTCCTTCTTTTTGTCCTATGAAACCCAACCTGATGATAATTTCAACAAACAGATCAGATTTTTCACATTTGAAGCTTACCGTTGAAAAGTTGAAAAGTTCAAAAAAAATAAACACCTTTTTTGTTGCGGCAGGTTCTCATTTCGATAAAGAAAAAGGGTTTTCTTTTGAAGAGATAAAAGAAGAAGGCATAAAGGTTGATTTCAAAATTAAAACAACAATTAACTGGAGATCTGAATCTAAACTTTTCAACTCTCTGATATCCTTTCAGAAAAAGTTGAGGACACTTATTAAACTTACAAAAACAGATTACATTATGGTTCTTGGTGATAGGATTGAACTTTTACCTGTAATAAACCTATCCCTTATAATGGATAAAAGGATAATTCACATATCTGGTGGAGAGGAGACAAAGGGTGCTATTGATGATAATATAAGGAAGATGCTCTCTTTGAACTCCTACATACATTTCGTTTCAGGCGAGATTTTTAAAAAAAATCTTTCCGATTTTTTGAAAACCGATAAAAGGATATTCAATGTTGGAGATCCGATACTCGAATATATAGATACGGTTCAACTTGAACCTTTTGAAGATCTCTTGAAAGATTTAAAAATTGAACTTGAAAAGGATAAATATTTACTTTTCACATTCCACCCTGAAACGAAAAGTGATATAGATATTAAAGAACAGTTCAACGGTATAGAAAAATTTTTACTCAAAGTTGATATGCCGGTATTATGTACATCACCTAATCCTGATAAAGGTGAAGAGTATATATATAAAAGGTTGAAACATATAGTTTCTTTGAAAAAAAATGTATTTTTCGTTCCACATCTTGGTTTCAGAAGGTATATATCTTTGATAAAAAATGGTTTCGCTGTTATGGGAAACTCATCATCCCTTCTTATTGAAACACCTTATCTGAAAACTCCATCCATACTTGTTGGAAAAAGACAGGATGGGAGACCACTTGCAGATTCAGTTTTTAAAACTGGATACAGTTCGGAAGAGATAGAAAAAGTTTTTGAAAAGATTAAGGTTTTGAAAATGGAAGGTTATTTTGAGAAAAGTGTTAAAAACCTTTACTATGAGAGAAAGGAAACATCTGATCTGATATTGAAACACCTTGAGGATGAAATTGCTTTTTGATGTTGACTTTTCATTACTTTTTGGTATAAGAGAATGTTAAAATGGAGGATTTTTGTATCTAAGTGAGTTGAGGATATACGGTTTCAAATCATTCCCAGACCCTGTAACTATAAGGTTTGAAAGGGGTATTACTGGATTCGTTGGTCCAAACGGATCTGGAAAATCCAACATAGTTGATGCCATAAGATGGGTTATGGGTGAGCAATCAGCAAAGGAGTTGAGGGCAACTTTACATGAGGAACTTATTTTTGATGGAACCAACAAAAGATCTCCTTCAAATCTTGCTTCAGTTACAGTAAGGTTCGTTAACGATGACGGTGAACTTCCTTTGAATTTTACAGAGATAGAGATAGAAAGGAAAATTTTTAAATCAGGTGAATCACACTATCTCATTAACAAAGAGAATGTAAGGTTGAAAGATGTTCAACATCTTCTTGCCGAAATGGGAATGGGAACAAAAACATACTCACTTTTTAAGAAATCTCTTATAGAGGATATAGTTAACGATAAGGCTGATGCCTTGAGAAACCTTCTTGAAGAATCTGCTGGAATAACTATATATAAAAACTCAAAGAAGGAAACTTTGAGGAAACTTATAGCAACTCAGGAAAATTTGAACAGGATAAACGACCTTATAATGGAGATTGAAAAGAATGCAAAAGAGTTGAAAAAACAGGCTGCAAGAACTAAAAGATATTTTGAGATGAAAACTCTATACCAGAATCTTACACAGGATTATTACAAGAAGAAAAATATAAAACTTGAAGAGGAACTTTTAAACATTGAAAAAATTATTGAAGAGAAAAACGAAAGGATAAAGAATTTCCATGAAGAGATAGAAAGAATTAAAAGGTTTATTGAAGAGAAAAAAGGTGAAAAGAGTGAACTTGAAGATCAACTTGAGATAAAAGTATCGGAAAAGGAAAATTTACAGAAGAATCTTTTCGAACTCAAAAATAATGTCTCAATTTTAACTGAGAAGATTGACAGTTTAAAAATACAGATAAAGGATAAGAAGGATTTTAAGGAAAAAATAACAGAAGAGATGCCTTTGAAAAGGGAGAGGTTAAAAAACGATGCAGAAAAACTTGAAAGTTTGAAAAGAAGGATTGAAAAGATTGAGAATGATAGAAACTCCCTTACAAACAACGATGTTGAAACATTATACAGAAAAAGTGAAACAGATTTTGATAATATATCCTCAAAAATAAGAAAACTTGATGGAGAGATAGTTCTTTTGAACTCGAAAGTTAACTCTTTAAAAACAAGCATAGGGTATGAAGAAAAGATTTTAGAGGAAAAGAGAAGAGAGTTTGAAGAGGAAAAGAGCAGAAATGAATTGAATTTGAAAGAACTTGAAAAGTTAAATAACGAAAAGGTTGAAATAACTAACCAGATTGAAAATATAAAAAAAGAGTTGAATGAAATTGATGGTAGAAAAAATGAATTGAGAAGAAAAGAGAGGGAACTTTACGAGAAAAGGGATATTTTAAACAAAAATATAGTTGTTGAAAAAACAAAGATAGAACAGATAGAAGAAAGGGTGAGGGAGACCAAGGAAAATTTTAAAGATGTTTTAAAAGTGTTGGAGAAGGATGATATAGAACTTTTGAGAAACCTCATAAAACCGAAGGAAGGTTATGAGCAGATAGTTGAAACAGCAATCTCTTTGATTTTGAACGGGGTTATTCTTAAAAAGGAAGATCTTGAAAAGTTGAAAGGAAAGAAAACACCACTTCTTCAGATAATCTTGAAAGATATAGAGTACAGAAGAAACGAATATGAAGATAACCTTTCAAACTACATAGATGGACCTGATTTTATAAAAGATTACTTTTCTAACTTCAAAGTTGTTGATAAGTTTGATTATGATAATTTGTCTCCATCAGGATACATTGTAACTAAAGATGGTTTTTTGGTTACACCTGATATGATTTTTGTAAAATCTGGTGAAGTTAAAGTTTTGAATTTTGTTAAAGAGATAGAGAATTGCCAAAAAAGGATAGAAGAGTTTGAAAGTGATCTTGAAAAAATTTCAAGGGAAATGGATGATGTAAAAGGACAGATAAAAGATCTAAACTTTAACTATGATAAAAAGAAAAACCAGTTGAATGAACTTTCTGGGAAGGAAAGATTTGTTAATGAAAGTATAAAGGCTTTTGAAAAGAATGTTGAAGCGAAAAGATCTTACATATCAAAGATAGAGATGAAGATAAAAGAGGTTGATGAAAAAAGGATAAAATATCTTAGTGAAATAGAAGAGAATAAAGAAAGGATAGTTGAGTTTGAAAAAGAAAAGGAAAAACTCTCTTTCGAACTTAAAAGGGTTGAGGATGATTTTACTAAAAAAAGGGAAGAATTCATAGTTTTCAAAAATAGAAAGGATGAGATAGAGAACATTTACAGGGAACTTTTGAAGGAAAAAGAGAGTGTTGAAAGGGATATAAAAGAGGTTGAGAATATACTTAACGGGTACGAAAAAGAGATAAATTCTTTCAATTCCTTCTTTGATGAGGCTCAAAAACAGATTAAAAAGTTTGAAGATGAGATAGATAGTAAGAATGAAAGAATTCTTGCACTTGAAAAGAGTGTTGAAACTATAGATGATAGTGTAAAGGATTTGAATGAAAAGGTTGATGAAATTGAAAGTATTATAAAAGAGGAGGAAGAAAAGGAAGAGGAACTCAGAAATCTGATTGAGGATATAACAAGAGAAAATGAGGAGAATCTACTTGCGAGGGAAAGGATAGTTATAGAGAAGAAGAATAACTATGAAAGGGTAGATCCAAACTTTGAGATAGATTATGAACTTATTTCAAAGTATGTTGATACTGAAGAGGAGGAGATAAGGTTCCTCGAAGATAAGATAAGAAATTTTGGACCTGTTAACGAACTTGCTTTTCAGGAGTATACAGAAACATCCGCCCGTCTTGAGGAGATACTTAAACAGAAGGAGGATGTTGTTCAATCAAAAGAGAATCTTGAAAAAACCATAAAAACTTTGGATGCTAAAGCGAAACTTCTTTTCTCACAATATTTTGATACTATAAGGGTATCATTCAAAGAACTTTTCTCTGAAATTTACAAACAGGGAAAAGCTGACATCATACTTGTTGATGAAGAAAATCCACTTGAAAGTGATATAAACATAATTTTTGAACCTGGAGAGAAAAAGATTGGAAACCTTATAAAACTTTCAGAAGGTGAAAGGGGTATGATGATAGTTATACTTCTTTTTGCTATGTACATGGTAAGACCAACCCCTGTTTGTATAATGGATGAAATAGATGCTCCTTTCGATGATGCAACAGTTGAGAATTTTACGAATTTACTGAGAAAGTTCAGAGAGAGAACCCAGTTTATCATTATAACTCATAACAAAAGAACTATGGAATTCTGTGATTACCTTTTCGGAGTTACAATGGAGGAGAGTGGGGTTACAAATGTTTTCTCTTTGAACCTTCAAACCATTTCTGAAAGGTTTTTGAAAGATGCTACTTCATAGGTTAAAAAATATATTTCAAAAAGGTAAACTCCCTTTAAAAGATGTTTTTCAAAGTGCTGTCTTTGGAGGTAAAAGGGAAGATTACGAGTTTATAGAAGAACAGTTGTTACTTTCAGATATTGGAGTTGAAACAACTCAAAAGATAATAAAAAAGTTGAAAGAAAGGGTTAAAGAGGGAGTAATAATAGGAAGGGAAAATATAGTTGAGGAGTTGAAAAAAATTATTAAAGAGATTTTGAAAGATCCACTTTATTTTGATCTCGATGAGAAAGGAATAATACTTGTTTCAGGTGTAAATGGGTCAGGGAAAACAACATCTATAGGGAAACTCGCAAACTATCTGGTGAAAAATGAAAAAAAAGTTCTTTTAGGTGCTTGTGATACATTCAGGGCAGCAGCATTTGATCAGATTGAAATATGGGGGAATAGGGCAAACTCTTTCGTTTATCTCCCGCAAAATGGGAAAGAACCTGCAGCAGCGGCATTTGAATCTGTAAATTATGGAATAGAAAATGGATACGACAAGATGATAATTGACACTGCTGGAAGAATGCATACAAACAAAAATCTTATGGATGAGTTAAAAAAACTCTATTCGGTTTTGAAAAGTAAATTCCCCCACATACCTTTGTTTTCAATACTTGTGATAGATGCCACAAATGGGAAAAATACCCTGCATCAGGCAAAGAATTTTAAAGATGCGGTAAATGTTGATACTATATTTTTAACAAAGATGGATGGAACAGCCAAAGGTGGTTCTGTTATCACTATTGCTGATGAACTCTCACTACCTATATCTTTCGTGGGTGTTGGGGAAAGTATAGAGGATATAGATTTTTTTGATAAAAACCTTTTTGTTGATTCAATATTATAAAAATAAAAACTCCCTCTTTTTTAAGAGGGAGTTTCAGCGGGATTGGGAAACTTTATTTTACTATATTTAGTTTCAAGGATCTGTTGTTCTTCTTCTCCTTTATAAAGTAAACACCGGATGGTAAATCTTTAATATCTATAAAGAACCTTGTGTAACCTTTATCAATTATACCAGAAAAAATATTTTTTACAAGAGCCCCTGAACTGTTGTATAGACCCAAATCTATTTGTCCTCTTGAAGGAAGAGCAAGTTCAAAATCTATGTTATCTTTTACTAAGTTATTATTTATAGAGATGTTAAACTCTTTTATGCTATTTTTTGGAACAATTGTTATTCTTCCTATTTCAAATACCTTACCATCCTTTGTTATACCTATAACTCTATACTCCCTGCTTTTATTTTCAATATCCGTGTCTTTGAAGGTTCTTTGATCAGGTTTTAATTCGGCAACTATAGAATAGAATTTTTCATCATCCTTCTTCCTTTGAACTCTTATCAAACTCGTATTCTCAACATCTGTAAAATTCCATCTTAAAAGAACTCCATCTTTTTGCAAAGTTGCGGATAGAGATGATTCATTTATTCCGAGTTCTGTAAGAAGATCATTTATCGATCTTGGATAAACCTCATACATCGACCAGTATGGCTCTGATGTATCATACTGAGTCAAAATCCCAATTATCTGTTTTGGCCAAGTTGGTTCTGGAGAATCATCTATATCAGTATCTGAATCAACCCATACAAGGAAGGTATCAATAGCCTTTGTCCCATTTTTAGTAAATGTGGTATCTTTAAAAACAAGTAAACTGTTTGAACCGGATGTAGGCCAGGTTCCACCGATTCTTCTTGCGGCGTTTATTTTAAGCAATAGCCCTTCATACTTATCACCAACGGTATCTTTTAAATGGTCTGCTGTTAAAAGTATGGTATCAACATAATGTCCTGTTGTGAATTTCGTTAACTTGGAGTATGGGTTACCTATCCTTGTTTGACCATTATAGAAAGTTATCGTTCCTTCAACAACAACAGAATCTGATGGCACAACCGTTTCAGAACCATCACTTTTTATAGAGTCATTTTTCCATACAGCACCTAAGATATAATTTTGTTGTATGTTTATAATATTTTGAGTTGTTGTGAAAGCACCAGTTCCAACAGTAACGATTCCAGTTGTTCTTGTAAGATAATTAAGATATCTTGGTCTTCCCAAACTATCATTTTCTTTATATTTAGGCATTGGAGTAATACCCCAGAAGAATTTATGTGGTGAGGATTGAACAACTCTATCTAAAGAATCAACTACTTCAACATAACATTCAAACCTACATCCATCACCTCTTCCATTCATAACGTATCTAAACAAAGTATCACCTGATATATTGGACATATTGTAGGTATCTATAACTGAACTATCATAACTACTTGCTATGATTTTCACCTCTTTCAAAGGAACTTCATGTTTAACAGTAGCCCATACTGTATCCTGCTGGTCTGCAAAAGGTATCAACGGATTCCTTACAACTGAACTTATAACTGTATTTGATGCACCAACAGTATCATTGTAAAGTTCTATATATTCATAAAGGTAATTTGAAGCATCAACTACCTCTGTTATGACCATACCTCTACCTTTGTTTATAATAGTAGAACCTTCAGAACCTGGTGTTGCTTCTGTT
>LGFX01000017.1 GCA_001508335.1 candidate division TA06 bacterium 32_111
TTGATAACACCGGTTGCTATGGAGAAGGAGTTAAGGTTTGCAATAAGGGAAGGTGGAAGAACTGTTGGTGCCGGTGTCGTAACTGAAATATTAGAATAAAGAGGAAAAGATGAGAGAAATAATAACTATGGTTTGTTCTGAATGCAAAAGAAAAAATTACATGACCACGAAGAACAAGAAAAAACAAACGAATAAACTTGAACTGAAAAAGTATTGTAAATTTTGTAAAAAACACACTCTTCATAAAGAGGCAAAGTAAATGTTTAGGGCAGTAGCTCCAACTGGTAGAGCGTCGGTCTCCAAAACCGAATGTTGGGGGTTCGAGTCCCTCCTGCCCTGAATAGAAGGAGATTTTATGAAATGGTGGAAAAATTTTATTGAGTATCTTAGAGAGGTAAAAGTCGAGTTGAAAAAGGTTGTCCTTCCAGATTCAAAATCTCTCTGGGGTTCAACTCTTGTCGTAATAGTTGTCTCCATAATTTTAGGTTTTGTTGTTGGAGGATTTGATCTTTTGATTTCGAAAATTTTTAGTCTATTTACGAGGTAATTATGGATTGGTTTATGCTGCAAGTTTATACAGGGTATGAAAAAAGAGCAAAAAAGTTGATAGAGGAAGAGTTGAAGATAAAAGAACTTCAGGATAAGGTTGATCAGATCTTTATTCCTGTAGAGAATGTTGTAAGGATTAGAAAAAGCAAAAAGGTGGTTTTGGAAAAGAACCTTTTTCCTGGATATGTTTTCATTCGTATGGAGGATTCAAAGGAACTTCTTCAGTTTTTAACACAGGTATGCGCTCAAACCACATTCATATCAGGAAGAAAAAAACCTGTAAAGTTGAAAGAAGATGATGCGAAAAAAATTGACGAACTTTTAAACAGTAAAGATAAAGTTAGAGAAGTTCTCGAGGTTCCTTTCAGAATAGGTGATAACGTAAAGATAATTTCTGGTCCATTCAGAGATTTCAATGGAGTTGTAGAAGAGATCGATAAAGATAAAGAAAAGATGAAAGTAACGGTAACAATATTTGGTAGGTCAACACCTGTTGAACTATCTTTCACACAAGCCGAACTGATAGGCAAATAAAATCAAGGGGGAGATAAATGGCAAAAAAAGTAGTTGCTATCATAAAATTACAGGTCCCCGGCGGAGCTGCAACCCCAGCACCACCTGTAGGACCTATACTTGGACAACATGGAATAAACCTTATGCAATTCTGCAAAAACTTTAATGCGAAAACCGAGAAGCAAAAAGGTTTGATAATCCCTGTTGTTGTAACTGTTTATCAGGATAAATCTTTCACATTTATCACTAAGACCCCTCCAGCCTCGGTTCTTCTTTTGAAGGCAGCTGGACTCGAAAAAGGGTCAGGTGTTCCAAACAAACAGAAGGTTGGAAAGGTTAAACTGGAAGATGTGAAAAAGATCGCTGAACTGAAAATGCCGGATCTTAATGCGAAAGATCTCGAAGGAGCGATTAAAATGGTCAAAGGAACTGCTCGAAGTATGGGTATCACAGTGGAGGAATAATGAAAAGAGGAAAGAGAGTTCTTGAAAACAAAAAACTTGTTGATAAGAGTAAAAGATACTCTATAGATGAAGCTATAGATATTTTGAAAAGTACAAAAAAAGCAAAATTTGATGAAACCGTTGAACTTGCCATACTACTTGGAGTTGACCCTAAAAAATCGGATCAGATGGTAAGGGGTGCAACAACTCTTCCGCATGGAACCGGGAAGAAGGTAAGAGTTTTGGTTTTCGCTAATGGTGATAAAGCCAAAGAGGCTTTGGAAGCAGGAGCGGATTATGTTGGAGAGGATGACCTTATAGAAAAAATATCGAACGGTTTTATGGATTTTGACCTTGTTATTTCAACTCCAGATCTTATGAAAAAAATAGGAAAACTTGGAAAGATCCTGGGAGTGAAAGGTCTTATGCCAAACCCAAAGGTTGGAACAGTTACTAACGATGTAGCGAAGGTTGTTAGTGAAGCAAAAAAAGGAAGAGTCCAGTACAAGATGGATAAAAATGCGAACATCCATTCAATCGTTGGGAAAATTTCATTTACTAAAGAACAGTTAAAAGAAAATATATTACATCTCCTGACTGAGATAAAACGCGCAAAACCTCAGTCAGCCAAAGGCACTTATTTTAAAAGTGTCACATTGTCGACAACTATGGGTGTGGGAGTTCCTCTTGATACAGGGGAAATAAATTCATTAAAGTAAGGAGTGAAAATGGGCAATCCTAAAAAGTTAGAACTCAAAAAAGAAACCGTAAAAACGATTGCTCAAAAACTGAAGGATGCAAAAGGGATATACCTTTCGGATTTTAAAGGTATGACAGTTGAGCAGGTAAATGAGCTAAGAAGAACTTTTGATAAAGAAAAAATAGAGTACAAAGTTATTAAAAACAGCATACTCTATTTTGCTTTTAAAGAGGTTTTCCCAAACGAAAACATCGATATTGCTTTAAAAGGGAATACATCGGTAGCTTTCTCATATGATGATTCAGTTATACCTGCAAAAAAGATAAAAGAATTTTTCAAAAAATATAAAAATCCGAAAGCCAAGATCGCTATTGTTGATGGGAAATTGTTTGATCAAAAATCTGTTGACAAATTGGCAGAGATCCCATCAAAGGAAGAATTACTTGCAAATCTTGTTGGTTCGATTCAAGCTCCAATATACAATTTTGTCTGGGCTTTAAATGGCATCATCAGTGAGTTCGTTTATACGGTTGAAGCTATCAAACAAAAAAAAGAGAATAATCAGTAAGGAGGAAAAATGTCTGAAAATAAAGAAAAAATCATAGAGATGATAGAAAAGATGACAGTTTTAGAACTTGCAGAACTTGTTGAAGCTTTAAAGGAAAAATTTGGAGTTACAGCTGCAGCTCCTGTTGCAGTTGCACAGGTAGCACAGGGTGGTGGACAGCAGGCAGTTGAAGCTGAAAAAACTTCAGCAACGGTTGTTCTACATTCACCAGGACAGTCAAAACTTCAAGTTATTAAAGCTGTTAAAGCAATACTCAACATAGAACTCAAAGAAGCAAAAGAGATAGTTGATGCAGCACCAAAAGAGATAAAGAAAAATGTTCCAATGGAGGAAGCTGAAAAGATAAAAGAACAACTTGAACAGGCAGGAGCAGTTGTAGAGTTGAAGTAAAACTTTAAAAGGAGGGGTATACACCCCTCCTTCACAACAAAAAAGGAGTTGTGGTTAAATGAAAAGAATATCTTTTGCAAAGTTCAATTCCAATGTGAAATTACCATACCTTTTGACAGTACAGAAGGAATCTTTTGAACAGTTCTTACAGGCTGATGTTCCTGCTGATAAAAGAAAATATCAGGGGTTACAAAAAGTTTTAAAGGATGCATTTCCAATAGACGATGCCAACTCAAGATTCAGTTTAGATTTTGTAAAATATGAGATTGAGGAACCGATTTACTCTTTTGATGAATGCAAGTACAAAGGTTTAACCTATGCAGCGCCTTTGAAAGTAACATTGAAGATGATATATAAAAATTTCAATGAAAAAACTGGTGAACCAACTGGAACAATTAAAGATGTCATAGAACAGGATGTTTTTCTTTGTAGTATCCCAATTATGGGGGATAAAGGGACTTTTCTTATTAACGGTATAGAGAGGGTTGTTGTAAGTCAAATACATAGGTCTCCGGGAATATTCTTTACTATGGAAGAGATGGAAGGTGGGAAAATTTTTTATACAGCGCAGATACTTCCAAATAAAGGTTCCTGGCTTGAATTCAATGTTGATACCAATGAAGTAATGTATGCCAACCTTGACAGAAAGAAAAAATTCCCAGCAACTATTCTTTTGAAATCTTTCGGTTATGACAGTGTTGAAAAAATTTTTGGGTTATTGTTTTCAAAGGAGGAAATGAATTTTTCTGAAAAAAATGTTAAAAATTTTGGATCTGAATTCAATTCTAAAATTCTATTTTCAAATATAATAGATAAGAAAACTGGTGAAGTTGTTTTCGAGGCTGGAACTGTAATAACTCCAGCCGTTTTGAAATCACTCCTTGAAAGGGAGATCACTAAAATTAAACTTGTAAAAACGGATAACGAAACAGCGTTAAATGTTGTTTTGAACACACTCAAAAAGGATCCAACAACGAGTATTGAGGATGCTTTAGAAAAGATATTTTTCTATCTAAAAGGAACTCCCCCAGCAACAACAGAGATAGCACAGAAATTTTTTGAAGCGGCATTCTTTACAGTTGAAAGATATGAACTTGGAAAGGTTGGAAGGTTAAAACTCAACGAAAAGTTAGAACATAAAATCGATCCAACAAACTTATCCCTTACAAAAGAGGATCTAATATATTCCATAAAGAAACTTTTGTTTGCTGTAAATCCAGAAAATAAGTTCGAATTCGATGATATTGATCATCTTGGTAACAGGAGGATAAGAAGGGTGGGAGAGTTACTCGAAAACCAATTTGAACAGGCATTTGCAAAGATGGGGAAAAATATCAAAGAGAGAATGATGATGAAAGAGCAGGTTACTCCAAAAGAGTTAATAAACGCAAGATTGGTATCATCAACTATTCTATCATTCTTCTCAACCAGTCAACTCTCACAGTTCCTTGAACAGACGAATCCTCTTTCTGAACTTACACATAAAAGAAGAATATCAGCACTCGGCCCTGGAGGTCTAACAAGGGAAACTGCAGGTTTTGAAGTCCGTGACGTCCACCATTCACATTATGGAAGGATTTGTCCAATTGAAACACCTGAAGGACAGAACATAGGTCTTATAACATCTCTTTCAACCTATGCAAGGGTAAACGAGTATGGTTTTATTGAAACCCCTTACAGAAAAGTTGTTAAAGGTAAGGTTACTAATACTATCGATTATTTAACTGCCGATCAGGAGGATAAATATTTTATCGCTCAAGCGAATTCACCTCTGAACGAAGATGGAACCTTCAAAAATAAAACTGTACTTTGCAGGAAAAAAGGTGAGTATCCGCTTGTTCCAGCTGAAGAGGTATCCTACATAGATGTTTCACCTAAACAGATAGTAAGTCCATCAACCTCTATGATTCCATTTTTAGAACATGATGATGCCAACAGGGCATTGATGGGTTCAAACATGCAAAGACAGGCCGTCCCCTTGTTAAAACCATCATCACCCATAGTTGGAACAGGTGTTGAAAAACAGATAGCTAAAGATAGTGGTGCTCTTGTTATTGCGAAAAACGATGGAATAGTCGAAGAGGTTACAGCAGATTACATAAAGGTAAAACTTGTTGGTAAAACAACGGAAAATATTTTTGATGAGGAGGCGGGTTACGATATTTATAGATTGAAAAATTTTGAAAGAACCAATCAGGATACAACCATAATACAGAGACCGCTTGTAAACATTGGACAAAAAGTGAAAAGTGGAGACATTTTAGCCGATGGCCATTCATGTGAAAATGGTGAATTGGCGTTGGGACAGAATGTGCTTGTTGCTTTTTTACCATGGTACGGTTACAACTTTGAGGATGCTATAGTTGTTTCTGAAAGGTTGTTAACTGAGGATGCTTTCACTTCAATACATATTAAAGAACTTGAAATAGTTTTAAGAGAAACGAAACTTGGCCCAGAGGAGTTCACGAGAGAGTTACCAAGTGTTAGTGAAGAAGCGGTAGCAAATCTCGATGCGAATGGAATTATAATGGTTGGTTCAAAAGTTCAACCTGGTGATATCCTTGTCGGGAAGGTTACTCCAAAAGGGGAGATAGAGTTGACTCCAGAAGAGAAACTTTTAAGGGCTATATTTGGAGAAAAAGCAAGTGATGTTAGAGATACATCCCTGAAAGTTCCACCCGGAATAAGTGGAGTGGTTGTTGATGTAAGGGTTCTTTCAAGGGAAAGTAAAAAGAAGGAAGTAGTTGAAAAACAACTTATAAAGGAAGTTGAGGATAAATTAAAAAGGATCATTAAGAAAAGAAATGAGTATCTAAAAGAGTTGCTTGTAGGTAAAAAGATGAATGAATCTTTGAAAGATATTTATGGAAAAGTTGTTGTAAGAAAGGGGACAAAAATTACCCCTGAGATGATCAAAAAACTTGATTTTTCAAAGATAATTTTCGATAGGGAAGTGTTACCTGATAATTACAAAAAGGTAAACAAGATAATAAGGGATGCAAGCAACGCTATAAATAAAATAAAAAATAGAATTGGTGAGGACTCCGTTGATCAACTACATGGTGATGAATTACCTAACGGTGTTTTAAAGATAGTTAAAGTTTTTATTGCGCAGAAGAGAAACATTCAAGTTGGGGATAAACTTGCTGGAAGACATGGTAACAAGGGGGTAATTGCAAAGATAGTTCCAGTTGAGGATATGCCCTACATGGCTGATGGAACACCTATAGATATAGTTTTGAACCCTCTTGGAGTATCGAGCAGAATGAACATAGGTCAGGTCCTTGAAACGTTGCTTGGGTATGTTGGGTATAAGAAAGGTGAAAAATATTCTTCACCAGTATTTGAGGGAGCAACAATTGAAGAGATAAAACAACTTCTTTCCGAAGTAGGTAACTCTACTGGAAAGATGGTCCTTTACGATGGAAAAACTGGAGAACCTTTCGATGAACCTGTTACTGTTGGTAATATGTATATGTTGAAACTTTCACACATGGTTGAAGATAAGATACATGCCAGAGCAACCGGTCCCTATTCTCTGATAAGCCAGCAGCCTCTTGGTGGAAAGGCACAGTTCGGTGGGCAGAGATTCGGTGAAATGGAAGTTTGGGCTCTTGAGGCTTATGGAGCTGCATACACCTTGCAGGAGATGCTAACTGTAAAATCTGATGATGTTAAAGGTAGAACTGACCTTTATGAATCTATTGTGAAAGGTAAAAATCCACCTGAACCAGGTTTACCTGCAGCATTCAACGTTCTCGTTAAAGAGATGAATGGCTTATGTCTTGATGTTGTTTTGGGGAAAGAGGAAGATCTGGAAGAAGAGAGTGTCATCGAGAAAAAAGAATCTTTAGAATAAAAAGGAGAAAAAATGGCTGAAGGTAAAAATAAACAGAAAAAAATCCTCAGACCTATAGATTTTGATTATATACAGTTAAAACTTCTTTCACCTGAAAAAATTTTACAACTTTCAAGTGGTGAAGTGTTAAAAGCGGAAACGATAAATTATAGAACACAGAAACCTGAAAGGGATGGACTTTTTTGTGAGAGGATATTTGGACCTGTCAAAGATTATGAATGTAACTGTGGTAAATATAAACATGTCAGATACAGAGGAATAGTTTGTGAGAGGTGTGGTGTTGAGGTAACTTTATCAAAAGTTAGAAGGGAAAGGATGGGACACATAGAACTCGCAGTCCCTATAGCACATGTCTGGTTTTACAAATCAACCCCATGTAGAATTGGAATACTTTTAAATATGAAAACTCAGGATCTTGAAAGAGTTCTTTATTATAACTCTTATGCTATCATAGATCCTGGGAAGACAGGTCTTGCAAAAGGTGATGTTATTTCTGAAGAAAAATATCAACAACTCGTTGATCAGTTTGGTGATACTTTTAAAGCTATGATGGGGGCTGAGGCTATATATGAACTTTTAAAAGATATAAATCTTGACGAACTTTCGCTAGAGTTGAGAATGCAGATAAGGAATGAGGGAGGTAGTGAAACTTCAGACAAAAAGAAAAAGATTTTGAAAAGGTTAAGACTTGTTGAGTCGTTCAGAAAATCTGGAAATAGACCAGAGTGGATGATACTTTTCAGATTGCCAGTTATTCCACCAGATCTCAGACCTCTGGTTGCTTTAGATGGTGGGAGGTTTGCAACAAGTGATCTCAACGATCTTTACAGAAGAGTTATTTCGAGAAACAATAGATTGAAAAATCTTATACAAACAAACGCTCCAGAGATCATTTTAAAAAATGAAAAAAGGATGCTTCAGGAATCTGTTGATGCACTCCTTGATAATTCAAAGAGAGGAAAACCCATTAAAGGTAGAGGTAACAGAGCGTTAAAGTCTTTAACGGATTCTTTGAAAGGCAAAAATGGAAGATTCAGACAGAATCTTCTTGGAAAGAGGGTAGATTACTCTGGAAGAAGTGTTATAGTTGTTGGTCCGGAATTAAAGATATATCAATGTGGTCTTCCAAAAGAGATGGCTCTCGAACTTTTCAAACCTTTTATAATCCAGAAACTTGAAGAGAGAAAGATAGCGAGTGGGATAAAAAATGCCAAAAAGATAATAGATGCTGAATCAAAAGAAGTATGGAAGTTACTTGAAGAGATAATAGAGGATCATCCAGTTCTTTTAAATAGAGCCCCAACCCTTCACAGGTTAGGGATCCAAGCTTTCCAGCCTGTTCTTGTTGAGGGGAAAGCGATAAGGTTACATCCACTTGTTTGTACGGCTTTTAACGCTGATTTTGATGGGGATCAGATGGCTGTGCATATTCCACTCTCCTATGAGGCAAGGGTTGAAGCGAAACTTCTTATGCTTTCAGCGAACAATCTCCTCTCTCCAGCACATGGTGGTCCAATAGTAACACCTACACATGACATGGTTGTTGGGATGTATTATTTAACGGCGAAAAAAGAGGAACTCGCAAAAGATGTGGGAGAAAAGATTATTGATAGTTTTGAAGAAGCTTTCTATATTTACGAGAATAAAATTTTGAAACTCCATACCCCTGTAAAATTTGTTTACAATAATCGGAAGATCGATACAACCATCGGAAGAATAATTTTTAACAGTTTTATTCCCGAAAAATTGAGATTTATAAATGATACTATTGACAAGAAGAAATTACAGAGCTTACTTTACAATGCTTTCTGGAATGTTTCCAATAGGGAGATGATAGAACTTCTTGATAACATAAAAGAGAAAGGTTTTTATTTCTCAACAATATCTGGACTCACTTTTGGAATAGATGATATGATAGTCCCAAAGGAGAAAGATGCAATAATAGAAAGAACTCAAAAAGAGGTTGATAGGATAAACAGGGAACATAGTAAAGGTGGTACCACAACGGAAAAGGAAAGATTCGAAAGGGTAAAAGACTCCTGGATAAAGGCCACAGATGAGATTCAGAAGATTGTAGAGAAAAAATTGGCAGAGGATAAGAAAGGGTTTAACCCTATACATATGATAGTTGGTTCAGGAGCAAGAGGTAATATTGAACAGGTTAGACAACTTATAGGAATAAGAGGTCTGATGCAAAGGCCTCAGAAAAAACTAACTGGTGAAGAGGTTATTGAAACACCGGTTAAATCGAACTTCAAAGAAGGATTGCAGGTTGTTGAGTATTTTATCTCTACTCACGGTTCAAGAAAAGGATTAACCGATACAGCGCTAAAAACAGCTGAGGCTGGTTACCTTACAAGAAAACTCGTCGATGTTGCTCAGGATGTTATTATAACGGAAGAAGACTGTGGAACTATACTTGGTATAGAGGTAACTCCTATAAGGGAAAAGGGAGTTAATAAAAAGTTGAGTGAACTTGTTGAAGGTAGATACTCTCTTGAAGATGTGTATGGAAAAGATATTCAAAAAGGAATAATTGTACATGAAAATGAAGAGATAACTCATGAGAAAGCCTTGAGGCTTGATGTGGAAGGTATAGAAAAGATAAAGATAAGGTCTGTTCTTACATGTGAAGCAAAACATGGTTTGTGTCAGAAATGTTATGGAAGAAATCTTGCTACAGGAAGGTTGGTAGAGATAGGGGAAGCTGTTGGAGTAATGGCAGCGCAATCGATAGGAGAGCCGGGAACACAGCTTACACTTAAAACATTCCACATTGGAGGAACAGCGGGGGGGTTTGCGGAAGAAACGTCTGTGAAATCTAAAGAGGAAGGAAAAGTAAAATTCGTCCATCTAAAAATTTTGAAAAATGAAAAAGGAGAAGATATAAGTTCTGGAAAGAATGCGAAAATTCAGATACTCGATCAGGACAACAAGATTAAAGATGAGTTAAATGTTCCACCGGCATCTCATCTGTTAGTAAAAGATGGACAGAATGTTACCAAAGACATGGAACTTTTCTCAAGGGATCCTTACGCATATGTAGAACTTGCCAATCATTCTGGAGTTATCAGGTATAGAGATATTAAAGAAGAATACAATGTTAAAAGAGAAGTTATAGGAAACGATGAAATAAATGTTGTTATAGGAACAAAAGACAAAAGTTTAAATCCAAGGCTGGAAATTGTAGATAGAAGTAGAAGTAATATTTTGAAAACTATAGATGTAAAAGTTGGTTCATATATACTTGTGCAAAACGGCCAAAAGGTTGAACCCGGAACAATGATCGTTAAAACTCCTAAATCAAAAACTTCAGCGAGTGATATAACTGGAGGTTTACCGAGAGTTACTGAACTTTTCGATGCAAGGATTCCAAAGGATAAAGCGATAATATCTGAAGTTGATGGAACGGTTGAAATAGGAGAAAAAAAGAAGGGAACAGGTGACCAAATGGTTTATGTAGTAACTCCAAATGGAAGTAAAAAAGAATATCGAATACCGAGAGGAAAGCATATTCTTGTCTATGAGGGGGAAGAGATTAATGCTGGGGATAAACTTTGCGAAGGTTCCGTCGATCTGCATGATCTTATGAGAATTAAAGATATTGGAGATGTGGCTAACTTCTTGATGAAACAGATACAGGAAGTTTATAGAGCACAGGGTGTAAACATCGATAACAAACATATTGCAGTTATAATAAGACA
Source organism: candidate division TA06 bacterium 32_111 (assembly GCA_001508335.1). Taxonomy (GTDB): domain Bacteria; phylum Hydrothermota; class 32-111; order 32-111; family 32-111; genus 32-111. The sequence continues at coordinate 10,727 of LGFX01000017.1, forward strand.
GATGATAAAATATGTTAAAATAACTGATCCTGGAGAAACGGATTTCATTCAAGGTGAAATAGTTGAAAAGAAGGATGTTGATCTTGAAAACGAAAGGGTTAGAGAAAGGGGAGAAAGACCAGCTCTTTATACGAGATTACTTATGGGTATCACTAAAGCATCTTTGAATGCAAAATCGTTTATCTCTGCTGCTTCATTCCAGGAGACGACAAGAGTGTTGACAGATGCTTCAATAAATGGTAACATAGATTTTCTAAACGGTTTAAAAGAGAATGTTATTATTGGAAATCTACTGCCTGCTGGAACAGGTTTTAGAAAATTCAGAAAAATTGAAGATGAAGAGATAGATGAAATTTCTACCGATAATGAACTTTATCAACAAACATCTGTAACGAAGGAGTAAATTGTATGCCAACAATTAACCAACTAGTAAGAACTAAAAGGAAAAAAGTGACGAAAAAAACTAAATCACCAGCGTTGAAAGCTGCACCTCAAAAAAGAGGTATATGTGTTAGAGTTTATACAACTAAACCAAAGAAACCTAATTCAGCATTGAGAAAAGTTGCAAGAGTTAGATTGTCTAATGGTTATGAAGTGACAGCTTATATACCTGGTGAGGGTCATAATCTTCAAGAACATTCTGTTGTTTTGATTAGAGGTGGAAGGGTTAAGGATCTTCCTGGAGTAAGATACCATGTCATTAGAGGTGTTTACGATTCAGCAGGAGTTGAAAATAGAAGAAGATCGAGATCCCTTTACGGAACAAAAAAACCAAAGCAAACTACATAAAGGGGGTACAAGAGTATGCCAAGAAGAATTAGAGTTCTGCCCAAACGAGAGTATGCTGATCCGAGATACAAAAGTTTAACAGCAGGTAAATTTATAAACAGTATTATGAAAAAAGGGAAAAAGTCAACAGCTCTTAGGATATTTTATGATGCTTTAGAGATCCTTTCAAAAAAAACCGGAGAGGATGGTTACCAGGTATTCGAAAAAGCTTTAAACAATGTCAAACCTGTTGTGGAAGTTAGACCTAAAAGGATAGGTGGAGCAACATATCAAGTTCCTATGGAAGTTAAACCAGAAAGAAAATTAGCTCTTGCTATAAGATGGATCCTTTCAGCAGCGCATGCAAGAAACGATCATTCCATGGCTGAAAAACTTGCTAGCGAACTTTTAGCATGCTATAAAAAGGAGAACAGTGCTGCTTTGAAAAAGAGAGAGGATACACACAGGATGGCAGAAGCTAACAAAGCTTACGCCCATTTTAGGTTTTAATGATTTATATTTTTTGAAAGCCCATTTTTAACAATGGGCTTTTTTTTTATATGGAACAAAACTTAATTAGAAACATCGGTATTATAGCACATATAGATGCAGGTAAAACAACAACCACTGAAAGGATACTTTTCTATACCGGGAAAATACATAGAATTGGAGAAGTTGATGACGCTACGGCAACAATGGATTGGATGGAACAGGAAAGGGAAAGGGGAATAACAATAACTTCTGCAGTTACATCAGTCAATTGGAAAGATTTTAAAATAAATATTATTGACACTCCAGGACACATAGATTTTACCGCTGAAGTTGAAAGATCTTTGAGAGTACTTGATGGTGTTTTAGTTATTTTCAGTGGTGTTGAGGGGGTTGAACCACAATCTGAAACTGTGTGGAGACAGGCTGATAGATACAATGTACCAAGAATATCATATATAAATAAGATGGATAGGAATGGTGCTGATTTTGACAGGGTTGTTAAAAGTATGAAGGAAAAATTCCCTGTTGAAATAATACCTTTACATATACCTATTGGTAGGGAAGATGATTTTTCTGGGGTTGTTGATATAGTTCAGATGAAAGCGTATTTGTACAACGACCCGACCAATGAACATAGGTACAATGTTGTAGAAATACCTGATCATTTGAAAGAGAGAAGTCAGTTGGAAAGGGAGAGTCTGATAGAAAAACTTGCTAACTTTGATAACGATATACTTGAAAAGGTTATTGAAGGTAAAAGCATTACAGGAGATGAAATTGTTTCTTCTATCAGAAAGGGAGTTCTGAGTTGTAAAATCGTTCCCGTTTTAGCGGGTTCATCAAAAAGAAACAAATGTGTTCATATGTTGCTTGACGCTATCTGCTGCTATTTACCTTCACCTATCGATAGACCACCTATAGAGGGAATCAACCCAAAAACAGGTGAAGAGGTTTTAAGGAATCTTGATAAAAAGGGACCTTTCTGTGGTTTGATATACAAAGTCGAGATAGACAAACATTTCGGAAAACTTGGATATATGAGAGTATATTCTGGAAAAGTTGAGTTGAAAGATCAGGTCCTTGATACAACTTTCAATGAGAAGGTGAGAGTAACAAAAATTTTTATGATACATTCGAACAAAAGGATAGAAGTTGAAAAGTGTGAAGCTGGAGATATTTGTGGTGTAGTTGGCATTAGGAATTCGATAACAGGATCAACCCTTTCCGACCCGAAACATCCTATAGCACTTGAGAAACCGATTTTCCCTGAGCCTGTTGTATCAATTTCTGTCGAACCAAGAAGGAAAGATGAAGAGGAAAAATTGAATGAAGCTTTGAAAAATATGCAGGAGGTTGATCCAACTTTTAAAGTCCTTTTAAATAAAGATACTGGACAACTTTTGATCTCAGGTATGGGTGAGTTACATCTTGAAATAATAATAGATAGATTGAAAAGGGAATACAATGTTTATCCAAGAGTAGGAAAACCTATAGTAACATATAGGGAAACTATAAAGGATAAGGTCGAAAGTGAATATGAACTAAGCAGGGTTATTGGGCAGAAAAGTGTTTTTGCATATGTAAAACTTTTGGTGGAAAGTGACGAAAAAGAAAATTTCTCATTTGAATCTAAGATATCAAAAGATGTTTTACCATTAGAATTTATAAAGGCTGTTGAGGACGGAATAAGATCCACAAGTTCAAGTGGATTGATAGCAGGTTTTCCTCTTATAAATATAAAGGTTACGCTTTCCGATGCAAAATATGATATTTCATCTTCAAATGAACAAGCTTTCAATTTCGCAGCTTCAATGGCTTTTAAAGATGCACTTAAAAAGGTTCCAAACTATCTTCTTGAACCCATAATGAAGGTTGATATTTTTATTCCCGATGAGTTCGTTGGGATCGTAATCAACGATCTTAACTCAAGGTATGCAACGATACATGGAATAGAAAAAGATAAAGGAATAAGTAAGATAGATTGTGAAGTTCCTCTTTCTGAAATGTTTGGTTATATGAACAATCTAAGAACATTGACTCAAGGAAGAGGTGTTTTCACTATGGAATTCTTACAGTTCAAAGAGATTCCACAAGAAAAACTTCAACATGTAAAAGAGAGATTAGGAATTTTTTAAGATTTTATTGACTTAAAAAATCTTAACAATATAATATTTTTTATGAAAAATTATTATGAGATTCTTAATGTTTCTGAAAACGCTTCAAAAGCTGAAATAAAAAAAGCCTATTTTGCACTTGCAAAAAAGTATCATCCTGATAAACTCGCACAGGAAGGGAATAAGGATGATAACATTTTTGCAGATATTGCTGAAGCATACGATGTTTTATCCGATGATAAAAAGAGAGAAGAGTACGATGAAAAATTGAAAAAATTTAAGGAGGGAGTTGATTTAGAAGAGAAGAAAAATGATGAAAGGCTCGAAAATTACTTCACAAAAGCGAAAAGAAAAATTAAAGGGAGAAAGTTCAAAGAGGCGATAGAAATATTTAAAAAGTTAGAAATGCATTATAAATACAAGAATAGGAAACCAACAGATGAATTTCTTTCCCTATATGGTTACTCATTATTCTTCTCAGGGATAGATAGAAAGAAAGGTTTTGAACTTATGGACAACGCTTTAACCTCATCTAACTTTTCAGATCAGGATATAATTTTGAACCTTGTTGAAGCTTATTTCGAATCAGGAAAGGAAGAAAAAGCGAAGGAACTTTTTAAACTCGCTCTCGGTATAAATCCAAAAAATAAAAGAGCTTTTCTTATAAAACAAAAATATTTAAAAAAGAAGAGAAACATTTTAGATATAATTTTGGGAAGGAAATAATGGATTTTGATTTGATTCTTAAAGATAGTGGTGAGAAGATAACAGGTTGTGTTGCCGTTTCACTTGTCGGAACGGATGGTATCGCTCTTGCTTCTTACACAAAATCCCCGCAGGCAGATCTTTCACTTGCGGATGCTGAACTGGCAACCCTCGCAATAACCGCTGAGAAAATTTCGAAAGAGATAGGTGCAGGGGAGATGGCTGAGATAATACTTATAACAGGCAAAATGACTATAGTAACAGGAATGATAGGGAAGGATTACTATATCTACTACGCTTTAACTGGAAAAGAACAGAATGTTGGCCTTGCAAGATATGAGATAAAAAGGCTTGCAACCGAGCTTTCACCTGTTCTTTATAGTTGATGACGCTATATTTTTTTCTATACATCCTTTCAATATATTCTGGTTATTTTTACATTAAAAATAATTACTTAATTTTCCCTCTTATTTTAATTTCGATTTTTCCTCTGATTAAAAAAAGATTCCTATTCTTTTTATCATTATTTATAATTTTTGTATCAGGTTATATCTTAAGTTTAAAAAGTGAACCCGTTTTGACTGAAGGAAATTATGAGTTCGATTTGAGTGTAAAAAGGAGTTTGAAGAACGATTATATAGTCTCTAAAGATAATCTTAATTTTCTTTTAAAAACCGATCTTGATTTTTTGGAAGGTGATAGGATATATGGAATTTTCAAAGTTGAAAAACTTGATTTTGAAAATGATTATGAAAAATACCTCGAAAATTACGATGTTTTTTATAGGTTAAAAATTTTTAAAGTTGATTCTGTGAGAAGCTTGAAAACGGTAAATAGGTTCAGGGCTATTTTAGTTAACAGGGTAAAAGAAAAATATGATGATCAAAAAATATCAGGTTTTATAAACTCCATCCTTTTTGGATACAGAAAGGACCTCGATACTTCCTTAAAAAAGGATTTTATAAATTCAGGAGTAATACATCTTATCGCTATAAGTGGCCAGCATGTTTTAATAATTTATTCTTTTCTTTTTCTCGTCTTTTATTTTATTCCAATAAAAAAAAGAGCAAAAGTATTAGTTTCCATTATGATACTTTTTTTCTACTCTTTTTTAACATACAACAATCCACCTGTTGTCAGATCCGTTATATTCATAACGATATTTCTTATTGGTGAATTTACAGGTAGAAGGGTTGACAGGGAGAGTTTAATTTTTTTAACTTTTCTTTTTATGCTGATATTCAACAAGAGCAATTTCAAAGACAATGGATTTATTTTATCTTTCCTTGCTGTTTACGGTATATATATTTCTACTCAAAATTTTCAAATAAAAAGTGGTTTTTTAAAATTATTTTTAACTTCTATAACGGTTTTGATCATAACCATTCCCTATATGATGTTTCAATTCAAATATATCTCTGTTGGTTCTCCATTCTTCACTTTTATTTTATATTTACCTTTCTCTATTCTCATACCTATGTCTATACTATCTATTATTCCATTTTTTGGTTTTTTTACCTACCCTGTGAATTACATTTTCAAATTTATTGAAAATGTTGTAGGGTTTTCTGAAAGGTTATACCTTATGTATAATTTTCAAATAGATCTGATACTGTTTGTTTTCCTTGAAACCATCGTTATACTTATTTTTTATAAGAAATTCAAATTCTCCTTTGTTTTTTCAACTATCATTTTCTTTTATGTGATTTATTCTATCAACCGTTTTTGTTGAAACCGATGTTTTTTTGTTTCAGATCTTCTCCGATTTTTATTTCCCCGAAATTCTGTTCATACTTTTCAATACTTTCCTTCAAAGATTTATAGAACATTTTTGCATGGGCAGGTGTCATTATTATTCTTGTATGTATATTAGCGTCAGTTATACCTGGAAGTAGTTTAGCAAAATCGAAGATGAATTCTGAAGATGAATGTACTGTTAAAACGAGATTGGCGTATTCACCTTCAGCGACCTCTTTATCGATTTTTACGTTAATGTTTTTTTCGTTCATAGGTTAACTCCATTTATTAAAAATTTTCCATTTTTATAGAAAAGTTTTCCATCAGCATAAATCTCACCAAAATCTCTCATATCACATAGTATATCCCAATGGAGTGAGGAGAAGTTTTTTGAACCTGCTTCCTTGAATCCGTTACCTAAAGCAAGATGAACAGTTCCTCCTATCTTTTCATCGAACAACATATTTTTTATAAACTTTTTTATACCATAATTTGTCCCTATAGCAGCCTCTCCAACCTTCGATGCTCCTTCATCGAGTTTTAGTAATTCTTTTAAAAGTTCCTCTCCAACTTTTGCCTTATGATTTACGATTTTGCCATTTTCAAATTCAAGGTAAATATCCTCTATTTCTCTACCCATATATATACCAGGGAACGTGAATCTTATCTTTCCATTTATACTTGTTTCAACAGGGCTTGTGAAAACTTCTCCCGATGGAAAGTTGTTATGTCCATCAGAATTTATCCATTTTCTTCCAGTTGTTGAAAATGAAAGGTCTGTGTCTTTTGCAACTATTCTGAAATTTTTTCTCTTTGAAAGGAAATCAATAATCCTGTTTTGAAGTTTGTGAATCCTTTTCCACTCTTTTGAAGGGTCCTGGGAGTTTAAAAAACATGCATCAACGATGAAATCCTCTATTTCGGAAAGAGACATATTTGCTTCCTGTGCTGCGGAATGGGTAGGATAGTATGTTAAAACCCATCTCATCTTTCCTTCAGCAACTCTTTTTGAGAAAACTTTATTAAGATTCTCTCTCGCTTTCATAGATTTTCTTATTTTTTTAGGATCTATGTGGGAAAGAGTTTTAGAGTTCTTTTCTCCACCAATGGATATTAGAACATCAAAATTTTTGAAAATGTATTCATCTATTGGAGAAACATTACAAAGAAGAGTATCGTTAGCTTCTTTGTAAAATATTTCAGAGAATTCGTTATCAACTATTTTTACCTCACACATAGCTTCCTTTTTTGTAACTTCTCGATATATCTCTTTTAGAAGTGGCAAAGTCTCATAAGAACCTCTTAAGAATACCTTCTCTCCCTTTTTTATCTCCGTTGAGTAATCCACAAGCGTCTTAGCCCATTTTTTTATTCTGCTATCAACTAACATAAACACTCCTTGTATTGACTAAAAATCCTTAGAATTATATAATTGTTCAATGAAGAAAATTTTTTTCATAATTTTTATTATAACCTTTTTGTCAATTTTCTCAAGTAGATATGTAAACTATGATGACTATCTTTACTTCTTTGGTTCGAAGAATCTTCAGATTAAAAACATTTTTGAATTTTCTAAGACGGAACTTATATTCAACGGTTTAAAGTTAACACCTTTAGATGGAACACACACTTTTTTCCCTTATATTTTATTCCATTATCTAAATAGAATTTCTAAAGGTAACACTTTTATCATCCATCTTTTTAACTATTCTGTTACCGTTTTAATATTTCTTCTTCTATCCTCTTATCTAAAAAAAAGGAGAGTTGAAAAGAGTTACATTTTATCATTTCTTTTCACTCTAACTCCAGCATTCGCTTTATATTATAACTCTTTCATGCTTGATGGTCTATTCTTTTTATCTTTTCTCGCTTCCTACATCACCTTCCAAAACTTTTTGGAAAAGCAGAATCTAAAAGGTTTTTTATTCTTTCTTCTTTTCTTTTCCGTTTCGATACTTTTATCTTATATAAATTTATTTTTGATAATTATATTTCTTTTTTCCTTTAAAAAAATTGATAGAAAGTTCAATTTCAGTTTTTTAATATTTATTCTTTTAACTATAATAGGTCTCCAACTCTCTGTTTTTGGTGCCGATATTTTACAATCTTTAAAGTGGCAGGGATCAGAAAGATTTTTAAACTATCATAAAATTTTTAAAAAAACCATCGAGTTTGTCATATGGTTTGGACTATTAAATCTTCCTTTCCTTTCTTCAAAAGATCTTAGAAATCTTTTATTTTATCTTTCTTTTTTGATATCCGTTATATTTTTTATCTATATTGATCAGAGTTTTCTCAACATGATTCTGGGAATAATTTTACTTTCAACAGGCCTTTTTTATACCTATAAGTTGATGTTTGAAACAGATTACAGTAAAGAGAAGTTGTTTTTTGTTATATTTTCACTTTCTATAATTATTCTTTCCCCAATGATCGTTGGGAGGTATCTTTATATTGGTTACTTTTTTTACATGGTATTAATTTCAAAATCTTTAAACTCGAAAGATTTGAAATTTTCTTTCATAATTACAGTCCTTATACTATCTTTCCTTCTATACTCTGATCTTTTAATAACAAACTCTTACAAAAAACTTACTTTCAAAAAAAATGAGAATGGATATTTTATTGGTGAATGGGGCTATAGGTATAATGCTGAAAATAATGGTTTGAAACCTCTTAAAAGGGATATAGAATCTTTACCTGATTCCTCTTTAGTTTACATTCCAAATTTTGAAAGAATGTATAATCCCAACAAAGATTTTATTGTGAATTTAAAACCTGTAAGAAGTGAATCTTTAAATAATTTTTTTGTTAAAACGATTTCAAAAATTTATGGCAGCGGTTACTATACTGATATTTTCGGATTGTTGCCTTTCTCTTTTGGTAGAGATTTTTCAACATACAACAACGAGTATTTATATTTGAAAGATGGAAACCCCATTTTTAAAAAATATGAAGAAAAGGTTTCCATTATTGGAAGTGAGGTTGTCATAATCTGTTCCGTTTTTGATACAATAAAGATAAAAAATGAAAATGTTGAAAAGATAAAAATAGTTTTTTTTGATGACTATCGAGTTCTTAAAAAATCTGATGGTATAAATGTATATATAAATTTCCTTGATGGTGAAAAGCAGGAGCATGTTATAAAACCCAACTTTTTGAGTTCAATTTCGGTTAAAGGTAGGAAAATAGATTTTATAACTTTTGATAAAAATAAGAATGATATCTTTGATTGGTTTGGAATAACCTTTTACTGAATAAACCAGTTTCTTGACTAAATTTTCTATAATGATAAAATAAAATATTATGAAATCTGATGAAAGAAAATATCTTCTAAAGGAAACGATAGCAACAGGTGGGATGGCAACAATTTACAAAGGTGTGCAAATTTCTTTAAACAGGGAAGTTGTAATAAAAAAATTGCACCCTCATCTGAGTCAGGATGCAAATTTTGTAAAAAGGTTTAAAAGGGAAGCTGCAATTCTTGGTAAATTGAAACATGAGAATATAGTTTCAATCATAGATTTCTACGAGAAGGATGAGGACAAATTTATAATTCTTGAATATATCAAAGGAAAATCACTTAAAAGTGTAATAAAAGAGAAAAAAAATATTCCTTTCGAATATACGCTTTTCATTTTAAGAGAGGTTTTGAAAGGTCTTTCCTACATCCATTCGCAGCAAATTTTACATAGGGATCTGAAACCTGATAATATAATGTTATCTGATGATGGAACCGTTAAGATAACCGATTTTGGACTTGCTTTTGGAAAAGAACTTATAAATGTTACGAATCCAGGGACATATATTGGAACACCTGCGTACTTCCCACCTGAACAACTTGCAGGTAGGGAGATAACTTTAGCATCAGACATCTTTTCTCTCGGTGTAACCGTTATAGAGATGATAACAGGCACCAACCCATTTGAAGGGAAAGATCAGTTTGAAACTATCAACAATATACTCTATTTTAAAAAGATAGATTTCGATTACGACCCGGATAATATACCTTCCATTTTTATAGATATAGTTAATTCAATGTTGAACAGAGATCCATCAAAAAGACCATCATCAGCCGATGAACTTTTAGAGAAGATTGAAAAGTTTAAAATAGGTATTTCAAAGGAACAACTTAGAGAATTCATCTTCTCTGAAAATACAGTTGAAGTATCTTCAAAACCAATTATAAAGGTAAAACTTAAAAAGAGAAGCAGATATAGGGATACGGCGATTTTTATAACTCTGCTTCTTCTTTTTATTTCGATAATTTTTTATCAATTCTATTACTTTTCAAAAAATCAAAAGATTGAAACAATCTATTTGAAAGAAGAACAGGCAGAAAAGTTTGAACTCTATGTATTTACGGATCCAAAAGAAATTCAGATAACTATAAACGATTCCATAGTTATTTTAACTCCACAAAAAATATCCCTTGAGAAAGGAGTATACAGAATTTCCTCTTTAAACCCTGATTATGAAAAAATTGATACAACTGTAGAACTGAACAAAAATGACTCTATATTTTTAAAGATGGAGAAAAAGGTAGAAAAGATTGATTATGGTTTTTTAAGTGTTAATGTTATCCCATGGGCTAATCTTTACATAGATGAAAAGTTTATAGATAGGACACCACTTTCAAAAAGTATAAAACTCGAGGTTGGGAAACATATTATAACTTTGAAACATCCAAACCGAAAAGAATATTTTAAGGAGATTTTTATAGAGAAGGATAAAGTTTTAAAAATGGATGTTGAACTTGAAAAGGCTTATGGGTATTTAAGGATAGTCGTAAGACCGTGGGGAAAAGTTTATATAGATGACTACTATATAGGAACAACACCAATTGGTGATTCTATAAAACTTTTAATAGGTCCACATAAAATAAAAATTGAAAACCCATCCTTTGACCCTATAGAGGATGAAATATACATTAACGAGGAGGAACTATCAAAAAAGATATACTCTTTTTGATCTTCCTGTTTCCTTTTTTACTTTTTGCTACTTCAATAAACGATATAATAATTTTTTATGAAACAGGAGAGTATGATAAGGTTGTTTCTGAAGGTGAAAGGATGTTAAAGGATTTTAAAGATCAGATGTCAAAGGATGACCTGATAAATTTACAAACCTATATAGCGTTTTCGTATATCGCAATTGGTGATACGATAAGTGCACAGAATTATTTTGAAAATATTTTAACTTTAGATAACAACTACAGTTTAAATGAGGAGTTTGTTTCTCCAAAAATAGTAAAGGTCTTTTTAAAAGCGAAGGAGAGAATTAATTTTTTGATTGAAGATGCACTACCTTATTATAAAATAGAAAAGAATATGAATTTTGATAGAAAGAATCTTTTAATAAAATCGGCTCTTTTTCCCGGATGGGGACAGAGTATTCTGGGAGAGAGAAACAAATCTGTAGTTTTGGGTTCCATTTTCCTTTCATCTCTTATAGGTAGTGTTACCTCATATGTGTTCACTCTTAATATGAAAGAAATGTATTTAAAATCAACAACTGAAGAGGATGCTATTAAAAATTATAAAACCTATAACAATTGGTCCAAAGTAAACAGGTTTTTCGTAGATGTAACCTTTTCCGTTTATCTCTTTAACATTTTTGATATAATATGGTAAGAAAATTTTTTTCATTTTTTATCCTTCTTTTTCTTTTTTTTTCAAGCTGCTATATAGATGTACCTCATAATGGTTTACTCGACCCTGAGAACAGGTTTGGAAAAAGCACTGTTAAGATAGAATGTTATGACCGTTCCCATAATCCACTTGCAGGGGTTCTTGTTACAATAAACGATACTATAACTAAAGTTTCTGATGATTTTGGTTGTGTTTCCTTTTTGAATCTTTTAAAAGGTAATTTAAGAGTAAAATTTTTCAAAGATGGGTATTCGACACTCTATATAGATACCATTCTTTTTTCTGGAGTTCCTCTAAATCTTGTTGAATATTTGAATTTTATTCCGAAGGTTGAAACATCCTATGTTTACTCTTCTGTAAGAAAAACTTACGATATTTTTGATAGTTTAAGATTCGATGTAAATTTTGTGATAAAAGTTCTAGAGAAAGATTCAATAGAGGATATTTCTGAAGCGCTGGTATATTTTGATTTTGGGAGATTTGAACTTATAAAAGTTAATGATGAAGATTTCATAAAATGTTCTCTGAATTTCAACAAAAGTAATTCACCAATGAACCTTTATGACTTTATAGGTGAAAAGGGAGATATTTTTATAAAGGATAGTTTTCAGGAGAGTTTGAGAATAAAAGATCTTTCTTTGATTAGATTCGTTGAGTATATACCAACCATAATTTCTCCCTCTGAAGGAGAGGAGTTGGTCTATCCATACTCTTTCAAATTCAAAAGTGAAAAACCCAATTATTCATCCTACTTAAACCTATCCATAACAGATGGGAATGGTGTTACCATTTTCACAGATTCCTTTTCGATTACTGATACTCTATTTATCTATAACAGTTCTCTTAAAGAGGGGGAGTACAGGTTCTTAGTTAGAGTTTACGACCTTTTTGGCAACTTTTCAGAAAATTCTGTAACTTTCTTTTCGAAATAAGGAGTTTTTATGGCAAAAAGTTTACCGGAAAATGTGAAGGTTCTAAAATCTCTTTATGAAGCGAGTGAGGTTATTAATTCTATAAGAGATTACAACGAACTCCTCGAAAAGATTATGGATATCACTTTGAACGTTCTTGAAGCTGAAAGAGGATTTTTGATGATACTTGAGGATAAAAAAGGGGAGATGAAAGTTGAGGTCGCAAGAAATTTTCACAAGGAAAATATAATAAACTCTAAAGAGATCTCTATGACTTCAGTTTATAAAGCTTTGCAGGATGGAGAGATAGTTTTGACATCGGATGCGAAAACAGATCCTCGATTCTCACAATCACAATCCATAGCACTTTACAACCTTCGCTCTATACTCGTAGTTCCCTTGAAAAGGTTGAATAGAGTTATTGGGGTTATATATATTGATACTCAAACGAGCAAGAAGATATTTTCCGAGGAAGAGGTAGAGTTTATGAACGCTTTTGCAAATCTCGCTGTTTTAAGCATTGAGAATGCAAAACTCACGAATTCTCTGGCGATTGAAAATCTCACTTTGAAGAAGGAGATCTCATCTCTATACAATTTTGAAGATATAATTGGAACAAGTAAAAAGATGAGGGATGTGTTAAGGCTTTTGGAAAAGGTTATAAACAGTGATGTTCCAGTTTTACTTGAAGGTGAGAGTGGAACTGGAAAAGGGCTTATAGCGAGAGCGATACATTTCAATTCACCGAGAAAGGATAAAAAATTCATCACCCAGTATTGCGGGGCTTTACCTGAAACTTTGCTTGAAAGTGAACTTTTCGGTTATGTAAAAGGTGCTTTTACAGGTGCTTTGACAGATAAAATGGGGCTTTTTGAAGCTGCTGATGGAGGGACTTTCTTTCTGGATGAGGTTGGAGATCTCTCAGTTTCAACTCAAACAAAACTATTAAGAGTTTTACAGGAGCATAAAATAAGAAGGCTTGGAGATACTGAGGATAGGAATGTTGATGTAAGAATAATATCAGCGACAAATAAGATACTTGAAGATGAGGTGAAAAAGGGAACATTCAGAGAGGATCTTTTTTACAGGTTAAAGGTGGTAAAAATAGTTATACCACCTTTAAGGGAAAGGAAAGAGGACATACCTATTCTTGTAAAATATCTAATACATAAGTTGAATGGAAAGAATAAAAACATTGAAGGTGTTTCGAATGAGGCTATGGCAGCACTTCTTAAATACGATTGGCCCGGGAATATTAGGGAACTCGAAAATGTTATACAGCATGCTATAGTTATGGCTCAAAATGATATAATAACAATAGATGATATCCCTGAGGAGATACTTAACAAAAGAATGATAAGGAGAGAATTTTATTCAAAAAGGTTGAAAGATGTTGAAAGAGAGCACATATTGAATGTTCTTGCAGATAACGATTATTCAAGAAAAAAGACAGCAGAAATTCTTGGAATAAGTTTGAGAACATTGCATTATAAATTGAAAGAATACAATATTGAAAGGAAAAATGAAAAAAGTGAGGAGGAAAAATGAAGTTAGTAGAATGTGTCCCAAATTTTTCTGAAGGAAAAGATATGAATGTTATAAAACAGATAACAGATGCAATAGAATCTGTAAGTGGAACTATTCTTCTTGATGTTGATCCTGGAGCTGCCACCAATAGGACAGTTATAACATTTATAGGAACACCAGAAGCTATTCTTGAATCAGCATTCCTCGCTATAAAAAAGGGTTCAGAACTTATTGATATGTCAAAACATAAAGGTGAACATCCAAGAATGGGAGCTTGTGATGTTTGTCCATTCGTTCCAGTAAGTGATATAAGTGTAAAAGAGTGTGTTGAACTTGCAAAAAAACTTGGAGAAAGGGTTGCAAACGAGTTGAACATTCCAGTTTATCTTTACGAGTATGCTGCAACTGAACCGAAAAGAAAATCTCTCGCCAACATAAGAGAGGGTGAGTATGAAGGTTTAAAAGAAAAGATTAAAGATCCTTTATGGAAACCTGATTTCGGTAAAGCTGAGTTCAATCCAAAAAGTGGTGCCACAGTAATTGGGGTTAGAGATTTTTTAATAGCGTACAATATTAACCTTAACACAAAGGATGCTAAACTCGCAACAAAGATAGCGAATGTTATAAGGGAGAAAGGGTATCCTAAAAAAGATGAGAATGGGAAAATAGTAAAAGATGAGAACGGAAAGACAGTCTATATACCGGGACTTCTTAAAGAGTGTCGTGCTATAGGATGGTTTGTTGATGATTACAATATAGCACAGATATCAATAAATCTAACCAATTGGAAAGTAACTCCTCCACATGTAGCGTATGAAAAAGCCTCTGAGGAGGCTAACAGAATAGGTGTTAAAGTTACAGGTTCAGAACTCGTTGGTTTGATACCTAAAGCTGCTTTAATCGAAGCAGGTAAATATTATTTAAAAAAGCAGAACAAGTCAACAGGCATTCCTGAAAAGGAGATATTATACATAGCGATTAAATCTTTGGGACTTGACACTCTATATCCTTTCGAAATTGAAAAAAAAGTTATCGAGTATGCTTATGAAAGTAAAATGAAAAAGAAAAAACTTATCGATATGAGTTTGAAAGATTTTTGTGATGAACTTTCAACAGATTCTCCAGCACCAGGTGGAGGTAGTGTCGCAGCGCTATCAGGTTCAATAGCAGCATCACTCGTTTCTATGGTAGCCAATCTAACTTTTGGTAAAAAGGGATACGAAAAGTATAATGAGGATGTTGAGGATATTGCTGTTAATTCCCAGAGGATAAAGAATATTATGCTTGGTCTTATCGATCTTGACACTGAGGCTTTCAACTATTATATGGAAGTTTTTAAAATGCCTAAGAAGAGCGAAGAGGAGAAAAGGGTTAGGGATGAAAAGTTGAAAGAGGCAACTAAAAAGGCTATAGATGTCCCTTTGAAAACCCTTGAAACTATAAAAGAACTTTTACCGTATCTCGAAAGTATAACTGAAAAGGGAAATGTTAACTCAATATCGGATGCTGGTGTTTCCGCCTTGAATCTAATTTCATGTGCGGAAGGTGCCTATATGAACATTCTTATAAACCTTAAAAATATGACTGATGAGGGTTATAAAAAGGATGTTAGAGAAAAGAGTAAAAAGTTACTTGATGAGATAAACCAAAGATGTGAAAAGGTGAAAGTTGAAGTTTATAAAACTATTGGGTAAAAAAGTATCTATACCTATCTTTAATTTTTGAATATATTGCGACGGGTTTTTTGTCAATGAACTTTATGTAAATGTTGTCTATTACATAAACATCTTTTAAACTGTTTCTATTGTTGTTCAAATTTTCACAATCCTGAATGACAACCATTTTGTTACTCAAAACTTTTATTGTAGGTAGTAAAAGTGAAATCAGAATTGCTACCATCGTTACCAAAGCTATTGTTTCACTTACCCCGAAACCTTTTCTTGAAACTTTAAATGATGTTATAGTTGGAATGAGAAGAAGTATTAAGATTAAAAGGTTGAAAAATGAGAAGGTTAAAATAAGTAAAAATGTTAGACAGAGAAATAGAACAAATTCCTTATTCAGTTTTGACAGTTTGTGTTTCTCCTTTTTAATCAAAAGGAAAGAGTTCAAAAAGTTTGCAACAAAAATGTATACTGAAAGGTACACTTGATTTAAATGACTCACTTCAGGTGTTTTTAAAGGCTTGTTTAGAAAATAAAGTATAGTTAAAACGATAGCTGCTATAAGATTTGGATAGAATATAAAATCAGGTGAAGAGAGATCTCTTCTGTACAACCTCTTTATAAGATAGATTGTAAAAGTTTGGATGATGAAAAAAGAAATGAAATAGAGAAAATACTTTGATGAGATTTTAAAAATCAGTAAAGAAATTATTGCAAACGATATAAAGTTGAAGAGATTTGAGAAAATGTTTTCTTTACTGAAAATTTTTTTATCTGAAACCCTGTAAGATACAAAGAGTGAAACAAAAACGAAAAAAGTGTTAAAAAGATTAATTTGAAATATGGTTGTAAGGTAAAGAATAGTTACAGGTATGGAAAAGAGAAGGGAGTTATAAAAATTTCTTTTAAATCCCAAAATTATTTTTTTCTCAAAAAGTAGAAAGATCAAAGATGCTGTGAAAACGAATCCCATCATCCCCGGTATGAAATAACCTGTTATTGGTATAAGATTCTTTAAAATAATAAACGAGAAAGTATAATTTATTCCAACTATCGAGTAAAAAATTGTATTTTTCAAATCACCTCTCTTTTTTGACTATTCTATTTCAACAGTTTAATAAGTCAAGTGATTTTTAATTGGGGACGGTGCTTGACAGTGTGACATTTTTGGTTGAGGTGTAGTTGAGGGAATCATTTTCCTTTTTTGCTGAAGAATGTAAATGAACAAGAGAAAAACCGAATGGCCGTTAAGGGGATTGCAAGTTTTGGATGTAAGAAAGTAACAGAAGTCAAACTTTGGAATAACAATGTTTGAGAGAGAATAATGATTAGAGAAAAGGGGTATTTGAATAGATGTAAAAGAGGGTTAATGAAAAAGGAAAGTGGTTGACAGAGGAGATAAAAAATCTTAAAATTTTTAAAAAGAATGGAATATTGTAATGAAAGGGA